>NZ_JBGLQU010000005.1:0-389419 GCF_041402625.1 Aeromonas sp. S19(2024)
ACCAAGGAGTTGGCGGCTCAATGAATTGCTGAATTAACTGCTGCAACTTTCGTTGCTTTGGTCACTTCATCAGACATTGATATCAAAAATTGTTTTTGATGCTCGATGCTGTGAGTGCCCACACAGATTGCTTGATTCAAATTGTTAAAGAGCAGGGTTTAAAACTATAACCCTCACCAGCTTGCTTTGCAAGGTGGACCAGACGCGCACTGCGCCGTGCTGATGGAGGCGCATTATAGGGATATGATTCTCGCTGACAAGCGAAAACTACGTGTTTATTTGAAAAAGACGTCCAGGTGTTTAATCAACAACCAATCAGACTAAAAAGCCGTCAAGGATTCATCTAAATGAGCCTGCACACCTTCACTATCGCTACCAATCGGTACCCGTTTTCGCCACATCAAGATCTACATGCCAGCCACGCCAGGCATACAAAAATGAAAAGGGCCCTTCGGGGCCCTTCATATCACGCTGCTTGTAGATCAGATGGAGAAACTTGAACCGCAACCGCAGGTCGTCGTGGCGTTGGGGTTGGTCACGGTGAAACGGGAACCTTCCAGGCCTTCGGTGTAATCCACGCTGCCGCCGACCAGGTATTGCAGGCTCATGGGATCGATCACCATGGTGACGCCGCTCTTCTCGACCACGGTATCGCCATCATTGATTTTCTCGTCAAACGTGAAACCGTACTGGAAACCGGAGCAGCCCCCCCCAGTGATGTAGACCCGCAACTTGAGTTCGGGATTCTCTTCTTCGGTGATCAAGGTCTTTACCTTGTTGGCTGCCGCATCCGTCATCTGGATGGGCAAGGGGGCTTCTGCTACTGCACTCATTGCTGACCTCACAACCGTTACATCCACAAACATGGAAACCGCGAAATTATCCAATACCCGACCATTTAGTTCAAGTATTCACCACTCTCTTACTGCGCTGCCGGCAAGGGGGCTGGTTGAGCGACCAGAGGCTTGAGCACCTCGTTCCACTCAGCAACCAGCTCCTGGGCCGGTTGCCGTCCCTCCTTCGGGATGAGGATTCTCACCCTGTCCGGGATGAAGCCTGAGGGAAGCTGCCAAATGCCCTCCAAGAGCTGGAAATATCGCAACGCGTAGCGTCCCTCCCCCACCTTCATGCCAAGATCCCGGCCACTGAGGATCCTGGGCTTGTCAGCCAGACTGCCTTCGAGCCGGATCTGCACCTGCCCCCGAAACAGCTCCCGCTTCTTGGCGGGTTGTGTGAGCGCCAGACGATAGTGGTAGCGACCCGGCACACTCGTCTCCTGCAATGTTAGATTGTCGATGGATACCCCCACCTGTTCGCCGGTGGGACGCATGATGCGTTCGAAGAAGGCGAGCTGACGCTTCTGCTCCTGTACCTGGGCTTCCTGATCCTTGAGCGTCTGCTGAAGTTGCTCGAAGGCGGCCTTCTGGGTCGCCAGCAGGGTCTCCCTGACGCCGAGATCCGTCTTCAGTTGTGCAATGGCCTTGCTCTGACGCTCCAACGTCTCTTGCTGCACCGTCATCAGGCTGCTCTGAGCCAGCTCCTGTCTGTTCCCGACGACATAACCGATACATGCCCCCACAGCCAGCACCACCAATAACTTCACGATTTGGGACATAAGGCCTCTTCTATATGCCGACATCAACACGGCCGGTTTCTTTTCACTATACGCGACCATGCCGGATTGATACGGATAAACAAAGAGTTAACCGGTCGCGATGCTGCTTTCACCCCGGTTTTGACGCGCAGCAAGCCGTAAAGTTCGCTCCAGGATCTGGGAATAGATGGGACGCCCCCCCAACCATTGCGCCACCAGGGTTGCCCCTATGGTGGTGATCATCATGGGCAGGATCAGCTGATAGTTGTCTGTCATCTCTGTCACCAGCACGATGCCGGTAATGGGGGCACGCACGGTGGCGGCGAAAAGCGCCCCCATGCCGGCGATGGCAAAGGCGCCCGGTTCGATGCCGAGATCGGGAAATGCAGAGTGGAACAGGTGACCAAAGATCACCCCGAACAGGGTGCCCAGCGCCAGGGTCGGCGCAAAGACACCACCAGGGGCCCCCGAGCAAAAGCAGATGAGGGTACCCACCAGTCGCACCGAGAAGATGATGAAGAGCGTCGCCATCGCATAGTCTCCCCCCGTCAAATGCGGGATGAGCTCGATTCCCCCTCCAGTGACCGAAGGGGCGAACAGCGACAGCATGCCAAAGGTTCCAGCCACCCCCATGCCGATGATGACGAAGCGGTGGCGCTTGTTCTGATGCAATGCCAGGTAACCATCCTGACAGGCGAGCACCAGCTTGTTGAAGACGAACCCCAGCACACCAAAGCAGCCCCCCATGAAGAGAAACAGCCAGAGCGCCTTCAAGGCCGGAGCGTCGTAGTGAGGCAGCATGATGACGGGGGATTGCCCTTTCATGTTCTGCAGCATCAGGGTCGCCATGACGGCCGAAATCCCGACCGCCTTGATGGCGAGGAAGGAGTAGCGAAATTGCGGTCGCATCTCTTCCATGACAAACAGTATCCCTGCCAGCGGGGCATTGAAGGCCGCAGCGAGACCACCCGCCGCACCGGCAGCCAGCAGGGCGTGGCCATGCTCCTTGGGCAACCGGAAGATATCCGCCACCATCTTGCCGAGGTTGCCCCCTATCTGCACCGAGGGCCCCTCCCGCCCCAGCACCATGCCGGAACTCAGGGTACAGACCCCGCCAAAAAACTTCACCGGCAACACCCGCCACCAGCGTACCGGGCGCAGGTCGTCCATGGCCCCTTCAATTTCCGGGATACCGGATCCCCCCGCCTCGGGGGCAAAGGCATGAGTGAGGAAATAGCCGACCAACCCCAGCAGGGCGCTGAAACCAAAGCCGAGCAGGCCAAGCTGCCACCAGGGGCGATCGGCCAGCAAGTCGACACGCTGCTGGGCCAGCCAGTGAACGCAAGACTCGAACAATCCGCACACCAGGCCTGCCAGCAGGCCGACTAGGGCCGCCAACAGGAGCACCAGCAGCGGCATCTTGTCCCGCCGTATCAGGCGCTGCAAGACTGGAGGACGACGCAGCGAGGCCGCGTCGGCGGAAGGAATGGCTTGTTGCTCCATGGATAATCACGCTCATCTAACGAGGACCAGACACACCTCGGCCTCGGCTGCCCAGCTCTGGGCCTTTCTGCTATAGTCGGCCCGTTTCATGTATCACGGGCGAGAGTCCGGGGCGAGAGCGCAAAGCATACTCCTCCCGCCATCCCCTGCCGAGCCGCAATCGGCAGCCTGCGCCCGGGTAACGACCAAAATCCCATTAAGGATGATCCATGTCAAAATCAGATCAGCTGTTTGAACAGGCCCGCCAGACCATTCCCGGTGGCGTCAACTCACCGGTCCGCGCCTTCAACGGGGTCGGCGGCACACCCCGCTTCATCGATCACGCCGATGGCGCCTACCTCTATGACGTGGATGGTCAGGCCTATGTGGATTACATCGGTTCCTGGGGCCCCATGCTGCTCGGTCACAACCACCCGGCCATCAAGGCCGCGGTCATCAAGGCGGTGGAGAAGGGACTGAGCTACGGTGCCCCGACCGAGATCGAAGTGCTGATGGCCGAAAAAGTGCGCCAGATCGTCCCCTCCATGGAGCAGGTGCGGATGGTCAACTCCGGCACCGAGGCGACCATGAGCGCCATCCGGCTGGCCCGCGGCTACACCGGTCGCGACAAGATCGTCAAGTTTGAAGGCTGCTACCACGGCCACGCCGACTCCCTGCTGGTCAAGGCCGGTTCCGGCGCCCTCACCCTGGGTCAGCCCAACAGCCCGGGCGTACCGGCCGATTTCGCCAAACACACGCTCACCTGTGTCTTTAACGATCTGGACTCGGTGCGCGAAGCCTTCACCCAGTACGGCAGCGAGATCGCCTGCATCATCGTCGAGCCGGTGGCCGGCAACATGAACTGCATCCCGCCGGTGCCCGACTTCCTGGAAGGGCTGCGCGCCATTTGTGACGAGTTCGGCGCCCTGCTGATCCTGGATGAGGTGATGACGGGTTTTCGCGTCTCCCTGCGTGGTGCCCAGGGCCACTACAACATCGACCCGGATCTCACCACCCTCGGCAAGATCATCGGTGCCGGCATGCCGGTAGGCGCCTTCGGCGGCAAGAAGAAGGTGATGCAGCACATCGCCCCGACCGGCCCCGTCTATCAGGCTGGTACCCTCTCCGGCAACCCGGTGGCCATGGCCGCCGGCCTCACCATGCTGGATCTGCTGCTGGAGCCGGGCCTCTATGAGCAGCTGAGCGCCAAGACCGCCCGTGTCGCCGAAGGGCTCAAAGCCGCCGCCGCCAGGCACGGCATCCCGCTTGCCATCAACTACGTGGGCGGCATGTTCGGCTTCTTCTTCACCGACGAGCCCGAGATCACCCGCTACGAGCAGGTGACCCGCTGCGACATGGAACGCTTCAAGCGCTTCTATCATCTGATGCTGGAGGAGGGTGTCTATCTGGCACCGAGCGCCTACGAGGCGGGCTTCCTGTCGCTTGCCCACGGCGACAAGGAGATCGAACACACCCTGGCGGCCGCCGAGCGCAGCTTCGCCAAGCTGGCTGGCTGACAAGCCGCAAGATGTGCAGAGGGCCCCGATGGGGCCCTTTTTTGTTTGCTCGCCCCGACGAGGCACCGTAGTGGTGCATCTTTAAGTCCCTCACCGGAGCCTTGCCACCTGCTGGTGCGCCGCGCCGTACACGGGCTGTCATAAATCGGGCCCACAATTTGCAGGCCCCTGCTCAGGAGCACATTGGACCGAGGTGTATATGGCAGAGATGAGCCCCATCGATGTGCTGCGGCGCTATCAGGAGTACGAAACCGAGCTGGCCCCCCTGCTGCTGGGGCTGCTCACCCTCCCCGAGGCGTCTCTCAAGACCTATGCCTTCGTCGAGGAGGTAAAGAGCCTGGCCCCCCAGATCAGGCCAGCCATACTGGCGCCCGTTCCGGCGGCCCAGGGGCAGCTGCGCCTGCTGGTGCAGGGCCATGGCCGGGAGCTGGAGATCAACCTGCACCAGCTGATCGCCTGGCTGATGGGGGACAGGGAGCGGCGGCGCGCCATTCCCTGGTTCAGGGCCGTCTACGTCGTCCTGAGTCTGGCCCTGTTTCTCATCGTCGGCACCCTCATCTGGCACGGGCTGGAGCAGCTCTATCTGCTCCTGTGCGGCACCCAGCAGAACCGGCTGGGGGCCTTCAGCGCCATCATCTTCCTCACGCTCGCCCTGGCGGTGTTCGATCTCGGCAAGACCATCCTAGAAGAGGAGGTGCTGCTGCATAAGGACATCTTCCGCCACAGCGCCATCCGGCGCACCATTACCCGCTTTATCGCCGCCATCCTGATCGCGGTCTCCATCGAGGGGTTGCTGCTGCTGTTCAAGGGATCCCTCGGCCAGAGCGAACTGCTCTGGCCTGCGGTGGGGGTGATGGGGTGCGCCGTGGGGTTGCTGCTGGCGCTGGGGCTCTATGTGTTTCTCGGTGCCAGGGCGGAAGCCGCACTGGTCGCCTCCAGCCAGCAGACTGCCCACTCGGAGGGGGCTGCCAGAGGCATCAGAAGACGCGCCAGGACCGGGCGAGCGGGATGACATACCAACGCGGGGTGCCCGTTCAGGCGGGCCTCGCCGACGCCAGCTAGCTCGTCGCCTCTGCCAGCGCGGGCGCTGGCTGTCGCCGCGCCGCCCGCCAGGAGGCGTACATGGTCCAGGAGGTATAGATGACGATGAAGGCCACCAGCCATTTGAGCATCTCCATCTCCATGGATTTGACCAGCATGGCCGCCAGCACCACGCCGATGGGGCCGAAGATGGCCACCGCCAGCACGGCCCGCGCATCGAAAGCCCCCTTGCGGATGAAGGTCCCCGCCGAGAAGACGCTGAGCACGGCGGTGGATCCCATCATGATGGGGAAGGCCACCAGCGGGTTCATGCCGAGCAGATAGACCAGGGTCATGCAGGGGGCGAACAGGCCGATACCGACGTTCATCAGGGCTCCGAACAGGAAGTTGCCGGCAAGGGCGATCCCCAGCTTGTAACCGCTCAGCCCCATGGCCTCGCCACCGAGGGGGAAGAGCCCGAGCAGACCGGCAAAGATGAGACTGGCAACCACCAGCAGGGAGACCGCCATGACCAGCCGGATGGTCTGGCGATCAAAGGAGGCCACGTAACGGGCGCCCCAGGCCGCACCGGCCGCCGCAGCCGCCATCATGCTGATGAGGGTGACGGGATCCACGTTGACCACGCCGATGAAGATGAGAGCCTGGGTCACGGTCGGCAGCACGCACTGGCCGTTGAGGGTACCGGGCAGCAGCCGATCATCGATCAGCCTGAACTGCTTGTAGCAGGCGGTCTTCACCGCAAAACTCCCCACCCCCAGAGTATCGAGAAAATTGGCCACAAAACCGATGGCCGCCACCGGCCAGAAAGGGGTAGCTTCGAGCTGGCCATGACGCCGTTTGTGCCACCAGGCTCGGACCAGCATAACGAGAAAGACCAGGGCACAACCGATAAACAAGAGACGCAGAAAAGTGACAAGCATGGGGAGACCCCCAACAACGGGCGGCGATTCTAAGGCAGCGGAGGGAAAAAATCCTGGCCAGGATCATGAGACGACGGGTGCAAACGTTTGGCCGCGACTATTTTGGCTGGCAGAACCCGAATGGGGCTATCCATACTGGTTGGGAGGGCGACAGCCCGGGCTCATCGGGCGTAGTCCTGGTCATTTCGCGACGACCACAGCACCGGTGAGGCGTAAACGAAAGAAGGCGGGGTGACCCGCCTTCTTTTTTCATTCTCCGTCAGGCAATCCAGCGTGGCAGCCGGGGAGCCAGGCGGTCGATCAGGCGATCCGACACGGGAGTGAGCAACAGCAGCGGCAGGCAGATCAGGGAGAGGCAAAGAGCGCCCACATAGACGTCCGTCATCCAGTGCGCACCCGCCAGGATGCGGGGCGCAGAAAACAGGGGCACCATCACCACCGCAATCACCCCGGCCCAGCGCGGCAGATAGCGCAGGGCAAAACCGGCGAAGATCATCAGGAAGAGGGCGTGATCACCGGGGAAGCTGTCACCGGCGGAGTCCTTGGTGGGAATCGCACTGATCTCGGTCAGGCGCAGAGCCCCGTCCACCATCAAGGTGGGGCTGGGACGGCTGACCGGCAACAGATGCCCGAGCTGATTGATCACCAGGGCCCCCAGCAGCATCACGACCCCCATGGCCACCAGACGACGGCGCTCCTGCCCGTCGGCACGGAAGAAGCAACTGGCGAGGATCCCGCCCATGCAGGCCAGCGCGGCCAGATCGAACAGGCGGTTGTTGGTGATGGCCACCAGATCGGCCCAACGGGGGGAGTGGCCAATCCAGCCATTGACCAGCTGGAAGAGGGCGAGATCCCACCCATCCCAGGGGCCGTGCTCAGGCAGGGCGCCCCAACTGAAGGCAATGAGGCCCCCGGCCAGATAGAAAGGAATGAACTTGCTCATGCCGACGTGTCCTTCGAAAAACGCTCATTCTAGGCCAGCCGCAAGATGACTTGCATCACAAAAGTGTAAGAATTCGTGTAACAAAGGTATTCCATCGGCTCTTCTTTTGGCGCCGCCGACCGGGTAGGCAAGCGCGCCCCCTCCTTGGCTCACCCACCGGTTGCGGCTAGTATGGGTGCTCCCTTCGTTCAGGATGATGATGATGCGCAGCTACCTTCGCATGATGTTGTTTGCCCTCGGTTTGCTGGCAGGTGTACAGATCCCCGGGCTGGTCGATCTCTACTTCCAGCGGCTGGATGCCCGGCTGCAGCAAGCCGGTCTGGCGCTGGCCCCCTTCCAGCGCACGGCGGACAAGCACTTCAATGGCGATCTGCAGGCGCTGGTCGCCCATTACGGTGCCAGCCAGGATCCCGTCTTCACCCAGGATGCCACCAGCCTCCAGCAACTGGTGAACCAGCAGCAGCACCTTCAGGGGGAGATCGCCGTGCGGGAGAGTCCCTGGTACCAGCAGCTCTCCCACCTGTTGCTGCGCGCCGATCCCGCCCTCTGGCAGGATACCCTGCACAACTACGGCTATGTGGTCCCCCTCAAACAGGCCGCCATTTTCTGCGGCGTGGCGGCGGGTCTGCTGGCCTCCCTGGCAGGGGATCTGCTGCTCGGCCTCCTGCTGCTGCCATTTCGCTCCCGCCAGCGCGTCCCCCGTCACGGCCTGCGCTGATCCCCTCTGACTGCCAACCGGGGTGCCCGCCCCGGTTGGCGGCTACTCGAAGGGTTCGAGATAGGCTTCTATGGCCTTCTTCAGCCAGGCCAGCACCTTGCCGTGATGGGCGTTCTCCGACAGATAGACTCCGTAATCGCGCCACTGCAGACTGAACTTGTGCTTCAGGGTCAGCAGCTCCCCCTGGCGCAGCTGGCTCTGGATAAGGGGTGAAGGCAGCACCGCCCAGCCCAGACCATCCAGCACCGCATCCCGCATCAGTTCGAAACTCGACAACCCGATATGCTGCCCTCCGATGGGCAGCAGGCTCTTGACCGAAAACGCGTCCACATAGGAGAGAGTGACCTGGGTGTGATCGGTCAGATCCTGCTGCAACACCCGCTTCAGCCCAGCCAGCGGGTGGCTTGGCGCGACCACCATCAGGGTGCGGATCGGGTTGAGCACGTCGATGCAAAGACCGCTGCGCTCCTGTTCCTCGGTGATGAGGCCGAAGGCGGCATCCACGAACCCCTCTTCCACCAGGGCCGGCAGCTCCGGCGGTGAGGCCAGCACCAGGGAGATGCTGGTGCCCGGAAACTGGCGACGCAGCGCCCCCAGCATCTCGCGCCATACCACCTCGGGAATGGCGTCGTCCCGGGCTACCCGCAGCGCCACCTCGGCACCGGAGGCATGGTGCTCGCACTTGAGCTTCAGGCTGTTGGCGGCCTGCAACAGCCGCCGACAGTCGTCCAGCACTTGCTCGCCGATTTCGGTCAGCCGGCTCTGATTCGCCCCTCGTTCGAAAAGTTCGACGCCAAGCTCCACTTCCAGGGTAGCAATCGCCGAGCTCACGGCGCTGCGACTCTTGCCAAGTCGTCTGGCGGCATTGGCTATCGAACCACTGTCTGCTGTTTCTACAAAGAGTTGTATCTGATTTAGCTTCATGACTTCAAACTGGCGGCAGATTATTCCATCACCACCTTATCCCCTGCCCCGCCCCCAAGGCAAACAAGCAGCGACAGCTTTCTCGACGCTCAGCGATAACCTTGCCCGTTTCGGGTGCCGTTATCCTCTCATCGTCGCAGCAACAGAAGGAAACTGCATGTCATCCCGTCCCCTGCTTTTGGCCCGCCTCTTCCTGACGGGGGCCATCCTGACCGAGGTCGCCGGCACCTCCTCCATGGCCCTGATCCCAAAGAACGAGAGCGGCTGGATCCACTATCTGCCGATGTGGCTCCTCATCACCCTCTCCTACCTGCTGCTCGCCAAGGCCGCCAGGACAATCTCCATTGGTATCGCGTTTGCGCTGTGGGAAGGGCTGGGGATCGCCCTCATCACCGCCGTCTCCGTCCTGTTCCTCGGCTACGAGCTGAGCATCCAGGAGTGGATCGGACTGGCGCTGGCCATAGTGGGGATTGTCATGGTGACCCTGGGCGAGACCCACGATGTACCAGCCCCCACCCGCCAGAGGAGGGAAGCCCCATGCACCCGTTGATCATCGTACTGGGCGCCGCCCTGCTGGATATCGGCGCCAACATGGCGATCAACCGCTCCGTCGGTTTTCGCGACAAGGGGTGGGGCGTCCTCGGCATTCTGCTGGTGCTCTGTGCCTTCACTCTGCTCAGCGAGGCGGTCAGTACCGGCAAGATCGACCTGGCCGTGGCCTATGCCACCTGGGGTGCCATCGGCATCCTGGGCACCGCCCTCGGGGGCCTGCTGCTGTTCGGCGAGCGCCTCAGACCCGTCGGCTGGCTCGGCATGATGGTGATGGCGGTGGCGGTCGCCCTGCTGACCACAGCATGATCCCCTCTCCAACCCCATGAAAAAAGCCGCCCTGTTCCCAGGGCGGCCTTTTCATGGTCAAACCGATCACCCAGATTGCAGCAGGCAGCCTAACGCGCTGCCTCGTACAGCTCCAGCGGCAGGCCGTCGGGGTCGGTGAAGAAGGTAAAGCGCTTGCCGGTCAGCTCGTCCACCCGCACCGGCTCCACTTCCACCCCGTGCTGCTCCAGGTGGGCGATGACCCGGTCGAGATCCGCCACCCGAAACGCCAGGTGGCGCAACCCGCACGCCTCCGGCCGGGAGGGGCGCGGTGGCGGCGCCGGGAAGCTGAACAGCTCCAGCTGGCTGCCGTCCGGCAGCGCCAGATCCAGCTTCCACGACTGACGCTCGGCCCGCAGGGTCTCGGCAATGATGGGCAACCCCAGCACCTGGTGATAGAAGTGGCGCGAGCGCGGATAGTCGCTGGCGATGATGGCCACGTGATGGATGGCCTCAAACAGGGAATGGGTCATGGCAATCCTTGCAAAACGGGCAGCCTGCGCTGCCCGTCTTCGTCAGTTGAAGAAACCGTTGAACCAGTTGTCCAGGGCATTCGCCGGGTCCGAGACCGGGCTGGCACAGCTCATGGGCTCGGCCAGACCGGCCAGCTTGGCCGGCACCTGGAGACTGCCGGGACAATCACTGGCCACCCGGGCACCGCTCGAGCGGGAGAAGTTGGCCCAGCTCACCCCTTCGGGCATCTTCAGCCCCAGGCTGTTGACCCCTCGCTGGCTCATGTAGCCGCTGAACAGCTGCAAGGCGCCACTGGCACCGGTCAAGCCGGCCGGGGTGTTGTCGTCACGGCCGACCCAGACGCTCACCAGCTCGTTGTTGTCCATCCCGGCAAACCAGGAGTCACGCAGCTCGTTGGTGGTACCGGTCTTGGCGGCCATGGTGGCCCCGGGGAACTTGGCACCGAGCGCCCGGGCCGTCCCCTGGCTCACCGTCTTGGTCATGGCGAACAGGGTCAGCCAGCTTGCCTGGGGATCCGTCACTCGCTTGGCCGCTTCGTCATGCTGGTAGAGCTGGCGCCCCTCGCCATTCACCACGGCCCGGATGGCCGACAGGGGCTGGGTCAACCCCTGGTTGGCAATGGGCAGGTACATCTGGTTCACCTCCATGGGCGAGAGCGCCACCGCCCCCAGCACCAGGGACGGATAGGGCTGGATCTCCTGCTGCACCCCCAGCTTGTGCAGGGTGTCCACCACCTTGTCCAGGCCTATCTGCATCCCGAGGTTGACGGTCGGCACGTTGAGGGAGCTGGCGAGCGCCTCCATCAGGGGCACGCTCTGGCGGAACTTGCGGTCGTAGTTCTGCGGCGTCCAGATCTGGCCATCCTGGCCGCGAATCCGGATCGGCTGATCTTTAAGCGGCGTGCCAAGGGTCAGGCCGTTGGAGAGGCCGGTCAGGTAGACCGCCGGTTTGACCAGGGAGCCAATCTGACGGCGGGCATCCAGCGCCCGGTTGAAGCCGGCGTAGCGGGGATCCCGTCCCCCCACCATGGCGACCACCTCGCCCTTGTGCCAGTCGGAGACCACCATGGCCGCCTCCAGCTTCTTCTTGCCACGCTGCTTCTCGATGGTGGCCAGACCCGACTCCACCGCCTGCTCGGCGGCGTGCTGGGCGATGGGATCCAGACTGGTGAAGATCTTGAGGCCGGACTGCTTGAGCAGATCCGGGCCGAAGCGGTTCTGGATCTCCCGCTTGAGCAGCCCCATGAAGGCCGGGGTACGGCCATAGCTCATCTGGCCGCGGGCGATGATGCCAAGGGGCTGCTTGCTGGCCAGGTCATACTCGGCCTGGGTCAGGCTGCCGTGATCCGCCAGCAGTTTCAGCACCAGATCCCGGCGCGCCTTGGCCCGGTCCGGGAAGCGCCAGGGATCGTAATAGGAAGGGCCCTTCACCATGCCCACCAGCAGGGCCACCTGATCGATGTCCAGCTCGTTGACCGGAATACCGAAGTAGAAGTAGGAGGCGAGCCCGAAGCCGTAGACCCCCTGGGAGAAGTTCTGCCCCAGATAGACCTCGTTGAGGTAGGCCTCCAGGATCTCGTCCTTGCTGTAGCGGTAGTCGATGAGCACCGCCATGTAGGCTTCCTGCAGTTTGCGCCACAGGCTGCGCTCACGGGTCAGGAAGAAGTTCTTGGCGAGCTGCTGGGTGAGCGTACTGCCCCCCTGCACGGTGCGCCCCGCCAGCAGGTTGGCTGCCATGGCGCGCATGATGGCCACCGGCGAAACGCCGCCGTGCTGGTAGAAGTCCCTGTCTTCCGTGGTGAGCAGCGTCACCAGCAGGCTGTCCGGCACCTCGGAAAGGCGCACCAGCAGGCGGTCTTCCCGATCCTCGGTGTTGAGGCGATCGAGCAGCACCGGGTCCATCTGGGCATAGCCCAGCTGGCGCTGGTTCTCCAGGGACTGGATCCCCTCGAGGCGCGCCCCGTTGAAGGTGAGGCGCAGGCCACGGGCACCGTCGGCACCGTCGTGGAACTCGAACGGCCGGCGCACCAGCTCGATGCGATTGCCGCTCACCGCGTACTCACCCGGGGTATGGGGCTGACGCACCTGCTTGTAGCTCAGCATGTTGAGCTCGCGCAGCATCTGGGTCTGGGAGAGCCGCTGGCTGGGATAGAGCTCCAGCGGGCGGCTATAGACCATCACCGGCAACTGCCACTTCTCGCCGTCGAAGCGCTCGCGCACCTTGGTGTCGAGATAGATGCCAAACACCACCATGAAGGCCGCCACCACCAGAGAGAGCTTGAAGCCCAGCCAGAACAGGGTGCGCCAGATGGTGCGTTTGGGCGCCGCCTTCTTGGGCGTGCGCTTGCGTCGTTGGGTTGCCATAAATCCTCTTGTCGTTCTCCTCGCCATCCCGCTGATGCGAGCGGCCTGCGATGCCTGTGGTGGAGGGGGACTGTGCCACCGCCATCTTGTTCTGATCGTACCGACCGATCACTGCCCCGTCGGCTACTCCTGCAATCCCATCTTCTTCTTGGTCACCCGGGTCGGCAGCGCCTCCAGCGGGTTGTCCGGCCAGTAGTGACGGGGGTAGCGCCCCTTCATCTCTTTTTTCACCTGCTCATAGGATCCCGCCCAGAAGGCGGCGAGATCCGCGGTGATCTGCAAGGGGCGCTGGGCCGGGGAGAGCAGCTCCACCACCAGGGGCACCCGGCCATCGGCCACGCATGGGGTGGCGCCCAGCCCGAACATCTCCTGGATGCGCACCGGGATCGCCGGCGCCTGACCCGGCTGGTAGCGGATCCGCACCCGGCTGCCGGTCGGTGCGGTGAAGTGGCTCGGCAGCGCCTCGTCCAGCCGCCTTGGCAAGGGCCAGGCCAGAGACTGGCGCAGGATGTCGCTCATGTCGAGCCGCTTCAACTGCTCCAGCCGGGTCATGCCGCTCACCGCCGGCAGCAGCCACTGCTCGAGGTCGGCCAGCAGGCTCTCCTCATCCATGGCGGGCCAGGCTTCGTCGGGCAGCCAGTCGCGGGCGCAGCGCAAGCGGGCCAGCAGCCCCTCGCTGCTCTCGTCCCAGGGCAGCACGTGCAACCCCTTGCGCCGGATGCCCTGCAGCAGGCAGCGCCCCTTCTGTTCATCGGAGAGATCCGTCAGCGGCCGCTGGCCGAGCACCAGCTCGCCGAGCACCTGCTGGCGCTCCGCACGCACCCGTTCCTCCCGATCGTCCCAGTCGAACCACTGGCGCTCGCCGACCAGCTCGGGCAGCTGGCGCACCAACTCATCCAGCGCCACCGGCTCGGCGATGAAAATGCGGCTGCCGCGCTCGTTCTGACCCATTTCGACGGCCACGATGGCCCCCTGCCCCTGGCAGGGATGCCCTTCTACCAGATCGCAGCTCACCCCGCCACTGAGCTGATAGCGGCTGCCACTGCGCAGCTTGCCGATGCGATCGGGCCAGGCGAGGGCGCACAGCAACCCCAGCCATTGACCCTGCGGGCTGCTTGCCCGTACACCGAGCCGCTCGAACCAGCGGGCCGCTCCCTGGCGCAGGGCGCCCTGACGGCGGTGGAACAACACGGACAAGCGCTCCGATCCTCGCAGATCTTCTTCCAGCAGCGCCACCAGGAAAGCCGCATCGGCGACAATCCCTGTCAGACCCTCGGATTCCAGCTCCCGGGACCGCAGCAACATGCGGGCGAGGCGGGGATGGGTGCCGAAGGCCGCCATGGCACGGCCTGCCGGGGTAAGTTGTTGCTCACCCTCCGGGGCCATGGCGCCCAGGGCCACCAGCAACCGCCGGGCGCTGGCCACGGCGGCAGGGGGCGGCATGTCCAGCAGGGGCAGCGCCTCCACCCGGGCCCCCCACTGGGCGGCGTCCATCAGCAGGCCGGTGAGCTCTTGCGTCAGGATGTCGGGGGGACTCTGCTCGGCGAGGCGCTCCTGCACCTCGCTGCTCCAGAGCCGGTAGCAGACGCCGGGGCCAAGCCGCCCTGCCCGCCCCGCCCGCTGGGTGGCGGAGGCTTTGGCGATGGGCCGGGTCTCCAGCCGGGTGACGCCGCTCTTGATATCGAAGGTGGCCCGCCGCTCCAGCCCGCTGTCGATGACCACGGAGATCCCCTCGATGGTGAGGGAGGTCTCCGCCACGTTGGTGGTGAGCACCAGCTTGCGACGACCCGCAGGCGCAGGCTCGATGGCCGCTTGCTGGGCCGCGAGGTCAAGACGGCCATAGAGGGGAGCCAGGGTCACATCCCCTGGCAACCGCCCTTCCAGCCACTGTGCCAGCCGCTCTATCTCCCCCTGTCCCGGCAGGAACACCAGGGCACTGCCAGCCTGACTGGCGAGCGCCTCCAGCACCACGGCGCCAACCTGGGGCTCCAGCCACTGCTGGCGATTGGCGGGGCGATAGTGGTACTCGATGGGAAAGCCGCGCCCCTCGGAGCGCACCACGGGGGCACCTGGCAGCAGGCGCTCCAGGGCCATGCCATCCAGGGTGGCGGACATCACCAGCAGCTTGAGATCATCGCGCAACCCCTGCTGGCTTTCGATGGCGAAGGCCAGCGCGGTATCGGCGTGCAGGCTGCGCTCGTGGAACTCGTCAAAGATGACGAGCGACACGCCGGTGAGCTCAGGATCCTGCTGCAGCATCCGGGTCAGCACCCCCTCGGTCACGATCTCGAGCCGGGTCTGGCTGCTGGTGCGGCTCTCCCCGCGCACTCGCAGGCCGATGCGCTCGCCCACCTTCTCCCCCAGCTGACGCGCGAGGAAGCTCGCGATGTTGCGCGCCGCGAGGCGCCTGGGCTCCAGCATGATGATGCGCCCGGGCAGCCGGTGCTGGCGCACCAGCTCCAGGGGCAGCAGGGTCGATTTGCCAGCGCCGGGGGGCGCCTGCAGGATCACGCTGGTATGGCTGTCGAGGGCTGCAAAGAGTTCGGGCAACACCGGGACGATGGGGAGGGAAGACAAAGCGATGGGCACCTTCTGTGACACTTCTGAAAAGGGGTCCATTCTGCCACAGCCTCCCGGCCATCGTAAGCGCCCCTGCCGGGCAGGGGCAGGAAGCGTCAGGTGCAACACGGCAAGACATCCCGGGAGCGGCTGCCATAGAATGGCCCTTATCCGATGCCCATCACGAGGACCGACACGCCGCATGCCCAAACTCTTCTTTGCCCTGCCCCTGCCAGAGCTTGCCCCCGAGCTTGCGACCTGGCGAGACCAGCGCCCCTGGCCCGGCCAGCCGGTGCCCGAGAGCAACCTGCACCTGACCCTGGCCTTTCTCGGGGAGGCCGACGAAACGACCCAGGCTCGCCTGATCGCGGCCGCCGAGCGACAGCACTGCCCCCCTTTCACCGTCCATCTGGATCAGACCGGCTGGTTTCAGCGCGCCAAAGCCGCCTGGGTGGGACCCGGTGAGTGGCCGAACGAGCTGACCGTGCTCGCGAGGGCGCTGCGCCGCCACGGTGAAAAACTCGGGCTGGGCAACGGCGAGCAGGGCTATCGCCCCCACGTCACCCTGTCGCGCAAGGCGGGTGAGGCCCCCGGCGAGCTGCCTGCGCCGGATTTTCTGCTCAGGGCCGATCGCTTCTGCCTCTATCAATCCGTCAGCACGCCGGACGGCGTCCACTACGAACCGCTCGCCTGCTGGCCCCTGCGGGCCCGCGTCAAAAACCCGCACCGCGAGGAGCTCACCCCATGATCTTCGATCCCCCCCTGCAGTCCGGACAGCTGATCTCCCGCTACAAGCGCTTCCTGACGGATGTCGCGCTCGACAACGGCGAGGTGATCACCATCCACTGCGCCAATACCGGTGCCATGACCGGCTGCGCCCTGCCGGGCACCCGGGTCTGGTACTCCACATCCGACAACCCCAAGCGCAAGCTGCCAAACAGTTGGGAAATCGCCGAGAGCCCGGCGGGTCACTTCATCTGCGTCAACACGGCCCGTGCCAACCAGATCGCCCGGGAGCTCATCGAACAGGGCGCGCTCTCCCCCCTGGCAGGTTATGCCAGGCTGCGCACCGAAGTGAAATACGGGGAAGAGAACAGCCGCATCGACCTGCTGCTGGAAGATGACAACAGGCCGGATTGTTACATCGAGGTGAAATCCGTCACCCTGCTCGACGAGCGGGAGCAACCCGGCATGGGGTACTTCCCCGATGCGGTCACCACCCGCGGCGCCAAGCACTTGCGTGAATTGATGGCCATGAAGGCGGCAGGGCACCGGGCCGTGCTGCTGTTCATGGTATTGCACTCCGGCATCGCGAGAATGCGCCCTGCAGCCCATATCGATCCGCACTATAGTCAGCTTGTTGAACAGGCGATGGCGGCAGGGGTTGAAATTTTATGCTATCGCCCCCATGTTGGGGTGCAGGGCATGGTGGCTCAGGATTTTATCCCATTTGAATCTGACCATATGCTACCCGAGGGCAGAGAATAAATGCAGAAGTGGGTAACATTATTGATAAGGCTTGTTTGCCTCCCGTTGACCCTTCTGCTATAGATGTCGCCCTCAATTTATGGATGGCACGGGTAGCGTGCTGAATTAGGAGACAGGGCATGCCAACAGGCGAAAACAGGAAATCTCTGGGCCCCCTGGCCATTGCGGGTGTAGAGCCTTACCAGATGAAAGCCGGTGAGGAGTACATGAATGACCAACAGAAGGTACATTTTCGCAAGATCCTGGGAGCCTGGCGCAACCAACTGATGCAGGAAGTTGACCGCACCGTCGACCACATGAAGGATGAGGCTGCCAACTTCCCGGATCCCGTGGATCGCGCCGCGCAAGAAGAAGAGTTTGCTCTCGAACTGCGCACCCGCGACCGTGAACGCAAGCTGATCAAGAAGATCGAGAAAACCTTGCTGCTGCTCGAAGAAGATGACTTCGGTTACTGCGAGCATTGCGGCATCGAGATCGGCATCCGCCGTCTGGAAGCCCGTCCGACCGCAGACCTCTGCGTGGACTGCAAGACGCTGGCCGAGATCAAGGAAAAACAGATGGCTGGCTGATGCCGCCCATCCACAGGAACGAAAAGGGAGCCCAGGCTCCCTTTTTTATTGAGCTTTTGGTCGGGCCGTCCCAGAATGCAGCCTCAATGCATCGCCTACCCGAATTGCCATGGTCATGACATCCCCCTCCTCCCGACGCCCCTATGTGGGCCGCTTCGCCCCCTCACCGTCCGGTCCGCTCCACTTCGGCTCCCTGGTCGCCGCCCTTGGCAGCTTCTTGCAGGCCAGGGCGCAGCAGGGACGCTGGCTGGTGCGCATCGAAGACATCGACCCCCCGCGGGAGATGCCGGGAGCGGCTGACCTTATCCTCACCACCCTGGAGGCACACGGTCTTGGCTGGGATGGGGAGGTGATGTTCCAGAGCGCGCGCCATGGCCGCTATGACGAGATCATCGATCAGCTCTATCGGGCCGGGGATCTCTACTGGTGCCGCTGTACCCGACGCGAAATCATGGCCGCAGGGGGGTTCTACAACGGTCATTGCCGCACCCTGGGGCTGACCGCCGAGGGGTGTGCCGCCCGTTTGCGCCAGCACCACCCGGTCTATCGGTTCGAGGATGCGCTTCAGGGAGAGATCACCGTCCCCGCGGCGCTGGCGGAGGAGGACTTCATCGTGCGCCGCCGGGACGGGCTCTACGCCTACAACCTGGCGGTGGTGGTGGATGACATGGACAGCGGCATCACCGAGATCGTCCGCGGCGCCGATCTGCTGGAGCCCACTGTGCGCCAGATTGCCCTCTACCAGACCCTGGGGGCAGAGGTGCCCGCCTGGGTGCATCTGCCGCTGGCGGTGCAAGCGGATGGCAACAAGCTCTCCAAGCAGAACCATGCGCCTGCGCTGTCGCAGGACGAGGCACGACCGGCCCTGTGGCAGGCGTTGCACTTTCTCGGTCAGTGCCCGCCGCCCGAGCTGATGGCGAGCCGGATCGACGAGATCATCGGCTGGGGCATCGCCCACTGGCAACTGGTCCGGGTGCCCCGCCAGCAGAAGATCCCGCAAGGGCAAAGCTAGCCCCGGCTGCATTTCTTGCCCCAAAAGGACCAATCAAGGGGAAGCAGGCCACACCGTTTCTCATTTGGTTGGGGCTGAGCTATGATAGGCCGCTATTTTTTTGGCCTCCCGTCAATTTGAAGTCATAACGAGGTGTACCATTTTTTCCCAGATCGCAAACTTTTGCCGCAAAGTGCTCGGCAAGGAAGACGGCGAGCAGTCGGTGGAGTCCCCCATTCCGGCCCGTGTCGCCGGACAGCGCCGTACCTTGAGCCGTGACCAGCACCCGATTTCGCGCAAAGAGATCAGCGAGAATGCCCTCAAGGTGCTCTATCGCCTGAACAAGGGGGGCTATGAGGCCTACCTGGTCGGCGGCGGCGTCCGTGACCTGCTGCTCGGGAAGACCCCCAAGGATTTCGACATCGCCACCGACGCGACGCCGGAGCAGATCAAGGCGCTGTTCAGCAACTGCCGCCTCATCGGCCGCCGTTTCCGCCTGGCCCACATCGTCTTTGGTCGTGACGTGATCGAAGTGGCCACCTTCCGGGGTCACCACCATCAGGTCAATACCAGCAAGCATGTGTCGGCCCAGTCCGATGAAGGCATGCTGCTGCGGGACAACGTCTACGGCACCATCGAAGAGGATGCCGAGCGTCGCGACTTTACCGTCAACGCCCTCTACTACAGCGCCAAGGATTTCACCCTGCACGATTTCGAGGGCGGGCTGGAAGATCTGGCCGCGCGCAGGCTGGAGCTCATCGGTGACCCCGAGACCCGCTACCGGGAAGATCCGGTGCGGATGCTGCGTGCCGTGCGCTTCGCCGCCAAGCTCGACATGACCATCAGCCCGCGTACCGCCGCGCCCATCCGGGAGCTGGCCCCGCTGCTGCAGGACATTCCGGCCGCCCGCCTGTTCGAGGAGACCCTCAAGCTGTTCCTGGCGGGGGACGGTCTGGCCACCTACAAGCTGCTGCGGGAATACGGGCTGTTCCAGCCGCTGTTCCCCCAGGTAGCCGCCCTGTTCACGCCCCACGGCAACTCGCCCTACGAGCAGTTCATCGAGCAGGCACTGATGGACACCGATACCCGGGTCCGTGAAGAGAAGCGCGTCACCCCCGCCTTCCTCTACGCCACCCTGCTGTGGGGCGCCGTCGAGGCCCGCGGCCGGGTGCTGGAAAACGAGAGCGGTCTGCCCTGGTACGATGCCTTCATGCTGGCCATCAACGAGGTGCTGGACAACCAGGTGCGGATCATCGCCGTGCCGCGCCGCTTCACCACGGACGTGCGCGACATCTGGGCCCTGCAGCAGCGCCTGACCCGCCGCCAGGGCAAGCACCCCGAGCGCGCCATGGAGCACCCGAAATTCCGTGCGGCCTTCGACTTCCTGTTGCTGCGCAACCGGGTCGAGCGCGGCCTCGGCGAGCTGGCGAGCTGGTGGGAGCGCTATGTGGCCTCCAACCCGGATGTGCGCCCGCAACTGCAACGGGAGGCGACCCGCCGCCCGGCGAGCGGCGAGCGCGCCGACTCCCGCAGCGGTGATGGCGAGAAGCGCAGCGGCAATGGCCGCAACCGCCGTCGCCCCCGTCGCCGCAAGCCGAAGTCGGCAGAGTAAGGATCCGCCGATGATCGAGGTCTTCGTCGCCATCGGCTCCAACCTGGCCGACCCCCTCGGCCAGGCTCGTCGCGCCATCGCCGCGCTGGCGACCCTGCCTGAGTCCGAGCTGCGGCAGACCTCCCACCTTTACGGCAGCCGCCCCATGGGCCCTGCGGATCAGCCGGACTACGTCAATGCCGTGGCGCACCTTGCCACTCGCCTCAGCCCTCTGGCGCTGCTGGACGAGCTGCAGCGCATCGAGCAGGCACAGGGGCGAGTGCGCAAAGATGAGCGCTGGGGCCCCCGGACCCTGGATCTCGATCTGCTGCTGTACGGTGACGAGGTCATCCGACATGAGCGCCTGACGGTGCCTCACTATGGCATGAAGGAGCGGGAGTTCGTCCTGCTGCCCCTTGCCGAGATAGCCCCCTCCCTGGTGCTGCCCTGCGGCACCCCGCTCACCGAACTGGTTGCCCGCTGCCCGCGCAATGGACTCGCGATCCTGGCCGGTGCAGCAGGCGAGTAGAGAAGAGTAGGAACAACGTAATGAGCAAGATCACCATTACCCACCTGCAGAAGATGAAGCAGGACGGACAGAAAATCACCGCCATCACCGCCTATGACGCCACCTTCGCCAAGCTGTTCGACGACGAGGGCGCCCAGGTGCTGCTCATCGGCGACTCCCTCGGCATGGTATTGCAGGGCGGAGACGACACCCTGGCGGTCAGCATGGACGAGATGGTCTATCACACCCGCTGCGTGGTGCGCGGTACCACCAATGCCCTGGTGGTGACCGACATGCCGTTCATGAGCTACGCCACCCCGGAGCAGACCTACCAGAACGCGGCGCGCCTGATGGCGGCCGGTGCCCGCATGGTGAAGATGGAAGGGGGGGACTGGCTGTGCGACTCCATCCGCCACCTGACCCGTAATGGGGTGCCGGTGTGCGGCCATCTCGGCCTGACCCCGCAATCCGTCCACGTGTTTGGCGGCTTCAAGGTGCAGGGGCGCGACGAATTCCACGCCCAGGAGATCTACCGCCAGGCACTGGAGCTGCAAGCGGCCGGCATCCAGTTGCTGGTGCTCGAGTGCGTGCCCGTCTCTCTGGCAGAGCGCATCACCAAGGCGCTGCGCATTCCGGTGATCGGCATCGGTGCCGGCCCTGCCACCGACGGCCAGATCCTGGTGATGCACGATGCCTTCGGCATCACCTCGGGTTATGTGCCCAAGTTCACCAAGAACTTCCTGGCCGAGACCGGTGACATGCGTGCCGCCATTCGTCTCTACGTGCAGCAGGTGAGCGAGGGGACCTTCCCCGGCCCCGAGCACTGCTTCAACTGACTTTCTGTCGTCATGAGCGCGGGGGCCTGTGCCCCCGTCTCGCCCTCCCCCCTGACGACCCCCTCTTTTATTGATTCATCTGAAGGTGAACTGACGATGTTGGTTGTGAACAATCCCGCCGCGCTGCGCGAGCAGATCGGTCAATGGCATCGCGAAGGCCGCGCCATCGCATTCGTGCCCACCATGGGCAATCTGCATCAGGGTCATCTCACCCTGGTCGAGGAGGCCCGCCGCCATGGCGACAAGGTGGTGGTCAGCATCTTTGTGAACCCCTTGCAGTTCGACAAGGCCGAGGATCTCGCCAACTACCCCCGCACCCTGGAGCAGGATTGCGCCGCCCTGGAGGCCGCCGGTGTGGACCTGGTCTTCACCCCGACGCCGGAGATCATGTATCCCCAGGGGCTCGCCAGCCAGACCTTTGTCGAGGTGCCCGGCATCTCCAGCCTGCTGGAAGGGGCACTGCGTCCGGGACATTTTCGCGGGGTCAGCACCGTGGTCACCAAGCTGTTCAATCTGGTACAGCCGAACGTGGCCTGCTTTGGCGAGAAGGATTACCAGCAGCTCGCGCTCATTCGCAAGATGGTGGCCGACATGGCCATGCCCATCGAGATCGTGGGCGTGCCGACCGTGCGGGCCGAAGACGGGCTGGCCCTCTCTTCGCGCAACGGCTATCTGACCGCTGCCGAACGGGCCATCGCCCCCGAGCTCGCGCGCACCATGAACTGGATTGCCGGGCAGATTGAAGCGGGGAACAGTCACCTCCCCTCCCTGGTTGCCCAGGCCAGCCAGCGCCTCGACAACGCGGGATTCAGGACGGATGCCATCGACATCGTCGATGCCGACACCCTGGAATCCGCCAGCGCCGAGAGCCAGCGCCTGGTGATCCTGATGGCCGCCTATCTGGGCAAGGCCCGCCTCATCGACAACCGGGTCGTCGCCCTGCGGGGTTGAGACACGGCAAGGAGACCACGATGTCCAAGAAGGTTTACTGCATCGCCCAGTTCCAGCCCAAGCCGGGCCAGGAGCAGGCACTGTTCCGCGTCCTGCAAGGGCTCGAGCCCGACACCCTGCGTGAAGATGGCTGCCTGCAGTACATCGTCACCCGCCATATCCAGAGCCCCTTTGCCGAGGGGGAGAGCTTCCCCATCGTCTTCAACGAGATCTGGCGCGACATGGCGAGCTTCGAGGCCCACTGCCAGCGCGCCGGTATCAAGGCCTTCTTCGAGCGCTACTGCCTCGCGGATGATGGCCTCGCGGCCAAGTGGAACGTCTGCGTCTACAGCGACGAGCCCGCGGACTACGATGCCCCGGCCCTCTGAGACCGACATGTGCAAATAAAAAGGCGCCCGAGGGCGCCTTTTTGCTGGCAGGTGCGCGCCTCAGTGGCGCAGACCGGTGCCGCGGGAGATGAGCCACCAGGCCATCCCGTAGAGCACCAGGATGAAGCCGATGATGATGAGATAGGCGGTGCCGAGGGGCACGTCGGAGATCCCGAGGAAGCCGTAGCGGAACGCGTTCACCATGTAGATGATGGGGTTCACCTGGGAAACCCCCTGCCAGAACGGCGGCAGCAGGGTGATGGAGTAGAAGACGCCCCCCAGATAGGTCAGGGGAGTCAGGATGAAGGTCGGGATGATGCTGATGTCATCGAACGACTTCGCGAACACCGCGTTGATGAGCCCCCCCAGGGAGAAGAGGATGGAGGTGAGCAGCACGGTCACGCAGACGCTGAACAGGTGATGGATCTGCAGCGGCACGAAGAACAGCGACACCAGGGTGACGATGAGGCCGACACAGAGGCCGCGCGCCACACCACCGCCCACATACCCCGCGATGATGATGTAGTTGGGCACCGGCGCCACCAGCAGCTCCTCCACGTTGCGCTGGAACTTGGCGCTGTAGAAGGAGGAGGCGACGTTGGAGTAGGAGTTGGTGATGACCGACATCATGATGAGGCCGGGCACGATGAACTCCATGTAGCTGAAGCCACCCATGTCACCGATGCGCGAGCCGATGAGGTTGCCGAAGATGACGAAGTAGAGGCTCATGGTGATGGCGGGCGGCACCAGGGTCTGGATCCAGATCCGGGTGAAGCGGCTCACTTCCTTGGCCAGAATGCTCTTGAAGGCGATGTAATAGGTCATGGGGTTCATGCTTTGCGACCCTCCTCTACCAGATTGACGAACAGCTCTTCCAGCCGGTTCGCCTTGTTGCGCATGCTGAGCACCTTCACCCCCTGGGCGGAGAGCTGCTCGAACAGGCTGTTGAGGGACTGGCTCTTCTCCAGCTCCACTTCCAGGGTGTTCTCATCCTGCATCCGGCCGTTGAACTCGGGCAGGGCCGGAACGCTGGAGCCCGGCACCAGATCCAGCAGGAAGGTCTCGCGACCCAGCTTGCCGAGCAGGCTCTTCATGCTGGTGTTCTCGATGAGACGGCCCTTGTCGATGATGCCGATGTTGCGGCACAGCATCTCGGCCTCTTCCAGGTAGTGGGTGGTCAGGATGATGGTCACCCCCTGCTCGTTGAGATCCTTGAGGAAACTCCACATGGAACGGCGGATCTCGATGTCCACCCCGGCGGTCGGCTCATCCAGGATCAGCAGCTTGGGCTCATGCATCAGGGCGCGGGCAATCATCAACCGGCGCTTCATGCCACCGGAGAGAGTGCGGGCCGCCATGTCGCGCTTGTCCCACAGATCGAGCTGACGCAGGTACTTCTCGGCGCGCACCTTGGCCTCGGCCCGCGGCACTCCATAGAAACCGGCCTGGTGAGTCACTATCTGGCTCACCTTCTCGAACTGGCTGAAGTTGAACTCCTGGGGCACCAGGCCGAGCTGGGACTTGGCCAGCTCCAGATCGGTATCGATGTCATGACCGAATACCTTCACCTTGCCGGCGCTCTTGTTCACCAGTGAGCTGATCACGCCGATGGTGGTGGATTTGCCCGCCCCGTTGGGACCGAGCAGGGCGAAGAAATCCCCCTGTTTGACGGTGAGATCGATGCCCTTGAGGGCTTCGACGCCCCCCTGATAGGTCTTCTTCAGACCGCTGATTTCCAATGCGTTCATTGCAACCCCTGTGATGGATGAGCCCATCTCGAGACAGAAAAGGCGGCTGTGACGCCGCCTGAAGGCAGTCGATGGCGGGCCGGCCAGCCTGCCTTGCTACTTCGGACCCGGCTTACTCTTGCGGTACGACCTTGCCGATGAAAGGCAGGTTACGGTACTTCTGGGCGTAGTCAATGCCACAGCCCACCACGAACTCGTCCGGGATGGAGAAGCCAAGCCAGTCCACCGGCACCTGAACCTCGCGGCGGGACGGTTTGTCCAGCAGGGTGCAGATGGCCAGGGATTTCGGCTCGCGCAGGGAGAGGATCTCACGCACCTTGTTGAGGGTGTAACCGGTGTCGATGATGTCCTCCACGATCACCACGTCCTTGCCTTTGATGTCGTCATCCAGATCCTTGAGGATGCGCACGTCACGGGTGCTGTGCATGCCGGAGCCATAGCTGGAGGCAGTCATAAAGTCCAGGGTGATGGGCAACTGGCACTGACGGCAGAGATCCGCCAGGAAGACGCAGGAGCCGCGCAACAGGCCGATCATGACCACTTCCTCGGAGCCCTGGTAACGGGCGGTAATCTCTTCACCCAGCGTGGCGATCCGGGCTGCAACCTCGGCCTCGGGGATCATCACCTCGACAATGTGTTTCATCACATACTCCAATAATGACCAAAGGGTTATTGGCCGTTCATTAACGTCAAAACCGAGGATTCTACCACTCCAACCAGTGGGCGTCAGGCATACGTGATGCTTTTATCGGCTTATTTTAATTGATAGAGTTAGCAAGCCTTCGGGCATTATCGGTGACAATACTATAAACACCATAATCAATAACTATTAGATGAAAAAACTATGGAACCACGCGCAGAAATAAGACGTCGAACCCGGCTTTCGCCGGAGGCTCGCCGTGATCAATTGATGGAGTGTGCCGTCGAGGTATTTTCCCGTCGCGGCATCGGCCGTGCGGGGCATGCCGAGATAGCCGAACAGGCAAAGGTCTCGGTTGCGACCGTTTTTAACTATTTCAATACTCGTGAAGATCTGGTCGACGAAGTGCTGACAGAAATCGAAGCCTTCGTACAGCAGATCCTCGAACAGGCCTACAACGGTCAGGGCTCCGCCAGGGAGAGCATTCACCGCCACGTGAAGCTGTTCGTTGACGCCGCCTATGACAAGCCCGATCACGCCAGCATCTGGCTGGAGTGGAGCTCCTCGGTGCGGGAAGAAGTGTGGCCTCGCTACACCCGGCTGCTGGACAAGGCGCTGGAGCGCATTGCCCCCCACCTGCAACGGGCCATCGACAACGGCGAGATTCAGAGCGTGCTGTCGGCACAGGATCTGGCCCGCTCCCTGACCGGTTTTGGCTATGTGATGATGCAGATGATCAATCAGCCGCAGCGTCCGAGCCGGGAAGAGGTGACTGATTTCCTGTTCAAGTACGTGACGGCCCCCATCCAGGCCAGCTGACTCGTGCAGATGTTGACAAAGCGGCGCCGGGCTTTACAGCCCGGCGCCGCTTTTTTGTCCGCTCCCCGCCGTATCAGTGGTTTGCATAACCCCAGCGGCTGGTCAACTCATGCTCGACACCCAGGTGGTCGAGGATGCGGGCGACCATGAAGTCCACCAGATCTTCGATGCTTTTGGGTTCATGGTAGAACCCTGGCGCCGCCGGCATGATGGTCACGCCAAGACGGGCAAGCTTGAGCATGTTCTCCAGATGGATCGCCGAGAAGGGGCTCTCCCGGGGCACCAGAATCAGCTGGCCCCGCTCCTTGATCACCACGTCCGCCGCCCGCTCCAGCAGGTTGTCCGAGGTGCCGTTGGCAATGGCCGAGA
Source organism: Aeromonas sp. S19(2024) (assembly GCF_041402625.1). Taxonomy (NCBI): domain Bacteria; kingdom Pseudomonadati; phylum Pseudomonadota; class Gammaproteobacteria; order Aeromonadales; family Aeromonadaceae; genus Aeromonas; species Aeromonas sp. S19(2024). The sequence continues at coordinate 26,290 of NZ_JBGLQU010000005.1, forward strand.
CGGTGCCCATGGAGCAGGGGCAGACCACCATCTGTTTGGGGGCCGCCGAGCCGGAAGCCACCGGCGAGAACCACTCCTCCTTGCCGCAGGCGACGATCTGACCCTCTTTGGCACCATATTGGCGACAGAGGTACGCCGACAGCTCCTTGGGAGAGCCCGGCCAATCCTGCTGCTGCTCGGTCTTGAGCACAACCCTGGCCGCCGAGGAGGCGAGCAGGAAGACCCGATAGTCCGCCTGCACCAGGCATTCCAACAGGCGCAGGGCATAGGGGGCGCCGGAGGCGCCGGTCAGCGCCAGGGTGATGGCCTTGTTCATGATGCGCTCTGCAGCTCCTTGAGGCGGGCGATCAGCTTGTCGTGAATGCCGCCGAAGCCGCCGTTGCTCATGATCAGAATATGATCCCCTGGGCGGCTCTCGGCCACCAGGGCGCCAATCAGGGCATCAAGGGCCTCGAATACCCGGGCAGGCCGGGTCATGTGGGCCGTCACCTCCCCCAGATCCCAGCCGATGTTGGGGGGCTGGAAGAAGAACACCTCGTCGGCACCGTCGAAGCAACCGGCCAGCTCCTCCTTGTGAACCCCGAGCTTCATGGTGTTGGAGCGGGGCTCCAGCACCGCCAGGATGCGGGCCTTGCCCACCTTGGCGCGCAGGCCGCCCAGGGTGGTCTCGATGGCGGTGGGGTGGTGGGCGAAGTCGTCATAGACGCTGATGCCGGCCACTTCCCCTTTCAGCTCCATGCGCCGCTTGGGGGACTTGAACTGGCAGAGGGCGTTGATCCCGTGCTCCACCATGACACCGGCATGACGGGCGGCGGCGATGGCCATCAGACCGTTGTTGACGTTGTGCTCGCCGATGCACTCCCAGTGCACCTCCCCCTGTTTCACGCCATCCAGCCACACCTCGAAGGCGGAGCCGTCATCGGCCAGCTTCACCGCCTTCCACTTGGCGTCGTCCTGGCCCACCAGCTCCACCTCGCTCCAGCAGCCCATCTCGCGCACGGCGGTAAGGTTGTCATCACCTTTGGGGAAGAGCACCCGGCCGTTGCTCGGCACGGTGCGCATCAGGTGGTGGAACTGGCGCTGGATGGCGGCGAGATCCGGGAAGATGTCGGCGTGGTCGAACTCCAGGTTGTTCATCACCAGGGTGCGCGGGTGATAGTGGACAAACTTGGATCGCTTGTCGAAGAAGGCGCAGTCATATTCGTCCGCTTCAATCACAAAGAAGGGAGCCGAGCCGAGACGGGCGGAAACCGGAAAGTTGCCCGGCACGCCGCCGATGAGGAAACCGGGTTCCAGCTTGGCATACTCCAGCACCCAGGCCAGCATGCTGGCGGTGGTGGTCTTGCCATGGGTGCCCGCGACGGCCAGCACCCAGCGATCTTTCAGCACGTGCTCCAGCAGCCACTGGGGGCCGGAGATATAGGGCAGATTGCGGTCCAGCACATATTCCACACAGGGGTTGCCACGGCTCATGGCATTGCCGATCACCACCAGATCCGGCGCCGGATCGAGCTGGGAGGGGTCGTAGCCTTCGGTCAGTTCGATGCCCTGTTGCTCGAGCTGGGTGCTCATGGGGGGATAGACGTTGGCGTCGGAGCCGGTCACCCGATAGCCAAGCTGTTTTGCCAACACCGCCAGACCACCCATGAAGGTGCCGCAGATCCCGAGAATGTGAATGTGCATACCGCTGCCTTTTCCAGTAAAGGGAGTGCGCATTCTAGGGTCTGTTGACCCGGTGGCACAAGCCGCGCCCATGGGGAGCGAAGGCATCCGCGCCCGCAGACGACAGAAATCGGGCAAGCGCGGGGAAAAGCTACCCTCCGCCACGCCACCCGGCCCTTGAAATATGGTCATTTGACGGGACATCGCTATAATGTCGGCCTGCAAACTTGACTCCAACACTCAAAGGAAACGTCATGAGCCTGAACCTGGTACCGGCCGGCAAGAGCCTGCCTGACGACATCTACGTCATCATCGAAATCCCGCAGAACGCCGACCCGATCAAATACGAAGTCGACAAGGACAGCGGCGCCATCTTCGTTGACCGTTTCATGTCCACCCCGATGTTCTACCCGTGCAACTACGGTTACGTGAACGCCACCCTGTCCCTGGACGGGGATCCGGTCGACGTGCTGGTTCCGACTCCCTACCCGCTGCTGGCCGGCTCCGTCATCCGCTGCCGCCCGGTCGGCGTGCTGAAGATGACCGACGAATCTGGCGAAGACGCCAAGATCGTGGCCGTACCCCACTCCAAGCTGACCAAGCAGTACGATCACATCCAGGATGTGAACGATCTGCCCGAGCTGCTGAAAGCCCAGATCCAGCACTTCTTCGAGCGCTACAAAGAGCTGGAAGCAGGCAAGTGGGTCAAGGTGGAAGGTTGGGGCGACAAGGCCGCTGCCGAAGCCGAAATCAAGACCTCTGCCGAGCGTTACGCTGCAAAATAAGCGTATTTCTCGCAAAAAAGGCGCCTTATGGCGCCTTTTTTATTGGTCGTTGCGGGGACGCTCCGGGGGGATCCCCCTGGATATAGAGGTCTCGCCCGTTTTGCCGATAGGGGCGGTAATAGTCATCACCGCAGCGATATTCCTGACCGGCACCTCCCACCAGATCGCAGTTGACCGGCAGCACCTCCAGCCACTTGATGGCCTGCTGGAAGCGCAGCCACTCCTGCCATTCATGCTCCCGGGCCAGCTGATCCCGCAGGGCGAAGGTATCCGCGCTGGACAATCCCTGATTGACGATGACCTGCCCCGCCAGCGCCGGCGTGGCCACCAATATCAGCAGAAACCGTGAAACAAGCTTCATGATGATTTCCCCCATGACTTATTTCCTGAATTAAATTTAAAGTCAGATCAGATAATTACCAATATATCTGTCACCAGACCAATCCAAATGCCGGTCACTCACCTAGTTGTTTATTATCAACCCAGGCGGAGGCGCACCATGAAACTGGCACAAGGCTTTCTGTGCAGTCTGCTCTTCGGCACCATGGCGCAGGCCAACGAGATCAACCTGAGCTGGCAGTGGCAATCTGCGGATGGTCAGCAAAAGCACCTGCAATTGACGGCGGATGAGCGCACCTTTTCAGCCAGCCGTCACGAGATGACACAGCTCGACACCGCCCTCAACTTCCCGCTGGAAACACTCTACTCCTACATCAGTCCGCGCCTCTACAACAGCATCAACCAGATCAACCAGCACAGCCCGGAGACGGCCACCAAGTTCCGCAACCTGGAACAGGCCTTTACCCTGCACGACAGCAGCCTCGAATCCGCCCAGTTCTGGCAGGCCTACCGGCAATATCAGGAGGACGCCTTCTACGAGATGCGGGTCCAGCCCTGCGTGCACCCGGCCAACCAGAAGCTGCCCTGTGTGCGCCCCAACTACTCCCAGCTGTTCTATCAGTTCAAGGGAGACCTCAAACCCCTGGCACAGCAGTTTTCGGCCAAGGATCTCGCCACCAGCGTCACCCTGCTGCAGGAGTGGCTGAGCGGCATCCCCACCCCGCCCGAGCAAATGGACCACTTCGCTCCGCCCTTGCAGGCCCTGCAGGACAACAAGGCCGACAGCGACGAGAAGGCGCTGCTCATGGCCAGTTTGCTGGCGGAGCTGGCGCCCCAGTACAGCCTCAGCATCATCTATCCGAACATCAGCATCGGCAGCGTCTCGCCGGCCTGGCTCGCCATCACGGCCGACAGCGGCCTTGAGGGAGACACCCTGGTGATCGGCAATCAGCGCCACGTGCTGCTCACCGGTTCTCCCCTGCTGGCCCAGCAGATGACGATGGCCCAGATTCCCTTGATCAGCGAACCGCTCTACTAGCCTCTTCTGACCATCACTTGCTTTTGATGGATGACATGCCATCCTTGCCGCCGTCATTGGGGGGATGGCGCCCATGTTGACAAGATCACCGTCGCGCCCTGCATTATTTAACACTTTTTAAACAGATCCGATCAGTTTAGGATGTTCAGGGTCCCATTCCCTCGACCCAAAAATCGTTATAACATCACAAAGGAGTGTCATCCGGATGAAACATCTCGTGCTTACTCTGGCGCTGCTGCCAACCCTGGTCATGGCCCACAACATCAAGGAATCAACCCAGGTGCCGCTGGTCAACATCAGCGACAAGGGGGAGCTGGTGCTCAAGGAGAAGGAGATCAGCTATCAGCCCTGGCAGAGCAAGGTCCTGACCGGCAAGGTCTTCCTGATCCAGCACATCGCGGGTCGCTCCAGCGCCAAGGAGCTCAATGCCCCCATGATCGAGGCGATCAAGGCGGCCAAGCTGCCCCACGACAAGTACCAGACCGTCACCATCATCAACAGCAATGACGCCATCTGGGGCACGTCCGGTTTCGTGAAGAGCAGTGCCGAGGACAGCAAGAAAGAGTTCCCCTGGTCCGCCATGGTGCTGGATGCCAAGGGGATGGCCCGCAACGCCTGGGCGCTCACGCCGGAAAGTTCGGCCATCATACTGCTGGATAAAGAGGGCAAGGTGCTGTTTGCCAAAGATGGCCAGCTCGATGCCGCCGAGATAACCAAGGTGATGGGGCTCATCCAGTCCCATCTCTGAATCAGAGAGAAGGGCGCTGATGGCGCCCTTTCCACAAGGGTCTATGGGTCGTTCCACACTGACAATCTGGGTGTTGCTGCTGGGCTGGTTGTGGATGCAACCGGTGCTGGCACAGCACCCTCTTGAAGCTGCCCTGCCCGATCACGGTCATGCCTGCACCCTCTGCGTCCTGCATCTGGATGGCAAGCTGGCACTGACGCCGACCCCCGTACTCCCTCCCCTCTCCTCTGGCATCGACCGGTATATCGGCACTCCCCAACCGAGGGCGGCCACCGGCACCACGGGACATCGCCGTATCCGCGCCCCGCCGCCCCTTCATTGTTTCTTTTTTTGAACCAATCTTTTCTCTATTTATTCAAAAGGATTAACGATGAAAGCAGTCACCCTGTTGCTGGCCGCTGCCGCCTTCGGCGCCCAGGCCAATCACGACGAACACGAAAGCCACAGCCACGGTGCCCATGAGCACGGTCACGGCCACCTCAACCTGGTACTCGACGGCAACCAGCTGATGATCGAGTTGCAGGCCCCTGCCGCCGATCTGGTGGGCTTCGAGCATGCCGCCAACACCGATGAGGAGAAAGCGCAGTATGCCAAGGCGGTGGCCCGCCTCCAGCAGCCCGACGCCCTCTTCCGTTTCGACCCGGCCGCCGGCTGCAAGCTGACCCAGCAAGAGCTGCAGGCCGCCAAGGAAGATCATGACCATGACCATGAGCATGAGCACGAGCACGAGCACGAGCACGACAAGGCTGATGGCGCTCACGATGAACACCATCACGACGACGCGGGCCATGCGGACATGGGAGCCATGTACACCTACACCTGCGCTACCCCGGCCAAGCTCACCGGTCTCGAGGCCACCCTGTTCAGCCTCTACCCGAGCCTGGAGAAGCTGAGCGTGCAGGGCATACTGCCCACCGGCCAGACCGCCGCCGAACTGACTCCGTCCGCCAACAAACTGGGCTGGTAACACCATGAAACATGCCGTGGTTGAGATCCGTGATCTGGCCTTTGCCTGGCCGGGTCACGAAGCCGTCCTCGATCTGCCCGCCCTTCGCATCCACGAGGGTGAGCGCGTCTTCATCAAGGGCCCATCGGGTTGTGGCAAGTCCACCCTGCTCGGGTTGCTGGCCGGTATCCAGACCGCCAACCACGGCACCCTGGAGGTGCTGGGCCAGCCCCTGGCCCGGCTTTCCGGCCGCGCCCGTGACCAGTTCCGGGCGGCCAATCTGGGGTACATCTTCCAGCAGTTCAATCTGCTGCCGTTTCTCTCGGTGCAGGACAACGTCACCGCTGCCCTCACCTTTTCACCCGCCAAGCGGGCCCGCCTGACAGGGAGCCCCGAGCAGGAGGCCCGCCGCCTGCTGGCAGAACTGCAACTGCCGGATGAGGCACTCCATCGCCCCGTCCACGCCCTCAGCATCGGCCAGCAGCAGCGGGTTGCCGCCGCCCGCGCCCTGATAGGCTCCCCTCCTCTGGTGATCGCCGACGAGCCCACCTCGGCCCTGGACACCGACAACCGGGCCGCCTTCATCCGGCTGCTGTTCGAGGAATGTGACAAGCAGGGATCTACCCTGGTCTTCGTCAGTCACGATCCCTATCTGGAGCCCCTCTTCCCCCGGGTGGAGAACCTGCAACAGCTCAACCGGAGGGCGGCATGACCACACGCCATCATCTCGCAGCCCGTCCAGCCATCTCCCCTTCACTGCGGAGGCTCTCATGCTGAAACTCGCCCTGCAAAGTCTCTGGGCCCGTCGCCTCACCGCCGGGCTCACCCTGCTGGCCGTCGCCATCAGCGTCACCCTGCTGCTCGGGGTGGAGCGGGTGCGCAGTCAGGCACGGGATAGCTTCGCCAACACCGTCTCGGGTACCGATCTCATCGTCGGCGCCCGCTCCGGCCAGGTGAACCTGCTGCTCTATTCGGTGTTTCGCATCGGCAACCCCACCAACAACGTGGGCTGGGACTCCTACCAGGCCATCAAGACAAAGCCAGGCGTCGCCTGGACCATCCCCCTCTCCCTTGGCGACTCCCACAAGGGGTTTCGCGTGCTCGGCACCAATGGGGACTACTTCACCCACCTGAAGTACGGCCAGCAGCAGGCGCTCGTCCTGCGCGAAGGTCGCCCCTTCGAAACACCGTTTGAAGCGGTGCTGGGTGCCCAGGTGGCCGAAAAGCTCGGCTATCACCTGGATCAATCCATCGTCATCGCCCATGGCGCCGGCAACACCTCGTTCAGCCAGCATGACAACATGCCGTTCAAAGTGGTGGGGATCCTGGCCCCCACCGGCACCCCCATCGATCGCACCATTCATGTGCCGCTGGCGGGCATAGAGGCGATCCACCTGGGCTGGGACACCGGTCGTCACAGCAAGAACGTGACCCCGGAACAGGCGATGGCGCTGGATCTCACCCCCAAGACCATCACCGCCTTCATGGTGGGGCTGAGCAACCGGATCCTGGCGTTCCAGTTGCAGCGCAGCGTCAACACCTATCCCAGGGAGCCCCTGATGGCCATCCTGCCGGGAGCCGCCCTGCAGGAGCTCTGGGGGCTGATGAGCGTGGCGGAGACCGCCCTGTCGGTGATCGCGGGCTTCGTGGTGGTGGCGGGCCTCATCGGCATGCTGACCACCCTGCTCGCCGGCCTCAACGAGCGGCGCCGCGAGCTCGCCATTCTGCGCTCCCTGGGGGCGGGACCTGCCCACCTCTTCCTGCTGCTGGCGCTGGAGGCGATGGCGCTCACCACGGCGGGCATCGCCCTCGGGGTGGCCGCGCTCTATCTCGGTCAGGGGCTTGCTAGCCCCTGGCTGCTCAGCCACTATGGCCTGCAAATGAGCCTGGGTCTGCCGAGCGCCTATGAGTGGCAACTGCTGGGCCTGGTCTGGCTGGCGGGCATGGTGATCGGGCTGCTGCCTGCCGCCCGCGCTTACCGCTACAGCCTGAGCGACGGCATGAGCATTCGCGTCTGACCCGACGCATCCGACCAAGAGAGAAGAACAGATGATGAAGTGGAAAATAGTGGCGCTGCTGGCCAGCCTGCTGGTGCTGCCTGCCATGGCCGCAGATTACAAGACCATCGACTGGGATATCCTCATCCCGGAGGGGGAAAAACTGCTGCCACCGCCCCAGGTCAGCCATGATGGCGACTTCTCCTCGGTGCCGCAGCCGGTGGGGGGCGTCAACAAGAAGCTGGACAATCAGGAGGTGCGGATCCCCGGGTTCGTGGTGCCCCTGGAAGGGGATGCCAAGACCATCACCGCCTTCCTGCTGGTCCCCTACTTCGGCGCCTGCATTCACGTGCCGCCCCCGCCCACCAACCAGGTAATCTACGTGAGCTACCCCAAGGGGGCGCCGGTGGATGACCTCTGGGACGCCATCTGGGTCAAGGGCAAGATGCACACCGTCAGCTCCAGCCACGAGATGGCCACCGCTTCCTACTCCATGGACGCGGTCGAGGTCAGCGTCTACGAAGAGTGAGCCCCTGATGGCCTCCCCCGGGAGGCCATTTTTTATCCCGTGACGACCCCGGCAAAGGGATTGTTCATGGATCTGGTTGGAGTAACATTCACTACCAGACCTTGCCATCACGGAGCCAGCATGGCTGACCTGCCCCCCAAGAAAGAGAGTTCCATCCTGAGCAGCCAGGAGCAGACCCTGCGCCTGGCCCGCAGCCGCGGCATCGATGGCATGCTCACCCGCAACAGCGACAGCACCTTCGAGCAGCGCGCCACCTTCCGCCAGTTGGCGGAGCAGGCTACCCGCCAGCGCAATCTGGAATCCATCATGGTGATGGCCGCGCGCCACTGCGAAGAGACCGCCGCCGGCGGCGAGATAGACAGCGACTGGCTTACCCGCTTCCTGCAACTGGCCGAAGACATCAGCATGACCCCCATGCAGCAGTTGTGGGGCCGCATCTTCGCCCTGGAAGTCGCCACCCCGGGCCGCTTCTCCATCCGTGCCCTCAACACCCTCAAGGAGATGACCCAGCGCGAAGCCCAGCTGTTCCAGCGCATCTGCGCCCTCTCCTGCCACTACGAGGGCAGCGACGAGCAGCGTCTGCTGCTGGGCATGCACAAGGGGGCCAGCCTGCTCAGTCGCGCCAAGGTCACCCGAATGGGGCTCGGCAAATACCGGGTGCCCTACAGCGCCCTGCTGCTGTTGTGCGATCTCGGGCTGCTGCACCGTGGCGAGCTCGAATCCGGCCCCCTGCCCGCCGACGGGGTCGAGCTGGCCTTTGGCAACCAGCGCTGGCGTCTGCGCCAACGCCAAAGCAATCTCACCCTGCTCTATTACCGGCTCACCCCCGTAGGCAACGAGCTTGCCCTGCTGCTGGACGAGCCCCCCCTGGAGGAGTACCTGCAGGATCTGAAGACCCTGCTCTCCACCCACCTGCAGATAGAGACCCAGATACCGGCCCCGGTCAGCGAGCCGGATCTGCCCGCCTGAGGCTGGCGGAGGCCCCGGCCCCGCCTTGCCAAATTGCGAAACACGCCCCGCCATTGCCAAAACGGCTCCCAAAAAGCGAATCCTGACGGCAGGGGCGGACGCGAGCCCGGGCCCTGTTCCCCCCTCTGCGGGCTTTGAGCACAAAAGAGACATATAGAACGCAATTTAAGCGTTTTTGGGCACTCTGGTGTACGAATTGCAACCAGACTCTCTTTGCCCTGTCAGGCAGGAAGTGCCATGAGAGTCAATCAACCCGTTACCCAGCGTGAGCGCCTCTACCCGTCGCATCAGAACCTGATTTCCACCACGGATCTGGAGAGCCGCATCACCTATGCCAACGACGAGTTCTGCCAGATAGCCGGCTTCACCCTGGAGGAGCTGCAAGGGGCCCCCCACAACCTGGTCCGCCACCCCGACATGCCGCCCCAGGCGTTTGCCGACATGTGGCGCCATCTGCGGGAAGGCAAAAGCTGGATGGGCCCGGTCAAGAACCGCTGCAAGAACGGGGATCACTATTGGGTCAACGCCTTCGTCACCCCCATTCAGGACGCAAGCGGCAAGGTGGTGGAGTACCAGTCGGTGCGCACGGCGCCGGACGACGCGGTCAAGCAGCGTGCGGAGCGGGTCTATGAAGAGATGCGCCGCGGCAAGACCCCCCGGGCCCTGCGCCTGCCCCCCTGCTGCCACACCCTGGGGATCCACCTCTGCCTGATGGCGCTGCTGGCCAGTCTGGTCACCCTCGGCTATCAGCACGGCCCGGGCTGGCCTCTGCTCATCGGAGCCCTGCCCCTGGTGGTTGCGCTCGTCATCTGCCAGACCCTCTCCCGGCGCCTCGCCCGGCTGGAGACCCTGGCCCGCCACCGTTTCGACAACCCCTTGATGCAACTGCTGTATACCGGCCGGGTCGATCGTCTGGCTGCAGTCGAGCTCGCCATGAAGATGAACCAGGCCGAGTTCAATGCGGTGCTGGCCCGCACCCAGCAGACCTGCCAGCAGATCGTGCAGGCGGCGCAGACGGATCTGAACAATGCCGAGTCCATCACCGGCAACCTGCAACAACAGCAGGCCCAGACCAACCAGGTCGCGACCGCCATCACCGAGATGACGGCGTCCATTCGCGAGGTCTCCCACAGCTCGAGCGCTTCCTCGGACAGCCTGGACAACACCGCCGTGCTGTTTCGGGAGGGCAATCGCAGCGTGCTCGATACCGTGGCGGCGGTGGAAGGGGTTCACGGCGAGCTGCTCACCTCCCGCGCCGTGATAGAGGCGCTGGCCAGCCAGTGCCGCGCCATCGACGGCATCCTGGACGTCATCAACAACATCGCCAACCAGACCAACCTGCTGGCCCTCAATGCGGCCATCGAGGCGGCCCGGGCGGGCGAGTCCGGTCGCGGCTTCTCGGTGGTGGCGGACGAAATCCGCCCCCTGGCCATCAAGACCCAATCCTCCACCGGCGAGATCCAGCAGATGATAAGCCTCTTGCAGGCCAGCGCCGACGATGCCCAGCAGGCCATGGCGCAAGGGGAACAGCTCTCCGCCAGTTGCCGCCTCAAGGCCGCCGCCACTGGCGATATCCTGCAACAGATAAGCGAACGCCTGTTGCAGGTGACCGCAGGCAGCAACCAGATAGCCCAGGCGGTGCAGGAGCAGTCCCTGGTCACCCAGGACATCCACCACAGCGTGCTGGACATCAAGCGTCTGGCCGACGACTCCAGCCAGGGCAGCCGCCACGCCGTGCAGGGCATTATTGCGCTCGTGAAGCAGCTCGGGGATCTGGAGCGGCTGGTACGCCAGTTCCAGCAGCATCCCGCCACCCGGCCAACCAGCACCGCCCTGACCAGCGGCCAACCCCTGCTGGCCCGCTAAGCCTTCACGGAGCAAACCAGACCCAAAGACCGTGCGCTAACAATAAAATGGGCCCCTGCCGTCACCGGCAGCGGGCCCCTCTTTTGGGTGGTGCATGGGCGTCTGAGCGGGTTTCAAATTCGAGTCCTCGACTGAACCCGCGGGTCTTTCGCCCCCTCCCAACCACCTGCTTGTCCGTGCCAGGCCGACCCTCTCGGCTGCACCGCATGGCCCTCGGCAGGGCAATGGCCTTGCTCACAACCCCGTGAATCGTGGGCGTGAAGTGGGAACGCGGGAACGCGTTGCGCCTTGAGAGCCTTCTTATCCAACCTGACGCAGGCCCCGCTGTCCCCCCAATTTATTGATCTTGCCCGAGAAATCACCCGATCCCCCTTCCCTAACCAGCTCCGTTCGGTAACATGGCAATCGGGATCACCTCTTGTCGGAGTCAGCCATGAACCAGACCGGAGCCACAGGGAAAGCGCAGCAGGCTGGAGGCTGAAATTCAGGGGCGGTAGCGTGTTTTTTGCCGATTGGTGCAGAGTGCAGCGGCGCCCAACAGACGAGCATGGTCACATGAACCAGAGTGGGATAAAGATGGATGGGGTCGAACGGTAACTAAAAATAGGTGATGCAACCAAAGTCAGACTGGACTTCCAGCCACGTTGTATTGTTCCTGATGAGGTTGATGTCCCTCTCGGTTTTGGCGTTGAAATTCTATTTTCTGCTGCACACATGATCGATATTGAACGACCACCTCAAGAGTATATTGATTGGCAATGAGGTCAAAAGCCAGAGGGAACCTGGTCACGAAACGGATGCACAATCGATGGGTAAAAAGAAACTTTCATCGCTCGGTGTTTTCAGTTCCATTGACCTAAATGGTTATTTTTGTTGCCGCAGAGTTTAGCGGTTATATGTTATCAGCCCCTTGATGGGCATTACTATTCACAAGGACGTGTCATGAAAAAATCCTCTATTGGTGCTGTTTTTTTACTTAGTTCAAGTGCGCTAGCCAACCCATATAAAAGTGAATTTGTTGATGTGGCATTTCAAATACAAGAAGGAAAAAATACATTTCAACTGGTCTGTCAACCCAAGCTCACCATGGGGGAGCTGCCCAAAAACTGGGTTGATACGTGCAACCAGATTGGCAAGAAGTTTTTGGAGTTGGCTGTCGAAAGCGGAATAAAGGTCGACCCCATTGACAACGCGTTTGGTTTGGCTGGTGAACTTGCTCAAAAAATGTCGAGTGACTTGCCAGAGAATGTTGTCCCCACACAAATTATTAGCCGTGAATTTGGTGGTTAATCGCTGATAACAAGGCGCGAGTACCAATAAAAGCCGGGCTGGGGCGATTTTCACTACGCTTCCTCAGCCCTTTTTTTCCATTCAAGAGGAATGAAGGTTTCAACACTGATTAACGTACTGCCTCTATCATGACTATCAGGAAACAAGATGCAAGTCCGCACAATATTTTTACTCTTGCTCATGTTGACCTGCTCGATAAGCGCAACAGAGATCATGACTCGCACAGCGAGCAGGGATGATGGTTCGCCTATCTCCTATTATCTTGTCCAACATGCCCATGACACAGATACACTGCTGTTGATCCTGCAAGGCTCTGATTGCAATAGTGTGTTGAAAATAGAGTCCATACTCACCGAGTATAAAAATGTTTGGCCAGAAGCTGATGTGTTGCTAATCGAAAAGTACGGCATCAATCGCAAGTTAAAATACAGTACCGACCCGGCACGCAAGGATTGCCCTGCCCAGTACCTTGAAAAGGACAATCCTGCGCAGCGGGTCGCGGATATCAAGGTGGTACTCGATGCCGTTCGAAAAAATGGTCAATACAAGACATTTATCCTCTTGGGCGGCAGTGAAGGGGCCGTTATCGCCAATTTGGTGACCGCAGATGTTGACTATATCGATGCCACCATCGCCTTTAATGGCGGTGGCCGCTGGTTTATCGATGACGTCTCACACAGCATCGCGGTAAAGCATAAAAACCCCGAAGCGGCGAGAAAAGAGATCGACGGTTTTAAAGGGTTTTCCGAGCATGTTCTTAACAACAAACCCTTCGAGCTTGATGTGAGCGGGCATGGTTATCATTGGTGGCAGCAGATGCTCTCCATCGATCAGCTTGATACCCTTATAAAAGTCAACTCTCCTTTGCTGATCATTCAGGGTGAAATGGATACCTCGGTATCACCGCAAAAAACAGATGAAATGATGCAGCGTCTTAAAGACTTCGGGAAAAACAATATCGAGTATCGGCGTTACAAAGAACTTGATCATGGATTGAAGAACAGTGACGGGAAAAGCCTGCGCAAAGAGGTCATCCGCGATATGAATATATGGTTAAGATCAAAGCTAGGCAATCCAGCCAATAAATCCAGCGGCAACTGATTGAAGCGCTGAAGACTGAAACTCAGGGACGGTCACGTGGTTGTTGTAGGTTAGCGCAGAGCGAATCGAAGCACAACGGACGAGCATCATCACATAAACCAGAGCTGGATAAAGATGGATGGGGTCGATCGGTAAAAATCTTGCAGATACATTTCCGGTAAACGTTGGGCTTCACTTCGTTCAGCACCGACCTACCATTTTTAGATCAACATACAGATGATGAGTCATGTTAATAAAGCCACCGTTTATACGGTGGCTTTATTGAACTATTTTTTATCACTGAGTGCTTTTAGAACATCCATGATAAAGCTAGCCTTGTCTATCTCTGGCTCACTCTTAGAGAAAACTTGAGTTATTAGCCTGATTTTAGTGTCGCGTTTGAACTCTAGTTTCTCCCGCTCAGTCATATGCTCACATTCTATGGAATTAGTTATTTGCTCTGCCAAAATGGCGGCCTTAAGCATTGTCATTTTCTCAGTATTAAGAGATACGATATGCTTAACCAAGAAAAAGAAAACACCCGATAAACCGCCAATAATCAGGGTGGTGGCTGTAATCAGCGGCAATCTACTGAGAAGAATATCCCAAGCACTAACATTACCCAAAAATGGCACCATATACATAAAGCTCTCACCATTTTTGTATATATATCTTGCCATAAAAGCCAACCCAACAAATGTAGAAACAGCCAAGATATAATATAGCCTTAACTGTTTAGACGTTTCATTAGAGTGTCCCACCATATCCAGGGTGGTAAGATTTTTTTGCCGATTCGCAACAGCTAACTCTTGCTGTACAGTCTTTAGCACATCGCTCGCTTTCTCAGTATCGACAACCAACATTTTAAGCTTATTTTCTTCTTTCTTGTACGCATCTGTCTCAGCTTCGATTCTTTTCTCTATGGCGATTAAATTATCAGACTCATTGGCAATAGTTTTTGAAAGCTTTGCATACTCCAAATTTGAATTATCAATGTCACTTCTAACTTTGTCCAGAGCATTCTGACTGTAAGCCAGACTGTTTTTTACGTGGGACCGCTCTTGCTCTAATATGCTGATATCACTAGATATAGAATCAAACAAGCCTCGCTTGATATCGATAAAACCATTAATATCATCAAGCTTATCTTTAATCTTTTGCATTTCGATAAGCGGTATTTCTCTAGCTCTGTTTAGAGCATCTTTCGCCCTATCAAACTTTTCCGGCTCAGTAAGCAGCGCAGAGATGCTCACAACACCCACAGAGCAAAATGTACTGTGCTTTGGCAAAATTAGCCCCAACGCAACATCATGTATTTTATACTTGGAGACAGACTGACCATTACGAGGAAGTTCGGTTGTTCTTTTGGTTGCAAATCTCTTATCCATACCGCGATATGAAATAAGCCTAACCGCCCCTTCATTTTCAGATTTAGATACACCGAAACAAGTAAGCTCCGAGATAATAACTGGAGTAGAGAATAATACAACTAATTCACCATGAAGGGCACTTTCGTCATAGTTTGCAAGTTTTAAAGCTTCATTTGCAAAAGCAACCTCCTGTTGAGTAAAAACTTCAGGGAAAAAATCACTATATATTCGGATGAGCGCCTTTCTAGTTTCAGGTGTGTAGATTGTAAAAAATGAGTTTAAGGCCTGAGTATATTCTCGAAAAGGTTTAACTATTTCATTAATATCGACACCACTAAACACCTCAGAAAGATCAACGTCATTGGAAATGTCATTCTTGCCTGCAGTCACCACCCCACCCCTCTGTTTTTGGCTTACTCAACCTCAGTCTACCACTTTTGTAATAAGCGATGTATATCGTGGGTGAAATTTGGCCCCCACCGTTCTGTACGTCAATCCGTAGGTTCGAATAGCGCAGCGTATTCGGACAATCGCGAATAATCCCGCCACGGCATCAGCAGGGATCGGAAAGTTTCCTCGCGGGGCTGATATCGGCTGCCTTGAGGTGGCTCTTGGTTCACCGGTGCCACTATAAGCTGGATTTATGGGTTTTCCACTAAAAACCCAACTTCTGCTTATAGTGGCTGCCGCCAGCACACAAATGCTTGTTGCGGCCCACTTATCGGCCACAGGTCGCTTGCCAGATGTTCTGCGACTCCATTGACGTGCAGACAAGGCGGGTAAAGAGGGCCTTTTTCCCTTGCGACCCGCGCCTGCACTCTATTTGCAGCTTACGGCTTGCTGACTGGGTGATTACCCGATTGCCGGGAGAACAACCCAGCTCCTAAGACGGCGCAACTCAACAACTACAGGTAGTTCCCCTGCCGCAGGGCGGTCAGCAACTCATCCACCAGCACTTCCACCGGCTTGCCGGCGTTAAGCAGATGGATTTCCGGCTGTTCCGGCGCCTCATAGGCAGAGTCGATACCGGTAAAGTTGCGAATTTCCCCCGCCCGCGCCTTTTTGTAGAGCCCCTTGGGGTCACGCTCTTCACACACGCTAAGGGGTGCATCCACAAACACCTCGACAAACTCGTCGGCGCCCAGGAGGCTGCGCACCAGATCCCGTTCGGCACGGAACGGCGAGATAAAGGCGGTGAGGACGATCAGGCCCGCGTCCACCATGAGTTTTGCCACCTCGCCAACCCGGCGGATGTTCTCCTGACGGGCGGCGTCGTCGAAGCCCAGATCGCCACAGAGGCCGTGGCGCACGTTGTCCCCATCCAGCAGATAGGTGTGCTTGCCCTCGGCGGCCAGCGCCTGCTCCAGCGCCCCCGCCAGGGTGGACTTGCCCGCCCCCGACAGCCCGGTGAACCAGATCACCAGCGGCTTCTGCCCTTTCAATTCGGCCCGACTTTGTTTGTCGACGGCATGGTCGTGCCACACGATATTGCTCATTCACACTCCTTGATAGGCGTTCACGCCTTTACGCCAGCGCCTTGGCTTTAAGCAGCCTTAAGATAAGCGACCTTAACATAGGCCCTGATATCAGCTCTTAAAACGGAAACAGCAGGGGCACCATGACGATCACCCCGAGGCTGTACGCCAGGGAGACCGGCAGGGCCAGCTTGAGGTAGTCCGGCATCCGGTAGTTGCCCGCGGCATAGACCATGAGGTTGGTCTGGTAGCCGTAGGGCAGGATAAAGCTGGAGCTCGCCCCGAACAGCACCGCCAGAATGAACGGCATGGTGGAAACATCCATGCTGAGCGCCAACTGGTATCCCATGGGGAAGGCCAGGGCCGCCGCGGCGTTGTTGCTCATCAGCTCCGTCAGCACCAGGGTGAACAGGTAGATGCCGATAAAGGCGACGAAGGGGCTGGCGCCGTTGAACTCCCCCATCAGCCAGTCGGCGATGAGCTTGGCCAGGCCGCTCTGCTCCAGCTGATCGGCGATGGCCAGCGCCCCGCCCACCACCAGCCAGATATCCAGCGGAAAGCGGCGGCGGATCTCGTCCAGGGTCAGGATGCGGGTAAACAGCAAGACCACCAGCATCACCAGCAGCCCCTTGAAGAGCGGCACCAGCTCGAACACCGACAGCGCCAGCACCCCGAGGAAACCCAGCACCACGGCGGCGCTGCGCTTGCCATCGAGCCGGGTGGAGGCCTCCAGCCCGCTCACCACAACGAACTCCCGGGAGAGGGACTTGTTGCCGGCAAACTTGGGGCCGGGGGCCAGCAGCAAGGTGTCCCCTGCGTGCAGTTCAATCTGGCCGAGGCCGCCGGTGAGCTGGGTCTCGCCCCGGCGCACCGCCAGCACCACCGCATCGAAGTGGGTGCGAAACTCCGCATCCTTGATGGTCTGACCCACCAGGCGCGAGCTGTGGCTGACGATCACCTCGACCAGGTGCTGGCCGTTGAGGCGGTGCTGGCCGTAGAGATCCAGCCCCTTGAGCTCCTGCAGCACGCCGACGCTCTCCACGTCGCCGCAAAACAGCAGCATGTCCCCCTCGTGCAACTCGTGCTCCGGCTGCACCGGGCAGATCACCTGATCGCCGCGGATGATCTCCGCCAGATAGAGGCTCTTCAGGCTGCGCAGGCCGTTGTCCTTGACGCTGCGCCCGGCCATGGGGGAGCCGGGGCCCACCTTGGCCTCGAGAAAGTAGCCGGATTCCCGGCTCATCTCGGTGTCCTGCTCCGGCAGGTGGCGGGCAAACAGCAGCACGGCGACCAGGCCGGTCAGCAGGGTGCCCGCCCCCACCATAAAGAAGTCGAACATGCCGAGCGGCTTGGCCCCCATCTTGATGAGGAAGCTGTTGACGATAAGGTTGGTGGAGGTGCCGATCAGGGTCAGCACGCCGCCAAAGGTCGCCGCGAAGCACATGGGCAAGAGCAGCCGGGAGGGCGCATGGTTGGGGTTGCGTTTGACCGCCCCCAGCATGGAGGCCACCACGGCGGTGTTGTTGACGAAGGCCGACAGGAAGGCGGTGGAGAACCACACCTTGATCAGCACCTTGTTGAACGAGCCTGTGCCCACCAGGTTGGCGAACCAGCTCATGACCCGGGTCTTCTCCACCGCGAGCGACACCAGCAGCAGCAACACCAGGGTCAGCAGGGCGCTGTTGGTGTAGCCCGCCACCACGGCGTTGATGTCCGCCAGGCCGCTCAGGTAGGTGATGAGCACGGCGCCCGAAAAGAGCAGCGCCGGGCGGAGTCGGCCCTGGATCAGCAGGGCGACGAGGGCAGCCAGCAGACCCAGCACCAGGGATTGTTGCCAGGTCATGGGCTTATTCCTTGTCCGACGCGTTGCTGATGGTCAGCGCCTGCCAGTGGGGGAAGTGCTTGCGCACCAGGGCGTTGAGCTCGATTTCGAACTCGCTGTACTGCCCTTTGACCGCCTTGGCGGCGACCCCTTCCACTATCATGCCCGCGCCCACGGTGACGTTGGTCAGCCGGTCGATGAGGATGAAGCTGCCGGTGTCGCGGATCTCCTGGTAGGGGTCGAACGCCACCGGGTCGGTCAGGCTGAATTCGCACAGGCCGATCTCGTTGAGCTTGAGCTCGGAGGCGGGCAGCTCGTCGAGCTTGTTGATCTCGATGCGGTGGCGGATGGCCTCCACCTGGCCACGGCTCTTCTTGGTGGCAAGCTTGACGTCATAGACCCGGCCCGGTTGCAGGGACTCTTCCCCCATCCAGACGATGTGAGCCAGCACGTTCTGGGTCACCTGGGGCTTTTTCGCCGCATCCACCAGCAGGTCGCCCCGGCTGATGTCGATTTCGTCCGCGAAGGTGACCGTGATGGCCTGACCCGGCAGGGCGTACTCCAGATCCCCGTCGAAGGTGACGATGCGGGTGACCGTGCTCTCCTTGCCGGACGGCAGCACCGCCAGGCGGTCGCCGACCCGCAGGATGCCGGAGGCGAGCGTGCCAGCGAAGCCGCGAAAATCGAGGTTGGGGCGGTTCACATACTGCACCGGCAGGCGCACCGGGTGACGCTCCAGCTCGCGCTCCACTTCCGCGCTCTCCAGCAATGAGAGCAGGGTTTCGCCCTCATACCAGGCCAGCTTGTCGCTTTGGTTGACCACGTTGTCACCGTCCAGGGCCGAGACCGGCACGATGTGGATGGTGTCGACGCTGAGCTTCTTGGCGAACTCGCGGTAATCGGCGCTGATGCGATCGAACACCTCCTGGCTGAACCCCACCAGGTCCATCTTGTTCACCGCCACCACGAACTGCTTGATGCCGAGCAAACTGGCGATAAAGCTGTGGCGACGGGTCTGATCCAGCACTCCCTTGCGGGCGTCGATCAGGATGATGGCGAGATCGCAGGTGGAGGCACCGGTGGCCATGTTGCGGGTGTACTGCTCGTGGCCCGGGGTGTCCGAGATGATGAATTTGCGTTTCGCGGTGGAGAAGTAGCGGTAGGCCACGTCGATGGTGATGCCCTGCTCGCGCTCCGCCTGCAGGCCGTCCACCAGCAGCGCCAGGTCGAGCTTCTCGCCGGTGGTGCCGAGCTTCTGGCTGTCGGACTCCAGCGCTTTGAGCTGATCTTCATAGATCTGCTGGGAGTCGTGCAGCAGGCGGCCGATGAGGGTGCTCTTGCCGTCGTCCACGCTGCCGCAGGTGAGAAAACGCAGCAGGCTCTTGTGCTGCTGGGCGTGCAAGTAGGCTTCAATGCCCTGTTCGCTGATGGCGGTCTGAATGTGGTTGTTCATGTTGCGATTCCTTAGAACATTTTTTTAGAAATAGCCCTGACGCTTCTTCTGCTCCATGGAGCCGGCCTGATCGTGGTCGATGAGCCGCCCTTGCCGCTCGCTCGAGGTGGTGATCAGCATCTCTTCAATGATCTCCGGCAGGGTGGTGGCATTGGATTCGATGGCCCCGGTCAGCGGGTAGCAGCCGAGGGTACGGAAGCGCACCAGCTCCTGCTTCACTTCGTCTTCCGGGCCGATGGGCATGCGCTCGTCATCCACCATGATCTTGATGCCGCCGCGATCCACCACGGGGCGCATGGCCGCGAAGTAGAGCGGGACTATGTCGATGTTCTCGAGATAGATGTATTGCCAGATGTCCAGCTCGGTCCAGTTGGAGAGCGGGAAGACACGGATGCTCTCCCCCTTGTTGACCTGGCTATTGTAGACGCGCCACAGCTCCGGGCGCTGGTTCTTCGGATCCCAGCGGTGGGACTTGTCGCGGAAGGAGTAGACACGCTCCTTGGCGCGGGATTTCTCCTCGTCGCGACGGGCACCACCGAAGGCGGCATCGAAGCCGTATTTGTTGAGCGCCTGCTTGAGCCCCTCGGTCTTCATGATGTCGGTGTGCTTGCTGCTGCCGTGCACGAAGGGGTTGATGTCCATGGCCAGACCATCCGGGTTCTTGTGGACGATGAGATCCAGCCCGTACTTCTTGGCGGTCTCGTCCCGGAACTTGATCATCTCCTTGAACTTCCAGTTGGTGTCCACGTGGAGCAGGGGGAAGGGGATCTTGCCCGGGTAGAAGGCCTTGCGGGCCAGGTGCAGCATGACGGAGGAGTCCTTGCCGATGGAGTACATCATCACCGGGTTTTCAAATTCGGCGGCCACCTCGCGGATGATATGGATGCTCTCGGCTTCCAGTTGCTGCAGGTGAGTCAGTCGCTCGCGGGTGACACCTGCACGGATGCTCTGTGCATCGGATGGCTGCAGTTGGGTCAGTCTTTCACGGTCCATGTCTGGGTCCTCGGTTCATTGCTATCGCACCTGCTCGGGGCGCGGTGTTGGTTCAGTTCGGTGCCGCCTTGGCCGCACCGTCAAATCGATTCGGGTCTCGCCTCTCAGGTCAGGCTCACCAGCTTGAGCTCGTGGCCGCTTTCTGCCTCCTGCCCTTGCCCCTGTTCGCCAAACCAGGCGAGTTGCTGGCGCAGGGCCACCACTTCACCGATGACGATAAGCGACGGGCTCACCGCCTGCTGGGCCAGCTCGGCCAGATCCGCCAGGGTGCCGGTCAGCACCCGCTGACGGGCCGTGGTGCCCCGCTCGATGATGGCGATGGGGGTGGCGGCGCGTCGGCCATGGCTCACCAGTTGCTGCTGGATATGCTCGGAGCGCATCAGCCCCATGTAGATGACCAGGGTCTGGTTGGTGGCCGCAAGCTGCTGCCAGTCGGGCTCCTTGCCCTCCTTCTGGCAGTGGCCGGTGATGAAGACGGCGCTCTGGGCATGGTCGCGGTGGGTGAGCGGAATGCCCGCATAGGCGGTGGCACCGGCGGCGGCGGTGATGCCGGGCACCACGGAGAAGGGAATGCCCTCCTCTGCCAGCACTTCCAGCTCCTCGCCGCCACGGCCGAACATGAAGGGATCGCCCCCCTTGAGGCGCACCACCCGGTTGCCCGCTTTGGCGTATTCCACCAAGAGGCGGTTGGTCTCTTCCTGGGGCACGCTGTGGGCCCCCGCCTTCTTGCCGACCGACACCAGGGTGGCGTCGCGGCGCACCAGGTCCAGGATCTCGGGGGAGACCAGCTGGTCATAGAGCACCACTTCGGCCTGCTGGATCTGTTGCAGCGCCTTGAGGGTCAAGAGGCCAGGATCCCCGGGGCCCGCCCCCACCAAGACCACTTCGCCCACTTCGGTACGGGCCTTGTCCAGTCCCTCGTTCAGCCACTGCTCGGCCCCTTGCCAATCGGCTTTCTCAATCAGACCGGCCAGGGTGTTGGAGGCAAAGGCGCGCTCCCAGAAGCGGCGGCGATCGGAGAGGGAGGCCAGCACCTGCTTGGCCCGGCTGCGCACCCGGCCGGAGAGCTCCGCCAGACCGCCGAGGTGGCGGGGCAGCAGGCTCTCGAGCCGCTCGCGCAACAGACGCACCAGCACGGGGGCCTTGCCGCCGCTGGAGACGGCCACCACGATGGGGCTGCGATCGATGATGGAGGGGAAGATAAAGCTGGAGCGCTCGGGGTCATCCACCAGGTTGACGAACAGACCGCGCTCGGTGGCGCTCTGGTAGACCAGGGCGTTGACCTCGAGATCGTCGGTCGCGGCCACCACCAGGATCTGCCCTGCCAGGTGGGCCGGGTCGAAACGCGCCGCCACATGGGTGAAGCGACCGGCAAATTCATGGAACTCGGGCTCGAGCGCGGGAGAGACCAGGGTGATCCGGGCACCTGCCGCCAGCAGCAGGCGCGCCTTGCGCAGGGCAACCTCGCCCCCGCCCACCAGCAGTACCGGGCGGCCTTCCAACCTGGCAAACATAGGTAAATAATCCATCAGGGCCCGCTCCTCGGCATCGCGACATCTGGGGCGACTATAGGCAGGAGCGCTTATCCCTCAAAATAATAAAAAATGCTCTTTAATGCGTTTTGGTAATTAGTAAAGCCGTGTGGCGGCAATAGAGAAGCGAATCTGCTTGTGGTGGATGGCACCAGACCCTAGGCTAGTGAAAGTGTTTCATAAGGAGCTTAATCATGAATGAGTCATTGATTGTATTGGGGATCTTCATATTCCTGGTACTCGCCACCCTGAGTGCCGGCATCAAGATAGTGCCCCAGGGTTACAACTGGACCGTGGAGCGCTTCGGCCGCTACACCCGCACCCTCTCCCCGGGCCTCAACCTGCTGATCCCCTACATCGACCGCATCGGCCACAAGATCATCATGATGGAGCAGGTGCTGGACATCCCGGCCCAGGAGGTGATCTCCCGGGACAACGCCAACGTCACCATCGACGCCATCAGCTTCGTGCAGGTAGTGGATGCCCGCAAGGCGGGCTACGAGGTCAATGATCTCACCAGTGCCATCCGCAATCTCACCATGACCAACATGCGGACCGTGCTCGGCGCCATGGAGCTGGACGAGATGCTCTCCCAGCGCGACACCATCAACGAGAAGCTGCTGCGCACCATGGATGCCGCCACCGCCCCCTGGGGCATCAAGGTGACCCGGATCGAGATCAAGGATGTGCGCCCGCCCCTCGCCCTGGTGGAAGCCATGAACGCCCAGATGAAGGCCGAGCGCCAGAAGCGGGCCGAGGTGCTGGAGGCCGAAGGGGTGCGCCAGTCCAAGATCTTGAAGGCCGAGGGGGAGAAGCAGTCCCAGATCCTGAAAGCCGAGGGTGAGCGTCAGGCCGCCTTCCTCGCCGCCGAAGCGCGGGAGCGGGCCGCCGAGGCGGAAGCCAAGGCGACCCACATGGTCTCCCAGGCGATCGCCGAGGGCGACATGCAGGCCATCAACTACTTCGTGGCCCAGAAATACACCGAGGCCCTGGCCCGCATCGGTGAAGGCCCCAACAGCAAGATCATCATGATGCCCCTGGAAGCGGGCAGCCTGATAGGCTCGGTGGCGGGCATGGCCGAGCTGTTCAACAAAGACGGCAAGGCGGGCAAATCATGACAGCCCTGTTCGAGGGGCTGACCCACTGGCACTGGCTGGGGCTCGGCTTCGTGCTGCTGGCCATCGAGGTGATGGGGTCGGTAGGCTTTCTGCTCTGGACCGGCATCGCCGCCCTGGAGGTGGGACTCTTGCTGCTGGTCTGGCCCTTCGGCTGGCAGGCGCAGTTGCTGCTCTTCGCCCTGCAATCCCTGCTCACCACCTGGGCCTGGTGGCGCTGGCAGCATCGCCGGGATCGCTCCGGGCTGGATGCCGCCGCTCCCATCAACGAGCGGATGCAAAGCTACATGGGCCGCGAGCTGACCCTGCTGGACGAGGTCAGCCAGGGGATGAGCCGGGTGCATCTGGACGACACCGTCTGGACGGTGCGCTGCAACGCGCCGCTGCCGGCCGGCAGCCGGGTCAAGGTGGTGGGGGCCGACTCCCACATCCTGCTGGTGGAACCCCTCGGCTGACCGGGCAACGCCCAGCCATGGCCATAAAAAAACGGGCCCGGCGCGAGTGCGCCGGGCCCATTTTTCAATGAGGTGCTGGCTTAGTTGGCCTTGGCATCGCTCACGGCAGCTTCAGCCTTGGTGGCCACGTCAGCGGCAGCCTTCTCGACAGTAGCGGAAGCTTCGGAAGCAGCCTTCTCGACGGTAGCAGACGCTTCGCTAGCGGCTTTCTCGACAGTGGCAGCAACGTCTGCGGCCGGGGTCGCAGCCGGAGCGGCAGCTTCTTCTTTCTGACCACAGGCGGTCAACATCAGACCCAGGATACCGGCTACCAGTACTTTGTTCATGTGCATACCCTCAAAAAAAGATGGAGAGATGGTGCAGGGACCATCACTGTACGCCCCGGCTCCTGTCGGCACACCGGCCGCTGGAGCCCGAAGGAGCGCGAAATATATCCCCATATGCGGCCGATGAAAACGCGTATCACAATGATATTTTCTCGTTGGCATGATAAGAAACACTGCTGCAACGACAAATATTAATATAAAACACCCATTCATCACCAGATTCGCACAACAAATCGCCAATTACCTGACGATTGCCAGTCAGCCATTGTCTTTCTGTCAGGCTCTCGGCGCTGCCGGATTACGCCGTCAGTCAGACAGCTTCTGACAAGGCAGGCGCCGCCCCTGCTGGTCGCTCTCCCGGGCCAGGTCCAGCAAGGCCATCACCGCCAGGGCCTCGTCGGCCGGCACCGGGTTCTCCCCCTCTCCCCGGATGGCGGCGCAGACACCGCGATAGTAGGCGCCGTAGTCCCCCGCTTCGCCAGCCACGGTCTGCTGCACGAGCTGACCGTCCCGGATCTGGCTGAGCTGGCCGGGGGCGGGATCCACGCCCCAGTCCGCCGCCGGAGGCCGCTTGCCCTCCTTGAGCTGCTCCTCCTGCACGTCCATGCCGAACTTGATGAAGGAGCCCTGACTGCCGTGCACCACGAAGCGGGGCATCACGGCCGACACCAGACAACTGCCGTGCAGAATGACCCGCATCTCGCCGTAACCCAGCACCACATGGAAGTAGTCGTCCGCCAGGGCCCCGGGGCGCTGCTTGCCCAGATCCGCCTGCAACCAGTCCGGCTGACCGAACAGCTGGAGCGACTGATCCAAGATATGAGGGCCGAGATCGAACCAGAGACCGGAGCCCGGGCCGCCCGCCTCGCGCCAGCGCTGGCGCACCTCGGGGCGATAACGGTCGAAGTGGGATTCGAACTGGGCGACTTGCCCCAGCGCCCCCTCCGCCAGCAGACGGCGCACCGTGAGGAAATCCCCGTCCCAGCGCCGGTTGTGGAAGATGCTGAGCAGCCGCTGCTGCTTCTCCGCCAACTCGACCAGCGCCTTCGCTTCGGCCAGATCCAGGGCGAACGGCTTGTCGATCACCACGTGCTTGCCCGCCAGCAGGGCCTCGCGAGCGATGGGGGCATGGGTGTCGTTGGGGGTGGCGATCACCACCAGATCGAGGCTGTCATCGGCCAGCACCTGCTCCAGGGTGCCGACCCGGGTGCCGGGCAACGCGGCCTGTACCTTGGCGGCATCCCGGCTCACCACCCAGCGCAGGGTCAGGCCCGGGGTCGTGGCCAGGAAGGGGGCGTGAAAGGTCTGTCCTGCGAAGCCGTATCCCACCAGGGCGGCGTTGATTGTGTGGCTCATCCGGTTTTCTCCACGGGTCTGTGATCATGCGAGGCAGGCGGGTCGCCTGAAAAAGAGAAGGGGGCTCAAGGCCCCCTGAGTGTGCTCATCAGAGCACAGGATTTATTGCAAACACAAGCGCCGGCCCTGGCGGGTCATCAGCATCACCAGCGGGGGCAGCAGCAGCCACATGTGCAGGGCCAGCTGGCTCAGGGGATCCGGCATCAGCCAACCGGTGATCCCCACCAGGGCGCCGGAGCCGCTCATCTGGAACAGGCCGAGCAGGGCGGCCGCAGTGCCGGCGCAGTGGCCGAAGGGGGCCAGCGCCATACCGGCGGCGGCGCCCAGGATCATCGCAAAGCCGATGCTGGAGAGGAACACCGGGCCCATCATGGCCAGCGGGTGCGGGATGTGCATGGCCAGGGTCAGGGTGATGGCGGAGAGCAGCAGCACCAGCAGGCCGATACGCAGGGTCCGTCTTGGCCCTACCCGGGCGATGAAGCGCGGGGCCAGGAAGCAGGCCAGGATGTTGAGGGCCGCATTGGCGGTGAACCAGTGGCTGAAGCCACTCATGTCCAGCCCCAGGGTCACCATCAGTTGTACCGGTGCCGCCGTCACGTAGGCGAGGATCACCGCCATCGCCAGCATGCACAGCGCCGCGTTGAACAGGAAGCTCGGGGAGCGCAGCACCGGGCTGTAGCGGGACCAGCTGATGAGCGGGCCAGCACTGCTGGTCTCCTCAGGGCGGGTTTCCGGCATCCGCCACAGCAGCCAGCTGCCGACCACGACGGCGTAACCCGCCATGAACCAGAAGTTCGCCGACCAGCCCGCCTTGGCGGTGAGCCAGCCACCCAGCAGGGGCGCCAGTGCGGGGATAAAGCAGATCGCACCGTTCAGATAGGAGATCATCTGACCGCTCTTCTTGGGGCCATAGCTGTCACGGACCACCGAGAAGGCGGCCACCGAGGTGGCGCAGGCCCCGAAGCCTTGCAGCACTCGCGCCAGCATCAGCTCGCCCAGGCTGGCAGCAAAGCCGGCTGCCAGGGCGCTCAGGCCGTAGAGCAGCACGCCCCCCAGGGCAATGGGTTTGCGCCCGTAGCGATCGGCGAGCGGCCCCACCAGCAGTTGCCCCAGCCCCATGCTGAACAGGAACCAGGTGATGGTGCCCTGCATCAGGGTCACTTCGGCCCCCAGCTGCTCGGCCATCTGGGGGATGGCAGGCAGATAGATGTCGATGGCCAGCGGGCTGAACAACACCAGGAGTACAAGCAAAAGAATCAATGGCATCAGTCACCTCAAGCCCTAGGAATATCGATTGGGCCGCGAGTCTACTGACTCAGAGTAATGAATTGAAATGGTATTTAATCACTTCGGTTATTCCCTGCTGGAAACATGTATCTCTTCTACCTCTCAGGGGGTGGAACCAGGATCCCCCGTTGGCACCGGATCCCGGGCAATTGGCGCTTTTACTAAACCCCTCCCCCGCATAGAATGCGCAGATTATTTTTGCGGAGGTGTGTGATGAACAAGCTTGTCCTGGCAACAGGGAACCAGAAAAAGGTGAAGGAATTGGCCGCCATGCTGGCCGATATGAAGATCCAGGTGATCCCGCAGAGCGAGTTTGCAGTCTCCGATGCCGACGAAACCGGCACCACCTTCGTCGAGAATGCCATCATCAAGGCCCGCCACGCCGCCCGCGTCACCGGCCTGCCCGCCGTGGCCGACGACTCCGGCCTGGAAGTGGACCTGCTGCACGGCCGCCCCGGCGTCTACTCCGCCCGTTTTGCCGGTGCCGGTGCCAGCGACAAGGAGAACATCGACAAGCTGCTGGCCGAGCTCAAGGGCGCGCCGGATTACCTGAAAAGCGCCCGCTTCTGGTGCGTGCTGGTCTACATGCGCCACGCCGACGATCCCACCCCCATTATCTGCCAGGCCAGCTGGGAAGGGATGATCATCGACGAGCCGCGCGGCCAGCACGGCTTCGGCTACGACCCCGTGTTCTTCGTCCCCGACCACGACTGCACCTCGGCCCAGATGCCGGCGGAGCTCAAGAACCAGCTCAGCCATCGCGGCCAGGCCCTGGCCAAGCTCAAAGCGGCCCTGGCGGCGGTCAACTAAAGCGCTGTCTCCCGCCGCGTTGTCATCTACAATGGGGGCCGTCGGCCCCCGTTTCGTTCGCGGCGCCCCGCCCGTTGTCACCGGCAACCAGGGCCACCCGACCCCTTTTGATTGTTGAATACTGGAAATCCCATGCTGCAACTGCCGCCCCTCTCCCTCTATATCCACGTGCCCTGGTGCGTCCAGAAGTGCCCCTACTGCGACTTCAACTCCCACGCCCAGAAGGGGGAGCTGCCCCACCTCGAGTACGTGGCGGCCCTGCTGGAGGATCTGGAGCAGGATCTGCACTGGGCCCAGGGGCGCCCCCTCTCCTCCATCTTTATCGGTGGCGGCACGCCGAGCCTGCTCTCCGTCGACGCCATGCAGGCGCTGCTGGACGGGGTGCGTGCGCGCATCGAACTCACCGCGGACTGCGAGATCACCATGGAGGCCAACCCGGGCACGGTGGAGGCGGACAAGTTCGCCGGCTTCCAGCGGGCCGGCATCAACCGCATCTCCATCGGGGTGCAGAGCTTCCAGCAGGAGAAATTGACCCGGCTCGGCCGCATCCACGGCCCCGAGGAGGCGCGCAAGGCCGCCGAGCTGGCCCACGCCATCGCCCTTCCCACCTTCAACCTGGATCTGATGCACGGCCTGCCGGATCAGAGCCTGGACGATGCGCTCTATGACCTGCAGCAGGCCATCGACTGCGCGCCGCCGCACCTCTCCTGGTATCAGCTCACCATAGAGCCGAACACGGCATTCGCCTCCAAGCCCCCCACGTTGCCGGAAGATGACACCCTGTGGGACATCTACGAGCAGGGCCACGCCATGCTGACCGCCCGGGGCTATCAGCAGTACGAGATCTCGGCCTATGCCAAAGAGGGCTACCAGTGCCGCCACAACCTCAACTACTGGCGCTTTGGCGACTATCTGGGGATCGGCTGCGGCGCCCACGGCAAGGTGACGGATCTCGCCAACCAGCAGATCCTGCGCACCGCCAAGGTGAAGCATCCGAAAGGTTATCTGGATCCGAGCCGCCCCTATCTGGACAGCCAATGGCAGGTGAGCGCGGACGATCTGCCGCTCGAGTACTTCATGAACCGGTTCAGATTGTTTGAACCCGCCCCCAAGGCGGAGTTCGAGGCCTTCACGGGGCTACCGCTGGAGCGGGTAGAGACCATGCTCGCCATCGCCCGGACCAAGGAGCTGATCGAGGATCTCGGCGACAGCTGGCAGCTCACGTCCCTGGGGCATCGCTACCTCAACGTGCTGCTCGAACTCTTTATGGACGAGTGAGCACGGGTTCACTCTCTTGCGTCAAGACCGCAAGTCAGCACCAGCGAATAGAAAAACAATCAGGGCGCCATTGGCGCCCTGATTGTGTTAGCTGATGCCTTGCGGCAGAAACCCGCTCAGCAGCAGACGCTTACCATCTGCTGTTGGCCGGGCTCCCACCGCTTGCCGTGCTTGGCCTTACGCTGATAGCTGCCCTTGCCCTTCTTGCTCGGCTCGACCCGGGCCTGGAACAGGGGGGAGGTCACCAGTGCCTTAAGGTGGTTGTCCTGAATGGTGCCGCGCTGATGTTCGCAGGCGGGTTCGGCGGTGACACAGGTCACCTTCTTCTTGGCCATATGGGCTCCTTGATGGGGTTGTCGTGTTTGCCTATCGTCCCTGCCTGGAAGGGCAGATGGCGAAAAACGCGCCGATTGTGCGCCTCTTGCCTCCCCCGTGCAAGCTGTCAGGCGGGGTGATAGATGACCCGCACCAGGCCGCTTGGCAGCACGGCGCTCGACACCGGTCTCAACCCTGTGGGGAGAGGCCCGGTAAAGAGCGGGATCCCGCCCCCCAGGGTGACCGGCACCCAGAACAGGGTCAGCTCGTCCACCAGGGCCCCCTGCAGACCCTGCCTCACCAGCTCCCCGCCATCCAGATAGAGGTGACGGCTTCCCCCCTGCCACAACTCGTCCAGCACCTGCGCCAGCGCCCCCTGCTGGAAGGAGACCCGAGGACGGGGGTCGGCGGGCCTGTGGGTCAGTACCACCAGCGGCTTGTCCCCGTAGGGCCACTCGGGAAAGGCGCTCACGATATCGTAGGTGTTGCGCCCCATCAGCAGGGTGTCCGCGCTCGCCATCAGGGCGCTGTAGCCGGTCTCCTCCGGCCCGTCGCCACCATAGGGGGCCAGCCATGCCAGATCGCCCCCCTCCCCGGCGATGAAACCGTCGAGGGAGAGAGCGAGAAAGGCGGAGACCCGGGGCCGGCGCAGCTCAGTGCTCATGGTCGTGGTGCTCGTGGCGGGAAGGGGCGCCGGACTCCAGGGTCTCGAGGATGGCGCAGTGCTCCGCCGAGCGCGGGCCGCCGCAGCAGATGTCGGAGAGGGCCTTCAGGTTCTCGCGAAAACGGGTCAGCTCCAGGAGCTTCTGCTCCACCTGTTCGAGCTTGGTGTCGGCCACCGCCTTTACCTCCTGGCAGGTGACCTTGGCCTTGTTGGTGTCCAGGGCGAGCAGCTCGCCGATGTCCGCGAGGGAGAAGCCCACCGACTTGGCGCGGATGATGAACTCCAGTCGCCGCCTGTCCTGCTCCCCGTAGAGGCGATAGCCGGATTCGTTGCGCATGCCCGGCGAGATGAGGCCGTTCTTCTCGTAAAAGCGCAGGGTGTCGGCCTTCACCCCGCACGCCTTGGCCAGTTCACCGATCCGATACATGGTCCTCTCCCCCCGCATGACATTCCCGACATGGTACTCAATATAAACCGGCCTCCACTATCACCTCTTTGCCCGGCGATTGCCAGTCAAAGGCAGGAAAGCAGCAGCTAACCCCCCACTTGCCGGCCATTTATCCCCAAAACACTGAAAAGACAAACGTTTCACAAAAATTCACCAGAAAACGTTTAACGCCGCATCCCACAAGGGTTTGTCTCTTTAAAAAATCCACCACAGGTCACATTTTTTGTGTAGAATACGCGCCCACAAGAGAGCGTCGCGTCAAGCGGGCATTTCCTAAAACGCTTTTGCCAACGGCCGCCCCGGGCGAGAGTGGTTTGCGAAATCCCCCACTTCCATTTATTTGGGGACTCTCTGTGTGTTGAGCCTCGCCTCCCATGGAACGGTCCCCGTTATGCTGAGGACGATAGTGTGATGGAACAAGCTCGACCCATTCGCCGTGCACTGCTGAGTGTGTCTGACAAGACTGGCATCCTGGAATTTGCCAAGGCACTCGACGCGCGTGGTGTGGCCCTGCTCTCCACCGGTGGTACCGCCAAGCTGCTGGCCGATGCGGGCCTGCCGGTGACCGAGGTGTCCGACTACACCGGATTCCCCGAGATGATGGACGGCCGGGTCAAGACCCTGCATCCCAAGGTACACGGCGGCATTCTCGGCCGTCGCGACCGGGATGACGCCATCATGGCCGAGCACGCTATCTCCCCCATCGACATGGTCGTCGTCAACCTCTATCCCTTCGCCGCCACCGTGGCCAAAGCCGGTTGCACCCTGGAAGACGCCGTCGAGAACATCGACATCGGCGGCCCGACCATGGTCCGCTCCGCTGCCAAGAACCACAAGGACGTCACCATCGTCGTCAAGGCCTCCGACTATGACCGCGTCATCGCCGAGATGGATGGCAACGGCAACAGCCTGACCCTCTCCACCCGCTTCGATCTGGCCATCGCCGCCTTCGAGCACACCGCCGCCTACGATGGCATGATCGCCAACTACTTCGGCACCCTGGTGCCCTCCTACGGCGAAAACAAGGAAGGCGACGAAGAGTCCCGCTTCCCCCGCACCTTCAACAGCCAGTTCATCAAGAAGCAGGACATGCGCTATGGCGAGAACAGCCACCAGGCTGCCGCCTTCTACGCCGAAGAGCAGGCCGCGCCGGGCTCGGTGGCAAGCGCCATCCAGCTGCAGGGCAAGGCCCTCTCCTACAACAACATCGCCGACACCGATGCGGCGCTGGAGTGCGTGAAGGAGTTCAGCGAACCGGCCTGCGTCATCGTCAAGCATGCCAACCCCTGCGGCGTCGCCATCGGTGACGACCTGCTGTCTGCCTACGATCGCGCCTACCAGACCGACCCCACCTCGGCCTTTGGCGGCATCATCGCCTTCAACCGCGAGCTGGACGGCGAGACCGCCGCGGCCATCGTCGCCCGCCAGTTCGTGGAAGTGATCATCGCCCCCAGCATCAGCCAGGCAGCCCGCGAGGCGGTCGCCGCCAAGCAGAACGTGCGCCTGCTGGAATGCGGCCAGTGGACTGCCCTGGCGCAAGGCTTTGACTTCAAGCGCGTCAACGGCGGCCTGCTGGTGCAGGAGCGCGATCTGGGCATGGTGACCCTGGGAGATCTGACCGTGGTCAGCCAGCGTCAGCCTACCGAGGCCGAGCTGCAGGATCTGCTGTTCTGCTGGAAGGTCGCCAAGTTCGTCAAATCCAACGCCATCGTCTACGCCAAGAACGGCCAGACCATCGGCGTCGGCGCCGGCCAGATGAGCCGCGTCTACTCTGCCAAGATCGCCGGCATCAAGGCCGAGGATGAAGGGCTGACCGTGGCGGGCTCCGTCATGGCCTCCGACGCCTTCTTCCCGTTCCGCGACGGCATCGATGCCGCTGCTGCTGCGGGCATCTCCTGCGTCATCCAGCCAGGTGGCTCGATGCGCGACCAGGAGGTGATCGACGCCGCCAACGAACACGGCATGTGCATGGTGTTCACCAACATGCGTCATTTCCGTCACTGACAGCCCAGGGCCGCCGATGGCGGCCCTGCCTCTTTAGCACCGGATCCTTTCCACTGGCAGGTTGCCACCGCAGCGCCAGTGAACTCAGACAGAAGCGAGCGAGACGATGAAAGTACTGATCATTGGCAACGGCGGCCGTGAACACGCCCTGGCCTGGAAGGCCAAACACTCCCCCCTGGTGACCCAGGTCTTCGTGGCACCGGGCAATGCGGGCACCCAGCTTGAGCCGGGCATCGAGAACGTCGCCATCCAGGCCACCGACATCGAGGGCCTGCTGGCCTTCGCCAAGGCGAACCAGATCGGCCTCACCATCGTCGGACCGGAAGCCCCCCTGGTGAAAGGGGTGGTCGATGCCTTCCGCGCCGCCGATCAGACCATCTTCGGCCCGACCGCCGCCGCTGCCCAGCTGGAAGGCTCCAAGGCCTTCACCAAGGACTTCCTGGCCCGCCACGCCATTCCCACCGCCGATTACCAGAACTTCACCGAGGTGGAGCCGGCGCTGGCCTATCTGCGCGAGAAGGGCGCCCCCATCGTCATCAAGGCCGACGGTCTGGCCGCCGGCAAAGGGGTGATCGTCGCCATGACCCTCGACGAGGCGGAAGCTGCGGTGCGTGACATGCTCTCCGGCAATGCCTTCGGCGATGCCGGCGCCCGGGTGGTGATCGAGGAGTTCCTGGACGGGGAAGAGGCGAGCTTCATCGTCATGGTGGACGGCGAGCACGTGCTGCCCATGGCCACCAGCCAGGATCACAAGCGCGCCTTCGACGGTGACACCGGCCCCAACACCGGCGGCATGGGGGCTTACTCCCCGGCGCCCGTGGTGACCGACGAAGTGCACCAGCGCGTGATGGAGCGGGTGATCATGCCGACCGTGCGCGGCATGGCGGCCGAGGGCAACGTCTACACCGGCTTCCTCTACGCCGGCCTGATGATCGATGCCGAGGGCAACCCCAAGGTGATCGAGTTCAACTGCCGCTTCGGCGACCCCGAAACCCAGCCCATCATGCTGCGGATGCAGTCCGATCTGGTGGATCTCTGCCTCGCCGCCTGCGCCGGCCAGCTGGATCAGAAGGAAGCCGTCTATGACCCCCGCGCCGCCATCGGCGTGGTGCTGGCGGCGGGTGGCTATCCCGGCGACTACACCAGCAACCACCCCATCAGCGGTCTGCCGGTGGACGAAGTGGCAGGGGAGAAGGTGTTCCATGCAGGCACCCGCCTGGAAGGACACACCAGCCTGACCCAGGGTGGCCGCGTGCTGTGCGCCACCGCCCTCGGCCACACGGTGCAGGAAGCCCAGCAGCGGGCCTATGCCCTGGCTGGTCGCATCCAGTGGGACGGCATCTTCTATCGCAAGGACATCGGCTGGCGTGCCATCGAGCGCGAGCAGGCCGAATAAGGGCCGGATCCCGATCACTCAAAGGGCCTGCGGGCCCTTTTTTTGTTGCACAGCGTCTGTGCGGGCAGTGGAATCGTCCATGGGTGGTGGCTTTCAAAAACAAAAACACCTGAAAAACTCACCTGACGTTAAAAAACCGATGTGTGATAAAAAATGGCAGCATGATTCACTGCCTGCGGGCCCCTTCCCGGGCCAGATGCGCGCCCTTGTATCCCTATCCGGTGGCCGTTCTCTTTCGGCTACATTCCCACAGCAATCCCCTGCACAATTCGTCACAATTGGTCGCACTTTCTTCATACAATGATCGCCCTTTCATGGCATCATGATGCGTGAAACCGCACTCAAATGAGTGCTATAACAACCTGCAATCTCGTCGTCTCATAAGGAAATCCCATGCTGAAAACTGTGCGTCCCCTGCTGCTGCCCCTGATGTTCGGCCTGATGGCCCTGCCTGCCATGGCCGGCGATCTGGAGCAGCCGATGAAGAAGATCGGCTTCAACTACAAGCAGGCCGTCAAGGCCGACGACGCGGCCACCATGGAGAAATACATCAAGGAGATGAAGGCCCAGCTGGACGTCGCCAAGGGCAAGAGCATGCCCGCCGCCAAGAAGGAGAAGTTCCTGGAAGGCATGACCGAAGTGCAGACCGAGCTGGATGCCAGCCTGGCAGCCCTCAAGGCCGGTGACGAAGCCAAGGCGCGCGAGCACCTGGCCAAGGTCAACGACCTGAAGAAGGAGTACCACAACTATGCCAAGCAAAAAGGCTGATCCCTTCCACTGGGATGCTCTGGTGCGCCTCACCCACTGGGGTGTGGCGGCCATCTGTATCGGCAACCTCTGGCTCAACGAGGCGGGCGAGGAGTGGCACGAGCGGATGGGATACGCCGTCATGGTGCTCATCGGCATACGCCTGCTGTGGGGGCTCACCTTCGCTCGCGGCCACGCCCGCCTGCGCGCCCTCATCCCGAGCAGGGAGGATTTTCGCCATCAGGCCGACGCCCTGCGCGAACGGACCCCGCCCACCCCGGGCCATCACGGCAGCGGCAAGCTGGCGGTCTGGGCACTCTGGCTGCTGGTACTCGCCACCGCAGGGACCGGCTGGTTCCAGAACACCGAGACCGGCTTCGATCTGGGGGCGGACGACTGGCACGAGTGGTGCACCTGGGCACTCCAGGGCATGATCGCCCTGCACCTGTGCGCCATCGCCTACACCTCCTGGCGCCAGCGCAGCAACCTGGTCACCCGCATGCTGCCAGGGCGTCGTGCCCGGGCCAGTGCCGGGCAGCAGGAACCCAACGTCTGAACGTTCACGGGGCCCTGCGGGGCCCCTGTTCATCCCCTTCGCTACCCGCTTGACGGGATCTCGCACCGATCTGCTCCCCTCTGCATCCTCCTGCTGCCACCGAATGGCATGAAAGCATTTTCATTCACATTTCTTAATTAATTCAGCTTGTTCGATTTTCAACCACATCGATTTCATGAATGCTACGGAGCTGAACGAGGTTGTTTGTTGTCCGTTCGACTACACGACAGTGATACGTCAATAACAAGATCGAAGGGAAAATCGTCATGCACATCACACTGTTTCGAACCGCCCTGCTGGCGGCGGCACTCGGCTCTTTCAGCCACACTGCCAGCGCCGAAGGAGTCATGGTTCACCTGTTCCAATGGAAGTTCAACGACATCGCCAACGAGTGCGAGACCGTGCTCGGGCCCAAGGGGTTCGGTGGCGTCCAGATCACCCCGCCCGCCGAGCACAAGCAGGGCAGCCAGGTCTGGTGGACCGTCTATCAACCGGTCAGCTTCAAGAATTTCAACAGCTTCGGTGGTAGCGAGGCAGAGCTCAGAAGCATGATCGCCCGCTGCAACGCGGCCGGGGTCAAGGTCTATGCCGACGCTGTCTTCAACCAGCTGGCATCGGGTTCGGGCACCGCCACCGGCGGCGGCAGCTACAACTCGGGGCAATACCAATATCCCCAGTTCGGCTACAACGACTTCCATCACAGCGGCGACATCACCAACTACGGTGACAGCAACAACGTCTGGAACGGCGCCCTCTACGGCATGCCGGACCTCAATACCGGCTCATCCTACGTCCAGGATCAGATCGCCACCTACATGAAGACCCTGCTCGGCTGGGGCGTGGCGGGCTTTCGCATCGATGCGGCCAAGCACATGGCGCCGGCCGATGTGAAGGCCATCCTCGACAAGGCGGGCAGCCCCAGGGCCTACCTGGAGGTGATCGGCGCAGGCGGGGAGTCCCCCGACATTCAGCCGGGCCGCTACACCTATATCGACACCGTCACCGACTTCAAATACGGCACCGATCTTGCCGCCAACTTTAATGGCCAGATCAAGAACCTCAAGACCCTGGGCGAGAGCTGGGGCCTGCTCCCCTCCAACAAGGCCTTCGTCTTCGTGGTCAACCACGACCGCGAACGCGGCCACGGCGGTGGCGGCATGCTCACCTTCATGAGCGGTGCCCGCTACGATCTGGCCAACACCTTCATGATGGCCTGGCCCTATGGCTGGAAGCAGGTGATGTCGGGCTATCGCTTTGAAAACATGGGCACCTATGAAACCGACAAGGGGGCGCCGGGCAGCACGCCCTGCACGGACAGCCAGTGGAACTGCGAACAGCGCCGACCGACCATCATGAACATGGCCCTGTTCCACAACCGGACCGAAGGCCAGCCCGTCAGCAACTGGTGGGACAACGGCAACAACCAGATAGCCTTCAGCCGCGGTGACAAGGGCTTCGTCGCCATCAACAACGAGAGCGGCAGCCTGGTGGCCTCGGTGCAGACCAGCCTGCCGGCCGGCGAGTACTGCAACCTCCTGGGGGGCAATGACTACTGCAGCGGCGGCTATGTCACCGTCGATGGCAGCGGCAAGGCCAGCCTGAACCTCCCCGGCATGAAGGCGGCCGCCATCATCGCCGGTTGCACCAAGGCCAGCCCCTGCGGCGGTTCCGTCCTGCCGGGCAACAAGTTCAGCAGCATGAATCTGCGCGGTACCCACAACGCCTGGGGCAACACCCCCATGACCGTCGATGCCAACCGTGTCTGGTCCGCCACCCTCACCCTGACCGGCAACGGTGACGCCACCGGTGCCCAGCGCTTCAAGTTCGACGTCTTCGGCAACTGGGCCGAGAACTACGGCGACAACGAAGGGGATGGCATCGCCGACAAGGGCAGCAGCAAGGATATCCTGGTCAGCGGGGCGGGCACCTACCGCATCACCCTGAGCGAGAGCGATCTGCGCTACACGGTCACCCCCCTCACCAGCAACCAGGCACCGGTCGCCGCCCTCTCCCCCAAAACCCTCAGCGTCAAGGCGGGTGAGAGCGTGGTGTTCGACGCCTCCGCTTCCAGCGATGACGGCGGCGTGGTGAGCTACAACTGGTCCAGCGGGGGCACCGCCGCCACGGAGACAGTCCGGTTCGATACCCCGGGTACCCATACCGTGACGGTCACCGTGACCGATGCGGAAGGGTTGACCGCCAGTGCCAGCGCCACCGTGACCGTCACCGATGACAACGGCACCTACGCCAGCGTACTGCCCACCCTGAACTTCCGCGGCACCCCCAATGCCTGGGGCTCCCTTGCCATGACGCTGATCGCCGACAATCAGTGGGAAGCCCTGGTCACCTTCGACGGTCAGACCAACCAGCGCTTCAAGTTCGACGTCAAGGGGGACTGGATCCAGAACTACGGCGACACCAACAAGGACGGCGTGGCAGAACTGACTGGCAGTGACATCCTCACCCCGGTCATCGGCCAGTACCGGGTACGTTTCAACGATCAGACCCTGCAATACAGCCTGACTCCGGTGAGCGTCACCTATGCCAAGAATGTCGCCAGCCTCAACATTCGCGGCACCACCAACAACTGGGGCACCACCCCCATGTCCCTGGTCGGGGATCACCTCTGGCAGGCCAGCGTCACCTTCACCGGCAGCGGTGATGGCAACGGCAGCCAGCGCTTCAAGTTCGACGTCAAGGGGGACTGGACCCAGAACTACGGCGACACCAACAAGGATGGCGTGGCCGAGCTGGCCGGGGCAGACATCACCACGGCAGTGGTCGGTGCCTATGTGGTGCGCTTCAACGACCAGACCCTGGCCTACAGCCTGAGCGCCCAGTAAGGCTGGACACACGCCAGGGCCATTGCGCCCCGGTGCCGAACCAGGCCTCCCGCCATCGGCGGGAGGCCTTTTTCATGGCCCCATGACCCGTTCCCCGCCAGCCTGTCGGCAGGCATACTGATCCTTCATCCCCATGCAGGAGCGCATATGAAACAGTTGAACACCCTCAAGGCAGAGGGACGGATCGAGGAAGCCCGTCAGCACGGTCTGCTGCAACTCATCGCGCACCCGGCCCACGCCGAGCTGCATTACGAAGTGGCCGGACTGCACGACATGCTGGGGCGAGAGGCCGAGGCCATTCCGCTCTATCAGAAGGCCGTGTCGCTGGGACTTGGCGAGGCGTCGCTGCGCGGGGCCCTGCTTGGACTTGGCAGCTCCTATCGCACCACGGGCCGTCATGCCGAGGCGCTGGCCACCTTTGACGAGGCCTTGGCCCGCTTCCCCGATGCCGTGGAGTTCAAGGTGTTTCGTGCCATGACCTGCTACAACCTGGGGCGCAGCAAGGAGGGGATGGAGACGCTGCTGGGGATCCTCGCGACCACCACCACGGATCCCGCCCTGCTTCCCTACCGGCGCGCCATGGCACTCTATGCCGAGGATCTGGACAGACACTGGTAAGCGCCAGAAACGACAAAGCCGCTCAAAAGAGCGGCTTTGTCTGAAAATGGTGGCCCCTGGGGGACTTGAACCCACGACCAATCGATTATGAGTCGACTGCTCTGACCAACTGAGCTAAGGGGCCATTGATGCTGGTTAGCGGCGTGGATTATAGGGGATGGCGGATACCCCGTCCATAGTCAGATCAACCACTTGGCGAGATTTCATCCATATTCAAGCGGTTCCATGACCCCTCTTCACGCCCATGCCAGCACGGATAAAACAAAGCCCCGCATGGCGGGGCTTTTTGTTGCAATGTCAGGCTGACAGAACCCGGGACTACTCGTCCAGGAAGCTGCGCAGCACTTCCGAGCGGCTCGGATGGCGCAGTTTGCGCAGGGCCTTGGCTTCGATCTGACGGATACGCTCACGGGTGACGTCGAACTGCTTGCCCACTTCCTCGAGGGTGTGGTCGGTGTTCATGTCGATACCGAAGCGCATGCGCAGTACCTTGGCTTCCCGTGCGGTCAGCCCGGCCAGCACTTCGCGGGTCGCGTTGCGCAGGCTCTCGCTGGTGGCCGCATCCGCTGGCAGAGCCAGGGTGGTATCTTCGATGAAGTCGCCCAAGTGGGAGTCTTCATCATCACCGATGGGCGTCTCCATGGAGATGGGCTCCTTGGCGATTTTCAGTACCTTGCGGATCTTGTCTTCCGGCATGCCCATGCGCATGGCCAGCTCTTCCGGGTTCGGTTCACGACCCATCTCCTGCAGCATCTGGCGGGAGATACGGTTGAGCTTGTTGATGGTCTCGATCATGTGCACCGGGATACGGATGGTACGGGCCTGATCCGCGATGGAGCGGGTAATGGCCTGACGGATCCACCAGGTGGCATAGGTCGAGAACTTGTAGCCGCGACGATATTCGAACTTGTCGACCGCCTTCATCAGACCGATGTTGCCCTCCTGGATCAGATCCAGGAACTGCAGACCGCGGTTGGTGTACTTCTTGGCGATGGAGATAACCAGACGCAGGTTGGCCTCAACCATCTCTTTCTTCGCACGGCGGGCTTTGGCCTCACCAATGCTCATGCGGCGGTTGATGTCCTTGATCTGGGCGATGGACAGACCGGTCTCTTCTTCGATCTGCTGCAGCTTGCCGATGGAACGCAGTACTTCTTCGTCCATCTCGAGCAGGCGGGGAGACCACGCCTTGCCGGCCTGCTTCTGGTATTCGAACCAGGCAGTTTCGCACTCGTTGTTGGTGAAGGCCGCGACGAAGGTCTTCTTCGGCATCTTGGCCTGCTCAACGCAGAGCTTCATGATGATGCGTTCCTGCACGCGGACACGCTCCATCATCTCCCGCATGTTATTGACCAGGCGATCGAACTGCTTGGGCATCAGGCGGAATTGACGGAACACATCGGCCAGCTGGGCGATGGCATTCTGGGTGTCGTCGTGGGCACGGCCATTCTGCTGAATGGAGAGACGAGTCACCTCGTACTGGGCACGCAGTTCGCCGAATTTCTCGCGAGCGACTTCCGGATCCGGGCCACCGTCGCCGTCATCGTCGGAGTTGTCACCGTCTTCGTCTTCGTCCTCATCTTCGTCTTCGTCTTCGTCGGCGAGGTCGTCCTCGCTGAGCTCGGAGCCGATATGAGTGGCGGTCGGCGCCACGTCATCCACTTCGTTCGGATCGATGAAGCCGGAGATGATGTCGGACAGGCGAAGCTGCTCGGCTTCGTACTTGTCGTACTGTTCGAGCAGATAGGTGATGGCTTCAGGGTACTCGGCGACGGAGCTTTGTACCTGGTTGATACCGTCTTCGATCCGCTTGGCGATGTCGATCTCGCCTTCGCGGGTCAGCAGTTCGACGGTACCCATTTCCCGCATGTACATGCGGACGGGATCGGTCGTGCGACCAATCTCAGATTCAACAGATGCCAGAGCCTGGGCCGCTGCTTCGGCAGCGTCCTCATCGGCGGTACCACCTTCAGCCATGATAAGGTCATCGGCATCCGGAGCGTTTTCAACCACTTGAATGCCCATATCGTTGATCATCTGGATGATGTCTTCGATCTGGTCTGAATCGACAATGTCTTGCGGGAGGTGATCGTTCACCTCGGCATAGGTCAGGTAGCCCTGTTCTTTACCTTTGGCAACGAGGAGTTTAAGCTGAGACTGCGGGGTTTGCTCCATAGAACTCATCCGGTTGGTGTTGCTAGGTTGCGCGTACAGTGCGCTGCTGCGCAAATAGCCAATTCTAATAGAAAACCGCCAGACATGCTATGTCTGGTTGCGGCGTCGGTCATGAGAAACCCCTGCCCGCAGTGTTGTCGGGGCCAGGTGGTTATAAAGTGTTTGCTTTCAATCCCGTCGATTCGGGCAACGCTATTCATATTGGGACTGCTCACTCAAATATCAAGCCCCACTCTCATTTCTTTTCTCAATCTGCACCTCTCTGATCAGCATCATCAGCTCCTGAGTTTCCTCAGAGCTTAGCCCTTCCTGCGCCACCTTGGCCTGCAATTCTTCGATCCGTTGCTTCAGGAAAAGGTTGATGAAACCGACAAAGGTATCCTGTAATTCTCCCAGAATATCCGGCTCCTGGTCGAGCTTTACCTCTTCAAACAGGTCATGCATCGCCAGCTGGGCAAGTATTTCTCCCTCTTTTGTGCCGCGCCAATGCTCCAGCAGGATACCCGTTGTCACTCCCGGCTGGATCAGGATCTGCTGGTGCAGTTGCAGCAGGAAAGGGATCCCCTGCAGGCGCAGCCCGGCCAACTCGGGCATGGCCGGCAGCTCGGCGGTGATCGCCGGATACTGCACCATCAGGGCCAGAGCCCTGCGGATCGGCGTCAGTTTGGTCGCCTTGGGTTTGTTGACTTCCACCTTGGGCTGGCTGTTGCGGGCAAACAGCTCGGCAATCCGCTGCTTGTTTTCTCCCCAACGCATCATGCTGGAAAGTCGGGTAATCAACCCCTCGCGAGTGAAACCTTCCGGTACCCGACGAATCAGCTCGGCGGCCTTGTTGGCCACTTCAAACTTGCCTGCCTCACCGGAAAGAGCCGCATCGCGCCCGAGGCGTTCGAACATGAAATCCGCAAACGACTGGGCCTTGTCGAGCAGCGCTTCGAACCCCTCCTTGCCGATCTGGCGTACCAGCGAGTCGGGATCCTCGCCATCCGGCAAAAAGACGAACTTGAGTTCACGGCCGTCCTGCAGGTGGGAGAGCGCGTTATCCAGCGCCCGCCAGGCAGCTTCCCGACCGGCGTTGTCGCCGTCGTAGCAACAGACCACCTCTGCCGTGGTACGGAACAGGGTGTGGATGTGATCGCTGGTGGTCGCAGTCCCCAGTGCCGCCACCGCATAGTCGATGTCGTACTGGCCGAGCGCCACCACATCCATGTAGCCTTCCACCACCAGGATCCGGCGCGGATCCTTGTGTGCCTGCTTGACCTCATAAAGGCCGAACAGCTCTCGCCCCTTGTGGAAGATGGGGGTTTCGGGGGAGTTCAGGTACTTGGGCGTGCCATCCCCCAGCACTCGGCCACCGAAGCCGATGACCCGGCCGCGTTTGTCCCTGATCGGAAACATGATGCGATCGCGGAAACGATCGTAGCTGCCCGGGCCGCTGTCACGGGGGATCAGCATACCGCCCGAAATCAGCAGTTGTTCGTGATCCCGACTGGCGCCAAAGCGGCGACGCACCTGATCCCAGTCCCCAGGGGCATAACCGATGTTGAAGCGCTTGACCACCTCGCCAGTCAGGCCCCGGCCTTTCAGATACTCCACCGCCTGAGGCGCGTTCTTGAGATTGCTCTCGTAGAAGCGCGCAATCTGGTTCATCAGCTCGAACAGATCCTTACTGACGGCTGGTTGGCTATGGCTTGATCCACCCGCCGTTTGCTCACGGGGGACCTGCATACCGTGCAGGCTTGCCAGCTCTTCGATGGCATCGGGGAATTCCAAGCCGTCGTACTCCATGACAAAGCCGATGGCATTGCCGTGGGCACCACAACCGAAACAGTGATAGAACTGCTTCTCCTGGCTGACGGTAAAGGAGGGGCTTTTTTCGTTATGAAAAGGGCAGCAAGCCTGGTAGTTCTTACCGGCTTTCTTCAACCGCACACGGGAGTCGATCAACTCGACTATGTCCGTGCGTACGAGCAGATCATCGATAAAGGATTGCGGGATCCTGCCAGCCATAACCGTCCTGTTTCATTGCATAGGAAATAAAAAAGCCGCGCATTCCAATGGGAAGCACGGCTTCTTCGACCAAACAAGAGAGTTGCCTGTTACGCCAAGCGGGTTTTCACCTGAGCACTGACGGCGCCGACATCGGCACGCCCCTGAATTTTTGGCTTCAAGACAGCCATGACTTTACCCATGTCAGCCATGACGGCAGCACCACTTTCAGTGATGGCTTGCTCGATCAGTGCGGCAATTTCGTCTGCGGTCAGCTGTTGTGGCAGGAACTCCTGCAGCACAACGATCTCGGCGGACTCTTTGTCGGCGAGATCCTGGCGACCGGCAGCTTCAAACTGGCTGATGGAATCGCGACGCTGTTTGACCATTTTGGTCACGACAGCGAGGATCTCTTCATCATTGAGCTCGACACGGGTATCGACTTCACGCTGCTTGATTTCTGCCATCAACAAGCGGATAGCACCCAACCGAGGCTTGTCTTTGGCAAGCATGGCGAGCTTTTGCTGATCCTTGAGTTGATCCTTCAGAGACACGGCATGATCCCTTGATTAGTACAGGCGGATACGACGTGCGTTTTCGCGGGACAGCTTCTTGGCGTGACGCTTGACAGCGGACGCTTTGGCGCGCTTGCGAATGGTAGTCGGCTTCTCGTAGAACTCACGGCTACGAACTTCGGACAGGATACCGGCCTTTTCGCAAGAACGCTTGAAGCGACGCAGAGCAACGTCAAACGGCTCATTTTCACGGACTTTGATTACTGGCATGTGCCTTTCACCTCAGTGATAAATTGTTAGCTGACCTTCAATCGATCAGCATGTCTTAAAATGGTGCGAAATTATACTCTGGACAGGGAATGAAAGTAAACCCGCAGAGATCGCTCTGGTTTAAAAAACCCGCGAAGGTTACCATAGCCGTCTCATTTTAGCAGTGAAATTTTTTAGCAATGCGTGTATTGGGCATAGAGACATCCTGTGACGAAACCGGGATCGCGATCTTCGATGATCAAAAAGGGATCCTTTCCCACCAGTTGTACAGCCAGGTCAAGCTGCATGCGGACTACGGCGGCGTCGTTCCCGAGCTCGCCAGCCGGGACCATGTACGCAAGACGATCCCCTTGATCCAGGCCGCCTTGAAAGAGGCCGGACTTGGCAAGGATGACATCGATGGCATCGCCTATACCGCGGGGCCAGGTCTGGTTGGCGCCATCCTGGTCGGGGCGACCATAGGCCGCTCGCTGGCCATGGCCTGGGACAAGCCGGCCATCGCCGTACACCACATGGAAGGTCACCTGCTGGCCCCCATGCTGGAAGAGCGAGCCCCCGAGTTTCCCTTCGTGGCGCTCTTGGTTTCCGGCGGGCACTCCATGCTGGTTCGGGTCGATGGCATCGGCAGCTACCAGCTGCTGGGCGAATCGATCGACGATGCCGCCGGTGAGGCGTTCGACAAGACCGCCAAGCTGATGGGTCTGGACTACCCCGGTGGTCCGCTGCTCTCCCGGCTGGCAGAAAAGGGCACCACTGGACGCTTTACCTTCCCGCGTCCCATGACCGACCGTCCCGGGCTCGACATGAGCTTCTCCGGTCTCAAGACCTTCGCCGCCAACACCATCACCGCCAACGGCGATGATGAGCAGACCCGTGCCGACATCGCCCGGGCGTTTGAGGATGCGGTGGTCGACACCCTGGCCATCAAGTGCCGTCGTGCCCTGAAAGAGACCGGTCTCAATCGCCTGGTCGTGGCAGGCGGCGTCAGCGCCAACCGTCATCTGCGCGCCCAGCTGGCCGAGCTGATGGAGAGCCTCAAAGGTGAAGTCTTCTACCCGCGCACCGAATACTGCACCGACAACGGCGCCATGATCGCCTATGCCGGCATGCAACGCCTGAAGGCGGGAGTCTTCGAACCCCTCGTCGTCAAGGCCGTGCCGCGCTGGCCGCTGGACACTCTGGATCCGGTGTGATCCGGAAGATCCACGACAAAAAGAAAGGGGCCTGCGGCCCCTTTTTCATCTTGATGACGGTATTCATACCCGTTTAATTGGTGCGGAACAGCGCCTCAATGGAGAGCCCCTGCCCCAGCAGGATTTCCCGCAGACGGCGCAACCCTTCCACCTGGATCTGGCGCACCCGCTCGCGGGTCAAACCAATCTCGGCGCCCACGTCTTCCAGGG
Source organism: Aeromonas sp. S19(2024) (assembly GCF_041402625.1). Lineage (NCBI taxonomy): Bacteria > Pseudomonadati > Pseudomonadota > Gammaproteobacteria > Aeromonadales > Aeromonadaceae > Aeromonas > Aeromonas sp. S19(2024). The sequence continues at coordinate 70,755 of NZ_JBGLQU010000005.1, forward strand.
TGGCCGGTTCATAGCCGAGCAGACCGAAACGGCGGGCCAGCACTTCGCGCTGCTTGGGATTCAGCTCCTCCAGCCAATGCACTATGCTGCTGCGCATGTCATCTTCCTGGGACTCCAGCTCGGGCCCCATGCCGCGCTCGTCGGAAAGTACATCCAGCAGCGCCTTGTCGCGATCGCCACCAATGGGAGTATCCACCGAGGTGATCTTCTCGTTGAGCTTGAGCATGCGATTCACATCGTCCACAGAGCGATCCAGTGCAGAGGCTATATCCTCGGCGGTCGGCTCATGGTCGAGACGATGGGAAAGCTCGCGCGCAGTGCGCAGATAGACGTTCAGCTCCTTGACCACATGGATGGGCAGACGAATGGTACGGGTCTGGTTCATGATGGCACGCTCTATGGTCTGGCGGATCCACCAGGTGGCATAGGTAGAGAAACGGAAGCCTCGCTCGGGGTCGAACTTCTCGACGGCGCGGATAAGGCCGAGGTTGCCCTCTTCGATGAGATCCAGCAGCACCAGGCCGCGGTTGTTGTAGCGCCGGGCAATCTTGACCACCAGGCGCAGGTTGGATTCGATCATGCGCTTGCGCGCCGCTTTGTCGCCACGCAGGGCACGGCGGGCGTAATAGACTTCCTCTTCGGCCGTGAGCAAGGGGGAGAAGCCTATCTCCCCCAGATAGAGCTGGGTGGCGTCCATTACCTTGTTCAGCTCTGGCGCCATCAGTTCATCGGAAATGGTCTCTTCGGCTTCGGCCACCACTTCCTGAACCTCTTCTTCCTCCTGAACCTCCAGCTCCTCGTCGAACTCTAACTCTGCATCCTGCATTACCAGTTGTTCTTGGCTCATGATATCTCTCCCTGACCTACACCAGAGTAAGACTCAGCTCTCTGAGTTAACGCTTTGGCAAATAGCCCATCGGGTTGATCGACTTGCCTTTGTACCGGATTTCAAAGTGCAAGCGCACATCCGGCGCATCCGTGCTACCCATATTGGCGATAACCGCTCCGCCCTTCACGGTGTCTCCCTCCTTGACCTTCAACTCATCGTTGTGAGCGTAGGCGGAGAGGTAGTCATCGTTGTGCTTGAGAATTATCAGCTTGCCATAACCTCGCAGTGCACTGCCCGCATAGACCACTTTGCCGCTGCTCGCAGCGTAAATGGGTTGGCCCTTCTGTCCGGAAATGTCGATGCCCTTGTTGCCTTGTTCCGCAACGGAGAAGCCTTCAACGATCCGCCCTTTGGTCGGCCAATGCCAGGAGAGTGTTGACGAGGAACTGACGGTTTTTTGTTCTTTCGCCTGAGCGTATGCTGTTGACGAGGCAGGAGCAATCGTTTTCTGAGCAATAAATGGTGTGGTCGTACCTGCCGGAGCCGTGGCCAGGGGTTTGGGCCCCGTGCTGGTCACAACCGGTGTGGTTGCTGCCACCATCTGACCACTCGAGGAACCCGCTCCCCCCACATTGAGCACCTGGCCCACGTGCAATGCATAAGGAGCCTGGAGGTTGTTGCGCTGGGCCAAGGCCTGGTTGGAGAGACCGAACTGGCGACCGATGCTGCTCAAGGTATCGCCACGGCGCACTTCGTAACTGCCAGACCCCGTCACGCTGCCACGACTGACAGGGCTGCCGACGGTTGCCACCGCCATGGGGGCGGAAGCGCCATCGAGCCTGAGCTGCTGGCCGGGATAAATGTTATAGGGGGGAGTGATGCCATTGATGCTGATAAGCGAAGCCACATCCATGCCAGAACGAAATGCAATGGAGTAGAGAGTGTCTCCTTTGACCACGGTGTACCCGTTGCCTGCAATGCCGGGCTTGGTCATACCTTGACGCACGGGGATGGTCGAAGCGACCTGATCATTGCCCAGGCTGTGCACCGGAGCCGCAGTCTTGCTGGAGGAACAGGCAAGCAGCAGCCATGACAACACGACGACACCGCTACCTTGCCAAACACGCGAACACATAGTGGATCCTTAACGACTAAACCAGAAATAGGCCGCAACGGCCAAACCAATACAGAGCCAGCCCAGCACATCCACATAGTGCATCAGCTTGCGCTCCATCTTCTCGCCGCCCCAGCGCATCAGACCTGCAACCAGGAAGAAGCGCATGCCACGACCGATCAGCGAGGCCAGGATGAAAGGCAACAGTGCCATGTGGAGCAAGCCAGCCGTGACGGTAAACACCTTGTAGGGGATCGGCGTGAAGCTGGCAATAAAAATAACCCAGATGCCCCACTGCGCGAACCACTGCTCGGCCAGGGCAATCTTGTCCTCATAGCCAACCGAGGTCACCAGCGGCTGCACCACAGGCTCCCACAGGGCATAGCCGAGCAGATAACCAAAAAGGGCGCCCAACACCGAAAAGAGGGTGGCCAGCGCGGCATAGTGCCAGGCGCGATGAGGTTTGCCGAGCGCCATGGGCGCCAGCATCACATCCACCGGGATGGGCCAGAAGATGGATTCAATAAAGGCGGTGATGGCCAGATACCAGGGGGCATACTTGTGGCGTGCCCACTGCATCACCAGAACATAAAGGCGGGAAAACAACTTCACTCGACATCTCCGTCAATCAGGGGAACGAAACGTACCGGCTCCAGGATCCGGCTGGTGAGCTGGGAGCCCGATCGCTCGATGAGCTGCAGGGTCTGCTGGCCATCACCCACCGGCAACACCAGACGACCACCGTCAGCCAGCTGATCGGTCAGGGCCTTGGGGACCTCACTGGCCGCCGCCGTCACCAGAATGGCGTCAAAAGGGCCCTTGTTGGGCCAACCTAGCCACCCATTACCATGCTTGGCCGACACATTGTGCAGATCGAGCTGGCGCAATCTGCGCCGGGCCTGAAACTGCAGCGACTTGATCCGCTCCATGGTGTAGACATGCTCCACCAGGTGGGCCAGTACCGCCGTCTGGTAGCCCGATCCCGTCCCGATCTCCAGCACATGGGCTGGATCGTTCTGGATCAGCAGCTCGGTCATGCGCGCCACGATGTAAGGCTGGGAGATGGTCTGCCCATGGCCGATGGGCAGGGCAGTATTGTCCCAGGCCTTGTGGGCCATGGCCTCATCCACGAACAGCTGGCGCGGCACCTTCGCAATCGCCGCCAATACGCGGAAATCGCGGACATCCTGGGCAATCAGTTGATTCAACAGGCGCTGTACTATCACAACGTCATCCCTGCAGATCCAGCCACGCGCCCAGGGTCGACAGACTGCCGTAGGCCGTCATGTCGATGGTCAGGGGAGTGATGGAGACATAACCCTGCTCGATGGCGGCAAAGTCCGTTCCCTCTCCCGCATCCTGCTGGTTGCCGGGGGGGCCAATCCAGTAGACGGGCTGACCACGGGGATCCTCGGTGCGGATCACCGACTCCGCCCGGTGGCGATTGCCAAGACGCGTCACCCTGATCCCCTTGATCTGCTCGAGCGGCAGGTCCGGCACATTCACGTTGAGGATCTGATCCGCAGGCAACGGATGCACCATCAGCCCCCGCACCAGCTTGGCGGCGTAGTGGGCCGCACTGGCGAAATGAGTCTTGCCCACCAGCGATACGGCGATGGAGGGGAAACCAAGATGACGCCCTTCCGTCGCGGCCGCCACCGTCCCCGAGTAGATGACGTCATCCCCCAGGTTGGCCCCGTGATTGATACCGGCCACCACCATGTCGGGCTCAGGGCGCAACAGTTCGTTGACCGCCAGATGAACGCAGTCGGTCGGCGTCCCCTTGACCGCATAACTCTTGATGCCGTGAAAACTGGACGCATCGAGGCGGGTGACCCGCAGCGGCACTTCCAGCGTCAGGGAGTGGCTGGCACCGCTGCGGTTGCGATCCGGTGCCACCACCACGACCTCGCCACAGGCACGCAACGCCTCGCTGAGGGCGCGAATGCCCTCGGCGTGTACCCCATCGTCATTACTGACCAGAATTCGCATCGGTTGAGTTCCTGAAACCGTGATCGGCCTCTTCGGCCAGCATTAACTCTCGTACCACGCTGGTGGCAAAGGCACCGGCAGGCAGGAAGAACGACAGGGTCAGCACCTCGTCCTCCCGTTGCCAGCTCATCTGCTCCGGCTTGAGCAGCAGCGGGCGCCTGTCCTGATCCAGCCCGGCTTTCTCCAGTCCTTCGCACCAGTCACCATAAGGAGCCAGCACTTCTTGCTCGAACTCGGCAGCCGCGCCCTGGCTCGCCAGACGGCCACGGCCCCACTGGGGAGCGGTCAGCTGCACGTCTCCGGAGGCAAGGCGTGCCTCCAGCTCGGGAGTCACGCTCTCTTCGCTGAAGATGGAGTGGCTGCCCTTGAGCATCACGCAGTCGCCTGCCAGCAGCTGATGGGCCAGTCCCTGCTCGATGCGGGCGCTGACGATGGCATTGAACAGCATGCTGCGGGCGGCGGACAGATAGAGGGAGCGCTTGTTGCGATCCTTGATCCGTTTGCCGGCGAACATCGCCTTGGCGGCCTCCAGGTTGTTGCCACCTCGGCCGAAACGCTGCTCGCCGTAGTAGTTGGGCACCCCCTGGGTTGCTATCGCCTGCAAACGGGATTCCAGCCCGTCGGCCTGCTCCAGCCCGGTGAGACGCAGGGTGAAGTGGTTGCCCTTGAGATAGCCGACCCGCAGCTTCTTGTTGTGGCGCTTCACCTCAAGGATCCGGATGTTGTCGTTCTCGATGACCGAGAGATCCGGCTCGCCCTTGCCCGGCAGATGGATGCCGAACCACTGTTCGGTCACCGCATGGCGATCTTTCAGACCAGCCCAGGTCACTGCATTGCGGGCAACCCCGGCCGCATCGGCCAGCAGGCCAGCCACCCAGGCGGTATTCTCGCCGGTTTTACGTACCCGGACGAAGATGTGTTCACCCTCGCCGCAAGGTTCGAACCCGAGATCTTCATTGACCACGAAGTCGGCGGCCTCGGCCTTGAGGATGCCGCGAGCAGTGGGCGTCCCGTGCAGATAGGCAAGTTGTTCAAGCATCATTGTTTCACCAGCAAGACGACGGCTTCGGTGGCGATCCCTTCCTTGCGCCCCGTGAATCCGAGTTGTTCGGTGGTGGTCGCCTTGACGTTCACCCGGTTCAAATCACATTGCAGATCCGCGGCCAGCACGGCGCACATGGCGTCGATATGGGGGGCCATCTTGGGGGCCTGGGCGATGATGGTCACATCCAGGTTGCCGATGGCATAACCTGCGAGCTGCACGCGGGCAAAGACATCCCGCAGCAGGATGCGGCTGTCGATGCCCTTGAATTCGGCGGCGGTATCGGGGAAGTGGCGGCCGATGTCGCCAGCGCCGATGGCCCCCAGCAGGGCATCGCTCACCGCATGCAGCACCACGTCACCATCGGAGTGGGCCAGCAGGCCCTGTTCATAGGGCACTGCCACCCCGCCCAGCATGCAGGGACCGACCCCGCCAAACTTGTGAACATCAAAACCATGTCCGATCCGCATCATGCCTGCGCCCTCCTCAATACACGGAAATCTGTCTCATCAAAACCATGTCCGGTGCGGATCATGCCTGCTCCTCTGGGGATGAATCGGGTCGTGCCGACCGGCACGCACGTTGTTGCTGTAAATAGAGCCCGGCCAGGGAGAGATCTTCCGGCCGGGTCACCTTGATGTTGTCGGCCCGCCCTTCCACCATGCGCACGGGGAAACCGGCGCGTTCCATGGCGGAGGCTTCATCCGTGATGGCAGCGCCGAGCGCCAGCCCCTCCTCCAGCGCCCGCTTGAGGGGGCGGACCAAAAACATCTGGGGCGTCAGGGCATGCCAGAGCTGCTCGCGATCCACGGTGGCGAGGATATTGCCGGCCGCATCGGTGCGCTTCATGGTATCGCGCACCCGGCTGCCGAGGATGGCACCGCCAGAGGCCATGGCGGCAGCAATGAGCGCATCGAGATCCTCGTGGGTCAGACAGGGCCGGGCGGCGTCATGCACCAGTGCCCACTCCCCTTCTGCCACGTGCAACGCATTGAGCACGGAGAAGGCGCGCTCGCTTCCCCCTTCCACTCGCAGCACCCGCGGATCGGTGGCCACGGTCAAGGTCTCAAACCAGCGGTCGTGGGGCGCCAGCGCCACGATCACACGGGCGATGGCGGGATGGGAGAGCAGACGCTCCAGGGTATGCTCCAGAATGCATTTCCCTGCTAGGGACAGGTACTGCTTGGGGCAACTGGCCCCCATGCGACTGCCAATACCGGCAGCCGGGACGATGGCGGTCAGGCCGCTCAGGCTATCAGTCATCGTAGGGGGCACCATCAGGCTCCGTCACCTGATCCTTTTCTTTGGGAATGATTCGGTAGAAGGTCTCGCCCTGCTTGATGTAGCCAAGATCGTTGCGCGACAACTCCTCGATGGCCTCAAGGCCAGAGGTAAGATCGTCGATTTCCCGGTAAATCAGACTGTTGCGATCCTTGAGTACCAGGTTGTCCTGTTGCTGCCGCTCAATGGCGGTGGAGAGTTCCCGATAGTCGGAGAGGCCGTTTTTCCCCAGCCAGAGGTCATATTGCAGCCCTCCCAACAGGAGGAGCAGGATAAGAGTGAGTAGCCGCATGCACTGAGTCTCCTTCAAGCGGCCTAGTTTCCCATATTCGCAGGCAAGACAAAAGAAAGCCTGTGTGCCGGATGGGTTGGTCGGAATAAAAAATGCAGGTCGCACACGCCCATAAGCGCAGAACGAAAAAGCCCCGCCAGGTGGCGGGGCTTTTTGAAGCATGAACGCAGGCGAAAATTAAGCCTGGTTCTTCACTTCTTTCAGACCACGGAACGGAGCCTTGGCACCCAGGGCTTCTTCGATACGGATCAGCTGGTTGTACTTGGCAACACGGTCAGAACGGCTCATGGAACCGGTCTTGATCTGGCCAGCAGCGGTACCCACAGCCAGGTCGGCGATGGTCGCGTCTTCGGTCTCACCGGAGCGGTGGGAGATGACGGCAGTGTAGCCAGCGTCTTTGGCCATCTTGATGGCAGCCAGAGTTTCGGTCAGGGAACCGATCTGGTTGAACTTGATCAGGATGGAGTTGGCGATGCCGTTGTCGATACCGCGCTTCAGGATCTTGGTGTTGGTTACGAACAGGTCGTCACCCACGATCTGGATTTTCTTGCCCAGTTCGGCGGTCTGGTAGGCGAAACCTTCCCAGTCGGATTCGTCCAGGCCATCTTCGATGGAGACGATCGGGAACTTGGTGGTCAGGTCAGCCAGGAAGTCGGAGAAACCGTTGGAGGTGAAGATACGACCTTCGCCCTTCAGGTTGTACTCTTTCTTCTCTGCGTCGTAGAACTCGGACGCAGCGCAGTCCATGGCCAGGGTGATGTCGGTGCCCAGTTTGTAACCGGCAGCAGCAACGGCTTCAGCGATCACTTCCAGCGCTTCGGCGTTGGATTTCAGGTTCGGAGCGAAACCACCTTCGTCACCGACGGCAGTGTTGTAGCCCTTGGACTTCAGCACTTTGGCCAGGTTGTGGAACACTTCTGCGCCCATGCGAACGGCTTCTTTCAGGGTCTTGGCGCCAACCGGCTGGATCATGAACTCCTGGATGTCGACGTTGTTGTCGGCGTGCTCACCACCGTTGATGATGTTCATCATGGGCAGCGGCATGGAGTAGACACCCGGGGTGCCATTCAGCTCGGCGATGTGGGCGTACAGCGGCATGCCTTTGGCAGCAGCGGCAGCTTTGGCGTTGGCCAGGGAAACAGCCAGGATGGCGTTGGCGCCGAACTTGGATTTGTTCTCGGTACCGTCGAGGTCGATCATGATCTGGTCGACAGTGGCCTGGTCCTTGGCATCTTTACCCAGCAGAGCCTGAGCGATCGGGCCGTTGACGGCTTCGATGGCTTTCAGCACGCCTTTACCCAGGAAACGGCTCTTGTCGCCGTCACGCAGTTCCAGCGCTTCGCGGGAACCGGTGGACGCGCCAGACGGAGCGGCTGCCATACCAACAAAACCACCTTCCAGGTGAACTTCGGCCTCAACGGTCGGGTTACCACGGGAGTCGATGATTTCACGACCGATCACTTTAACGATCTTGGACATGTGTATTTCCTCAGGTTTCGTAAAAAAACAACAAAAATATGCCAAAAAAAGCGGCTGTGGCACAGAGCCCCAACCGCATTTATTTTCAATTACTTCAAATTACGCTTCTGATACTCGCCCGCCGCCTTCACAAAACCGGCGAACAGGGCGTGGCCATCACGGGGAGTCGAGGTGAACTCCGGGTGGAACTGCGCGGCCACGAACCAGGGGTGATCCGGGATCTCGATGATTTCCACCAGCTTCTTGTCGGCGGAGAGACCGGTCACCTTCAGACCTGCCGCTTCAATCTGCGGCAGCAGCTTGTTGTTCACTTCATAACGGTGACGGTGGCGCTCGTAAATGGTCGGGCTGCCGTACATCTGACGCACCTTGGAGTCTTCCACCAGGTGGCAGAGCTGGGAGCCCAGACGCATAGTACCGCCCAGATCGGACTTCTCGGTCCGGGTCTCGACGTTGCCTTCGTCATCCACCCACTCGGTGATGAGACCGACCACGGGGTACGGGCTGTCTTTCTTGAACTCGGAGGAGTGAGCCCCTTCCATGCCCGCCACGTTGCGGGCGTATTCGATCAAGGCAACCTGCATGCCCAGGCAGATACCGAGGTAGGGGATCTTGTTCTCGCGGGCATATTTGGCGGCCAGGATTTTGCCTTCCACACCGCGCTCGCCGAAGCCACCCGGCACCAGGATCGCATCCAGACCTTCCAGCAGCTCGGCGCCACGGGTCTCGATGTCCTGGGAGTCGATGTACTTGATGTTGACGGAGAGACGGGTCTTCAGGCCACCGTGCTTGAGCGCTTCGTTGACGGACTTGTAGGCATCCGGCAGGGAGACATACTTGCCCACCATGCCGATGGTGACTTCGGCAGTCGGGTTGGCCTCTTCATAGATGACCTGTTCCCACTCGGCCAGGTCGGCTTCTTTGCACTCGATGCCGAAGCGCTCGGTGATGTAGCCGTCCAGCCCCTGGGATTTCAGCAGCGCCGGGATCTTGTAGATGGAATCGACATCCTTCATGGAGATGACGGCGCGCTCGGGCACGTTGCAGAACAGGGCGATCTTGGCACGCTCGTTGGCCGGAATGGCGCGGTCGGAGCGGCAGATCAGCACATCCGGCTGGATACCGATGGAGAGCAGCTCCTTCACGGAGTGCTGGGTCGGCTTGGTCTTCACCTCGCCGGCGGCGGCCAGGTAAGGAACCAGGGTCAGGTGCATGAACATGGCATTGTTGCGACCCACGATGGCCGCCAGCTGACGAATGGCTTCAAGGAACGGCAGGGACTCGATGTCGCCCACGGTACCGCCCACTTCGACGATGGCAACCTGATGGCCTTCGGCACCGGCAATCACCCGCTCCTTGATGGCGTTGGTGATGTGCGGGATCACCTGGATGGTGGCGCCCAGATAGTCACCACGACGCTCCTTGCGCAGCACGTCCGCATAGATGCGGCCGGTGGTGAAGTTGTTGCGGCGGGTCATCTTGGTGCGGATGAAACGCTCGTAGTGGCCCAAATCCAGATCGGTTTCGGCCCCGTCCTCGGTTACGAACACTTCACCATGCTGGGTCGGGCTCATGGTGCCCGGATCCACGTTGATGTACGGGTCCAGTTTCATGATGGTCACATCCAGACCACGGGCTTCCAGAATGGCTGCCAGAGAAGCTGCGGCAATGCCTTTGCCGAGGGATGAAACAACGCCACCAGTCACAAAAATATATTTGGTCGTCATGCTGAACCTGAAAGAAGTTTAGGGAATTTTAAGGGGTGCTTCGGGGATGAAGCAGGACGGGGAAACAGTATACCAAAACCCCCACTCCCAAACAATGAACAAAAATCTATCAGGCTCCCCGCCGCCCCGTCTTGCGCCAAATCAACTTTGCTCGGTTTCCTTGGCCTTGTTCCAGGCCTCGTCCAGCTTCTCCAGGGAGCAATCCGTCATTTTCAGACCTTCTGCGGCAATAAAGTGTTCAACCTGACGAAAACGACGCTCAAACTTGGTGTTGGCAGCCCTCAGCACCTGCTCGGGATCCTTGCCCAGATGGCGCACCAAGTTGACGGTGGCGAACAAGAGATCACCGAGCTCGTCGCTCACCCGCCCCTCGTCCACATCCGCCATCAACACCTCTTCCATCACCTCGTCGATCTCCTCGTGGATCTTGTCCACCACGGGCCCCAGCGTTTTCCAGTCAAAACCGACGGTAGCGCAGCGCTTCTGGATCTTGGCGGCCCGGGTCAGGGCAGGCAGGGAGAGGGGGATATCGTCCAGCACGCTCTCCTTGTCGAGCGCCGCCCGCTCTTTGGCCTTTTCCGCCTCCCAGTTCGCTTTTACCGCCTGCTCGTCACCCAGGTCGGCATCGGAGAAGACATGGGGGTGGCGTCGAATGAGCTTCTCGCTCACGGTCTCGACGATGTCGGCAAAGTCGAACAATCCCTGCTCCTTGCCGAGCTGGGCATAGAACACGACCTGGAACAGTAGATCACCGAGCTCCCCCTTCAGCCCTTGCCAATCTTCGCTCTCGATGGCATCCGCCACCTCGTAGGCCTCCTCCAGGGTGTGCGGCACTATGGTCTGGAAGCTCTGCTTGAGATCCCAGGGGCAGCCCCCGTTCGGGTCACGCAATCTGGCCATGATGTCGAGCAGTTGGGGAAGGTCGTAGCGTTGGGACATGGGCAACTCACTTTCGATTCGGTAAATGGGGTTCATGAATATCCGCTCACGCCACTGTTCCAGATGATATGGAGCCATGGCGGACGGAGATGGGGCGCATGATATCCGTCTTCAATGCTCTACAAGGAGGGAGAAAATGCAGACCGGCCACTGGGGCCGGTCGGTTGAGCATTACAGCCGCTTGGCGCTGATCACGTCGTTGAGCTGACTGAGCTTGGCCAACGCCCGGTTGAAGGCGTTGATGTTGTAAATCTCCAGCTCCATGTCTATTTCGGCGGTCTGCTCGCGCACGTTGGAGCGCGAACGCACTCCCATCACGTTGATCTTCTCGTTGGCGAGCACGGTGGTGATGTCGCGCAGCAGGCCGGATCTGTCGTTGGAGAGAATACGGATGGTGAGACCGTAACCGCCGGAGTAGTTCTCCCCCCAGACCGCATCGATCAAGCGCTCCGGGTTGCGACGCGACAGCTCCTTGAGCTGCTCGCAATCTTCCCGGTGGATGGAAACCCCGCGTCCCATGGTGATGAAGCCCTGGATGGCGTCCCCCGGGATGGGCTGGCAGCAGCGGGCGATGTGAGTCATCAGGTTGCCCACCCCTTCCACCACGATGTGATCCTTGGGTTTGGGGCGGAAGGGCACATTGGCCTTCTGCTCCAGCTTCTCCAGCAGACGGCGATCTTCTTCTTCCGCCGTCGGCTTGTTGTAGCGGGTGTCCAGATAATTGAGCAGCTGGTTGATGCGGATGTCGCCGCTGCCGATACCGGCCAGCAAATCTTCCAGCTCCTCCGCATGGAAGCGCTCCAGCACTACCTTGTCCACCTTGGAGAGGGTGAGGTTGTGTCTGTCCAGCTCTTTCTCCAGCAGCTCCTTGCCGGCGGCGATGTTCTTGTCCCGGTCCAGCTTTCTGAACCAGGTGGCCACCTTGGCCCGCGCCCGGCTGGAGCGCAGGAAGCCGGCGTTCGGGTTCATCCAGTCGCGGCTCGGGTTTGGCTCCTTCTGGGTGATCACCTCCACCTGGTCGCCGGTCTGCAGCGTATAGGTGAAAGGCACGATGCGACCGTCGATCTTGGTGCCGATGCAGCGGTGACCGATCATGCTGTGCACGTGATAGGCGAAGTCGAGCGGCGTCGCCCCTGCCGGCAGGTCGATGACATCGCCCTTGGGAGTGAAGACATAAACCCTGTCCTCGAACACCTGACTGCGCAGATCGTCCAGCAAGGAGCCGCTCTCCGAGAGGTCCTCCTGCCAGGCGAGGAGTTTGCGCAGCCATTCGATCTTGTCTTCGAAGGTGCTGGTCTTGGCAGCGGCCTGGGCCCCTTCCTTGTAGCGCCAGTGCGCAGCCACACCGAGCTCCGCATCCTGATGCATCTGCTCGGTACGGATCTGGATCTCCACTGTCTTGCCCTCCTCCCCCACCACCACGGTGTGGATGGACTGGTAGCCATTGGGCTTGGGGTTGGCGACATAGTCGTCAAATTCGCGGGGAATATGGTGGAAATGGGTGTGAACGATACCGAGCGCCGCGTAGCAATCCTGCAGCCGCTTGGTGATCACCCGCACCGCGCGCACATCGAACAGCTCGTTGAATTCGAGGTGCTTCTTCTGCATCTTGCGCCAGATGCTGTAGATGTGTTTCGGTCGGCCATAGACCTCGGCCTCGACACCAGCCTCGGCCAGGGCATCGCGCAGAGACTGCACGAATTCGCGGATGTAGCGCTCGCGGTCGAGCCGTTTTTCGTCCAGTTGCTTGGCGATCTGCTTGTAGGTGTCCGGGTGCAGGTATCGGAAGGCGAGATCCTCGAGCTCCCACTTGAGCTGACCGATACCGAGGCGGTTCGCAAGGGGGGCATAGATGTTGGTGATCTCCTGGGCCATCAGCACCCGGGTCTCCTCATCCGCCTTCTTCGCCTCACGCAGGCAGGCGATGCGCTCCGCCAGCTTGATGACCACGGCGCGCACGTCCTCGACCATGGCGAGCAGCATGCGGCGCACGTTGTCCACCTGCTCCGGCGAGGTTTCGCTGCGGTGAAGGGTTTGCAGGGAGCGGATGGCCTCCATCTCCAGCACCCCTTCCACCAGCTTGGCGATCTTGGGGCCGAAGTCCTCGTTCACCTTTTCCTGGCTGATGAGACCGGCTTCGACGAAGGGATAGAGAATGGCGGCCTTGAGGGTGGCGAGATCCATGCTGAGCATCAGCAGGATGCCCACCATCTCGACCCCGCGCACCAGCAGGCGGTTGGTGAGCGCTTCGTCACCCAGGGTCAGGCAATACTGGTAGACGGTTCGCAGCTGATTCTTGTCACTTTCACTCAGGGTAAGGGAACTGACCCACTCATCCAGAGTGAAATTGTCTTTCAAATGAATATCGCGCACCGCAACCATGGTATCAATCCTTAAAAGTGTGGGGTCGAAAGCCGATGCTCTCCTCATCCCCTCATCAACTGATGACTGCCTCAAATGGGGATGCATGAAAGAGTTTTCAAGGCATGTCACCGCGCAAGGTGACAGGGCTCTTCCCCGCATCCGATCCACTATCGACGACCTAGATTACCCTAATCACTCCCGCTCAAACAGCGCTGCCGCCGCTGGAAAACCAAGATAACCGCATTCTGCCCTGCCCGTTGAAGGCAGCGAAAAACACCTGTTTTACCTCACTCTGGCAGCATCATGCACATCGAAAATCATCACGACCGCATCTTGATTCATCCAGAATAATGCGGTCGCCTCGACTCAGCCCCGTTCGAACAGCGCCATGGACTCCAGATGACCGGTGTGGGGGAACATGTCCAGCATCCCCAGACGGGTCAGCTTGTAGCCCCCCTGCACCAGCACCTGACTGTCACGGGCCAGGGTGACCGGGTTACAGGAAACATAGACCACCCGTTTGGGGGAAAGTGCCGCCACGTGGCTCATCACCTCCAGCGCCCCGGGTCTGGCCGGATCCAGCAGTACCAGATCGAATCCTTCCCGGGCCCAGGACATGCCCACGATGTCACCGCTCAAGTCCGCCTTGTAGAAGCGGGCGTTGTCGATGCCGTTGCGGCGGGCATTCTCCTGTGCACGCGTCACCATGGCGAGCTCCCCTTCCACCCCCACCACTTCGCGGGCCTGACGGGCCAGCGGCAGGGTGAAGTTGCCGATGCCGCAGAAGAGGTCCAGCACCTTGTCATCCTTGCCTGCGTCGAGCCAGCTCAATGCCTGCTCCACCATGCGCTGGTTGACGGGCCCGTTGACCTGGATGAAGTCGCCGGGAGCGAATGCAAGAGACAGGCCATCCAGCGTGTAACTTGGCTGAGACTGTTGACGCAGAGGTTCGATCTGCTCGTCCGCCGCCTGCAGATAGAGGTCTATCCCCTGGGCGGTGGCAAACTCGGTCAAGTGCGCCCGATCCGCCTCGGTGGGGCGACCGGTGTGGCGCAGCAGCATCAGAATGCCCTGCTCCCCCTGAATGAGTTCCGCATGGCCCAGTTCGCGCTGGCTCTTCAGCCGGTTGAGGCATTCGCGCAGAGGGGCGATAAGGGCGGAGAGGGGCTCGGCCAGCACAGGACAACCGGCAATCTCTACCAGATCGTTCGACTGGCGACGACGAAAGCCCACCCGGGTGCAGCGACCGTTCTTGTCAAACTTGATGGCCAGACGGCAGACCCGGCGGTAGGCGCGGGACTCCCCCGTCAGCGCAGGTGCCAGCGTAGGCGCCTGGATGTTGCCAAGGCGCTCGAACAGGCTGACCAGTCCAGCCTCCTTGGCCGCCAGCTGCTCTCTCTCTCCCAGGTGCTGGGCACTGCAACCGCCACACTCGCGATAGTGGTCGCAGAAGGGGGCGACCCGGTTGGCCGCCGGGGTCACCACCTGTTGCAGGGCGGCGTGGGCATAGTGCTTCTTGTCGTCGATGATGCGGGCCTTGATGGCCTCGCCGGGCAGCGCCCCTTCGACGAAGATGGCCTTGCCCTGATGACGGCCGATGCCGACACAGTGGTGATCCAGACTGTCTACCGTAAATTCAATACGTTGGGGCTGGGTGGATTTCTTTTGGGGCTTGAAAAACTGGGCCATAAAACTTGGTGCCTATAGGTGGCTATGTCATGATTGTGGAATCTGCGGCAGACCATTGTCCCACAAGAATAATCGTATGACCAAATACGGCCTGAGGGCCCCAGCCGCGGCATCCGCCCCATCGTCCATTCTGACCAAAAGTGGCCCATTGATATGACCGGATACGGCCTGAGACCCCGTACAGCGACATTGACTGTATTGCCTGCCCGACCCCGGTGCCTGCATGCGCCCCGGGTCATGGCTTCTCTTGCGAAAGGCGGGTCGGCGGCATGACCAAGTACGGTCTCAGGGCCCGGGTGCTGGCCTTCACCATCTTGCCGACCCTCATCATCGGCGGCCTCATCGCCGGCTATTTCACTTTCCACCGCTATCAGCAGCTGGAAAACAACCTCATCGATCAGGGCATCAACATCATCGAGCCCCTGGCCATCGCCAGCGAATACGGCATGACACAGCACAGCCGCGAATCCCTCAAGCGGCTGATCGGGCTCACCCATCGCAAGAACTCGCCCTTCATCAAGTCCATCGCCGTCTTCACCCAGGAGAACCAGCTGTTCGTGACGTCCAACTACCACAGGGACTTCAGCCAGCTTCGTCTGCCGGACGGCAGCGTCATCCCGGCCCTGACCAGCGTCTCCGTCAACGGCGATGACATCATACTGCGCACCCCCATCCAGGCAGAGACCAGCCTGGACGGCTTCCCGCTGCCAAGCGACCTGGAGCCGCCGGTCATCGGCTACATCTCCATGCAACTCGCCACGGACAGGGCCATCGTCCTGCAGTACCGCGACGCCTTCTTCGCGGTCATCATCGTGCTCATCGGGCTGGCCATCAGCGCCCTGTTCGGCTTCCGTCTGGTCAAGAGCGTGACCCAGCCCATCACCGACATGGTGCAGGCGGTGCACCGGATCAGGGAGGGGCGACTCGATACCCGGGTCAGCGGCCAGCTCACCGGCGAGCTGGACATGCTCAAGAACGGCATCAACGCCATGGCCAAGGCGCTCTCCGAATATCACGAGGAGATGCAGCAGAACATCGATCAGGCGACGTCGGATCTGCGGGAGACCCTCGAGCAGATCGAGATCCAGAACGTCGAGCTCGACATGGCGAAGAAGCGCGCCCAGGAGGCGGCCAGGGTCAAGTCCGAGTTCCTCGCCAACATGTCCCACGAGCTGCGCACCCCGCTCAACGGGGTCATCGGCTTCACCCGCCAGCTGCTCAAGACCAGCCTGACCCCGAGCCAGACCGACTACATGCAGACCATCGAGAAGTCGGCGCGCAACCTCCTTGGGATCATCAACGACATCCTCGACTTCTCCAAGCTGGAGGCGGGCAAGCTGCAGCTCGAGCACATCCCCTTCAGCCTGCGGGACACCCTCAACGAGACCATGCACCTGCTGGGGCCGAGCGCCCACGACAAGCAGCTCGAACTCTCCCTCCAGGTGGATGCCGCCGTGCCGGACTACCTCACCGGCGACCCCATGCGCCTGCAGCAGGTGCTCACCAACCTCACCGGCAACGCCATCAAGTTCACCGAGCGCGGCAACGTGGACGTGCGTGTCGAGCAGACCGGGGAATCGAACGGCAACAAGGTGCGCCTGCGGGTGCTGATTCGCGATACCGGCATCGGCATCTCGGAAGAGCAGCAGCGCCAGTTGTTCCAGGCCTTCAACCAGGCAGACTCCTCCATCTCCCGCCGCTATGGGGGCACCGGGCTCGGGCTCGTCATCACCCAGAAGCTGGTGCAGCAGATGGGGGGCCAGATCCGCTTCGAATCCGAACTCGGCAAGGGGTCGGTCTTCTCGTTCCACCTGGATCTGGATGTCTCGCCCCTGCCCCAGAGCGAGCGGCTTCCGCTGGATCGCATCCAGGGCAAGCGGGTCTGGCTGCTGGAGCCGGATCCCTTCACTCACGCCTCCCTGCTCGCCCTGCTGGGAGAGTGGCACCTGGATGTGCACTCCCTGACGGTGGACGAGGAGTGGCCCCCGATGAGCAGCCAGGACATGGTGCTCATCGGCAGCAGCACCCTGCACAGCCCACAGCAGGTGATTGCCCGTCTCGACGGACTGGACGGCCAGCAGAACACCATAGTGCTGCTCAGCAGCCACGAGCCGGCCCTCTACGACGCCATGCTGGCCCACGGCGCCGTCCACTGCCTCTCCAAGCCCATCAACCATCGCAAGTTGCTGCACGCCCTGCTCTCCCCCGAGGCGGTACGCCGTGCCCCCCTGCCCGCGCCGACGCCGCGCAGCGTGCAGGCTGTCAAGGTGCTGGCGGTGGATGACAACGCCGCCAACCTCAAGCTCATCGCCGCCATGCTCAAGGAGATGGTGACCGAGGTGGTGGTGTGCAAGAACGGCAAGGAGGCGGTCAACCTGGCCCAGAGCCAGCCGTTCGACATCATCTTCATGGATATCCAGATGCCCGTCATGGACGGCATCAGCGCCACCCAGGCGATCCGCCACCACTCCCTCAACACCGAGACCCCCATCGTCGCGGTCACCGCCCATGCCATTCCCGGTGAGCGGGAGCGCCTCATTCGCCAGGGCATGGACGACTACCTGGCCAAACCCATCGACGAGGGGATGCTGGCGCAGCTCATCACCGACTTCGCCCACCGGCGGCACCAGAATCACGGGGATCAGCAGATAGACTGGCCCCTCGCCGTGCGTCAGGCCGCCGGCAAGCCAGCCCTCGCCCGGGAGATGCTGACCATGCTGCTGGCCAGCTTCGACGAGGTGGAGCCCATCCTGGCGGCGGCGCTGGAAGGGAGTGCCGAGGATGCAGACGTGCTGGCCCAGCTCCACCGCCTCAACGGTGGCTGCGCCTACTCCGGGGTGCCGGGTCTGCAACGCCTGCTCTCCCAGCTCGAGCAGCAGCTGCGCGACGGGGTCGCCGTGAGCGATCTGGAACCCGAATTGCTGGAGCTGCAGGATGCCCTGGAGCAGGTGAGGCAGGAGGCCCCCCGCTACCTGGCCCTGACCGACTGAGGCGCTTTTTCTGACTGGACAGGCGGCAGGTGGTAACATCTGCGCCGTTTCCACAGGAGTCAACATGACCAACAACGATATTCTGCGCCGCCTGCGCTATGCCCTCAGCATCAGCAACGACCAGATGGTCGAGATCTTTGCCAAGGGCAATCTGGCCATCACCCATGCCCAGTTGCACGGCTGGCTGATGAAAGAGGCCGAAGAGGGTGAGGCACAGGAAGCGGGCTTCGCCGCCTGCCCGGACTCGGCACTGAGCCAGTTCCTCGACGGCTTCATCGCCCTGCGCCGCGGTGTGCGGGAAGATGCCCCGCCCCAGGTGATCCCGAACCGGATCAACAACAACCTGATCCTGCGCAAGCTGCGCATCGGCCTCAACTACAAGGAAGAGGAGATGCTGGGCACCCTCAAGCTCGCGAACTTCAACCTCTCCAAGTCCGAGCTGAGCGCCCTGTTCCGTGCCAGGGATCACAAGCACTATCAGGATTGCGGGGATCAGATCCTGCGCAACTTCCTGATTGGCCTCACCGCCAAATACAGGCCCGGGCCCTGATGACCGCCTTCGGCCAGGTGCGAGGCTAGACCATGGGCTGGCGCCGCCTGCTGGCTCCACGCCCGGCGAGCGGCGGCGCGTGCCGGTTCGCGGCGCGCTGGCGCTGGTCACTGCCCCTCATCCTGCTGCTCGGCGCCTGCCAGCCTGCGCCCTATCGTCTCAATCAGGAGCATCAGAGCGCCAGCCAGAACGAGCGCATCGCCTTTCTCATCCTGCACTACACGGATGAAGAGGATGCCCGCTCCCTGCTCCTGCTGACCGAGCCGGAGCACAAGGTGAGCGCCCACTACCTGATCCCCCGCGACACCGACGAGCAACCGTTCCCGGTCTACCAGCTGGTGCCCGACAGCCAGCGGGCCTGGCACGCCGGACGCAGTCGCTGGCATCACTACGCCGGGCTCAACGCCAGTTCGCTCGGCATCGAGATAGTGAATCTCGGGTATGACGAGAAAGACGCGGCCCTGCCCGCCCATCTGAGACACTGGCAACCCTATCCCCCTGCCCAGATCGCCGCCCTCGGCGCCCTCGCCCGGGATCTGGTCGAGCGCTACCAGATCCCCCCCACCCAGGTGCTGGCCCACAGCGATGTCGCCCCCGAGCGCAAGCAGGATCCCGGCCCCCGGTTCCCCTGGCGCGAGCTCGCCCTGCGCTACGGTGTCGGCGCCTGGCCCGACGAGGCCCGGGTGGCCGAGCTGCGCCAGACGCAGCTCATCCCCTGGGATGCGCTGCAATGGCAGCAGCAGCTTGCCCGTTACGGCTACGGCCTACCCCAGCACGGCGCCTGGGATGAGCAGAGCCGCGCCGTCCTGCGCGCCTTCCAGCTTCACTTTCGCCCCGCCCTGGTCACCGGCGAGCCGGATGCCGAGTGCCAGGCCATCCTCACCACCCTGCTGGAGCGCTACTTCCCGGAGCCAGGCTGAGGCGCCCCTTCCCTTTCGCCCTCTGCACACGGATGCCCGGCCCCATGCCAGATGAGCACGGGGTTCACCCCGCCTTCCACTCCTGAAAACCACAAGGGACGCCGAAGCGTCCCTTGTGGTTTTCATACCTGCGAAGCGGCATCAGATCCCCTGACGGGCTTCCTGCATCAGAGCACGCATGTCGCTGACCGCCTTGGCCAGACCGTCGAAGGCGGCGCGACCGATGATGGCGTGACCGATGTTGAGCTCATAGAGCTCGGGGATGGCGGCGATAGCCTTGACGTTGTGGTAGTGCAGGCCGTGACCCGCATTGACCTTCAAGCCCTTGCCTGCGGCGTAGGATGCACCGGCGGCGATGCGCTTGAACTCGGCGTTGCGCTCGGCATCCGTGGTGGCATCGGCGTAGCGGCCGGTGTGGATCTCGATGAAGGGAGCACCGCTCGCGGCGGCCGCATCGATCTGCAAAGGATCCGCATCGATGAAGAGCGACACCTGGGAGCCCACGGCGGCCAGGCGGGTCACCGCATCGGTCACCTTGTCCAGCTGGCCCGCCACGTCCAGACCACCCTCGGTGGTCACCTCGGTGCGCTTCTCCGGCACCAGGCAGACGAAGTGGGGCTTGATGCGGCAGGCGATGCCGATCATCTCCTCGGTCACCGCCATCTCCAGGTTCATCCTGGTCTGGATGGTCTGGCGCAGGATCTCCACGTCCCGGTCGGTGATGTGGCGGCGATCTTCCCGCAAGTGGACCGTGATGCCATCGGCACCGGCCTGCTCGGCCACGAAGGCGGCCTGTACCGGATCCGGATACTGGGTGCCGCGGGCGTTGCGCAGGGTCGCGATATGGTCGATGTTCACACCCAGGTAGATCTCGCTCATTGCTTACTCCTTGATACAGGTCATCTGTGAATGCCGGAGCGGGTGGTGCCCGCTCCTCTGTCCATGTGCCGCCGCAGGCCGGTTCTGGCCACGGCGACAGCATTATTGTTCATGAAAGGCGATGTCATAAACACAAAACATCACCAGATAATAAAAATCAGCTTGAAACACTGCCTTTTCGCTTCAAAAAGAGCTCCCTGCTCTTCAGTTGACGCTTGCCGAGATAGGGCTGCAGCGCCAGCCGGCTGAAACGCTTGGCCGCCTGCAGCAAGGGAGGCGTGTCGAAACGCCCCTCGGCGAAGGCCAGCAGGTGGGCGCCGAGGAACAGGGTACGGGGATCCGGCGCCCGCTCGCAAGCGACAAAGCCGAGCTCCCGCTCGAAGCCGTAGAGCAGGGTGGGGTCGATGGGGGAGTCGTCGTCCGCGGCATATTCGAAGTCCACCGCGTAGCCCAGGGCCTGCAGCAGCAGGAACTCGAAGCGGCGCAGGGGCAGCTCCGGGGTCTCGCCGTCCGCCAGGGCCATGATGGCACGGGCATAGGCGTCGAACACCTCGGGGAAGGGGGTGTGCGCTTCCAGCAGGTAGTAGACCAGCTCGTTGAGATAGAGGCCGTAGAAGAGACGATCCCCCCCGAGGCGCAACGAGTGATCCGGGCACTCCACCTGGGTGAGGTTCTTGAGATCCCCCTTGCCGCGCCAGGCAATGGTGAGCAGGGTGAAGGGCTGAAGCAGCCCCTTCAGAGAGGAGCGTGGCCCGCGGGAACCGCGAGCCACCAGGGTGAATCGACCGCTATCCTGGGTGAAGACCTCGACCAGCTGGCTGGTCTCCCGATAGGGCCGACTGTGGATGACGAAAGCCGGGGTCAGCAATCAGTCGTCGCCATACCCGAGGCTGCGCAGGGCCCGCTCGTCGTCGGCCCAGCCGGACTTGACCTTGACCCACAGCTCGAGATGCACCTTGTTCTGGAACAGCCGTTCCATGTCGATGCGCGCCTCTGTGCCGATGGTCTTGATCTTCTCGCCCTTGTTGCCGATGACCATTTTCTTCTGGCCTTCGCGCTCCACCAGGATGAGCCCGTGGATGTGGTAGAGACCGTTTTCCTCGACCTTGAAGCGCTCGATCTCCACCGTCACCGAATAGGGCAGCTCCTCGCCGGTGAAGCGCATCAGCTTCTCGCGGATGATCTCGGAGGCCATGAAGCGGGAAGAGCGGTCGGTCACGTAATCTTCCGGGAAGAAGTGGACGTTCTCCGGCAGCAGATCCTTGGCCCACTCGCGGATCTTCTCCACGTTGGTGCCCTTCTCGGCGCTGATGGGCAGGATGTGGGCAAAGTTCATCTGCTGACCCAGCCACTCGAGGTGCGGCAGCAGATCCTCTTTTTCCTTGACGTTGTCGATCTTGTTGACCGCCAGCACCACGGGGCACTTGAGGTGGCGCAGCTTGCCCAGCACCATCTCGTCATCCTTGGTCCAGTGGGTGCCGTCCACCACGAACACCACCATGGCCACGTCCCCCAGGGAACTGGTGGCGGCGCGGTTCATCAGACGGTTGATGGCCCGCTTCTCCTCGATGTGCAGACCCGGGGTATCCACATAGATGGTCTGATGGTTCTCCTCGGTGTCGATCCCCAGGATCCGGTGACGGGTAGTCTGGGGCTTCTTCGAGGTGATGCTGACCTTCTGGCCGAGCAACTTGTTGAGCAGGGTGGACTTGCCCACGTTGGGGCGGCCCACGATGGCGACAAAGCCGCAATAGGTGGTATCTGTCATGACCGCGTTCCCAATGCTGATGGAGTGAAAAGAGCGCACAGTGCCGGATCCGTCATGGTGCTCATGACAGCCGTTCCAGTGCTTGCTGCGCCGCGGCCTGTTCGGCCTTGCGGCGGCTGGAGCCGATCCCGACCAGGGGGCCATCCAGCCCATCCACTTCGCACTGGACGGTGAACTCCTGGTTGTGGGCCTCGCCCTTGACGTTGGTCACCGTGTAGGTCGGCAGGGATTTGCGGCTGCCCTGCAGGATCTCTTGCAGACGGGTCTTGGGATCCTTCTGTTCGATTCCGGGCTTGATCTCGCCAAGGCGGCTGGCATACCAGCCGAGCAGGAGGCTTCGCACCCGCTCCAGATCCGTGTCCAGATAGATGGCGCCGATCACCGCCTCGACGGTGTCGGCCAGGATGGACTCGCGGCGAAAGCCGCCGCTTTTCAGCTCCCCCGGCCCCAGGATCAGGTGATCCCCGAGGTCGAACTCCCGGCCCAGCTCGGCCAGCGTCTTCTCGCGCACCAGGGTGGCGCGCATCCGGCTGAGATCCCCTTCCGCCGCCTGCGGGAAGCGGTGGAAGAGGTCATCGGCAATCACCAGACTCAGGATGGAGTCCCCCAGAAATTCCAGGCGCTCGTTGTGACGGGACCCTGCGCTGCGATGGGTCAGTGCCCGGGTCAGCAGCTCAGGATCCTGAAAGACATGCCCGAGACGGGACTGCAGTCTGTTCATCTTGATATTCATTTACTTGATTCCGCCAATGCGGTTGAAGCGCACACCGGTCGGCACCCAGCTCGGCAAGCTGGACCCTTCCTCGCGCTCGAATTCGAAACTGATCCAGATGGCGACCGCCTTGCCCACCAGGTTCTGCTCGGGCACGAAGCCCCAGAAACGGCTGTCGGTGCTGTTGTCGCGGTTGTCACCCATCACGAAATAGTGGCCTTCCGGCACTACCCACTCGTCGGGGTAGGTGCCGGGCTGGCGATAGTAGCGGTCCACCAGGTCCGGCATCAGCGGGTTGCGCAAGGTCTCGTGGGAGACATCGCCCAGCTGTTCGGTGTAGCGATCCAGCGGGATCCCCATCTGGCTGAACTCGCCGCGCTGCTCGAACTTGACGTCCAGCTTCTGGAAGCCGGGGCACGTTTTCCCTTCCTGCTCATCGCACTTGGGCCGGATCATCAGCTCCTTGTTGCGATAGATGACCCGATCGCCGGGCATGCCGACCACCCGCTTGATGTAGTCCACCCGGGTATCCAGCGGATACTTGAAGACCACCACATCACCGCGCTTCGGCTCACCGGTCTCGAGGAACTTGGTGTTGGTCACCGGGTCCTTGAGGCCGTAGGCAAACTTCTCCACCAGGATGAAGTCGCCCACCAGCAGGGTCGGCATCATGGAGCCGGACGGGATCTGGAACGGCTCGAAGATGAAGGAGCGCAGGATCAGCACCAGCGCGATCACCG
This sequence comes from Aeromonas sp. S19(2024), assembly GCF_041402625.1. NCBI lineage: Bacteria > Pseudomonadati > Pseudomonadota > Gammaproteobacteria > Aeromonadales > Aeromonadaceae > Aeromonas > Aeromonas sp. S19(2024). The sequence goes on from NZ_JBGLQU010000005.1 coordinate 94,062, forward strand.
GGAAAACCCCGCCGGTCTGTTCGATCCAGACCGGCATGGGGGCCACCTTGGCCAGTGTCTTCTCGTCCACATCCGGACCGGCATTGGCACGGGCGGCGGCAATCTTGGCTGCCCGCTGCTTGGCCCAGACCAGCTTGTCGAGCGTCCAGATGATGCCGGTCAGCAGGGTGACGACGACGAGGATCAGGGAAAAGGTGCTTGCCATCGATTAATCCTTTCCGACGTGGAGAATAGCGAGGAAGGCCTCTTGCGGCACGTCCACACGACCCAGGGACTTCATCCGCTTCTTGCCTTCTTTCTGCTTGTTCAACAGCTTCTTCTTCCGGCTCACGTCACCACCGTAGCACTTGGCGGTGACGTCTTTACGCAATGCCTTGACGGTGCTGCGGGCGATGATCTGGTTGCCGATGGCGGCCTGAATGGCGATGTCGAACATCTGGCGCGGGATCAGCTCGCGCATCTTCTCCACCACCTGGCGACCGCGATACTGGGCGTTCTCCTTGTGGGTGATGATGGCCAGGGCGTCGACCCGCTCGCCGTTGATCATGATGTCCAGACGGACCATGTCGGAGGTTTCGAAACGCTTGAAGCCATAGTCCAGGGAGGCGTAGCCGCGACTGGTGGACTTCAGACGGTCGAAGAAGTCGAGCACCACTTCCGCCATCGGGATCTCGTAGGTCAGCGCCACCTGCTTGCCGTGGTAGACCATGTTGGTCTGTACACCGCGCTTCTCGATGCAGAGGGTGATGACGTTGCCCATGTACTCCTGCGGCAGCAGGATGTGACACTCGGCGATGGGCTCGCGCATCTCCTTGATGTTGTTGATGGCGGGCATCTGGGCCGGGCTGTCGATGTGGATGGTGGAGCCATCGTTCAGCTCGATCTCGTAGACCACGGTCGGCGCGGTGGTGATGAGATCCAGATCGTATTCACGCTCCAGACGCTCCTGGATGATCTCCATGTGCAGCATCCCGAGGAAGCCGCAGCGGAAGCCGAAGCCCAGCGCCGTGGAGCTCTCCGGTTCGTAGAACAGGGAGGCATCGTTGAGGGAGAGCTTCTCCAGCGCATCGCGGAAGGACTCGTAGTCATCGCTGGAGATGGGGAACAGGCCCGCATAGACCTGGGGCTTCACCTTCTTGAAGCCGGCCAGCGCCTTCTCGGCACCGTGCTTGGCCAGGGTCAGGGTATCCCCCACCGGCGCACCGTGGATGTCCTTGATGCCGCAGACGACCCAACCTACCTCGCCACAACCCAGGCCGTCGGTGTCCACCTGCTTCGGCGTGAAGATACCGATGCGATCCACACCCCATACCTGACCGGTGCTCATCACCTTGATCTTGTCGTTCTTTTTCAGGGAACCGTTCTTGATCCGCACGAGCGACACGACCCCGAGGTAGGAGTCGAACCAGGAGTCGATGATCAGCGCCTGCAGCGGCGCCTCCGGATCCCCTTCCGGGGACGGGATCTTGGCGACGATCTCTTCCAGCACCAGATCGACACCGAGGCCGGTCTTGGCGGAGCAGCGCACCGCGTCCACCGCATCGATGCCGACGATGTCCTCGATCTCCTCGGCAACCCGCTCGGGCTCTGCGGCCGGCAGGTCGATCTTGTTCAGCACCGGCACCACTTCCAAATCCATTTCCATGGCGGTGTAGCAGTTGGCCAGAGTCTGTGCCTCAACCCCCTGACCGGCATCCACCACCAGCAGTGCCCCTTCACAGGCAGCCAGGGAGCGAGAAACCTCGTAGGAGAAATCCACGTGGCCCGGGGTGTCGATAAAGTTCAGCTGATAGGTGTTACCGTCTTGTGCCTGGTAGTTCAGGGTCACACTCTGTGCCTTGATGGTAATGCCGCGCTCGCGCTCCAGATCCATGGAGTCCAGCACCTGGGCCTGCATCTCGCGATCGGACAGGCCGCCGCAAGTCTGGATCAAACGGTCCGACAGGGTCGACTTACCGTGGTCGATGTGCGCAATAATCGAAAAGTTACGAATGTGTTTCATCGAGCAAGAATCACTCAAAATTAAGTTAGGGTCGGATATGAGGGCAGGATTTTACTGGATAACCCGGTCGACGGCCAATCTTTAGTCGGCGGGCCCCACAAATAGCGCCTTGTCTGGCGGACGTTGGGCACCTGGATGCCCTCCGCCAGACCCGGCCCCTCAAGAGAGATGACGGGTATTGAGCACCACCCCGAGCATGCGGGGACCGTATTCCCCCTGCTCGAGCCGGTCAGAAAAGTAACGAACCAGTAAAAATCCGATGGCGCCGCCCAGCAGACAGCAGAGGATGGTCACCCCCTCTCCCGCCGACAAGAGCGGCACCAGCCAGAGCTGGCCGAGCAGGGCGCCCAGCAGCAGACAGAAGAGCGGCAGCACGTACACCAGGGCCGCACCGCGCAGGATGCTGGCCTGAGGGATGCCCAGGCGGATCTGCTGGCCCACCGCCACATCGCCGGTGAGGGCGACCCGCAGCCGCTGCGCCTTCATGGGAAAGGCCTTGGCGACGGTGCCGGTCCCGCAGCTGGATTGTTGGTGGCAACCGCTGCAGGCGGATCGCCGCTCGCACTCCACCCAGGCGTGATTGCCGTCGATGGCCACTACTGTGGCCAGCTCTTCACTCATGTTACTCACCTGATGACTCCTCACAGGGGGCGGTGGATGCACCGGATCTCAGCACGGTGGCACCCTCAGGGCAAGTCTCACGGCAAAGACTCACTGCACCGCCTCGTTGCGGGCCAGTGGCTGCACGGCCTCAGCGATACGCTTGGCGGTTTCGGCGGGCACCTCGCCCACCACGGTGATCTCTACCCCGACCTCGTTGACGAAGCTCACCAGCGAGGTGGCCCCCTGGCGAATCAACTGCTGGCGCACCGCCTGCTTGGGATCGACCCGGGAAACGTAGACGGAGAGATCCACCAGCCCGTCGGAGAGCATCATGTAATCCACCGGCAGACTGGTGCTGACCAGCTGATGCCGATCCTGAGAGAGCACCTTGAAGCCATCGGGCAACCAGGTCAGGTGCCAGTTAAGGGTCTGCTGGGGAGCGGGATAGGCATCTTCCAGCGCCAGCGCATCCGGCAGCTTGCTGCGTGCCAGGGTGACCAGCCAGGGGGCCGGCGCAGATTGCCTGTCCAGATCCACCCCCAGCACCTGCTCCACCAGATTTCCTTCCCGATCCACCATGTCCACCCGCAGCAGCAGATGGCTCTGTTCGTCAATCCAGAGCACGAAGCCGTACTTGTCCGCCTCCTTGGGCACCAGCCGTACCACTTGTGCCACCAGGCCGGCCACCCGGCTGCGGCCCGCCAGCACGGGGTCATAACTCTCCATCACCCGGGGCAGCGGCATCCTCACCAGGCTCGACCAGACCCCGGGGAAACGCGCCCCCTTGAGGGTGTAGGGTTCATGGGTGTTTTCGAAGAAGGTGTATTCGTTCTGGCGTTGCAGGAACTCCACGGCCTTGCCGTCGAGATAGCTCAAGTGAGCCACCTCCTTGCCATCGATGATCCCGTGGCTGAAACGGATAGGCTCGAGGCGCCCCTGGCGGGCCTTGACCATGGACAATTCGAAGTTTTGTTGCGAAACGGCACTCTGCATCTGCTGCAACAAGGCCTCGGCCGACAGATCGTCGGCCGAGGCCTTGGCACAAATCAACAGGAGAGAGGCCAGCAGGATACGGCTGGACTGGCGCACGATCTGATCCCTAAAAATGCGTTATTCCTGAATCTGCTTGTCTTGCAGCAGACGCTGTTGCAGTTGATGGTCGCGCAGGAAGGCATTGATGCGCTCGCGCTGCTCCTGCATCTGCTGCTCGCTCAGACCTTGCTGACGCACACCGGTCCGGCTGCCATCCTGGGGATAGTGCACGCTCACCGGCGCAGCACTGCCACCCACGGGTATGGTATTGAGCACCGGGCTGGTCGGCACACCATCCTTGCCCTGGTACTGCTGCACGCCGAAGATGACGGCGGCAGCCACGGAGGCGGCAATGGCATACTGCCCCACTTGCTGGCCAAAGCGGCGAACGAAGGGGATCACCTTGCCGGCGGGCTGCACCTGGGGCGCAGCAGGCTGTGCCGGCTTGGGCGCCAGTATGGCGGGTTCATCCTCCAGCGCCAGCATGATGCTGTCGCTGAGATCCAGTTGCAGATTGACCGGCAGGTCACCCCGCATGGCATCACCGATCAGATGGTAACGCGACCAGGTATCCTGCAGAGCGGGATCCGTTCCCAGCTCGTTCAGTACCTCGATTTCGCTGAGGTCGCCATCCATCAGGGCTGAAAGTTGCTCTTTATTTGCCATAAGTTTGCCTGTCTTTCCCCAGTTAATGCTCGATCAGAGGTTGCAGCTTTTTATCGATTGCTTCCCTCGCCCGGAAGATGCGGGATCTCACCGTACCCACCGGACAATCCATGATCTCCGCAATCTCCTCGTAGCTCAGCCCTTCCATTTCACGAAGGGTGATCGCCGTTCTCAAATCTTCTGGCAAGGCTTCTATGGCGGTAAACACCGTACGCTTGATCTCGTCGGTCAGCACCAGGTTTTCCGGGGTGGCCACCTCTTGCAGGGCTTCACCACCACCATAATATTCAGCCTCGTCCGCTTCGACATCACTGCTGGGCGGTCTACGCCCCTGTGACGTCAGGTAGTTTTTGGCCGTGTTGACGGCAATCCGGTACAACCAGGTGTAAAACGCGCTCTCGCCACGGAATGTCGGCAACGCACGGTAGGCCTTGATGAATGCCTCCTGCGCCACATCCGGTACATCGCCCGGATTGTTGACATACCTGGCCACCAGGTTGACCACCTTGTGCTGGTACTTGCGTACCAACAGGTTGAATGCATTTTTATCGCCACGCTGGACCCGTTCAACCAGCTGTTCGTCCAGTAGATTCTGGTCGCTCATCAGAGCCGTAAAACCCCCATCAGGTTATCGTTTTTCTTTTCCGGCCCCTTCTAAGCGCACAAGTTCAGACAGGAGGAATCAGGGAAAGTTCGCTTGCATTGAAAAAAATGTGATGCGGGCTGCATCACAACCCCCCTTGGGCTACCATGGGGCCAGTTCTTAATCCAGGCCAATGATACTTATGAAAGCAAGTGTTGAATACCTTTGCGACGTACTCATCATTGGCAGCGGTGCCGCCGGTCTGTCCCTCGCGTTGCGATTGGCAGACCAGGCCAAAGTCCTGGTTCTGAGCAAGGGGCCCATCAGTGAGGGGGCCACTCTCTATGCGCAAGGAGGCATCGCTGCCGTGTTCGACGAGACCGACAGCATCGAATCCCACGTGAGCGACACGCTCAACGCCGGCGCCGGGTTGTGCGACCCGGCGGTGGTGGAGTTCACCGCCCGCAACGCCCGCGACTCCATCCAGTGGCTCATTCAGCAGGGGGTCCCCTTCGATCAGGAAGAGGATGCCGAGGGGGAATCCCACTATCACCTGACCCGGGAAGGGGGCCACAGCCATCGCCGCATCTTCCACGCGGCCGACGCCACCGGCAAGGCGGTGCAGCTCACTCTGATCGACCAGGTGCGCGCCCACCCCAACATCCAGCTGATGGAGCGCTTCAACGCGGTCGATCTCATCACCACCCGCAAGCTGGGTCTGCCGGGCAACAAGGTACTGGGAGCCTATGTCTGGAATCGCAACGCCGAGCAGGTCGAGGTGATCCGCGCCCGCTTCGTGGCGCTGGCCACCGGCGGTGCCTCCAAGGTGTACCAGTACACCTCCAACCCCGATGTAAGCTCCGGCGATGGCATTGCCATGGCGTGGCGCGCCGGCTGCCGGGTGGCGAACCTGGAGTTCAACCAGTTCCACCCCACCAGCCTGTTCCACCCGGACGACCCCAACTTCCTGCTGACCGAAGCCCTGCGCGGCGAAGGGGCCTACCTGCGCCGTCCCGACGGCAGCCGCTTCATGCCGGAGTTTGACGAGCGGGCCGAGCTGGCCCCGCGGGACATCGTCGCCCGCGCCATCGACCACGAGATGAAGCGCCTCGGGGCGGATTGCATGTATCTGGATATCAGCCACAAGCCGGCGGATTTCATCATCAAGCACTTCCCGACCATTTATGAGCGCTGCCTCGCGGTCGGTATCGACATCACCAGGGAGGCGATGCCCATCGTCCCGGCGGCCCACTACACCTGTGGCGGCGTGATGATCGACAACAACGGCCAGACCGACATCCCCGGCCTCTATGCCATCGGCGAGGTGACCTATACCGGGTTGCACGGCGCCAATCGCATGGCCTCCAACTCCCTGCTCGAATGCGTGGTCTATGCCCACCAGGCGGGAGCCGACATCCTGGCCAAGCTGCCCACCAGCGTGGCGCCCCCCAGCCTGCCGGCCTGGGACGAGAGCCAGGTGGATGACTCGGACGAGCAGGTGGTGATCCAGCACAACTGGCACGAGCTGCGGCTGATGATGTGGGACTACGTGGGCATAGTGCGCACCAACAAGCGCCTGGCCCGGGCCAAGCGTCGCATCGATCTGCTCAAGCAGGAGGTGCAGGAGTACTACGCCAACTTCCGGGTCTCCAACAACCTGCTGGAGCTGCGCAACCTGTTGCAGGTGGCCGAGCTCATCGTCAACTGCGCCCTGGAGCGCAAGGAGTCTCGCGGTTTGCACTACAACCTGGATTATCCGGACATGCAGCCGGACTCCAAGCCAACCGTGCTGACCCCGGATCGGGAATGACGCCGGATCAGGAATAAGGCCGTTGCGTTCGATTCGGGCGTATGCCCTCCCCCAGATGACCCCGCCCAGGCGGGGTCATCTGCTATGAGCGGCAGATGTAGCAGGTAGAGAGACGCCCCTAGCGGACAGCGAGGTGAATGGCGCGGGCCAGGGCGCGGTAGTGTGCAGGGGCCAGGGCATCGGAGAAGAGCCAGAGCTGCCCCTCGGAGCCCTCCACTGTCTTCAGCCGCAACCAGAGCACCCCGGGCAGGATGCGGCTGCGGGGATCCAGCCGATGGCGCGCCCCTTGCCACTCGAGCCACTCCCCGTCCCAGACGAGCACGCCGCTCGCCGCCGGATGGCGGCGCAACGCGCGCCACAGACTCAGCCCCCAGACAGGGAGGAACAGCCCCCATTGCCAGCCCTGGATCAGGCTGGCGACGGGCAAGAGCAGCAACAGAAACAGGATGCACAGCAGCAGACGCTGCTGGCGGGAGGCGATCACGGGCATCACTACCCGCTGGGGAGACGCGAGGCTGGCCATGAGGGGTGGCGGTCGCGAGTCGGGCTCAGCGCAGGCTGTCGTGACGGGCCTGGTTGCGCTCGAGGATCAGGGGGATCATGGCGGCAAAAGCGGGATCCTCGGGCACGCCGTGACCCATGCACCAGCGGAACAGCTCGGGATCCTCGCACTCCAGCAGGCGGATGAAGGTGCGCTGTTCGGCCTCGCCGAGGCCATCGAACTCGTGCTCAAAGAAGGGCATAAAGATCACATCCAGCTCGAGCATGCCGCGACGGCAGGCCCACTTCAGGCGGGACTTCTCACTTGGGTTCAACATGGAACTCTCCTTACAAAGACCGGGGAATGGTAGCAGCAGGATTTTCCGGCTGACAAACATTCCTTACGTCTTTACCATGCAGGTCACATACTTTCTGTCTCTGGAATCCCATCGTGAGCCTGCCGACCCCTCTTCTTCCTGCCGAGCCGACCCTGTTTTCCCTGACCAACCTGGCCATCACCCGCCTCGGCGGCCCGGATCGCGCCAAGTATCTGCAAGGTCAGGTCACCTGCGACGTCAACGCCCTGCAACCGGGCCAGAGCACCCTCGGCGGCCACTGCGATCCCAAGGGCAAGCTGTGGAGCGATTTTCGCCTGCTCTGCCTGGAAGACAGCCTGCTGATGCTGACCAAGCCCTCGGTGCTGGCCCGCCAGCTGCCGGAGCTCAAGAAGTTTGCGATCTTTGCCAAGGTCGAGATCGGCGAGTTTCAGGGCAGCCTGGCCGGACTGGCCGGTCAGGGGACGGACGACTGGATGGCACAACACTTCGCGCTGACCGGCACCGGCCTGGTGGAGGGCGGCATGGCAGTCAGGGTGGAGGCGGACCGCTGGCTGCTGGCGAACGCATCCCCGCTGGCCCTGAACCTGCCGGTGGGCGACGAAGGACTCTGGTGGGGGCTGGAGATCAAAGCCGGTCTCCCCCATCTGGAAGCGGTCCATCAGGGGGAATACATCCCCCAGATGCTGAACCTGCAAGCCCTTGATGGCATCAGCTTCAACAAGGGCTGCTACATGGGGCAGGAGACGGTGGCACGCGCCAAGTATCGCGGCGCCAACAACCGCGCCCTCTTCGTGCTGAGCGGCACTGCCGCAACGCAGGTGGCCAGCGGTGACACCCTGGAGATCCAGCTCGGTGACAACTGGCGCCGCAGCGGTCTGGTGCTCAACGCCTGGCAGCAGCAGGGTCAGGTGTGGCTCACTGCCGTGCTGCCCAAGGATACCGAGGCCGACGCCCGCTTCCGCCTCAAGCTGGAAGAGGGCTCCAGCCTCGGTCTGCAACCCCTGCCCTATGCGTTGATCGACTGAATCCCCCTAGCGAGGCACCCGCGCCAGCAGTGCCTCCTGCAGCCAGCGCCCCGCCTGCCCGAGCGGGCGGGCGCGATACCACTGCAACTCCAGCGCCAGTTCCGCCTCGGCGATGAAGTCCGGCTTGAGCACCACCAGCTCCCCCCGCGCCAGGGGCCGGTGCAGCAGAAACTCGGGCACCGCCGCCCATCCCAGCCCCAGTTTCACCAGCTCCAGGATCCCGAGATCCCCCTCCACCCACCACACTTGCGCCGAGAGGCGGAAGCGATGGCGCTCCGTCCCCTCCCGCCGTCCGGTCACCATCAACTGGCGAGCCCCTTGCAGGTCGCTCTCCTTCAACGGTGTCTTGTGGGCCAGGGGGTGATCCGGAGAGACCACCAGGGGCATGGTGACCGTCCCCAGGGAGCGGGAGACCAGCTCCCGCTCGGGGTGCGCCTTCTGATAGCTGATGCCAAGCTGTGCACGGCCGCTCTTGAGCAGCTCGGTCACGTCCTCCATCAGCGGGAACAGCAGCTCCAGCTCCACCGCCGGGTAACGGCTGGCGAACTCCTCCAGCAGGGAACCAAGCCAGGGCAGGTGGGAGTCATCGTCGATGGCCAGGGTGAGGCGCGACTCGACGCCGTTGGCCAGTTCTCCTGCGATGGCCTGCAGTCGCTCGCTCTGGGCCAGCAGCACCCCCGCCTCCTGACAGATGCGGGCACCCGCCTCGGTCAGCACGGGATAGCGGCCGCTGCGATCGAACAGCGCAAGGCCGAGATCGATCTCCAGGTTGGCGATGGCGGCACTCACCACCGACTGGGCCTTGCCCAGCCTGCGCGCCGCCGCCGAGAACGACCCGGTCTCGGCCGTCGCCAGCAATGCCTTGAAGTGTTCCAGTGAAGGGGTCATGAGCCTGCTCCGCCGTGCCGTTGTGTCGTCACATCTATCTATTTTAGCGATAGATACCAACGTGAATCTATCCAGTTTTGGCGATACATTGCCGCCATTCCCTGACCAAAGAGAGAGATAAACCATGCGTACGACCCGTGACCGCCTGCGCCACGCCATCGGCTTCGAATTGATTGGCCTGCTGATCGCCGCCCCGCTGGCTAGCTGGGTGACCGGCGTCGGGCTCAACCACATGGGCCCCCTGGCCCTGTTCTTCTCGGTGGTCGCCACCGTCTGGAACTATGTCTACAACATCGGCGTCGACAGGCTGCTGCTGCGCCTGCAGGGCCATACCCACAAGAGCCTGTGGCAGCGGGTGCTGCATACCTTGGGTTTCGAGGGGGGCTTGCTGATCGTCGCCCTGCCGGTGATGGCCTGGTGGCTCGACATCGGCCTGCTGGAGGCGCTGGTGCTGGATATGGGCTTCGTGCTCTTCTACCTGGTCTATGCCTTCGTCTACAACTGGAGTTACGACAAGGTGTTCCCCATTCCCATGGGACAGGTGCAGAAGGCACTGGGATAAGCGATTCGAGGGGTAAGGGCGAGGCACCATCATGCGATGGCATGATGGTGCTGAAGAGGGCCTCGCGGGGTCAGGCCTGGGCCTTGACCTCTTCCGGCGGGGTATCGTCCTGCCTGGTTTCCTGGCGCATCATGGCTTCGAGGTCGCTCTGGTACTGGTTCAGCATGCGCTGGGCCGCCACCATGTCCCCCTTGTGCAGGCGCTCGAACAGATGATGCTGCACCACGCCGTTGAGGTACTCCACCGTGATGGGTTGCTCCAACGCCGACAACAGCTCCTCTTTTTCCAGCTCCGCATTGATCTCGTCGACACTGGTACGCAGCAGACCGGCCAGTTGCACCAGCATGCGGCGCTCCCCTTCACGCAACAGGCTCAACATGCGGTTTCTCTGCTGCTCATTCTGTTGGGTCATACATTTCCTTACGTAGAATTGGAACAAGCCCGCTCATTCTGCCCTGTCCTTTTCACAGCGTCCATCTCGGGCGCATGACTTATTCCGGGTGCGGGGGGCCGGGTGCTATTTGCCCCCCGGCCCGGTATAGTAACGGCTGATCCAGGGGGCCCGTGCGCCCCGTTGCCGAGACCGTCCATCCCTATGACCGACGCCATTCTGGTGCTCTGCACCTGCCCCGACGAGACCAGTGCAGACCGCCTCTGCGAGCAGCTGCTCGACCAGCGCCTCGCCGCCTGCATCAACCAGCTGCCCGGGGTCACCTCCGTCTATCGCTGGCAGAGCAAGACGGAACGAACCCGGGAGATCCAGCTCGTCATCAAGAGTCGGGCCGCTCTGTTCGAACCCCTGCGCCAGTGCATTCTCGCCCACCATCCCTACGAGGTACCGGAGATCCTGGCGCTCCCGGCAAGCCAGGGCCACCCTGCCTATCTCGACTGGTTGACACAGGAGACCTCATGACCGCCTCTCGCCCCCTCTCCTTCCTGCTGATGCTGCTGGGCCTGCTCTGCGTCCTGACGACGGCCCCCGCCCGGGCCAGCAGCCAGGATCTGCTCGGCAGCCTCGGCATCGAGACCCAGCCCAGATTCCTCAAGGTGGATCAGGCCTTCGCCCTCGAGAGCGAACAACAGGGTGATCGGCTGCTGCTCCGGATACGCATCGCCGACGGCTACTACCTCTATCGCCACAGCATCCGTGTGAAGGGAGAGAACCTCGCCTTTGACGAGCCCGTCCTGCCCCCCGGTACCGAGCACGAGGATGACTTCTTCGGCAAGAGCCGGGTCTATTACCAGGAGGTGCAGATCCCCGTGGCGCTGACCCGGGTCGGGGACGCGGCCAGCCTCACCCTGAGTTACCAGGGCTGCACCGAGGGACTCTGCTACCCACCGACCGACAAGCGGATCGCCGTCGAGCCCCTCACCGCCCCCGCCCAGGCGGAAGCGGCGGCCAGCCTTCAGGGCACAGACGTGCCGGGCAGCCAGCAGGACAGGCTGGCGGCCGCCCTCGGCAGCCAGGGGTTCTGGATCAGCGTCGCCGCCTTCTTCGCCCTGGGTCTCGGCCTCGCCTTCACCCCCTGCGTCTTCCCCATGTATCCCATCCTGACCGGGATCATCGCCGGGGCCGGGCATCGCCTCTCCACCCGTCGCGCCTTCCTGCTCTCCTTCGTCTATGTGCAGGGGATGGCGGTCACCTATACCCTGCTCGGACTCGTCGTCGCCTCGGCGGGCCTGCAATTCCAGGCGGCCCTTCAGCACCCCTATGTGCTCATCGGCCTCTCGGTGATGTTCGTGCTGCTCGCCCTCTCCATGTTCGGACTCTACACCCTGCAACTCCCGAGCAGCCTGCAAACCCGTCTCTCGGGCTTCTCCAACCGCCAGCAGGGCGGATCCGTGGCCGGCGTCGCCATCATGGGCATGATCTCGGGACTGGTCTGCTCCCCCTGCACCACGGCGCCGCTCTCGGGGGCGCTTATCTACGTGGCCCAGAGTGGCGATCTCTGGCTCGGCGGTGCGGCCCTCTATGCCCTCTCCCTGGGCATGGGGCTGCCGCTGCTCTTGCTCGGCACCTCTGGCGGCAAGCTGCTGCCCAGGGCCGGCGCCTGGATGGATGTGATCAAGCAACTCTTTGGCTTTGCGCTGCTGGCGGTACCCATCCTGCTGCTCTCAAGACTCCTGAGCGACCAGATGTCCACCCTGCTCTGGCTCGGTTGGGGACTGGTGCTGTGCGGTTATCTCTATCACCACAACCAGCATCGCGCCCATTCGGTGGGCAAGAGCCTCGGCGGCTTCGTCCTGCTGCTGGGGATGATGGGCCTTGTGGTGGTGGGCAAGGATCTGCTGCTGCCACCCGAGGGGGCCAATGCCGCCGCCCAGACCCAAGCCCCCCGATTCATCCGCATCAAGACCCAGGACGATCTCAAGGTGCAGCTCGCCGCCGCCCGCGGCAAGCCGGTGCTGCTGGATCTCTACGCCGACTGGTGCGTGGCCTGCAAGGAGTTCGAGCACAAGACCTTCAGCGACCCCGATGTGCAGGCGCGCTTCAGCGAGATGGTGCTGCTGCAGGCGGACGTCACCGCCAACGACGACGCCGACGTGGATCTGCTCAATGGCCTCAACGTGCTGGGATTGCCGACCCTCATCTTCTTCGATCGCGATGGCAACGAGGTGAACGGCCAGCGGGTGACCGGCTTCATGGGGCCTGTCGAATTTCTCGGCCAGCTGGACAAGCTGCGCTGATACCGGGTGGCCCGTGCAACCGTGTGGGCCCCCGGTTTGACCGCCATTTTTCCGGCAATCCCTTGTATATGACCGACGCCGTGGCAGAATTTGCCCTTTCCCGTCTCGTTCGTCCGGAGTTTTGATGAAAAAGTGGTTCATCCCCCTGCTGGCCCTCTGGCTTTATGGCTGCAACGCAGGTCCCGGTGAAGAGACCATCCAGAGCCAGGTCACCGCCAGGTTGCAGGCCGACACGGATCCCGCCCTGTTCGAGATCAGCGACTTCGCCGTGCTCGGCAAGGAGGAGCGGATGGAGGGGGTCTATCTGGTCAAGGTGAGCTACCAGCTCCACTTCAAGCAGGGACTGGATCAGTTGCAGGTGCTGCACGACGAGGATCTCGTCTATGACAGGGTCGGCCCCTTCCAGCAGGAGATGGGGCTGATGGAGCTGGAGCGCAAATACGGCGAGTTCGAGGCCGGCCAGAGCCTGGCGCAGGAGACCCAGGTCTGGATGATGAAAACGGAGCAGGGCTGGCGCCTGGCCGAGCCAGACGCGACGCAGCAGGGATAATCCCGAGCCCCCCTCCCCTTAGAGCAGATCCTTCAGCCGATACCAGAGCATCCCGAGCGCCAGCAACGGAGAGCGCAACGCCGGGCCACCCGGGAAGGTCATGTGAGGGACGCGGCTGAAGAGATCGAAGCCCCGGCTCTCCCCCTTGATCGCCTCCGCCACCAGCTTGCCCGCCATGTGGGTGGCATTGAGGCCATGGCCCGAATAGGCCTGGGCATAGAAGACGTTGGGATGCTGCTCGAGGCGGCCTATCTGGGGCAGACGGTTGGCGCCTATGCCTATCATGCCTCCCCACTGGAACTCGATGGCGGTACCCGCGAGCTCGGGGAAGACCCGCAGCAGCTTGGGCAGCATGAAGGCCTTGATGTCGCGGGGGTCACGGCCCGAGTAGTTGCAGGCCCCGCCAAACAGCAGGCGACCGTCCGCCGACAGCCGATAGTAGTCGAGCGCCACGTTCTGATCGCACACCGCCATGTTCTGTGGCAGCAAGCGCTGGCGCAGGCGCTTCTCCAGCACCTGGGTGGCGAGAATGTAGGAGCCCGCCGGCAGCACCCTGCCCCCGAGATCGGGCTGGAGGTCGCCCAGGTAAGCGTTGCAGCCGATCACCAGGTAGTCCACGCTGACCCGGCCGTGGGCCGTGGTCACCTCGACCCGCTCGCCGTATTCGATGTGGGTCACCCTTGAGTGTTCGAACAGGGAGACCCCGAGACTGGCTGCCGCACGCGCTTCGCCGAGGGCCAGGTTGAGAGGATGCAGGTGACCGGAGCCCATGTCGATCATCCCGCCGATATAGCGATCCGATCCGACCACGGTGTGCATCTCCTCCCGTGCCACCATTTTCAGTGCGTGCCGATAACCCAGGCTCGCCAGGTGCTCGGCATCCTCCTCGAACCCCTTCAGGTGGCGCGCCTTGGTGGCGAGATCGCAATAGCCCCAGGTGAGATCGCACTCGATATTGAAGCGCTCGACCCGCTCGCGCACCAGTTGCACCGCTTCGATCCCCATCAGATCCAGCTCCCGCACGCCCGCCTCGCCAATCCAGCGGGCGAACTGGCTGGTTTCGTGGCCGATGCCGCGGATCAGCTGGCCGCCGTTGCGTCCCGACGCTCCCCAGCCGATGCGGTTGGCCTCCAGCAGCACCACCTTGTAACCGGCATCGGCCAGGTTGATGGCGGTGTTGAGGCCGGTGAAACCGCCACCGATGACGCAGACGTCCGCATCCAGCTCACCACTGAGCTCGGGCCACTGCCGATGGTCGTTGCGAGTGGCCGCGTAATAGGAGGCCGTGTGTTCCTGATGTTCCTGATGTCCCTGTCTTCCTGTCTGCATGCTCAGCATCCTGCCTGGTTGCATTCGTTTACTAAATTAAACGGGTGTCATCGATAATACCCAGCCCCTCATCCCCAATCCAGCCCGTCAGGATCACAGAAATGCAAAAGGCGCCCCGAAGGGCGCCTTTTCATGCAATCAAGGTGCTGCGAATTACAGTACGTCGATGGCGTTCAGGTCGGAGAAGGCCTTCTCCAGACGCGCGATCATGGAAGTCTGACCGGCACGCAGCCATACGCGCGGATCGTAGAACTTCTTGTTCGGCTTGTCGGCACCTTCCGGGTTGCCCAGCTGGCCTTGCAGGTAGGCTTCGTTGGACTTGTAGAAGTTCAGCACGCCTTCCCAGGTCGCCCACTGGGTGTCGGTGTCGATGTTCATCTTCACCACGCCGTAGGAGATGGATTCGCGGATCTCTTCCAGGGTAGAGCCGGAGCCACCGTGGAACACGAAGTCCAGGGACTTGGCAGGCAGACCGAACTTCTCGGAGACGTACTTCTGGGAGTTGTCCAGGATCTTCGGAGTCAGCTTGACGTTACCCGGCTTGTACACACCGTGCACGTTGCCGAAGGAGGCAGCGATGGTGAAGCGCGGGCTGATCTTGGACAGACGCTCGTAGGCGTAGGCCACGTCTTCCGGCTGGGTGTACAGGGAGGATTGGTCCAGGTGGCTGTTGTCCACGCCGTCTTCTTCACCGCCGGTGCAGCCCAGTTCCAGCTCCAGAGTCATGTTCATCTTGGCCATGCGGGTCAGGTACTCGCAGCAGATGTCGATGTTCTCTTCCAGAGACTCTTCGGACAGATCCAGCATGTGGGAGGAGAACAGCGGCTTGCCGGTTTCGGCAAAGTGCTTCTCGCCGGCGTCCAGCAGGCCGTCGATCCACGGCAGCAGCTTCTTGGCAGCGTGGTCGGTGTGCAGGATCACGGGAACACCGTAGGCTTCGGCAACGGCGTGCACGTGCTTGGCACCGGAGATGGCACCCAGGATGGCAGCTTGCTGGCCTTCCAGCTTCAGACCCTTGCCGGCGGTGAACACGGCACCACCGTTGGAGAACTGTACGATAACCGGGGCTTTGACCTTGGCAGCAGCTTCCAGCACGGCGTTCACGGAGTCGGTACCGACGCAGTTGACGGCCGGCAGAGCGAAGCCGTTTTCCTTGGCGATGGCGAACACTTTCTGAACGTCATCACCAGTGATCACGCCGGGTTTTACGAAGTCGAAAATTTTCTTAGACATGTTTAATCGTCCTGTCTCGTATGCCGTTAATAAAAAGTGGGGGGTTCATCATGAACCGGCACAGCGGCCACATGATAAACGAAACGGGAGGCTTTTGCCCCCCGTCCCGGGTCAATTAGGCTTTGGCGCGCTCTTCGAGAATCGCGACAGCCGGCAGTACCTTGCCTTCTACGAACTCCAGGAAGGCGCCGCCGCCGGTGGAGATGTAGGAGACCTTGTCGGCGATGCCGAACTTGTCGATGGCAGCCAGGGTGTCACCACCGCCAGCGATGGAGAAGGCCGGGGAAGCGGCGATGGCTTCGGCGATCACCTTGGTGCCTTCAGCGAACTGGTCGAACTCGAACACGCCGACCGGGCCGTTCCACAGGATGGTCTTGGCGTTCATGATGATGTCGGCCAGGGCCTTGGCGGAATCCGGACCGATGTCGAAGATCATGTCGCCGTCAGTCACGTCGGACACGGACTTGATGGTGGCCGGGGTGGATTCGGAGAACTCGGCACCCACAACCACGTCGGTGGTCACCGGAATGTTGGTTTCGGCAGCCAGTTTCTTGGCGGTGTCGATCAGATCGTGCTCGCACAGGGACTTGCCGACGTTGTGACCGGCAGCAGCGATGAAGGTGTTGGCGATGCCACCACCGACCACCAGCTGGTCAGCGATCTTGGAGAGGGATTCGAGTACGGTCAGCTTGGTGGAGACCTTGGAGCCGCCCACGATGGCAACCATGGGGCGCTCGGGCTTCAGCATGGCTTTGCCCAGGGCTTCCAGTTCACCGGCCAGCAGGGGGCCTGCACAGGCAACCGGCGCGAACTGGGCCACACCGTAGGTAGAGCCTTCGGCGCGGTGAGCAGTACCGAATGCATCCATTACAAAGACGTCACACAGGGCGGCGTATTTTTTGGCCAGCTCTTCGGTGTTCTTCTTCTCGCCTTTGTTGAAGCGGCAGTTTTCCAGCACAACCAGCTCACCGGCGGCGACGTCTACGCCATCCAGGTAGTCTTTGGCCAGACGAACCGGGCAGGACAGTGCGTCTTTCAGATAGTTGACAACCGGAGCCAGGGAGAATTCTTCGTTGTATTCACCCTCGGTCGGACGACCCAGGTGGGAGGTGATCATCAGCTTGGCGCCCTTTTCCAGAGCCAGCTTGATGGTAGGCAGAGTCGCAACGATACGTGCATCGGAAGTGACCTTGCCGTCTTTTACCGGCACGTTCAGGTCAGCACGGATCAGAACGCGTTTGCCCGCCAGATCCAGGTCGGTCATCTTGATAACAGACATATTCAGTCCTCTATATATTTTCAGGTAATGTTAAAAAAACAGTAACCTTGCGCCCGGTGCAGACTTTCAGCCTGCGGCCATCATGGCCCGGGTGGTATCCAGCATGCGGTTGGCGAAGCCCCATTCGTTATCGCACCACATCAACATCTTGACGAGGTTGGCATCGCTGACCCGGGTCTGGGTACCATCAATGATGCAGGAGTGTGCATCATGATTAAAGTCTACGGAGACCAGTGGCTCTTCCGTGTAGTCCAGAATACCGTGTAATGTACCTCTGGATGCCCGTTGCAGGGCTTGATTTACGTCACTAACTGTCACTTTTTTACGAACAGTAATGCTCAGATCCATGGCGGTTACATTGATGGTGGGTACCCGCACCGCGATCGCCTCGAACTTGCCGGCAAAGTGGGGAAGGATACGTTCCAACCCCTTTGCCAGCTTGGTATCCACCGGGATGATGGACTGGCTGGCCGCCCGGGTTCTGCGCAAGTCGCCGTGATAGGCATCGATGACTTGCTGATCGTGCATGGCCGAATGAATTGTCGTAATAGTACCACAATTTATCTCGAATTCTCGATGCAATGTTTCGATGACGGGGACCACGCAGTTGGTGGTGCAGGAGGCGTTGGAGACGATCCGCTCCCGCCCGGTCAGCACCTGGTGGTTGACCCCGTAGACGATGGTGGCGTCCACGTCCGCGTCCGCCGGATGGGAGAAGAGCACCTTGCCCGCTCCCGCCCCCAGATGCAGCTCGGCATCGGCCCGGGAGCCGAACACCCCGGTGCAGTCCAGCACCACGTCCACCCCCAGCGCCCGCCACGGCAAGTTCGACGGATCCCGCTCGGCAAACAGGGCGATGAGATCCTCCCCCACCTGCATGCTGTTGCCCGCCAGTTGCACCGGATAGCGGAAGCGACCGTGGCTGGTGTCGAAGCGGGTCAGGTGCACCATGGCCTCGGGGGCCGCCAGCTCGTTGATGGCCACTATCTTGATAGTCTTGTCGCGGCCGCTCTCGTAGAGGGCCCGCAGCACGTTGCGGCCGATGCGGCCATAGCCGTTGATGGCAATCTTGATCATGGAAACGTTGTGTCCTTAGCTGCGACAAAGGGATGGGAGGAAGGGGCGACTCACGAGAGCAGTGCCTCGCGAAAGACGCCGCGGGCCAGCAGTGCGGCACCGAATACCCCGGCGCTGTCCCCCAGGGCCGGCGCTATCATGGGGGTGGCGAAACGGGGGTTGAACAGGAAGGGCAATACCGTTTCGCGCCCGGCGCGATAGAGGCTCTGCACATTGCCCACGCCGCCACCGATGACGATGACGTCCGGATCGAGAATATTGATCACGTTGGCGAGGGCCTGGCCGAACAGCAGGTGCAACCTGTCCATGGTGAGCCTGGCGACGTGATCATGGGCACTGGCCGCAGCAATCTGGGCGAGCGAGAGACGGCGTTTGGTCCTGGCCTCGTACCAGGCCTCCAGCGCCGGGCCGCTGATGAGGGTTTCGACGCAGCCGCGCTTGCCGCAGTAGCACTCTGGCCCCTCCGGCAACAGGACGTTGTGCCCCCACTCCCCGGCGATGCCGTGGTGACCGTTGAGGATCTGGCCGTTGATGACGATGCCGGCCCCGACCCCGGTGCCCATGATGATGCCGAACACCACTTTTGCATCGGGATGATGCTGGCGCACCGCCCCCAGGTGGGTTTCCGCCAGGGCGAAACAGTTGGCGTCGTTGGCGATGAGCACGGGGACGCCCAGCCTGCGCTCCAGATCTTCCTTGAGCGGCTTGCCGTTGAACTCGGTGGTGTTGCTGTTTTTCAGCAGCCCGGTCTGGGGGTCCCGGGCCCCCGGCGTCCCCATGCCGATGAGTGCAGGACGCTGACCGAGTTTGGCGGCACACTCGTCCACCAGTTTGGCGATCTGGCCCAGCATGTGCTGGTAGCCGCCGTGCCGTTCAGTGGGAATGCGGTGGCGCAGCAACACCTCGTCGCCATCGAGCACCACGCACTCGCACTTGGTCCCGCCAAGATCGATGCCCCAATCCCACGCCCGCTTCTCCATCCAGCCTCCTGCCCCTCAACGACCCCATCCCGGCCACGACTGCCAACATGGGGGTGCAGTGTAACCCGAGCCGCGACCAGGATGCAGCCCCCTGTGTCACGGACAGCAAAACGGGGCCCGCAGGCCCCGTTCATCACGCTGTATGCCGCCCTCAGCGACCGTGGTACCGGGCGGAGAGCTCATGCACCGCGTTGACGAACACGCCGGCGCGTTCCGGGTCCACATCCTGATGGATACCGTGCCCCAGGTTGAAGACATGACCGTTGCCATGACCGAAACCGGCCAGAATGGTGGCGACCTCTTCGCGGATCCGCTCCGGGGTGGCGTAGAGCATGGAGGGGTCCATGTTGCCCTGCAGCGCCACCTTGTCGCCGACCCGGCGCTTGGCGTCCGCGATGTCGGTGGTCCAGTCCAGCCCCAGGGCATCGCAGCCGGTGGCGGCGATCTGCTCCAGCCACTGGCCGCCGTTCTTGGTGAACAGGGTGACCGGCACACGGCGGCCCTCATGTTCACGGATCAGGCCATCGACGATCTTGTGCATGTACTGCAGGGAGAAGTCGCGGTAATCGCGCGGGGTGAGCACGCCGCCCCAGGTGTCGAATACCATGACCGCCTGGGCACCCGCCCTGATCTGGGCGTTGAGGTAGGCAATCACGCTGTCCGCCAGCTTGTCGAGCAGCAGATGCAGGGTCTGCGGCTCTGCATACATCATCTTCTTGATCTTGGTGAAGGCCTTGGAGCTGCCCCCCTCCACCATGTAGGTGGCAAGGGTCCAGGGGCTGCCGGAGAAGCCGATGAGCGGCACGTCGCCCTTGAGCTCGCGGCGGATGGTGCGTACCGCATTCATCACGTAGCCGAGCTCGTCTTCCGGATCCGGGATGGGCAGGGCCTGCACGTCGGCCATGGAGGTGATCGGGCGCTCGAAGCGCGGGCCTTCCCCGTGTTCGAAGTAGAGGCCCAGCCCCATGGCATCGGGCACGGTCAGGATGTCGGAGAAGAGAATGGCGGCATCGAGCGGATAGCGGCGCAGGGGCTGCAGGGTGACTTCACAGGCCAGCTCGGCGTTGCGACACAGGGACATGAAATCCCCCGCAACGGCGCGGGTCGCCTTGTATTCCGGCAGATAACGGCCAGCCTGACGCATCATCCATACCGGGGTCATGTCCACTTCCTGGCGCAGCAGGGCACGCAGGTATCGATCGTTTTTCAGCTCTTTCATCCCAGTTCCTGAGTCATGTCACGCATAAAATGGCGGACATGATACCACTTTGTGCAAGTCTGAGGGCGACCCTGACGCCGCACATCGCCGCAGGAGTGCAAAGATGTGAGGGGGCGCATACAAGCGCCCCCGTTTTCCCTCAACGCGCCTCGGCGAGACACTGTTCGATGAGCCGGCGCGCTATGGTGCCATGAGGGGGCAAGCGCGGCAGCCGGTCAGCCTCAAAGAAGCCTGCCGCCACCAGTTCGTCATCCTGCACCCGGATCTCGCCGCTCTCGTAGTCGGCGGTGAAGCCCATCATCAGGCTGTGGGGGAAGGGCCAGGGCTGGCTCGCCACGTAACGCACATTGGTCACCCGGATGCCGCTCTCCTCGAAGACCTCCCGCGCCACGCACTGCTCCAGATTCTCCCCTGCCTCCACGAAGCCGGCCAGCACGGTATACATGGGATCATCCGCCTGATAGTGACGGCGGTGGGCTGCCAGCAAGATGGCCGGTCCCTTGCGCACCGCGACGATGATGCAGGGGGAGATGCGCGGATAGACGACATGGCCGTGATGACACCCCTGGGCCCACTCCCCTTCCCTCGGGGTCATGGGGGCACCGCACTCACCGCAGAAACGATGGGTTCGGCGAAAAGTGGCGAGCTGCCAGGCCCGCCCTGCGAGGCGAAAGCCCTCTTCGTCCCCCGCCACCATAAGCTGGCGCAGCGGGGTCATGGCCCCGGTCTCCGCCTCCGCCCCCAGATCCAGCAGATGGCAAGGCAGGCCGTCCCACTCGTCGAAGCGCTCGAAGGAGGCGGTGTGCAGATGGGTGGGCAAAACGGCGCGGGGCCCTTGTGGAATGCGCCCCTGTTCATCCAGCAGGACGAGGTGATCGCCCCCCAGCACGAACCAGAAGGCCTGTTCAGTTGATGACATATGATGAAGGCTCTTGTTGAGAATGCGCGCGGCACAGGATCGTTCGCCTCATCTTACGAGCGGGAAGGGCCGATGGCGACCCCCGACATGGCCCTCTTCTCGCTAGGCACACCATGAAAAAAGGCCGCCTCTGGCGACCTTTCATCCTGTTGACCGCCCGGGCGATCAGTTCATCCAGCGCTCGCTGCTCTTACGACGGCGCGGGAGCATGGGCAGGAGGATCCCGAGCAGGATGCCGCCCCCCACCATGGCACCACCGCGGATGAACCAGTCCATCTGCATGTCGTGCTCACGGTTGTCATAGCTCTGGGTCAGGGCGTCGTTCTGTTCCTTGAGGCTGCTCATCTCGGCGCTCTGGCTGTCCAGACGGGCTTTGAGGCTGGCGATCTCCTTGCTCTGCTCGGCGATCTTGCCATCCTTCTCGGCGAAGCGTTTCTCGTTGTCGCCATTGAGGTTCAGCAGACGGGCCTTGGCTTCGTCCAGCTCTTTCTGAACCTGGGGAAGGCGTTCACGCAGGCTGATCTCCCCCTGCAGCTCGCTGTTCTTGATCCAGCCCTCGCGGCCACGACCGTCCACCACCTGGGTGAATCCGGCCTCCTGGTTCACCGCCTTGACCTCCAGCGGCTCACCGGCCTTGACGCTGCCGAGGATCCGGTACTGGGTACCCGGACCGTTGTGGATATAGGTAAAGATGTTGTCTGAAACATAGCGGGTATCGGCCAGTGCCTGTTGGGCACACAAGCAGATCAGGATCCCGAGAAGGGCGCGCATGGTCGATCGATTCTCTTCGTTGGATTAGGTTGCAGGCCGAATGTTAAGCCGCCTGCGGGTCAAAGGACAAGCAAAGAAAAGCGCCATCTCCCCGAGTGAGAGCTGTCTCGCAGCGCCGCCGGTTTGCCACGCGACCATTCCAGACGTCGTACCTACTTCTGTTTCAGCGCCTGCACCTCGGCGCGCAGGGCCTTGAGCTCTTTGAGCAGTTGCGCCTGCTGCTCGCTCTGCTGGCGTCGCCACACAGCGGTGTCATCGTTGGTCTTGCCGGGATGGACGAACAGGCTGGCCATGAAGCCGCTGAGGGCGCCAAACAACCCCACTCCAAAGAGGATCAGCAGGCTGGCGACGAAGCGCCCCTCCTCCGTCTTGGGCACCAGATCCCCGTACCCCACGGTAGAGAGGGTCACCAGCGTCCACCAGAAGGCATCGTAAGGAGTCTGGATCTGGCTGCCGGGTTGCCCCGTTTCCAGCCAGTACATGACGCCGGAGCCGACCCCCAGCAACAGGAAGAAGAGGAAGAGAATGCCGGAGAGGGTGGTTTCGTTGCGTTCACGACGGAACATGGCCAGCAGATCCGGTCTGTCCCGGAGCAACTGGTAAACCCGCCACAGCTGGATGAGCCGCGCCCAGCGCAGTTGTTCCACCATGGGCAGGCTGCCGGGCAGATAGAACCAGTTGCTCTTGAAGAAGGCCATCCTGTCGGAGGCGCGCGCCCAGCCATAGGCGAAGTGAGCGAGGAAGAAGTAGCAGATCAGGCTGTCGACATCATAAAAGAGCTGCAGGGTCTGGGGGCTCAGTTCACCGTGCCCCAGCCAGCGAGCAGCCACCAGGCAAACCGAAATCACGGAGAGAAACCCCATCAGCAGATCCATGGTACGCAAATGAGTTAAGTGATGTCGCATACATTTTCCAACTTTAAGCACGGTGCAAATTAATAAAAAGGAAGATAATGCCGATAGCTATGA
Organism: Aeromonas sp. S19(2024); assembly: GCF_041402625.1. Lineage (NCBI taxonomy): Bacteria > Pseudomonadati > Pseudomonadota > Gammaproteobacteria > Aeromonadales > Aeromonadaceae > Aeromonas > Aeromonas sp. S19(2024). The sequence continues at coordinate 117,064 of NZ_JBGLQU010000005.1, forward strand.
CGGCAAAGGAATAATGGACGTTGAAAGGAGAAAAAATATGCAGTTGAACCCGCTGGAGAGGCGCATGAGCAACATCCGACTGGTGCCCAAGGTGGTGCTGCTCATGGTGTTCAGCACCCTGCTGCTGCTGGCCAAACTCTGGTTCGATGCCAGCAACCTGGAAGCGACCCTGCTCAGCGAGGGCATTGATGCCGCCATGGCCAACACCATCGCCGATCGCCTGCTCTGGACCGGGCTGGTGGAGACGGCGCTCATGGGGGTCGTCTTCGTGGTGCTGCTGCTTACCGGCTCACGCCTCATGGTCAAGCAGGTCCACTACCTGGTGGGGCTGCTGGAGCGTTTCGCCAACAAGGATCTCAGCCACAGCGTACTGCTCAAGTCCCGGGACGAGTTCGGCGACATCGCCAAGGCGGTGGCCCACTCCCAGGAGAACCTCAAGGAGGTGTTCGGGACCCAGCGTGCCGCCTGCAAGGAGCTCAACGAGATCGCCTCCCAGGTGACTCTCTGTATGGATGAGGCGAACGAGGCCATCAACGAGGAGTTCACCCAGATTGAGCAGCTTGCCAGCGCCATGAGCCAGATGGTAGGTGCCATTCGAGAAGTGGCCAACCACGCGGAGCAGGCGTCCCACGCCACCGCCGAAACCAGCCAGCTGGCCGAGGAGGGCAGCCGCTGCGTGGCGGCTACCGTCAACACCATCGACACTCTCTCCGGCAACATCCAGCGCTCCTCCACCGTGGTCAACGAAGTGGAGCACGGGGTCGATCGCATCGGCTCCGTGGTGGACACCATCCGCAGCATCTCCGAGCAGACCAACCTGCTGGCCCTGAACGCCGCCATCGAAGCCGCACGGGCCGGTGAGGCGGGTCGCGGTTTTGCCGTGGTCGCCTCCGAGGTGCGCGAACTCGCGAACCGTGCCCAGGCCGCCACCGTCGAGATCCAGAAGATGATCGAGCAGCTTCAGGGCAACGCCCGCCAGGCCGTCGGCCTGATGGCCGAGAGCGTGCAGCAGGCGGACAAGGGGGTGGAGCAGGTGACCCAGGCTGGTACCCAGCTCGACACCATAGTGCAGCGGGTGCAGGGAGTGGCCGACATGAACCGCCAGATCGCCGCCGCCTCCGAGCAGCAGAGCTCGGTCGCCGAGGAGATGAATGCCAACCTGGAGCAGGTCAAACAGGTGGTGGAAGGCTCCGTCGTGGTGCTGCGGGAGCTGAAAGATGCCTCCGAACTGGTGGAACACCACAGCCAGACGCTGGACAGCCATATCCAGGCCTTCAAGCTGGCCTGATGCTGGCCTGATGCTGGCGCCCATCGTCAAACCTTCAGGCTGGCCTGAGGTCGTGATTTGAGTACACTGGAAGGCCCCCTTAGGGGCCTTTCTTTTTTCATCACGGCAAGGAGCCAGGATGCAGACCACAGAACGTGCGCTTGAGATAAGCGACGACAAGGGGCGCCTCGACGTCCCGCTCATTCACCGTTTCCTCAGTGAAGAGGCCTACTGGTGCCTCGGCATTCCCCTCGCTACCCTGCAGCGGGCCATCAACCACTCCCTGTGCTTCGGAGCCTATCTCGACGGCCAGCAGGTCGCCTTCGCCCGGGTCATCACCGACAAGGCAACCTTCGGTTATCTCGCCGACGTCTTCGTGCTGCCCGAACATCGCGGGCGCGGTCACAGCAAGGCCCTGGTGGCAGCCATCCTCGCCCACCCGGAGCTGCAAGGGCTGCGCCGTCTCTCCCTCGCCACCTCCGATGCCCACGGCCTCTACGCCGGTTTCGGTTTTGTGCCGCCGAGAAGCCCCGGCAGCCTGATGGAAATCTACGACCCCGAGATCTACCGGCGTCCCTGAGCCCGGCCGATCGCCAGATCCGTTGCCGGATCACCTTCCGGGCAGCGGCGCTGTGACGCCAGCGCCCGGGAGTGCTAGATTGGCAGCCGGCATTTCACTCTCCCTGCAGACTCGTCAACCACAAGGATGGCAACCGTGGCCCAGCACTCTCCCTCTTTCTCCGCCTTCTCTCCCTTGTTGCAGGAGCAGGCCCTGCGCCACTGGCAGCGGCTGCTCGCCCTGGCGCCCCAGTATGACGCACTGCCCGAGCCCACCCGCCAGACCCTGCTGACCCTGCTCGGCCTCTCTGACTTTGTCGCCGACTCCCTTATCAAGCAGCCGGGGCTGCTGGCCGATACCCTGGCATCGGACGCACTGACCCGGGCCGAGCGCTGGCCCGCCTATGAACCTGAGCTCGCAGCCCTGCTCGCCGAGGTCGCGGACGAGGAGGCGCTCAAGCGCATCCTGCGTCAGTTCCGCCGCAGCCGCATGCTGGTGATCGCCTGGCGCGAGCTGCTCGGGGAGTCCGAGGTCGAAGAGAGCTTCATCCATCTCACCAAGCTGGCGGATGCCCTCATCTGTGGTGCCCGCGACTGGCTCTACGCCAAACAGTGCAGCGAGCTGGGCACCCCCATGGATGGCGATGGCAACCCCCAGCCGCTGCTCATCCTCGGGATGGGCAAGCTCGGCGGCGGCGAGCTCAACTTCTCCTCGGACATCGACCTTATCTTCACCTTCCCCGAGAACGGCTACACCGTTGGCGGTCGGCGGGAGCTCGCCAACCAGCAGTTCTTCATCAAGCTGGGACAGCGTCTCATCAACGCCCTCCACCAGCCCACCCAGGATGGTCAGGTGTTCCGGGTCGACATGCGGCTACGCCCCTTTGGCGATGCGGGGCCGCTCGCCATCTCCTTCGCCGCCATGGAAGACTACTACCAGCATCACGGCCGCAACTGGGAGCGCTACGCCATGGTCAAGGCGCGAGTGCTGGGCCCCCAGTGTGAACATGCCACGGCCCTGACCGAACTGCTGCGCCCCTTCGTGTTCCGCCGCTACATCGACTTCGGCGTCATCGACGGCCTGCGCCAGATGAAGGCGATGATCGCCGCCGAGGTGCGCCGCAAGGGACTGGAGGGCAACATCAAGCTGGGGGCCGGGGGCATTCGCGAGGTGGAGTTTATCGCCCAGGCGCTGCAACTCATCCGTGGCGGGCGCGAGCCCGCCCTGCGGGTACGCCACCTGCCCGAGGCGCTGGCCGCCATCGCCCAGGGGGGCGCCCTGGAGGGGAGCCAGTGCGAACGCCTGCTCACCGCCTATCGCTTCCTGCGCCGGGTGGAAAACATCTTGCAGGAGATCGGCGATCAGCAGACCCAGACCCTGCCCACCGAGGAGCGGGATCGCCAGCGGCTCACCGCCACCCTCGGCTTTACCGACTGGGACGCCTTCATGGCCCACCTTGACGAGGAGATGGCCGCCGTCCATCAGGAGTTCGTCGCCGTGGTGGGGGAAGAGAAGGAGGCCCCCGCACACCTGGAACAGCTCTGGCTCGATCTCTGGCGCACCGAGCTCGACGCCGCCGAGCTGGAAAAACTGCTGACCACGCAGGGAGTGGTGGAGCCCGCCCCCCTCTGCGCCGCCCTGCTGCGTTTCAAGGAGGAGTACAAGCGCCGTCAGGTGGGGCCCCAGGGGCGCATCGCCCTGGACTGGCTGATGCCGGAGCTGCTGCGCCTGGTGGTGGCGAGCCGCGAGCCCGCCCGCCTGTTCGAGCGGGTCTGCACCCTGCTGACCCGCATCTTCACCCGCAGCGCCTATCTGCAACTGCTGGCGGAAAACCCCGCCGCCCTGCGCCAGCTGGTGCGCCTGTGTGACGAGAGCAACCTGGTGAGCGAGCAGCTGGCCCGCTACCCCATCCTGCTGGACGAGCTGCTGGATCCCCAGCACCTCTACCACCCCACCCCGCTGGATCAGTACAAGCCCCAGCTGCGCCAGTTCCTGCTGCGCATCCCCGAGGAGGACGTGGAGCAGCAGATGGAGGCGCTGCGCCAGTTCAAGCAGGTGCAGCTCCTGCGCATCGTCGCCGCCGACATCGCCGGCGCCCTGCCGCTGATGAAGGTGAGCGACCACCTCACCTGGCTGGCGGAGGCGATCACCGAGGAGGTGGTCAATCAGGCGTGGGCCCAGATGAGCGAACGCTACGGGGTGCCGCCCGAGGTGGCGGTGAGCGGCCAGCGCGGCTTTGCGGTGGTGGCCTACGGCAAGCTGGGGGGCATCGAACTCGGCTACGGCTCGGATCTCGATCTGGTGTTCCTGCACGGCGGCGACCCCAACAGTTACACCGATGGCCGCAAGCCCATCGACAGCCGCCAGTTCTACCTGCGCCTGGCCCAGCGGATCCTGCATCTGTTCAGCACCCGCACTCCGTCCGGTATCCTCTACGAGATCGACATGCGGCTGCGCCCCTCCGGCGACTCAGGCCTGCTGGTCTCATCGCTGTCGGCCTATGAGCAGTACCAGCAGCAGGAAGCCTGGACCTGGGAGCATCAGGCCCTGGTGCGAGCCCGTCCCATCTATGGCGATGATACCGTGGTCGCCGAATTTGCCCGCATCCGCCGCGACGTGCTGGCCAAGGAGCGGGATCTGCCCACCCTGGCCCGTGAAGTGCGGGAGATGCGCCAGAAGATGCGGGATCACCTGCTCAAGGCGGGAGAGGGAGAGTTCGATCTCAAGCAGTCCCCCGGCGGCATGGTGGACATCGAGTTCATCGCCCAGTACCTGGTGCTGGCCCATGCCTGCGGTGAGCCGGACGCCCTCACCCGCTGGTCAGACAATGTGCGCATCTTCGATGAGTGCGTAATGGCGGGGGTACTCACACTGGAGCAGGCGGAGGGGCTCAAGCAGGCCTATTTGGAGATCCGCAACCTCGGCCATCGCCTCAATCTCTCGGAGATCTCCCGCAAGGTGGGGGACGATCAGTTGCCGCGAGAGCGGGGCCATGTGCTGGCGGTCTGGCAACAGCTGCTGGGAGAATAAGCAGAAGGGGCGCCATGGCGCCCCTTCTCGTTAACACCACCGATATAGAACCGTTTTCTTCTCTAACCACACTCAATAGCGGTGAGCTGGATCCAGTTTCGAGCACTCTGCGCTTGGAATCGTATGGCACTTTGCTATGTATAGGCAGAGGACTAATTCCAGGTCATTAATGAAAGCCCAGCGTGGTAGAGAGAGGAAAAAATGGATTTTTCAGAACAGTTGCAAAGCCTTGCCAAAAAAATTGCTCAGCAATCCTCCATGATCACAACTGAGGAAGCGACCAAAAACGCTTTTGTCATGCCATTTCTCAATCGTGTACTTGGTTATGATGTATTCGATCCTACTGAAGTGATTCCCGAGTTCACAGCTGACACTGGCATTAAAAAAGGCGAAAAGGTTGACTACGCCATTCTAAAAGATGGCCAAGTTCAAATTCTGGTCGAATGTAAAAAGTATAGTGAAAAACTATCAGCTAAACACTCTGGTCAACTCTTCCGTTATTTCTCTGTTACAAATGCCCGCATAGGTATTTTGACTAATGGTGCACAATATGAGTTCTATACAGATCTTGATGCTCCAAACAAAATGGATGAGAAACCATTTCTTACGCTGGATCTGGAAGATATTGACGAACACGTAGTTCCTGAAGTACTGAAATTAACCAAAACTTCCTTCGATGTAGAGTCTGTTGTTGATGCAGCTGGTGAGCTTAAATATCTTAGTCAGATTAAAAAGTTACTTGCAGAACAATTTGGGGCACCGGAAGAGGATTTTGTGAAATTTTTTGCCTCCCGAATTTATGATGGAGTATTGACTGCTCGTGTCAAACAGTCCTTCACCGACATTACAAAAAAGGCATTGAGTCAATTCCTCAATGACAGCATCAACGCAAGATTAAAATCCGCAATAGGTAGTGGCCTTAGCACCTCAACAGCACAGCCAATATCAGAGGCTGAACAATCCATAGAAAATAATGAATTTGGCAATAGCCAAGAAAAATCAAAAGTAGAAACCACGATTTAGGAAATGGAAGCATTTAATATTGTGAAAGCGATTCTTAGACAAAAATTCGATGTAAGTCGAATCGCACCAAGAGACACACAAAGCTATTTTGGTGTGTTGCTTGACGATAACAATCGGAAACCTCTATGTCGGCTACATTTCAACTCAAAACAGAAATATTTGGGATTGTTTGATGAAGAAAAGAAAGAAACCAGACATCCCATTAGTTCTATAGATGAGATTTTTACTCTTGCTGACAAATTGCTTTCTACAACTGCTGTCTACGAATAACCATTCCTTAGGGGGAGCGTCCTCCCCCCTTTTTTCTACGATGACCTAGCGCCCGCCTGCCACATCGATAAAGGTGCCGGTGACATAGGAAGCCTCGTCAGACAGCAGCCAGGCGATGGCGGTCGCCACCTCACGGGGTTCGCCGCCCCGTTGCAGCGGAATGGCCCCCTTGATCCTGTCCACCCGGCCGGGCTCGCCGCCGTCGGCATGCATCTCGGTGTAGATGAAACCCGGACGCACCCCGTTGACCCGGATCCCCTGGGCCGCCAGCTCCAGCGACAAGCCTCTGGTCAGCACGTCGACGGCCCCCTTGGCGGCGGCATAATCCACGTACTCCCCGGGGGAGCCCAGGCGCGCGGCGGCGGAAGAGACGTTGACGATGGCGCCCCCCGCCGTCATGCGGCGCACCGCCTCGCGGCAGCAGAGAAAGCTGCTGGTGACATTGGTGGTCAGGGTCTGGTTGATGCGCTCTGCGCTCATCTCCAGCACCCGCATCTGGGGCTGCAACCTGCCGGCGTTGTTCACCAGATGAGTGACGGGGCCGAGCCTCGCGTCCATCTCCTCGAACAGGCGCACCACCTCGGCCTCCACGCTGACATCGGCCTGCACCGCGATGCACTCGACCGGATGGGTGGCCAGGATCTCGGCCACCACCGCCTCGGCGGACGCCCTGTCCTGACGATAGTTGAGACAGAGATGGTAACCCTGCGCCGCCAGATAGCGGGCTGTCGCGGCCCCGATACCTCTGCCACCGCCGGTGATCAGCACCCGTTTGTTCATGAACCCTCCTGGTTCCCGGTTTGGAAGACTATTTCGCATAGTACCTCATGTTGCCGACCACACCTCGTCCCGTAACGCCCGGCACCACAGCAAAGAGCCCGCACGGGGCGGGCTCTTGATGACAACAACGGGAGGGTGGCTATTTGAACAGACCCTTGAGCAGCTGGTCCGCCACCCCCTTCACCCCTTCGTTGTCGGCCTTGTCACCCAGCAATTTTTTCAGGCCGCGCTCGGCCTCCTTGCGGGCCTTCTCCTCCAGCACCTTGTTGTTGCTGAGCAGTGCCTTCACGTCGAGCTTGTAGCTCGGCGCCTGCCAGTGGCCGCCGATGCGCACCGGTATGGTGATGTCCTTGAGCTCATCCACCGTCTTGCCCCCCTGCCCCTTGCTGCTCTCCACCACGGAGGTGAGGAACAGGAAGTCGAGGGTCTCCGGCACCAGGGCCGTCTGGCCCTGCCCCTTCACCCGCAGGGCGGGGGCAAAGAGCTGGATGTCATCGCTCCTGGCAATCCCGTTGGCAATCTGGAAGCTGGCGGTGAGGGCGCTGAAGTCGGTCTTGCGCACCTCCTTCACCTGATCCGCCCCCTTGCCGGTCAGGGTGGCCCGCGCCTCGCGGATCATCTGTGCCAGGTTGATGCCGTGCAGGGCGCCATCGCTCAACTTGAGGTTTACCTTGCCCTGCATCCGGCTGCGCAGCGCCTGCTCGGAGAGTCCTGAGCCCTGCGCCTCGACCTCCAGATCCCCCTTGCCTTCCAGCAGGTCGGTCTGGGCCAGGGTCTGCAGCAGGGGCCGCACATCGACCCCTTGCACCCGCTTGTGCATCTGATAGCGGGCCGGCTGCTGACGGGCATCGAGCACGCCGCTGGCGGTCACCTTGCCACCGGCCACCCCGGCACTGAACTGCTTGAGGGTGAGCTGACCACCCGCCAGGGCCAGTTGCAGATCCACGGCGCTCAGATCCAGCCCCTTGAGGCGCAGGCTGCCCAGTTGCAGGCGGCCAGCCAGCTCCACCGACTTGAGGGCGGTCAGATCCGGTTCAGCCGTGGAGAGCGCCTGGGCGGCGGGTGCCGCAGCCTGATCCTTTGCTCCGGCCGGTGCAGCCGCTCCCGAGGTGGCCGCAGCGGACGCCGTCCTGGCTGGCTGACCCAGCCAACTGTCCAGGTCGAGCTTGTCCCCCTTGAGGTCAAAGTCCACTTTGGGTACGGCCCCCAGACGAACGGCGCCGCTGCCGCTCAGCAGGGCGTCATCCACCCCCATCACCAGGTTGCTGAGGGTGACAGCCTGTTTGCCCAGCTCGGCGCGGGCAAAGCCCGCCAGCTTCACCTGCATCTGCGGGCGCGGCAGGGCGTCGCCGCTCAGCTTGGCGGCCAGCACGGCATCCGATATCTCCAGCAGTTGCCGGTTTTCATCGAGGCGCGCCTTGAGGGTCCCCTCCAGCGTACCGGCCAGGGTCGGCTTGTCCGCCGCCCCCTGTGCCCCGCTGAGGCTAAGGCTCAGACTGCTCCACTCCCCCAATGCCAGCCGATCGGCCTTGAGGGAGAAAGCATCCAGCCGCTGGGTCGGTTCGCTCAGGCTCCCCGCCAGTGCGACATCTTTCAGCTCGCTGCGGCTGGCATCGGGCGCCAGCTTGAGCTGGGCCGACCCCTTGAGATCAAACGCCAGCTCACCCTGGGCCCCCTTGGCGGCCAGAGTCACCGGTACCCATTGATCGACCGCCAGCTGGCCCAGGTTCAGGTCCAGCTGTTCGAGACGAGAGGCGGTGCCGTTGCGATCGTCCTGCACCAGAGCGCTGGCCTGTTGCAGCTCCACTCCTTGCAGGCTGATCTGCCAGGGCCGCTCGTCGCTGGCGGTAGGGGGCGTCGTTGCGGCAGGCTCAGAGGTTGTCGCCTCCCCCTTGGGCTCGGCGGAGGCCTTGAGCAGGTCACTCAGGTTGGAGCTGCCATCAGCCCTGGTCTGGATAAACAGATGGGCGCCACTCAGGGTCACCTTGCCGATCTCAAGCCGGTGGGAGAGCAGGGGCAGCAGGCCCACCGAGGCCTCACCCTGCTCGAATCGCACCAGGTCGGGCTCGGCGAAACCGGCGGGGTTGCGCAGCGCCACCTGCTCGAGGGAGAGGCCCAGGCTTGGCCAGAAACGCCAGCCGATATCCCCTTGTATCACCAGCTCGCGGCCGGTGCTCTTGCGCACCTGTTCCACCAGCTGGGGCTTGAACTGGTTGGGATCGATGAGGGACACCAGGGCGGCGATGGCCACCACGGCCGCCAGCGCCAACCCCAGCAGGATGTAGATGATCTTCTTCACGATGGACTCCTTGAATGCGGATCTTGTGGCTGACTATACCACCGGGGGGATGACAGATGGGGCCCGTCTGCCAAAACGGGCCAGCGGCGAGACAGGGATGGTCGCAGGCCCACGTTCAAACACGCGGCAATAAAAAGGGCCCCGCAGGGCCCTGATGATAGTGGATGGCTGGCGCCCGTCTCGCCCGGATCAAGGCTGACGCGGCAGCTCCCTGTAGCCCATCTCGTACAGGGTGAAGGCATAGATGTCCGCACTCTGCTCGATAAGTTTGGCCACCGGCGTGCCCGCCCCGTGCCCGGCATTGGTCTCGATGCGGATGAGCTGGGGATGGGGGCCGGCATTGTCGGCCTGCAGGGTGGCGGCAAACTTGAAGGAGTGGGCCGGCACCACCCGATCGTCGTGATCCGCCGTGGTCACCAGGGTCGAGGGGTAGCTGACCCCGGGCCGGACGTTGTGCAGGGGCGAGTAGCCCTTCAGGTAGTCGAACATCGCCTCGCTGTCGGCGCTGGTGCCGTAGTCATAGGCCCAGCCCGCCCCGGCGGTGAAGGTGTGGTAGCGCAGCATGTCGAGCACCCCCACCGCCGGCAGGGCGACCCGCATCAGATCCGGCCGCTGGGTCATGACCGCCCCCACCAGCAGACCGCCGTTGGAGCCACCTCGGATCGCCAGCCGATCGGTGCGGGTGTAGCCCTCGGCCTTGAGGTACTCGGCCGCCGCGATGAAATCGTCGAACACGTTCTGCTTGTTCTGCTGGGTGCCCGCCAGGTGCCAGGCCTGGCCGTACTCGCCGCCCCCGCGCAGGTTGGCCACCGCATAGACGCCCCCCAGATCCAGCCAGTTGGCTACCGACACGCTGAAGCTCGGGGTCAGGCTCACGTCGAAGCCGCCATAGCCGTAGAGGATGGTCGGGTTGCTGCCATCGAGTTTCAGCCCCTTGCGGTAGCTGATGATGAGCGGCACCCGGGTGCCGTCCTTGCTCTGGTAGAAGCGCTGCTCGGAAACGTAATCCTCCGGTTTGAACGGCGCCGCCGAGGCGCGATAGAGGCTGATGGCGCCGCTCTTGGGCTCGAACCGGTAGAGAGTCGGCGGCTGGGCATAGTTCTCGAAGCCGAAGTAGAGGGCGGGGTCGTCGTGCTTGCCGTTGAAGCCACTGACGCTGCCAAGGCCGGGCAGCGCCACCTCGCGCACCCGCTTGCCCTCGTAGTCGAACTGCTCGACCCGGGCGGTGGCATCCACCATGTACTCGGCGAACAGATAGCCGCTGCCGCTGTGTACCGTCAGCACCTGCTGACGCTCGGGAATGAGATCCCGCCAGTGGGCCGGGCCCGGGTTGGCGGCATCCACCGTCACCAGCCGGCCGTTGGGGGCGTCCCGGTTGGTCAGCAGGTAAAGGGTGCCGCCCTTGTTGTCCACCAGGCTCACGTCCGCATCCAGATCCCCCTGCACCGTCAGCAGCGGCGCGTTCTCCTGGCTCAGATCCTTCACATAGAGGCGGTTGCCCGAGGTGGAGTTCGCCGCCGAGATAAGCAGGAAGCGGTCATCTTCGGTGACGGTCGCCCCCACGTAACGGTGGTGCTGGGCCGGGATGGCGCCGAACACCAGCCGGTCATCCTCCTGCGCCGTGCCGAGCCGGTGGAAATAGACCTTGTGCTGATCGGTCCTGGCCGACAGCTCGCTGCCGTCGGGCTTGTCGTAGCTCGAGTAGAAGAAGCCCTCGTTGCCGAGCCAGCTGATGCCACTGAACTTCACGTCCTTGAGGGGCGCCTCCAGCGGCTGCTTGCTTTCCACGTCCATCAGGTGGATCTCGCGCCAGTCGCTGCCGGCCAGCGACAAGGAGTAGGCCAGGATGCGGCCATCGCGGGAGAAGCTCAGCTGATCCAGCGCCGTGGTGCCGTCGGGGCTGAGGGTATTGGGATCGAGGAACACCTCGGCCGGCTTGCCCTCCAGCTGGCGCCACAGCACGTTCTGGTTCTGCAGGCCGTCGTTCTTGAAGAAGTAGTGGTAGCGCCCCTCGCGAAACGGCGCCCCCTCCTTGGCATAGTTCCAGGAGGCGGCGAGCTTCTCCTTGATGGCGGCGCGATACGGGATCTGTGCCAGGTAACCCTGAGTCACGGCGTTCTGGGCCTTGACCCAGGCCTCGGTCTCGGGGCTGCGGTCATCCTCCAGCCAGCGATAGGGGTCGGCCACGGCCTGGCCGAAGTAGTGATCCACCTGCTCACCCTGGCGGGTGACGGGGTAGTGAAGGCGCGTATTCCCTGACATGGCATCCTCTTTGGTTGACTGGCCGCTGCACGCACAGAGCAGTGACAGGGCCAGCAGGCTGACAATGGCTCGCATCGAGGCGGCTCCCTGCGGTTTGAGTGAGCGGGCAGGTTAACAAAGCGCGCCGGATGGCCCAACCCCCCGACCGGTGGCAGAGGGTGGCCCGCCGACACGGGGGAGCCATATGAATTTTTTCGCTTAAGTTTGCCGCTTTATTTTGTTTGTTATCCGGCCCTTGGGTCACAGGATGGAATAAGACACCAGCCAACGTGAGCCATTCAGGATAAAGCATGCCGTACAGCTACCTATCACATCTGCGTTGCAGCAAGACCGGCGAGATAGTGGATGCCGATCAGCCCCAGCAGTTGAGCCCGGTCGGTGCCCCCTTGCTGGCCAGTTACGACCTCGAGGCCCTGAAACAGGCCTGGCACCCGGCCGCTCTGCTGGGGCGCCCCGCCAGCCTGTGGCGCTACCACGAGCTGCTGCCGGTGCGCTACCCCGCCCAGGTGATCACCCTGGGGGAAGGCTTCACCCCTCTGCTGCCCCTGCCCGCTTTCGGCAAACAGATCGGCATTCCGGATCTCTGGATGAAGGATGAGAGCATCATCCCCACCGGTTCTTTCAAGGCCCGCGGCGCCGCGGTCGGCGTCTCCCGCGCCCGGGAGCTCGGCATCACCCACTTCGCCATGCCCACCAACGGCAACGCCGGTGCGGCCTGGGCGCTTTACGGCGCCCGCGCCGGCTTGCGCAGCACCATAGTCATGCCCCAGGCGGCACCCGCCATCACAAGACTGGAGACCTCGCTGGCCGGTGCCCGCCTCTATCTGGTGGATGGCCCCATCAGCGACGCCGGTCGCCAGGTGGCCGAGGCGGTGGCCGAGCAGGGGCTGTTCGATGCCTCCACCCTCAAGGAGCCCTATCGCATCGAGGGCAAGAAGACCATGGGGCTGGAGATCGCCGAGCAGCTCGGCTGGACCCTGCCGGACGTCATCCTCTACCCCACCGGTGGCGGAGTCGGTCTCATCGGCATCTACAAGGCGCTGCGGGAGTTGCAGGAGCTGGGCTGGGTCAAGGGGCCGTTGCCGCGACTAGTGGCGGTGCAGGCGAGCGGCTGCGCCCCCATCGTCCAGGCGTGGCAGCAGGGGGAGCGCGAATCGCGCTTCTGGCCCGATTCCCAGACCCTCGCCTTTGGCATCAACGTGCCCAAGGCGCTGGGGGACTTTTTGGTGCTGGACGCCCTCTATCGCACCGAGGGGTGCGCCATCGCGGTGGACGATAGCGCCATCCAGCGCGAGATCCGACAGCTCGCCGCGCGCGAAGGCAGCTTCGTCTGCCCGGAAGGGGCGGCCGCTTTCGCCGCCGCCCGCCAGCTGCGGGAAGCGGGCTGGATACGGGGGGGCGAGCGGGTGGTGGTGCTCAACACCGGCGCCGGCATCAAGTCCCCTGACGCCATCACGGTCGTGCCCCAGCGGCTGCGCCGCGACGGGAGGATCCCGGCATGAGCTTCGACTGGTCCTTTGTTCTCACCACCCTGCCGGCGTTCGGCCAATCGGTCTGGGTCACCTTGCAGCTCGGCATCCTAGTGATCCTCACCTCGCTCGTCGTGGCGCTGCTCAATGTGACGCTGCTGAGCTTGCACAAGCCCTGGCTGAACGGGGTGATCCGAGGCTATGTGGAGCTGGCCCGCAACACGCCGCTCTTGATCCAGCTGTTCTTTCTCTACTTCGGGCTGCCGGCGCTCGGCATCTCGCTCTCCGGCTTTGCCACGGCGGTGATCGCCATGACCTTCCTCGGTGGCGGTTACCTCACCGAGGCGCTGCGGGCAGGCGTTCAGGCAATCCCCCCCAGCCAGCTGGAAGCAGGCCGGGCCATCGGCCTCTCCCGTTGGCAGCTGCTGCGCCACGTCCAGCTGCCCCAGGCCTGGCTCGCCAGCCTGCCGGCGCTGTTTGCCAACTTCATCTTTCTGCTCAAAGAGACCACGGTGGCTTCGGCGGTGGCGGTGCCCGAGCTCCTCTACACCACCAAGAACTACATCGCCCTCTACTACAAGACCTACGAGATGCTGGCGGTGCTGACCTTGATGTGCGTGCTGATCTTTCTGCCGCTCTCCCTTGCCCTGCGCGTCGTTGAAAGGAGGCTGCAACATGGTCAGTTCGGTCATTGAGCAACTGATGCAGGCACCTATTGTCCTGCAGCCGCCGTCACTCGCCACCCATACACAAGAAGGGAGGGGTCACTATGGCCAGTCCGGTCACTGAGCAGTTGGCGCAGGCGCTGCCGCTGCTGGCGGTGGGTGCGGGTCAGACCCTCGCCATATCGCTGCTCGCCATCCTGTTCGCCACCCTGGGCGGGGTCGGTTATGGCGTGCTGGCCCAGCAAGGGGGAAGGCTGACTCGGGGAGTGCTGCGGGTTTATCTGGAGCTGTTTCGGATGGTGCCCGTGCTGGTGTGGCTCTATCTCTTTTTCTTCGGGTTGCCGATCTTCTTTGGCCTGGCTATCCCGGCCTTCTGGTGTGCCGTGCTGGTGCTGGCCCTGTGGGGGGCGAGCGAGGTAGGCGAAGTGGTGCGCGGCGGTCTCAAGTCCCTCGCCCGCGGCCAGCAGGAGGCTGGCCTGGCGCTCGGGCTCTCCCGCTGGCAGCTCTATCGCCACGTGCTGCTGCCCCAGGCGCTGCAACGGCTGACGCCGCCGACCATCAACATCTACACCCGCATCATCAAGACCAGCTCGCTGGCGGTGCTGATCGGGGTGGTGGAGGTGATCAAGGTAGGCCAGCAGATCATCGAGCGCACCTATGGCTCGCTGCTCATCTACGGTCTGCTGTTCCTGTTTTTCCTTCTGGTCTGCTATCCGCTCTCGCTCGCCTCGCGCCGGCTGGAGCAACAATGGGGTAATGCGGTATGACACCTCTGCTTGAGCTCAATGCTGTCAGCAAACAATTCGGCCAACACCGGGTACTGGACGAGGTCAGCCTCACGGTGAACGCCGGGGAAGTGATCGTCATCCTGGGGCCGAGCGGCTGCGGCAAAAGCACCTTGCTGCGCACCCTCAACGGGCTCGAACCCATTCAGGGGGGCGATATTCGCTTCGATGGAGAGTTGCTGGATGCCAGCACCGACTGGCAGCGGCTGCGCCAGCGCATCGGCATGGTGTTCCAGAGCTATCACCTCTTCCCCAACCTGACGGTGCTGGAGAACGTGCTGCTCGGCCCTGTGCAGGTGCAGAAGCGGGAGCGGGCCGAGGCCCTGCTGCAGGCGGAGCAGCTGCTGACCCGCATCGGTCTGTGGGAGCGGCGCCACGACTATCCGCGCCAGCTCTCCGGTGGCCAGCAGCAGCGCATCGCCATCGTGCGGGCCCTGTGCATGAACCCGCAGGTGATGCTGTTTGACGAGGTGACCGCTGCGCTGGATCCCGAGATGGTGCAGGAGGTGCTGGAGGTGATCCGCGATCTCGCCGGCAGCGGTATGACCCTGCTCATCGTCACCCACGAGCTGGCGTTCGCCCAGGCGGTGGCGGATCGCATCGTCTTCATGGACGGCGGCCACATCCTGGAGCAGGCCGCCCCCCATCAATTTTTCGACAATCCCAGGAGCCAGCGTGCCCGCCAGTTCCTCGCCAAGTTTTCTTATACAACTGTCAGCAAACGAAAGGAGTCAGCATGAAGATAATTACCTCGGCCCTGTTTAGCGCCCTCATCGGCCTGGGCCTCGCCAGTGGCGCCGCCCAGGCAGAAGACGGTTCCCTCGCCAAGATCAAGGCCCGTGACAAACTCATCGTCGGCGTCTTCACCGACAAGCCGCCGTTTGGCTATGTGGACGAGAAGGGCAACTACGTCGGCTTTGACACCGATCTCGGCCGCCGCTTCGCCAAGGATCTGCTGGGGGACGAGAACAAGGTCGAGTTCGTGGCGGTGGAGCCCGCCAGCCGCATCCCCTTCCTGCAGAGCGACAAGGTGGATCTCATCCTCGCCAACATGACGGTGACCCCGGAGCGGCGGCAGGTGGTGGACTTCACCAACCCGAACCTCAAGGTCGCGGTGCAGGTGCTGGTGCCGGAAGGCAGCGACGCCAAGAAGCTCGACGATCTGGCCAGCAAGCGGCTTATCGTCACTACCGGCACCACGGCCGACATCTGGCTGACCCGCAACCACCCGGACTGGAAGGTGCTCAAGTTCGAGAAGAACACCGAATCCCTGCAGGCCCTGGCCCAGGGCCGCGGCGATGCCTATGCCCAGGACAACCTGGTCTTGTTCAGCTGGGCCAAGGAGAACCCGGGCTATCGGGTGCTGCCCGAGAAGCTGGGCTCGGAAGACCCCATCGCGCCGGCGGTGAAGAAGGGCAATATCGAGCTGCGTGACTGGGTCAACGACCGTCTCGCCAAGCTGGGGGAAGAGAAGTACCTGCTCAAACTCTACGACCAGTATGTGCGCGACAAACTGAGCGCCGATACCGATCCCAACGACGTGATAGTGGAAGGAGGCAAGTGGCAGGGTTGAGCCCTGCCCCCACAGCAGTGCTGAGTGTGAAGTGTGTGATCTTTGGTTCCGTTGGTCTGCAAACCGCAAGGTTTGACCTTTCCAGGCGCCCCCTCCAGGTGGCGCCTTTTTTTTGTTTGCAAGACCCCGGCAGGCGGGACACCCGCTCTGTGAGCCAGCTCCCCCTGCCCCGGGATGCCCTGTGCCATCCTCACTGAAACGGCAGCGGGAGGAGAAACCCATGTGGATAGAGGCCGAGCCCGTCTACGGCGCTCTGGTGTCCCTGGCCATCGGGCTCATCATCGGGCTGGAGCGGGGCTGGCAGGTGCGCCAGCTCGGAGACAACCAGCGCATCGCCGGGATGCGCACCTATGGCCTCATCGGTCTGCTCGGCGGGGTCTGCGCCCTGCTGCTGCCCACCCTGGGCGCCTGGCTGGCCCTGCTCGGTCTGCTGACCGTGGTGACGGGGTGCGGCCTCTCGGTCTGGCTGGCCCAGCGCTGGCAGGGGGAGTTCGGCCTCACCAGCTCGGTAGCCATGGTGCTCACCTACCTGCTGGGGCTGATGTCGGTGCTGCAGAGCCCGAGCGAGGCGGTGGCCTGCGCCGTGCTGGCGGCCCTCCTGATGGGGCTCAAGGGCAAGATCCAGCAGGGGATGCTGTTCTTGAGCGAAATGGAGTTTCACGCCACCCTGCGTTTTCTGCTTATCTCCCTGGTGCTGCTGCCGGTGCTCCCCGATACCGAGATGGGTCCCCTCAATGCCTTCAATCCCTTCAAGATCTGGCTCATGGTGGTGGTGATCGCCGGCATCTCGTTCTGTGGTCACTTCGCGGTGCGCCTGCTCGGCACCCGCTCCGGGCTGGTGCTCACCAGCATGCTGGCGGGGCTCGCCTCCTCCACCGCCCTCACCCTGCAATTTGCCCGCCTCAACAAGGAGCAGGGAGGGCTGGAGCGGCTGCTGGCCACCGGCATCCTGCTGGCGGGGGCCACCATGTGGCTCAGGCTGCTGGCACTGGTGCTGATCATCCACGGAGAGCTGGCGCTGCGTCTGGCTGTCCCCCTGCTGCTGCTGGCAGCCATCGTCTACGGCTTTGCGTTCTGGTTCTGGCGCCAACGGGAAGAGATGCCGGACGGCCCAGTACAGCCCGAAACCCGCAACCCGCTGGATCTCGCCACCGCCATCAAGTTCGGTCTGCTGCTCGCCCTCATCGGCTTCATGGCCACCCTGCTGCAAAGCAAGGTGGGCAACTCCGGGGTCTATCTGCTGTCGCTGATCTCCGGCATCACGGACGTGGACGCCATCACCCTCTCCCTCTCCCAGCTCGCCCAGAAGGAGCTGGCCCTGGAGGTGGCGGCCAGGGGCATACTGCTCGCCGGGCTGGTCAACTCCCTGGTGAAAGGGGTGCTGGCACTGGTGATTGGCGGACGCAGCCTGGGGCGGCGGGTCTTGCTCCCCTACCTCGTCTCCATCCTGCTCATCCTGCTCATCCTGCCCCTTGTCCTGTGACGTGATGGCGTGATGACAGGATGACAGGATGACGGGGATCACCTGACGGGCCCGGCACTCTGACACCCCCTCCCCTTGTCGCGTATACTGCCCCCTCTTGCAGCAGGAGGAGATGACCATGGCAAGCGACTGGGACAAGGTACTGGCGGGGGGCGCCCTGGACAGCCAGAGCGAGGAGATAGCGAACGACCGCATTCGCGGCCAGGCGCTGCTGAGCCGACTCAACGCCTCACCGGCGGGGGATCACGTCCTGCGCCAGCAGATCTGCCGCGACCTCTTCGCCCACTGCCCCGACTCCTGCTGGATAAGTACCCCCTTCACCTGCGAATTCGGCCGCAACATCCACATCGGCGAGAAGACCTTCTTCAACTTCAACGTCACCATACTCGACGTGGGCGAGGTGCACATCGGCAACCATGTGCTGCTGGCCCCCAACGTGCAGATCTACACCGCCACCCACGCCATGGATCATCTGGAGCGACGCAACTGGACCGCTTACAACAAGCCGGTACGGATCGGCGATGACTGCTGGATTGGCGGCGGGGCCATCATCTGCCCCGGCGTCACCATAGGGCCCCGCTCCATCATAGGGGCCGGTGCCGTGGTGACCCGGGACATACCGGCCGACTCATTGGCGGTGGGCAACCCGGCCCGGGTGATCCGCACGTTAAGCCCGGACGAGACCCGGGATCCGGCGCTGCTGTCATGATGGTGCTGGCCCTGCTGCCCCTGGGTTGGGCCGGCTGGCTCGGGGTGCGGGATGCGAGCTGGTGGCCGCTGGCCCTGATCCTGCTGATGAGCCTGCTGACCCTGGCTGCCTACGCCTGGGACAAGCGCCAGGCCATTCGTGGTGGCTGGCGCGTCCCCGAGGCCCGTCTGCATCTGCTTGAGCTGTGCGGCGGCTGGCCCGGCGCCCTGGTCGCCCGCCAGTGGCTGCGCCACAAGACCCAGAAGGGGAGCTACCGCCTGCGGTTCTGGGCCATCGTCTGGGGGCAGTTGCTGCTGCTCGGGATCTGGCTCGGCTGGCCGCTCTGGCCGCTCTGAACAACCAGGCAGGCATTGCCGCCCAAGGTTGGGTATGAGACAACGACAGCACGGGAGACAGATCCTCTCGTTCAAATATTGAAAGGAGTCATTCATGACCATGTGGACAGGTATCGTTCTGATCGTCTTTATCAGCGTGTCGTTCAGCTATCTCACCAAGCGCGCCCGCTACCAGATGGGGGATGCCCGCATTACCGACCGTCTTGGCAAGCAGGACATGATCATCAAGGAGTTGCAGGAGCGCATCGCCAATCTGGAGGCCATCGTCATCGAGGAGGAGAAACGCCGCCCGTTCAAGGATCTCTGATCCGGCAAGCCGGGTGGCAAACCAACCAGCCCCCGGGCTGCAAGGGTTTGCCGCCGCCCCCGTTCGCACCCGCCCGTCCTCCGCCTGGCAAAAACGAAATTCACAGCAGGATCAATCCCCTGCCATTTTTCGGTTGAATGTTCGCCAAGCTGGCCCGATCCCTGCTCCGTCATGACATCAGTCGTACGGAGAGTGACATCATGATCGCCATCGGCACCCTGCTTCCCCTCGCCTCCCTTGCCATCAAGCTCGGCAGCAAGCTGCTGGGCGACAGCACGCCGCCCGCCCAGACCGAGCCTGTCGTGCAGGAAGAGCACCTTGCCCCCACGGTGCAGAGCCTGTTCCAGCGCCTCGGCATCCAGGAGGCTGACAGCGAGCAGAACCGCCCCGCCATCAACCACTTCATGGGGGCGCTGATGCAGACCCTGGGTCAGGAATCCTCGGGCCAGCCCCTGCCCCAGGCCATCGATGCCGCCCGCACCCAGTTGGCAGACGGCACCCAGAGCACCCGCCTCGATGCGCTGCAAAGCGAGCTCGACACCCTCAAGGGCTCCCTCGGCAACAGCGACCTCAACCTTGATCAGCTGCTTTATGCCTTCAAACAGACACTGCCCCAGGGCCCGGGGGAAGGCGTCGGCAAGCTGCTCAATGCCAGCGCGTGAGCGGGAGTGGAACCATGAAAAACGGCAACCAGACGGTTGCCGTTTTTGTCGGGCCGAATCTCAAGGTGTCACGCTAGGGCTTTGAAGGGAGCGGGTTCAGCATGGCGCCGGCCAGCGCGGTCTGCCCGCGCTCCTGCAGGGCATTGGCCGCTCCCAGGCGATCCGCCGCATCTTTGTTCTGACCCAGCTTGAACTTGCCGACCAGCCGCTCAATCTCGATCTCTATGCCCACCACGGCCTGCACCATGGTCTCGAGATAGTCTCTCGGTGCATCAGCCATCTTCCAGGGAATGGACTCTCCCGCCTCGTGGGTACGGGTCAGGGTCGCGAGCAGCCGTCTTACGAAGCGGGCATCGTCCCTCACCCGGATACGGCCATGGGCGTGCACCACGGCATAGTTCCAGGTGGGCACCTGCTTGTGATGCACCTGCTTGCCCGGATACCAGCTAGGGGAGATATAACCCTCGGCGGCGCGGAAGATCACCAGCACCTCGTCGCCCTCTTTCACCTCCTGCCAAAGCGGGTTGTTGCGGGCCACATGGGCCCGCAGCACACCGTGGGCCCCCTGCGCCCCATCGAACTCGAACGGCAGGTGGTTGGCATCCAGCCCCCCTTCACCACAGGTGATCAGGGCCCCCAGGGGGTTCGCCTGCATCAGCTGGTGCAGCGCCTCGGGGTCGGTAACGGCGAAATGGGGTGGCAGGTACATGGGAACTCCTTGATCCGGTTGACGCGTCCATACGCATTGCAGCGGGATCATGCCCTGCCCGGCGCGGGCCGTCACCCTGAATGTGCCCCACTGAGCCAGTTCATTGCCGCAGGTGGCCGCAATGCCACATCATCATCCACAAGCGCGATATAACACCCTATGTTCACGATGCGAATATCACTTTCACAGCCCAAGTGAATGGAAAAACAGCCTCAATGACAAAGATAATTCCGCTTTATACCCCACCCCCCTTCGCCAGATAGCCGATACGGTAGATCTCGCCCCCGGCAGGCAAGGGTGATGAGAAGGACGGGAGCAAATCCGCCTCCAGCCATTCCCATCGGGTGAGATCCCAGCCGCTCACCATGGCCTCGCCGTGCAGGTCGGCCAGCTGGCCGTGGGAAGTGACCTTGGTGCGCCGCAGCCTGGCCATGCAAGCCCCGTCGAGGGAGGCCGGATCCGGCGCCCGCAGCAGATGCCAGGTCTCGATGCGGGGCCAGCCGAAATGCCGGGTGAGCGCCGCGAATCCCTCGCTTGCCAGGAATCGGTGCATCGCCTCGGCGCTGTGCCACACATAGAAGGGGGCATAGCGGTTCTCCTGCCCCGGCAGGGCCTCATCGTCCTGACGGCTGTAGAGATAGGCCTTGAACAACAGACCGGGAAAGCCGTCCAGTCTGGCGCCATTGCTGGCGATCCGCTGCTCGATCAGCGCCATGTCGTAGTCTGCGGGCAGGGTGAATCGGTAGTGCATGGCGATCATGAGGCCACCTCCTGTCTGAACATCCGGACCTGGCCGAAACTCCACGCCTCGGCATCGGTCTGCTGGATCACCACCATGAGGTTGTCGGGGTGGATCCCAAGCTCGGCCTCAAGGCGCTCGGCGAGACGTGCATAAAGCCGCTCCCTGGTCGCGGTGCTGCGCACCTTGCCCGCCAGGATCTGGAAGAGGATGAAACCTTGGTCCCGGCGGCCGGTCTGGTAATGGGGGTCATAGATGAGCGCACTGGCAGGCAAGATCTCGAGGATCTGGAATTTATCCTCCAGCGGCACCTCGAACACCTCCACCAGGGTCTGGTGGTAGAGGGCGCTGAGTTGCTGCAGGTGTGCGTCGCTCATCCCCTCGCACAGGGTGATGCGGGTCAGCGGCATGGGGTCACCTCCTCGCGGGGGGGCAGATAGCCCACGGCCGTCACTGCGGCGGGCAAACCGGCGTAGAAGGCAAGATGGGTAAACAGCTCTTCCAGCTCATCCCGGGACAGGTCGTTTTGCCGGGCGAATGCAATATGCCAGGGCAGTTGTTGCACCCGGCCCAGTGACGCCAGGATGGCCAGGGTGATCAGGCTGCGCTCGCGGGCCGAGAGGGTGGGGCGCTGCCAGATATCGCCAAACAGCGTCTCTTCCGCCAGTCGGGCGAGTCGGGGGGCAAGCTGCGCCAGGGCGGCGCGATCGGGAACATCAGGTGTCATGGCAATCTCCTTGGTGGATGAAGCCACTCTCCCTCACTGCTACAATTTAAAAAATCGAAATATTCAAGACCAATCATCCCGATTATAAGGATAGTTATGTCACCCCTTCCCCCCAGCCTGGATCTCGATGCCCTGCGCAGCTACGTGCTGGGGCTGGAGTGCGGTAGCTTTGCGCTGGCGGCGCAGCGGCTGTGCCGCTCCACCTCGGCGGTCAGTGCCCAGTTGAAAAAACTCGAACAGCAGTGCGGCACCGATCTGGTCATGAAGCAGGGACGTCACCTGGTGCCGACGGCCAGCGGTGAGCGCCTGCTGGGCTACGCCAAGCGGCTGCTGGCGCTCAATGACGAAGCCGTGCTCGCCCTCAAAGGGGAACTGCTGCAAGGGGAGATCCGGCTCGGGGTGCAGGAGGACTTCGGTGAATCTTTGCTCCCCGCCGTGCTGGGGCCCCTCTGTCGCCAGCACCCGGCCCTGCGCATGACGACCCGCATCGATCGCAACGGGGCTCTGGTGCAGGGGATCAGGGAGGGCACCCTCGATATGGCTCTCGCCTGGCAGCCACAGGGAGAGCGGGAGGATCTTCCCCTCATCGAGATGGTGCAACTGGCCTGGATTGCCCACCCCGAGTGGGACCTCGCCCCTTTGCTCGCGCGCGGGGAGCCCCTGCCCCTGGTGCTCTTCGATGCCCCCTGCCTGATGCGGGCGCGGGCCATCCGCGCCCTCGACGATGCCGGGATCCCCTGGCGGATCGCCTTCACCAGCCAGAGCCTGGGCGGGATCTGGGCCGCCGTGCAGGCCGGGCTCGGGATCACGGTGCGTTCCGCCATCGGCATGCCGGCCAGTCTCGCCACCCTCGGCGGCGTGCTGCCCTCACCGGGCACCCTGGGGGTGGTGCTACTCGCCGCCAGCCATGAAACCGACGAGGCCAGGAGCCAGTTGCAACGACTGCTCACGGACGCCGTACATCATGCCAGCGCCGGACACAGGGGCTGAACAGCGCCTGGTCAACGCGCCCCACGGCGCCTAGGCGTACCCATAAAAAAAACGGCAACCCTGAGGTTGCCGTTCTGCCTTCTAATTCCCATGGCAAGCCGGTTGGCTTAACCCGCCCGCTTGCTCAGCCAGGCTTCGGCGGCGGTGAGGGCCGATTCGATCTGCTCGCGAGCGACGCCTCCCTTGGCAACCCGCTTGGCCAGAGTCGCTTCCAGCTCCAGGTTCGGGTAAACATCCTCCCCCACCACGGGGCTGAAGCGCTGGAACTCGGGGAGGGAGAGTTCTTCCAAGGGCTTTTTCACCTGGATCGCATAGACCACGGTCTCGCCGACGATATGGTGCGCCTCACGGAACGGGATGCCCTTGGCCACCAGATAGTCCGCCAGCTCGGTGGCGTTGGCGTAACCGCCCTGGGCCGCCGTCTTGGTCCGCTCGCCATTGACCTTCAGATCGATCAGCACCAGCGCCGCCATGTCGAGGCAGTCGTGCCAGGTATCGAGGGCATCGAACAGCCCCTCTTTGTCTTCCTGCATGTCCTTGTTGTAGGCCAGCGGCAACGCCTTGAGGCTCATCAACATACCCATCTGGGCGCCGACCACCCGGCCGGTCTTGCCGCGAATGAGCTCCAGCGCATCCGGGTTCTTCTTCTGGGGCATCAGGGAGGAACCTGAGGTCACCGCATCGGAGAGCTCCACAAAACCGGCTTCACCTGTGTTGTAGAAGATAAGGTCTTCGGCAAAGCGCGACAGGTGGGTCATGGACAGCGACGCGACATGCATCAGCTCCACCACGTGATCCCGATCGGAGACCGAATCCAGGCTGTTGCGGGTGGCACCGCTAAAGCCCATGTCGAGCGCCAAGGCTTCGCGGTCGATGGCATAGGCGGTGCCTGCCAGGGCGCCGCAGCCGAGGGGGCTGGTGTCGAGGCGCTTGAGGGCATCCTGCAGACGGGAATGGTCCCGCTCCAGCATCTCCACATAGGCCAGGGCCCAGTGGGCGTAAGTGACCGGCTGGGCACGCTGCAGGTGGGTGTAACCCGGCAGTACCGCGGCCTGGTTGGCACGGGCGGAGGCCACCAGCCCCTGTTGCAGGGCGGTGATGGAGCCGAGCAGCAGCTCGCCCTGTGCCTTGCACCAGAGTTTGAGGTCAGTGGCGACCTGATCGTTGCGCGAGCGACCGGTGTGCAGCTTCTTGCCAAGGGCGCCGACGGCGTCGATGAGCTGGCTCTCGACCCAGGAGTGGATGTCTTCGGCGTCCGAGTTCAGGATCTGCTGGGGATCCTGCTGCACGGAGGCGAGCAGTACCTCCATCGCCTGCTGCAACTGAGCCTGCTCATCGGCGGTCAACACCCCCACCTTGACCAGCGCTTTGGCCCAGGCCATGGAGCCTTGAATATCCTGCTCCGCCAGACGGTAGTCGAACCGCAGCGAATCGTTGAACTGCTTGAACCGGCTATCGGCTCCCTGACTGAAGCGTCCACCCCAAAGTGCCATACTGCTCTCCTTGAATGCGTTGTCGGCGGCGCCTTGCGCCGTCGAACTTGAAATCTTGCCCTGTTTTTCTGCGAGCCTGTTATCTCACATAAGCGGCCAGGGCGCAGCCGCTCTTGTCACACCCGATGAGGATTGCAAAGGGCCTCTCTGCCTGTAAAAGAGGGGGCCATGCCCCCTCGAATCAACGGGTGATAGCGCTTGCTTAGCCGTGGGTATGGTCACCACCGATGGCTTGATGCTGCTCTTTCATGGCGCGGATCCGGCTCGCCAGGGTGTAGAGACGGATGAAGCCTTCGGCATGGCTCTGGTCGTACACTTCGTCGGCACCGAAGGTGGCGAAGTCTTCGGAGTAGAGGCTGTTCGGCGACTTCTTCTGCACCGCGGTGACCTGACCCTTGTACATCTTCAGCACCACTTCACCGTCGAGCTCCTCGGCGATGGCGTTGGCGGAGGCGACAATGGCCTTGCACAGCGGGGTGAACCAGCGACCGTCATACACCAGGTGGGAGAACTCGGCACCCAGCTTTTCCCGCCAGGCGCGGGTCGGTCTGTCCAGTACCAGCTCTTCCACGGCGCGCAGTGCGGCAACCATCACGGTACCACCCGGGGTCTCGTAGCAGCCACGGGACTTCATGCCCACCATCCGGTTCTCGGTGATGTCGATCCGGCCCACACCGTGCTTGCCGGCACGCTCGTTCAGGGTGGTCAGGATCTGGTGCGGGCTGAGCGGCTGGTCGTCAACGGCGACCACTTCGCCCTTGGCCACGGTCAGCTTGACGTATTCCGGCTCGTTCGGGGCATCCTCTGCAGAGACGGTCCACTGCCAGACGGCTTCGGACGGCTCGTTCCAGGTGCTCTCCAGCTCGCCACCCTCGGTGGAGATGTGCCAGGCGTTGGCGTCGCGGCTGTAGATCTTCTTCAGGGTCGCCTTGCAGGGGATGTTGCGGGCTTCCAGATAGGCCAGCAGATCTTCCCGGGAACGCATGTCCCACAACCGCCACGGGGCGATCACTTTCAGTTGGGGCGCCAGGGCAGCTACCGCCCCTTCGAACCGCACCTGGTCGTTGCCCTTGCCGGTGCAACCGTGGGAGATGGCATCAGCCCCTTCCGCCAGGGCAGCCTCGACCATGGCCTTGGCGATCACCGGACGGGCCATGGAGGTGCCCAGCAGGTAGGTGCCTTCATAGACGGCGCCGGTCTTCAGGGTCGGGTAGACGTACTCTTTGACGAACTCTTCCCGCAGATCCTTGACGATGCACTTGACCGCGCCGGAGGCGATGGCCTTCTGCTCGATCCCTTCCAGATCGTCACGCTCCTGGCCCACGTCGGCGACGAAGGCGATGATTTCAGCGTCATAGTGCTCCTTCAGCCAGGGAATGATGGCCGAGGTATCCAGTCCGCCCGAGTAAGCCAGTACGATCTTGTTGATTCCGCTCATTTACTTCTCTCCGTGATGATTCGATAAAAAGGGGTGATTCTGGGTCGGTTGCCGGATTACTTCTGGCCCTGTCCGAACAGGGTCAGCAGCACGGCGTTCTGGATATGCATCCGGTTTTCTGCCTCATCCATGATGAGGGAGGCTGGGCCGTCCATGACCTCCGAGGTGATCTCCAGCTCCCGGTGGGCCGGCTGGCAGTGCAGCACGTGCTGGATGCCGGTCCGATCGAGCAGGGCCTGGTTGATCTGATAAGGCATGAAGATATCTTTTACCTGCTCCATTGGTGTGTTGTCACCCATGGAAACCCAGGTATCGGTATAAACCACGTCAAAGCCTTCGATATCCGCGACATCATCGCTGATATGTATGGTCGCGCCAGATTGAGCTGCCAGCGCCTGGGCCTGCAGGAAGATCTGGGTATCCGGGCCATGGCCTTTCGGGCAGACCAGGGTCACGTCGGTACCGAGGGTCGCCCCCAGCAGCAGCAGGGAGTGGCTCACGTTGTTGCCATCGCCGAGATAGGCCAGCTTCACCTTGGACAGGTCGCTGTAGTGCTCGCTGATGGTCATGAAATCCGCCAGCCCCTGGCAGGGGTGGTAGAGGTTGCACAGGCTGTTGACCACAGGCACCGAGCCGAACTCGGCCAGCTCGACCAGGGTCTGGTGATCGAACACCCGGGCGACGATGGCGTCACACCAGCGGGACAGGTTGCTGGCGAAATCCTTCACCGACTCCCGCTTGCCGAGCGCCCCGTTCTGCTGATCCAGATAGACGCTGTGACCACCCAGTTTGGCGATGCCGATGTCGAAGGTGACCCGGGTGCGCAGGGAGGGCTTCTCGAACAGGGTGACCACGCTCTTGCCCGCCAGGGCCTGGCTGTATTTCTTCGGATCGGCCTTGACCGCCTTGCCAAGCGCCAGCAGCGCCTCGATCTGGGCCTTGCTTAAATCACTGTCTTTCAGAAGATGTTGCATCGGATTGTCCTTTTCCCGGTGGAGATCAGAGGGTGACCTGGGTGCCGACCGCGCCGCCAGCCAGCAGCTTGAGCAGCTGATCCGGGTAGCGCCAGCTGGCGACACAGACCGGCTTGCCCAGGGTTTCGGCGGCGTGCAGGGCGGCTTTCACCTTGACGGCCATGCCGTCCGTGATAACGCCCTTCTCCATCAGGTCCAGCGCGCTCTGCTTGTCCAGTTGCGGCACCAGCTTGCCCTTGCCATCCAGAATGCCGCTCACATCCGACAGCATCACCAGATCGGCGCCCAGCGCTTCGGCGATGGCGGTGGCCGCCTGATCCGCATTGACGTTCATCATCTGTCCGTCGGCGGTAATGCCGATGGAGCTCACCACCGGCAGGAAGCCCTGCCCCAGGATGCCGGCCACCAGCGCCGGGTTGCCCGGTTTGCAGTCACCGACCGCACCGAGATCCGGATCGAGCTGGGTCACCTGGCACAGACCCCCGTCGGCGAGGCACAGACCCACAGCAGGAATGCTGGTGGAGATGGCCTTGGCCATCATCATCTTGTTGGCGGTCCCGGCCAGGGCACCGGCAATCACGGGGATCTGCTCGAACGGGGTCACCCGCAGGCCGTTCTTCTTGGTGGAGGTCATGCCCAGCCCCTTGAGCAGGTCGTCCACCAGGCAGCCACCACCGTGCACCAGCACCAGAGGACGGTGCTGATCATCCAGGAAGGTCTTCAGGGTGGCGAACAGGGCGGTCAGGGCCTCGTCGTTCTCGATCAGGGCACCACCCAACTTGATTACCAGCGTCTGCTTGTCCATCTTCTCGATCCTTTCTTAAAGCGTTAAATCAGGCCGGTGGCCGGTTCAAAACCAAACTTGATATTTATGCACTGCATGGCTTGCGAGGCGGCCCCCTTGAGCAGGTTGTCGATGGCAGAAACCACCACCAGCATGTTGCCCTGCTGCTGCCAGGCGATGTCGCAGTAGGGCGTGCTCGCCACGCCGCGGATGGAGGGCATCTGGCCGGTGAGGCGTACCAGCGGCTTGCCTTCGTAGGCCTTGAGGTAGGCCTGATCCACCTGGGTGTGCGTCACCCCTTCCGCCAGTTGCACATAGATGGTGGCCAGGATGCCCCGCACATAGTTGCCGAGGTGGGGCTGGAACAGCACCTCCTTGCCAAGGTGGTGGCTGATCTCCGGCTGGTGCCTGTGATTGAAGGTGCCGTAGGGATTGAGGCTCACTTCGCAGAAACTGGTGTTGATGGCGGCCTTGCGACCGGCCCCGGAGACGCCGGAAACCGCATTGATGATGGGCTGCCATCCCTGGGCAATCAGCCCGGCCTGTTGCAGCGGCTTGAGGGCGCACAGGGAGGCGGTCGGGTAGCATCCCGGCACGGCAATCAGCTGGGCGGCCTTGACGGCATCGGCATTCCACTCGGCCAGACCGTAGGCGGCCTGCTCCAGCCACTGCTCATTCTCGTGAGTGAAGCCGTAGAAGGAGGAGTAGAACTGCTGATCGTTGACCCGGAAGGCACCGGAGAGATCGAACACCGGCAACCCCTTGGCCAGGAACTTGGGCGCGAGTTCCGCACTCACCTCGTGAGCAGTGGCCAGCACCACCAGATCGGCCTGGGTCAGGATCCGGGTCATGCCGTCTTCGTCCAGGGGCAGCAGCGGCTGATCCAGCTTACCCACCCATTGGGGATGCAGGGAAGAGAAGCGCTTGTGGGCGTCCTGGCTGCCGGCGGAAACATAGAGGCCGAACAGCTCGAGTTGTGGATGGTTCTGGACCAGAGCGGCCAGTTCGGCCCCCGCGTAGCCACTGGCACCGACGATAACGGTCTTAAGCATGTTTGAGTATTCCAAGTCTGGGTTCGAAATTCACAGCATGGTGCTGCGGTGCAAGGGGTCGGCTATCGCCCCTTTGATGCAACGAGTGCGGAGGGGCAATTCAGGCGGATATGCGTCGTCGGTTACAGATCAGGTGACAGAACATTAACTTTCCCTTACAACTAGAGGCCTTGTCGATGAGCACTCGAACAGAATATTCATGCACTCACTTTGCATTTGTATTTTCTAACAGAAACACTCCGGGGACGCAAGGAGGAGCTGATGGCCAAACTGGATTTTTTTTCACTTTATAAGAATATTATTGCGATTCCCTCTATCAGCAGCACGGATACTCGCTGGGATCAGAGCAATGAGGCGGTAATCCGGCTGCTGGCCGACTGGTTCGGCCAGCTTGGATTCCAGTGCGAGGTGACGGCCCTGCCGGATCTGCCGGGCAAGTTCAACCTGGTGGCAACCTATGGTCAGGGAGAAGGGGGGCTGCTGCTCGCAGGTCACACGGATACGGTTCCCTTCGATGAAGGAGCCTGGACAAAGGATCCCTTCAAGGTGACCGAAGAGGGCAACCGCCTGTACGGGCTCGGCACCATCGACATGAAGGGCTTCTTCGCCTTTATCGTGGAAGCGCTCAAGGAAGTCGACCTCAAGACCCTGAGCAAGCCGCTGCGCATCCTGGCCACCGCCGATGAAGAGACCACCATGGCCGGGGCCCGCGCCATCGCCGCCGCAGCCGAACTCAAACCCGACTACGCGGTGATCGGCGAACCCACCGGGCTGGTGCCCGTGGTGGCCCACAAGGGCCACATGTCGGAAGCCATTCGCATCACAGGCCGAAGCGGCCACAGTTCGGATCCCGCCAACGGCGTCAATGCCATGGAGATCATGCACAAGGCCATGGGTCAGGTGCTCAGGCTCCAGCAGGATCTGAAGGAGAAGTACGCGGATCACCGCTTCGCCGTGCCCCAGCCCACCCTGAACCTCGGCTACATCCAGGGGGGCGACAGCCCGAACCGCATCTGCGGCTGCTGCGAGCTGCACATCGACATGCGTCCCACCCCGCAGGTGGGTCCCGACGAGCTGATGGGCATGCTGAAAGAGGCGCTCTCCCCCATCGAGATCCACCAGCCCGGCTGCCTGCACCTGCAGCACCTGCACGAACCCATTCCGGCCTATGCCTGCCAGGATGATTCCGAGCTGGTGCGGGAGGCGGAAAAGGCGAGCGGCCGGGCCGCCGAGTCCGTGAACTATTGCACCGAAGCCCCCTTTATCCAGCAGCTGGGTTGCGAGACCATAGTGATGGGCCCAGGCCATATCACCCAGGCCCACCAGCCCGATGAATACCTGGATCTGTCGTTCGTCAAACCGACCACGGCGGTGCTGCAGCACCTGATCCGGCGCTTCTGCGTCTAGCCAAATAGGGATGTAAGTAAGTTACATGACAGGCGCCTTGGGACAGGTGAGGGAAATACATGTTCTGAATCGGCTTGTTATTTGACCTTGCGCAGACAATCTGGGTAGATTGTCCCCCTAAGATGACGGAGCATATGTTGTAATCGCACAACAATAAGTGAGGTCGCCTCCCGCCTGGAAGGTCAGGAGGCACCAACAAAATAAGGATGTGGAATGAACGAAAAGTACGCCGCACTACGGGCCAACGTAGGCATGTTGGGCCAACTGCTGGGTAAATCCATCAAGGATCATCAGGGGCAGGCCTTCCTCGACAAGATTGAGACCATTCGCCAGCTGGCCAAGTCTTCCCGCAAGGGGAACGAGGCAGACAGAGAGCGCCTGCTCGACACCCTGCGTACCCTCTCCGATGACGAACTGCTGCCCGTGGCCCGTGCCTTCAGCCAGTTCCTCAACCTGGCGAACGTGGCGGAGCAGTTCCACACCATCTCCCGTCGCTGCGAAGAGCAGGTCTGCACCCCGGACCCGCTGGAGCAGATGTTCGACAAGCTGAAAGCCTCCAACCTGTCCCAGGAGGCCATCATCCAGGCCGTGCGCGAGCTGGACATCGATCTGGTGCTGACCGCTCACCCCACCGAGGTGACCCGTCGTACCCTGATCCACAAGCACGTGCAGCTCAACGACTGCCTCGAGGCCCTGGAACTCTCCGATCTGCTGCCCCGCGAGCGGGACAAGATCCAGAGTCGCATCGAGCAGCTGGTCAACCAGGCCTGGCACACCAACGAGATCCGCGAACAGCGCCCGACCCCGGTGGACGAAGCCAAGTGGGGCTTCGCCGTGGTGGAAAACAGCCTGTGGCCGGCCATCCCCGAATTCATGCGCAATCTGGACGAGCGCCTGCAACACCATCTGGGTGTGCGGCTGCCGCTGGACGCCGCGCCGGTCAAGTTCACCTCCTGGATGGGCGGTGACCGCGACGGCAACCCCTTCGTCACCGCCAAGGTGACCGCCGAAGTGCTGGAGCTGGGCCGCTGGATGGCGGTGAGCTTGTTCTACAAGGACATCAAGGAGCTTACCTCCGAGCTCTCCATGGCCGATTGCACCGACGCCGTGCGTGCCCGGGTCGGTGATAACCCGGAACCCTATCGCGCCCTGGTGCGTGAGCTGCGCGAGCAGCTGCGCGAGACCCAGGAGTACCTGACCGCCAAGGTACAGGGCCAGGCGAGCGAGAGCCGGGATCTGGTCAAGAGCACCGCCCAGCTGCGCGAGCCCCTGGAGCTCTGCTACCACTCCCTGCACGCCTGCGGCATGGGCAACATCGCCGACGGCATGCTGCTGGACGTGCTGCGCAAGCTGGCCTGCTTCGGCATCCACCTGGTCAAGCTGGACATCCGTCAGGATGGCGAGCGTCACGGCCAGGTCTTCTCCGAGCTGACCCGCTACCTGGGTGTGGGCGACTACGCCGAGTGGAGCGAAGAGGACAAGCAGGCCTTCCTGCTGCGCGAGCTGAACTCCCGCCGCCCCCTCATCCCGAGCGACTGGGATCCCAGTGCCGAGACCCGCGAGACCATCGACACCTGTCGCGTCATCGCCCAGCACGACCCCGATGCGTTCGGCATCTACATCATCTCCATGGCCGGTGCCCCGTCCGATGTCTTGGCGGTCCAGCTGTTGCTGAAGGAAGCTGGCTGCAAGTTCCGCATGCCGGTGGCCCCGCTGTTCGAGACCCAGGAAGACCTGATGGCGGGCACCGCCGTGATGGAACGCCTGCTGTCGGTGGACTGGTATCGCGGTTACATCCAGGGCCGTCAGTACGTGATGATCGGCTACTCCGACTCCGCCAAGGATGCGGGCATGATGGCCGCTGGCTGGGCCCAGTACGCCGCCATGGAATCCCTGGTGGCGCTGGCTGAAGCCAACAACATCCGCCTCACCCTGTTCCATGGCCGCGGCGGTACCGTCGGCCGTGGCGGCGCCCCTGCCCATCAGGCGATCCTGTCGCAACCCCCGGGATCCCTGCGCGGCGGCCTGCGAGTCACCGAACAGGGGGAGATGATCCGCTTCAAGTTCGGCCTGCCGAAAGTGGCCATCCAGAGCCTGAACCTCTACACCAGCGCCGTGCTGGAGGGGAACCTGCTGCCGCCGCCCAAGCCGAAAGAGAGCTGGCGCGCCGTCATGGAGCAGCTGGCGTCTGTCTCCTGTGATCACTACCGCAGTATCGTGCGCGGTCACCCGGACTTCGTGCCTTACTTCCGTGCCGCCACCCCGGAGATGGAGCTCGGCAAGCTGCCGCTCGGTTCCCGCCCCGCCAAGCGCAAGCCCAACGGCGGTGTCGAGAGCCTGCGCGCCATCCCCTGGATCTTCGCCTGGACCCAGAACCGGCTGATGCTGCCGGCCTGGCTCGGCGCCCACAAGGGATTGCAACAGGCCATCGACGACGGCCAGAAGAGCGTGCTGGACGAGATGAGCCGCCAGTGGCCCTTCTTCCGCACCCGTCTCGAAATGCTGGAGATGGTGTTCCTCAAGGCCGACCTCTGGCTGGCGGAATACTATGACACCCGCCTGGTGCCGGAGAACCTGTGGGCACTCGGCAAGCAGCTGCGTCAGGAGCTTGCCGACTCCATCGAGGTAGTGCTGAAACTGCGCCCGCAGGGCGACTTGCTGGACGATCAGCCCTGGATCAAGGAGTCCATCAAGCTGCGCAACCCCTACACCGACCCGCTCAACGTGCTGCAGGCCGAGCTGCTCAATCGCTCCCGCAACCACCCTGAGACCCTGCACCCCGAGCTGGATCAGGCGCTGATGGTCACCATCGCCGGCATCGCCGCCGGCATGCGCAACACCGGCTGATCCCGGACCGTTGCAAACAAGGGCGCCCCGGCGCCCTTTTTCGTCCCTGCCGGGCACGGGGATCCCGATATTGCCGCCAGCACAGCCCCCTCTAAGGGAAAAAAGCATCCACAACAAACAGGGCGCCATGGTGGCGCCCTGTTTTATTTCGCGATATGGCCTCTTATCAGGAGACCTGGTTGCGACCCCGACGCTTTGCCTCGTAAAGTCGCTGATCCACGCACTGAAGCCAGTCATCCATACGTCTGTAGCTCATCTGATAGGGTGTGAGCCCCACGCTGATGGTGACGGTGATCGCCTGGTGCTGGTACAGGAAGGTGTGCTGCTCCACCTGGCGACGGATGCGCTCCATGATGGTGTGGGCCTCCTCCAGGGTCGTGCCCCGCAGCAGCAGGATGAACTCCTCCCCGCCAAAGCGTGCCACCAGATCCTTGCTGCGTACCGCCTGCATCAGGAGCCCCGCCAGCGACGCCAGCACGGCATCTCCGGCAAGGTGTCCATATACATCATTGATTTGTTTGAAGAAGTCGATATCTATCAAGGCCAGGCAGCAGGCCTCCCCTTCGGCGGGATGGTGCTGGACGTGATCCAGCAGCACGTTGGCCTGCTGGAAGAAGCTGCTGCGGTTGGGCAGCTTGGTCAAGAAGTCGTGCTCGGCGTTGAAGCGCAGCACCCGCTCCATGCGGCTGCGTTCGTCCTCCAGGTTGCGGGCGTGGATAAGGGTGCCAAGGGCCGTGGTGAGGGGCTCGAGCAGGCTGACATGGGTCTCGTCAAAGCCACCCGGGCGGTTGGCCAGGGCGATCATGCCGATCGCCTCTCCCTTGTGGCGGATGGGAATGCCGAGGAAGCTCTCCAGGTGCGGATGACCACGGGGGGAGACACCGCGACTGGCTGGATGGCTCGGCAGATCGTTGCAGCACACCAGGGTATTGTGGGTCACCACGTGCCCAAACAGGTTGTCGAGCTTGCTGAAGATGAGCCCGCCCCGGCTCTGGCGCTGCTGCTCATACCAGGCATGGGTCGCCTCGTCCCAGGAGACATTGGAGATGGAGGGAACATAGAGACTGGGACGACCATCCTCGTACTGGATGATGCCGATGAAACCATAGGAGCTTTCGCTCACGCTCAGCAGCCGCTCGAAGACAGTGTCGCAGGCGGAGCCGAGATTGCGATCGAGCAGAAAACTCTGGTGCGCGGCCACCACGATGTCAAACAGCTGGCTCTGCTGCTCGACCCGCTGCTTGGCCATCACAGCCGAGGTAATGTCGTGCGCCAGCTTGACCACCCCCAGCAGGGTGCCGGCCTCGTCGGTCACGGGCATGTAGGTGGCATGGAGCCAGAGGGGGTTGCCACCTTGCCTGACCCGGCGAAACTCCCCCGACTGGATCTCGCCACCCAATACCTTCTGCCAGAAGAGATCATGCTCCGCCTGCAGATCCGGCGGCAACAGCATGAGATGGGACTGGCCCACCAGCGCTTCGGGGGGATAGCCCAGCATGTCGCAAAACAGGGGGTTGACCGACACCATGCGACCATCGAGATCGAACTCGACCATGCCATAGGCCCGATCAAGGGCGGTCAGCCTGGCAAGGGTCTCATATCGATCCATCGCGTCGATATCGCGAGCGCAAAGTGCTGTGGTATTCATGGCTACGATTCCTTTCGATCGCCGGCGCATTGCATTGGAATGCGGGGACAAGTGCCCAAATCATAGGATCCGGCACCCGGTTACGCTAACACAGGCCCCGATTGGGTGTGAAGACTGGTTCTTGCCACATCCGGCTCCCGGGCGCAGACTGTCTGGCCTTGCCACGGTTCGAGGAGACCCCATGACACCCGCCATCAACTTGCTGAAAAAGCTCAAGATCCCCCACAGGCTCTACCCCTACGAGTGTGAAGCCCACGACGACTTCGGCAAGCATGCCGCTACCCAGCTGGGTCTGCCTGAGGCGCAGGTGTTCAAGACCCTGCTCGCCCATCACGACAAGCAGGCGGTGGTGGCCATCGTGCCCTCCTCGGGCATGTGCAGCCTCAAGCAGCTCGCCAAGGCCACCGGGCTCAAGAAGGTGGAGATGATGAAGCCGGCGGAAGCCGAAAAGCTGACCGGCTACAAGGTGGGCGGCATCAGTCCCCTGGCCCAGAAGAAGCTGCTGCCCACCGTGCTGGACGACTCCGCCATGGCCTTCGACGAGATCCTGGTGAGCGGTGGCAAGCGGGGGCTCTCGGTCGGCGTGGCCCCCGGGGACATGGTCCGGCTGATGAACTGGATTGCGGCCCCCATCGGTGATCACCACGACTGAACAAACAAAAGAGGCGCCATGACTGGCGCCTCTTGCGTCTGGATGTTGGATCTGGCGCCTTGTGTGCGAAGGATACCCAAAGCCCCGGCACCGGGAACCGCCCCATCCCCCGCGGGTGATCTGCCGCCCTCAACACGCCCCAGAGCGGCAGGCGGCGGTCAGTTCGGAGAGCCGGCGACGCTGACGCCCGGCATGGTCGAAGTTGCCGTCCTCCAGCCAGCGCTCGAAGCACCCTTTCAGGGCGGGCCACTCGCTGTCGATGACGGAGAACCAGGCCGTATCCCGGTTGTGTCCCTTGTCCACCCGCGCCTGACGGAAGGTCCCCTCATAGTGAAAGCCGAGGCGCAGGGCCGCCTGGCGCGAAGGCAGATTCAGGGCATTGCACTTCCATTCATAGCGCCGGTATCCCAGGGCAAAGGCATTGGCCATCATCAACACCATGGCCGCCGTCGCCAGCCGTGACTGCTGCATGGCGGGGGAGAAGTGCAGCCAGCCCACCTCGATGCTGCCCGCCAGGGGATCGATGCGCAGGTAGCTCGCCAGCCCCAGCGCCCGTCCGCTCCCCTCGTCGATGATGCCGTAGAACTGGGGATCCCGCTTGGTGGCGACCTCCCGCAGCCAGACCCCCATGGCGACCTCGTCCGCGAAAGGGCCGCTGGTCAGGTAAGTCCACATGGCCCCGCTGTCGGCACTGAATGCCTGCCACAGATCCCCCAGGTGGCGCTCGGGATCAAGGGGCTCGAGACGACAGCCCCAGCCATGCAGTGCGCGGTGGGGAGGGAACTCGGCGCCGCGCCATTCTGGCTGCGCACGCCCCAGAGGCTGCCCAAAGTCGTTGAAAAGGGCGGCGCCGGACAGGGAGGCATCGCCCCCCTCATTGCAACGTTCAACAGGCACAGGCAATTCCCCCTTCCAGCAGCACTCCGGGCTCGCTGCCCGTGGCGACGGCGAAACCGTCCTGACGCCACCAGTGCAGGCCCCCTATCAGCTCCTTGACCTCAAACCCGAGGGACGCCAGCTTGTAGGCCCCCTGGGTCGAACCGTTGCAGCCGATGCCGTCGCAATAGCAGACATACACCAGGTTCCGGTCCAGTACCGCCGTGGTCGACGCCGTCATGGTCCTGTGGGGGAAGGAGATGGCGCCGGGAATGTGCCCCTCGGCATAGTGTGCGGGGGAGCGGGTATCGATGACCACGATCCCCGCCGCCCCGGCCAGCAGATCGGCGGCCAGATCCGCCGGATCGGTACGAAACTTCAGCTGGGCCTCGAAAAAGGCGCTGGCTTCGGCGGCCCCTGCCACCCCTGTGCTCAATACATGACTCATCCTGAACGCTCCTGATGACTAGATGACGATCTCTGTGGTGACGACGGTGTTGACCGAGTTGGCGATGAAGCACTCCTCATGGGCCTGGTGGTGCAACTGCTCCAGATCCGCCAGGGCGGGCTCCCGCTCTCCCCCGAAGATCACCCTGGGACGCAGGGTGACCCGGGTCATGGCGAGGCGACCTTGCCCGTTTTTCGCCATGATGCCGACCGCTTCGTCCCGGTAGCTCTCTACCCGATAGCCCGCCTTCGCCGCCAGCCAGAGGAAGGTGAGCATGTGGCAACTGGACAGGGCCGCCACAAACGCCTCTTCCGGGTCCACATGTTCCGCCACCGAGTAAGGCTGCGGCACCACATGGGGAGAGGAGGAGGCCGGCACCCTGACCCCGCCATCAAACGCCCACTCATGGGCCCGGCTGTAACGCTGATCGACGAAGGGCTCATGCTCCCCCCGCTGCCAACTGATGGTGGCACTGTATTCCGACATGCAGACTCCTTGTGTTGCCAATCCGTGCCGCCTGCTGGCGCCACCCTGTGACCACCAATGTAGCGACAAAATGGCCTTGCCACGCCGACCAATTTTGCCAATATGGGCAGACCAATTTCATCGGGCCGCCACCATGACCATCCACCCCACCCGCTCTGCCCGTAGGTCGCCAGCCCCACAGCCGCGCCATGCCCTGCGGGCAGGATCCCGGCCTCGAAAGAGGCGCAACCCCCGCGCCAACGGGAGTACACCATGACCGTTCTGCCAACGCTCTTCGCCAGCCAGCAGCAAGGGGATCTGCCCCTGCACGAACAACTGGTGCGTACCCTG
Source organism: Aeromonas sp. S19(2024) (assembly GCF_041402625.1). Classification (NCBI taxonomy): domain Bacteria; kingdom Pseudomonadati; phylum Pseudomonadota; class Gammaproteobacteria; order Aeromonadales; family Aeromonadaceae; genus Aeromonas; species Aeromonas sp. S19(2024). The sequence goes on from NZ_JBGLQU010000005.1 coordinate 154,142, forward strand.
CGCGAGGCCATCCTGGCGGGCCACCTGCCCCTGCACAGCCGCCTGCCCGCCAGCCGTCTCCTGGCCCGGGATCTCGGTATCTCCCGCAGCACGGTGGAACTGGCCTATGGCCGGCTCGAGGCGGAGGGGTATCTGGTGCGCAAGGTGGGCGCTGGCAGCTTTGTCGCCCTGGCGGCGGTGCGCCCCGCGCCGCGCCCGCCCCAGTCAGCGGCGGGCCTCTCCCGTCGCGGTCAGGAGATGGCCCTGGGTGGCGCCTGTCACGACGTGCCCGAGGTGGGCACCACCTTTGCTTCCAGCCAGCCGGATCCCCGTCTCTTCCCCCAGGCACTCTGGGGTCGGCTGATGCAGCAACAGTGGCGCCAGCGCGCCAGCGACTGGATGAACTACGGGGATCCCCAGGGGCTTGGGGAACTTCGCGCCGCCATCAGCAGCTATCTGGTGCAGTCACGCGGCGTGGTGTGCGAGCCGGATCAGATCCTGATCCTCACCAGCTCCCAGCAGGGGATCCTGCTGGCGACCCAGTTGCTCATCGATGCCGGTGACACCGTCTGGGTGGAAGACCCCGGTTATCCCGGGGCTCGCACCGCCATGGAGAGCGCCGGTGCCCGGGTGCATCCGGTGCCGGTGGATGAAGAGGGACTCAACCCTCATGGGGATCATCCTGCGCCGCGCCTCATCTATTGCACCCCGGCACACCAGTACCCCCTTGGCGTCCCCATGAGCCTGCCCCGCCGCATGGCGCTGCTGGCCGAGGCAGAGCGTCACGGCGCCTGGATCCTGGAGGACGATTACGACGGGGAGTACCAGTATGATCAGCGTCCCCTGCCCGCCCTGCAGGGGCTCGACGGCCAGGGGCGGGTGATCTATGTGGGCACCTTCAGCAAGGTGCTGTTCGGCTCGCTGCGCCTCGCCTACCTGGTGCTGCCCAGGCCGCTGATGGACTCCTTCTGCCGCGCCCGGGCCGCCGTCGACGGCCACAGCAACCAGTTGCAGCAAGCGGTCACGGCAGACTTCATCCGGGGCGGGCACTTCGCCACCCACCTGCGCCAGAGCCGCCTCCTCTACCAGAGCAGACGGGATCTGCTGCTGGCGGAACTGGCAGAGCACTGCCCGGGGCTTACTCCCATCCACAGCGGCGCCGGCCTGCAGTGCGCCGTGCTGCTGCCCCCGGGTGGCGAGGCGCGCTGGACCGATGCCGCCAACGCCTGCGGGCTGGGGCTGCGCCATCTGGGCCAGTTCTACCTGGGCCCGCAGACACAGGAAGGGTGGCTGCTCGGCTTTGGCTGCCTCGACAACCAGACGTTGCGCCAACTCTGTCGTCGCCTGGGTCTCTTGATGAAATCCGCATGACCCCCTTCTCAAGAGGTCAGATCTGCCAGAGCCTGATAGCGCTGTGTCGACGGGAATGGCCCGTCTATACTGGGCACAATCCCGTTGCCGAACCCGGTCAAGATGCATCGAATCCTGCTCCTTTTGCTCGCCCTCTCCCTCCCGTCCCTCACGATGGCGGCCACCCGCTTCACCCTGATCACCGGGGAAACCCAACAGGATGTCCGCATGAATTATTACCGGGCGGCGATGCGGCTGGCGCTGGAGAAAACACGGCCTGATTACGGCGACTATGAACTGCTCGACGCCATCAGGATGAACAAGGCGAGGATGCGGCTCGAAGTGCAAACGCCGGGCAAGAATGCCCTCTTCATCGTCGACAGCTGGCCCCAGGAGATCCCTCAACCCGGCGTCATCCTGGTCCCCTTCCCCATCGATCTGGGTGTGCTCGGCTACCGGGTCTGTTTTGTCGGCAGCGCCCGTGCCCAGGCCCTGGCCGGGGTTCACACCCTGTCCCAGTTGCAGCAGTTCACGCAAGGGGTGGGCACCGGCTGGCGGGATGCCGACATCCTGCGCTACAACGGCTTCAGGGTGCAGGAGGTGGATAACTATGAGTCACTGTTTCGCCTGGTGGCCCGTGGCCGGATCGATCTCTTCTGCCGTGGTGCCAACGAGATATTGAGCGAGTGGAAAAACCACAGACCCGGCCTGCCGGGGCTGACCGTGGATAGCCATGTCGCCCTCTTCTATCCGCTCATCCACTCCCTCTATAGCCACGCCACCTACAGCAAGGAGCGCGAGCGCCTTTTGCGCGGCCTGCAACTGGCCTGGAAAGATGGCTCCCTGCAGCGCCTCTGGCGCCATCATTTCCAGCCTTCCCTAGTCTTTGCCCGGCTCGATTCACGCCAGATCTTCCGGCTGACCAACCCGCAGTTGCCCGACGAGAGCACCGACTACCGCTCCTATCTCTATGACCCGATGAGGGATGACTTTGGCATCGCTCCCTGACTGGCTCGCCGGTTCTCCCCTGTCAGGCAGGCTCCCCTTGCGCACTCTCTGCCTGGCGCTGCTGCTCTGGTTGCTGCCGACCTGCGTCATGGCCGCCCCCGGCAGCATTCGTGCCTGCATGGAGAACAGCGATTCGCCTCCCTGGTTGCTGATGTCCGGCGAGGGGATAGTACAGTTCCACCTCAAGGAGGTGGCAAACCGGATCGGGCACCCCATCATTCTCACCCCCCTTCCCTGGAAACGCTGCCTCTCCCTCGTCAGCCAGGGCCAGCTCGATGCCGCCGTCAAGCTGAGCTACAGCGAAGAGCGTGCTCGCACCATAGGGGTCTATCCCATGCGACACGGGGCACCGGATCCCACCAAGCGCCTGCTTACCGAGAGCTACAGCCTCTACCAGCCAAAAGGCGGACAGGTTCGCTGGGATGGCCGGCAGCTCGTCGCCCATGGCGTCATTGCGGCACAGTCCGGTTTCTCCATCGTCGCCCAGCTGCAGGAGAGCGGTGTCAGGGTGGATGACTCCAGCAGGGAGCCACTGATCCTGCTCAAGAAGGTCGCGATGCAGCGCGCCGTTGCCGCCGCCCTGCAAACCGGGGTCGCAGAACGGACCCTGGCCGCCCACCCGCAGCTGCAGGCCACACTCGAGCGGATCACCCCTCCCCTGGTCGAAAAACCCTACTACCTCATCTTCTCCCACCCCTTCCATCAGGCCCACCCCGATCTCAGCCAACAGGTGTGGGACGAGATTGAGGAGGTGCGACACTCCGCAGCCTATGCCCGCTTCGTCACAGGCATGGCGTCACCGGGGACCCCCTAACCCCAGGCCCGCCCCTCAGCCCTGCTCGCGGCACAGGGCAAGCCAGGCCTCGGCGGTGCGGGAGAGGTAGCGATCCCCTGGCCAGATCACCCCGAGTCGCCAGCTCAGCGCCGGGGCCAGAGGGCGCAACACCAGCCCGTCCGGCGTCAGCCGCCGGCAGATGGGCTCTGGCAGGAAGGCGACCCCCATGCCGCTTCGCACCATGGCGGTGAGGAAGTCCCACTGGCTGCTGCGGGCCGCCACCTGGGGCACGAACCCGGCTTGCTCGCAGGCCTGCTCCAGCCGCTCGCTCAGGGTGAAGGCCTGGGTATAGAGCAGGAAGGGTTCGTCCCGCAGAGCCTCCAGCCGGATCTCGCCCCCCTCGCGCCAGCGGGGCAGGTCCGGCAGCACCACCCGGATGGGGTAACTGTCCAGATCCAGGGCGCAGAGGGCCCCCTCTTCCCTGGTCGGCAGCATGGTGATGGCGAGATCCAGCTCCCCCGCCAGCACCGCCTGCTCGATGCGCCGCCCGCCATATTCGACGATGGAGAGCTCCACACCGGGGTAGCGGCTGCGATAGGTACGGATGAGATCCGCATAGACATGGCCCACCATGGGCGGGATGCCGAGGGCAAGACGCCCGGATTGCAGGCTCTGCAGATCCGCCAGCTCCGCCTCCAGCTGCTGCATCTCCGCCAGGATGGTCTGGGCCCGATTGAACAGCACCTGGCCGCTGTCGGTCAGGGTGAAGCGGCGGCCGACCCGGCTCAGCAGGGGCTGGCCCAGCTCCTCTTCCATGTTACGGATCATTTTGCTGATGGTGGGCTGGGTGACGAACAGCTTTTCGGAGGCGCGGGTGAAGCTCTGCTCCCGCACCAGCTCGACGAAGTAACGCAGGGCTCGAATATCCATGGTGCTCTCTTGACGGGGATGGCTGGCTAAATCATGCCTCTTTGGCATGAATTTGATAATTTAAATTCATTTTTTGCAGGTTTGGTCCCTCTCTATACTGTGAGCAGATTCACAGAAAGACGCTTGCCATGAAAACCCTCTGCCTTCGCTGGTTGCAAACCCCCTTCCAAATCGCCCTGCTGGCGGCCATCTGGTTGCTGGCCGACATCGCAGTGCGCACCTTGCACCTGCCCCTGCCCGCCAACCTCACCGGCATGTTGCTGCTGCTGGTCTGCATCCTGCTCGGGGTGGTCAAGGCCCAGTGGTTCAGTGCCGGGGCCCGCTGGCTGCTGGCTGAGATGCTGCTCTTCTTCGTCCCTGCCGTGGTGGCCGTGGTCAACTATCAGGAGCTGCTGCTGCAGGAGGGGTGGCGCATCATGGTGGTCCTGATCGTCAGCACCGTGCTGGTGCTCGGCACCACGGCGCTGGTGGTGGACAGGGTCTATCGCCTCGAGCTGAAGCTGGCCCGCCGGAGTCGCCGCCATGTCTGACACCCTGCTCGGCCTGCTCTGCTTCGCCCTGACCCTGCTCTTCTACTACGCCAGCAAGTGGCTCTATGGCAAAAAGCGCATCCTGCCCCTGATGCCGCTGCTGCTGGCCCCCACCCTGCTGGTGGCCGTGGTGATGCTGTTCCACATTCCCTACCGGGATTACATGGCCGAATCCCACTGGCTGCTCTGGCTGCTGGGCCCTGCCACCGTCGCCTTCGCGGTGCCCGTCTACGAGAATCGCCAGCTGATGCGCCGCCACTGGCTCTCCCTCTCGGTCGGGGTCGTGGCGTCCGTGGTAATGGCGGTGGGCAGCACAGTGCTGCTGGCCCGCTGGCTCAACCTCTCCGAGCTGTTGCAGCGCAGCATGGCCATGAGATCCATCACCACCCCCTTCGCGGTGGAGGCGACCCGTTCCGTGGGTGGCAACGCCGATCTCACCGCCCTGTTCGTGGTGCTGACCGGCGTCATCGGCATGGCGGTGGGAGAAAGCGTGCTCACCGTGCTCGCCATCCGCAGCCGCCTCGGCAAGGGCGCGGGCTTTGGTGCCTCGGCCCACGGGGCCGGGACAGCCAGGGCCTATCAGATGGGCAACGAGGAGGGGGTGGTCTCCAGCATGGTAATGATGATAGCCGGCATGGCCACCGTGCTGCTCGCCCCCCTCCTGGGCCGGCTGTTCTGGTAACTCCGCCACCCGATAACAGAAGAGGCGCCCTGGGGCGCCTCTTCTCATTGCATCGTGTCACGCAGCCTCAGAGGCTGGCGCAGATCTGCCAGAGATCGTACTGGATGGCGGCGGCCGTCACTTCCCGGCCCGCTCCCGGCCCCTGGATCACCAGGGGGTTGGTGCGATAGCTGTCGCTCTCGATGGCGAACACGTTGTCGCAGGGCAAGAGGTTGGCAAACGGGTGATGGGGCTCCAGCGCCTCCAGCCCGACGCGGGCCTTGCCGTCGTGTTCGAAGCGGGCGACATAGCGCAGCACCTTGCCGACCCGGCGCGCCCCCTCGAAGGCGGTCTGGATAGGGTCATCCAGCTCCTTGAGCCTGTCCATGAACTGATCGGCGATCACCTTGCGCAGGGCCACCGGCACCAGGTTCTCCAGTTCGATGTCGGCGGAGTCGAGTTCGAAGCCCGCCTCCCGCGCCAGGATGAGCAGCTTGCGGCGCACATCCTGACCGGAGAGATCCTCCCGGGGATCCGGCTCGGTCAGGCCATGTTGCCACGCCTCGTCCACCAGCTCGGAGAAGGGGCGAGTGCCGTCATACTGCTGGAACAGCCAGGAGAGGGTGCCGGAGAAGATGCCGGAGACCCCCTGGATGCGGTCACCGCTCTGGCGCAGCATCTGGATGCTGGACTGGATGGGCAGCCCGGCCCCCACGGTGGCGTTGTAGCGCCATTGCACCTGATGGTCGCGGCAGGTCTGCTTGATGCGCTGGTAAAACTCGCTGTCGGCGGCACCGGCAAACTTGTTGGCGGCGATGATGTGGATGCCGAGCTGGGCAAAGTCCGGGTAGTAGCGGCTCACCGTCTCGCTGGCGGTCATGTCGAGCGCGATCAGGGAGTCAAAACTGTGCTGCTCCAGCTGGGAGAGCAGCTCCGGCCAGATGAGCGGCTTGGGATTGAAGTTGTCCTGTACCTTGAGGGGATCCAGCCCCTCTTCGTCCAGCAGCCCGCCCTTGGAGTCGAAGACCCCGTAGAGGGTGAGCGCCAGATTGAGCTCATGCTCGAGGCGCCCCTTCTCGCGGGCGTAGAGCCCCAGCCAGTGACCGCCGATATTGCCTTTGCCGAACACCACCAGCCCGACCCGGGTCGGGCGGCTGAACAGGGCACTGTGCAGAGCGATGAGCAGCGGCTCCAGCACGATCTGGCGCAGCACGGCCACCAGGCTCAGGCCGTCTTTGGCCACCTGCACGAACTCCAGAGGCTGATCCGCCAGCAGCTGGTAGAAACGGTGGCACTGCTCGGCATTGTCGGTGACGCCGGCCCCCACCAGGGCGACCAGGCTGAACCCCTCCTTCTGGATGAGGCCGGTAAAGTTGCCCTGCAACTGGAAGTCACGGAGCACCTCGAAGGCCCCTTGTGCCACCTCCAGGGTGTAGGCCAGACGCAGCACCCGCCGATCCGGCTGGCGCTGCAGGGTGAGCGGATGGAGGCGATGGCGGGCCAGATGGGCCTCGATGGCCGCCACTGTCTGCTCAAAGTCAGTCTGCGGCAGCACCTTGAGCTCGATGAGGGCTATCTGATCCACCGAGGAGACGATGCGGGCACCGCCGGAACGGGGCGCCCGGCGCAGGATGTGGGTGCAGCCTTCGTCCGGATTGTAGCTGCAGCGCAGGGTGAGGCGCTGACGGCTGTCGGCCACCGGCTGCAGGGTACGCGAATGCAGCACCGAGGAGCCCAGGCGCGCCAGCTCGTTGGCCTCGGCCAGGCTCAGGCGCTCCAGCAGACGCGCCTCTTTCACCCTGCGCGGGTCGGCACTGTAGACCCCGGCCACGTCGCTCCAGATGGTGGTGGACTCGCCGTCCGCCAGCGCCGCCAGGAGGCTGGCACTGTAGTCGGAGCCGTTGCGCCCCAGCAGCAGGGAACGCCCCTCCATGTCGGCGGCGATGAAGCCGGTCACCACGATGCGACCGGCGTGCTCGGCCAGGCGGGCCTTGAGCAGCTCGCTGGAGAGGGCGGTATCCACCTTGATGAGGGCGCCGTCTTCTGCGCGCAGGAAGCTGCGAGCATCGAGCCAGGCGGCCGCCTCACCCCGGCTGGTGAGCAGGGCAGCCAGCAGACGGGCGGACCACACCTCGCCAAAGGCGAGCAGGCCGTTGCGCTCGAAGCGGTCAAACTGCCCCTCCAGGGTCTTGGCGATCAGCTGCATGTCGTCCGTCAGTTGCTGGCTCAGATCGAGGTGAAGCTCCCCTTCCAGCAGGCCGTCGATCAGGCTCTGCTGATAGGCGTGCAGGGCGGTGATGGCTTCGCCTGCGGCCTCATCCCCCGCTTCCGCCAGCTCCACCAGCTGGATCAGCCGGTTGGTGGTCTTGCCTGCGGCGGAGACCACCACCAGCTCGTTGCCCCCCACCTGTTGCTCGACGATGCTGGCGACCCGGCGATAACAGACCGGATCCGCCAGGCTGCTGCCGCCGAACTTGTGTACATGGCGCCGCTTGAAGACTGCCTCTGTTGCCACCACACACTCTCCTTGTTGTTGTTCCATTACTTCACCTGCTCTGCCTGTTGTGCCAACTGCGCCTGTTCAAACCCCTGGGCCAGATCGGCCACCAGATCCTCACCGTGTTCGATCCCCACCGACAGGCGCAGCAACTGGGCACTGATACCCGCCGCCTGCTGGGCCGCAGGGGTCATGGCCCTGTGGGTCATGCTGGCCGGATGGGCCACCAGACTCTCCACACCGCCGAGGGACTCCGCCACCGAGAAGAGGCGCAGCCCCGCGAGGAAGGCGCGCAGCCCCGTCTCGTTGCAATCGAGCTCAAAACTTAGCATGGCGCCAAAGCCGGACTGTTGACGGCGCGCAATGTCGTGGCCCGGATGGCTCGGCAGGCTGGGGTGATAGATCCGCTTGACCAGCGGCTGCTGCTGCAAGAAGGCGAGGATGCGATCCGTGTTCTCCTGATGGGTGCGCAGGCGCGGGGCCAGGGTGCGCAGGCCCCGCAGGGTGAGGTAGGAGTCAAAGGCACCGGAAGTGAGCCCCAGGCAGTTGGCCCACCACACCAGGGAGTCGGCAAGAGCCTGATCCTTGGCGATCGCCACCCCCCCTACCACGTCGGAGTGGCCGTTGATGTACTTGGTGGTGGAGTGGACCACCACGTCGGCACCAAGGGCCAGGGGCTGTTGCAGCAAGGGGGAGAGGAAGGTGTTGTCCACCACCACCTGGGCCCCCACCCCGTGAGAGGCCTCGGCGATGGCGGCGATGTCCACCACCCGCAGCAGCGGGTTGGAGGGGGTCTCCACCCACACCAGTGCGGGTTTCTGGGCCAGCGCGGCGGCCAGCGCCCCCTCGTCTCCCTGATCCACGAACTGCACCTGGTAGTGGCCCTTGGCCGCCAGATACTCGAACAGACGCCAGGTACCGCCGTAGCAGTCGTGGGGAGCGATCAGCAGATCCCCCGCCTTGAGCAGAGCCGTGGTCACCAGGTGAACAGCCCCCATGCCGGTGCCGGTCACCACGGCGCCGGCCCCCCCTTCCAGGGCCGCCAGGGCATCCGCCAGATTGGTGCGGGTCGGGTTGCCGGAGCGGGCATAGTCGTATTGACGGGGCTCGCCAAAGTCGGCAAAGGTGTAGTTGCTGGAGAGATAGATGGGGGGCACCACGGCACCGTGCTGCGTGTCTGTCTCAATCCCGGTGCGTACCGCCAGGGTGGCCTTGTGGGTCATGTCACTCTCCTTGATGGGTTGCCGGAGCCGGTCCGCCTCGTGGGTCGTCCAGCCCCGCTCTCATTTTCGTTGGCCGGACTGCCGGCCCATGGTGCACCACACTACGCCACCTTAAAAAAGCCGTCAACACTTCTAGACGTCTAAATGGCTTTGCTGTTGGATTGCCATTGAATTCCTTAAGGGTTAAAATCCGCGCTCACGGCCAAACGACTACAGGTGGAACATGGGTACAGAGTGGAACGGCGACTACGTCAGCCCCTATGCAGAGCACGGCAAGAAGAGCGAACAGGTCAAGAAGATAACCGTCTCGATCCCGCTCAAGGTGCTGAAGGTGTTGACCGATGAGCGCACCCGTCGCCAGGTGAACAACCTGCGTCATGCGACCAACAGCGAGCTGCTCTGCGAAGCCTTCCTGCACGCCTTCACCGGCCAGCCGCTGCCCTGTGACGACGATCTGCGCAAGGATCACCCGGACAGCGTCCCCGCCGAGGCCCGCGCCATCATGGAAGCCCTTGGCAAAGAGATCGAAGACTTCGACGCCGAGTAATGCGGCTGCCCATGGCAAACGATGCATCCCTTTCAATGACGCGGCCCGGTGCCGCGTCATGCTTATCTGCCGCCTCCCCCTTCAGCCTGCGTCACTACCAGAGCGACATGCAGAGCCACAGTCATGACCACGCCCAGCTGGTGATCCCCCTCGTCGGCCCCCTCGAGATCGAGGTGCAGGGTCGGGGATGTCGCCTCGCCCCCGGTTTTGCCTGCATCATCGCCCCTGGCCTTCGCCACGACTACGCCGCCGACCCGGCGCACGTGTTTCTGGTGCAGGAGAGCCACTGGCTGCCGGCAGCCCTGGGGGACCACCCCTTCGTCGAGCTGGATGAGGCTCAGCGCCACTACCTCGCCTTCCTGCACCGCATGGTGGCCGAGGGGCGCCACGTGGCCGGCATGGATCAGGTGTGGCTCGGGCTGCTGACCGAGGGACGCGGCATGGGCCCCGCCGTCGCTCCCCGCATAGCCCCTCGTATCGCCAAGGTGCAGCGTCATATGGATGCCCACCTCGCAGACCCCCTTACCAACGAGGAACTCGCCGCCATCGCCTGCCTCGGCCTGAGCCAGTTCAAACACGCCTTTCGCCAGCAGGTGGGCACGAGCGTCTCCCACTACCTCAGGATGCGGCGCATGGCACTGGCCCGCACCCTGCTCGCCCGCACCCGGCTGCCCGTCGGCGAGGTGGCCAGCCGCTGCGGCTACCAGAACCAGGGAGCCTTTGCCGAGCGTTTCCTGGCCGAGACCGGACTGACCCCTTCCCTCTGGCGCCGGCAAAACGGCTGCCTGCCGTAATCGGTCGGCTCTTTGCCGAAGACAATCCCCGGGCACTCGAGGCATGCTGAGGCTCATGCAAGGTATGGGCAACGAGGAGCCAAGATGCAGACCATAAGCTGGCAGGATTTCGAGATGGTGGAGCTCAGGGTGGGCACCCTGGTGCGGGTCGAGCCCTTCCCCGAGGCGCGCCGCCCCGCCTACAAGGTGTGGGCGGATTTCGGCCCCGAGCTCGGGGTGCGCAAGAGCAGCGCCCAGATCACCGACCTCTATCGACCGGAGGATCTGGTGGGCCGCCAGATCGTCGCCGTGGTGAACTTTCCCCCCAAGCAGATAGGCCCCATCCAGTCGGAGTTTCTGCTGACCGGCTTCTATCGCCCGGATGGCGCCGTGGTGATCGCCATCCCCGAGCAGGCGGTGGAGAATGGCGCCAAGCTGGGGTGAGACGACGGCAAGGCAACCAGAGAGCAGAAGCAAGAGAGGCGACCCCCGGGGTCGCCTCTCTTGTTTGATGCTGACGGCCTGGCTTATTTCAGCAGGCTGAACAGCAGGGCCGAGACCGCCAGGGCACCGGTCAGCAGGATGAAGCCGTTGACCCAACGGTGACGGAAGCCGGCCAGCGCCTCCACCTTGTAGATGGCCACCACCGGCATGATGAAGAGGATCATGGCGATGACAGGGCCGGAGAGGGTCTCCATCAACCCCAGAATGCCCGGGTTGATGATGGCGGCGCCCCAGATGGCGAAGAACATCAGGGCAATGCCGAGCTTGTCCGCCTTCGCCAGCGGCAGGCCGGTGGGCTTGGCGATCAGGCTTTTCAGGCTCTCGCGGGCACCGAGGAAGTGGCCGAGGAAGGAGGAGCTGATGGCGATGAAGGCGATGAGCGGCCCCAGGGTCACGATCACCGGGTTGTCGGTGATGTTGGCGAGATAGGAGAGCACGGAGACGTTCTGGGCCTTGGCCTCGGCCAACTGAGCCGGGGAGAGGCTCAGCACGCAGGAGAAGACGAAGAAGAGCACGAATCCCACCAGCATGACGGTGGTGTTGCGCAGGATCAGGCCGCTCTTGGTTTCGGCCTGCTCCCCGTACTCCCGGCGCTGCACGTTGGCAAAGCCCGAGATGGCGGCGGCGTGGCTGAAGGCAAACACGGTGACCGGCAGCGCCAGCCAGACGGTGTTGAGGAAGGTCGTGCCTTCAAAGGCGGTCACTTCCGGCCACTGCCACTGGGGAATGAGGTAGCAGGAGAGGGCCAGCAGGATCGCTGCCAGCGGGTAGACCATGACGGCGAAGGCCCGCAGCATCGCCTTCTCGCCGGCCAGCATCACGGCGATCATGGCGAACACCAGCACGCCGGAGAGCATCACCCGATCCGGGGAGGCCAGGCCGAGCTGATTGACCATGAAGCTCTCCACCGTGTTGGTCAGCCCGACGCCGTAGATGAGCAGGATCGGGAAGATGGAGAGGAAATAGAGCGCCGAGATGAGGCGCCCGGCCATCTTGCCGAAATGCTCCTCGGCCACCTCGGTGAAGTCGGCCTGGGGGCGCGACGACGAGAGCACGAAACGCGCCAGCCCGCGGTGGGCCAGGAAGGTCATGGGACCGGCCAGCACGGCGACGATGATGAGGGGCCAGATCCCCCCCAGACCCAGGTTGATGGGCAGGAACAGGATGCCGGCGCCGACGGCGGTGCCGAACAGGCTGATGACCCAGTGGGTGTCGTGGCGACGCCAGCCGGTGCTGGCCATGGTGGAGGGGGAACCGGACAGCTCCCGTGAGACGTCTGCAGATAAATTCATCGATAAATCACTTTTACGTAGTATTAAAATCTAAAAATATTGTGCTCCTTTAGCATTTAATTCTCAAAAATGGAGACTGGCAGATCTCACTGGCAAAGCCCTGTTCCACCAGTGAGATCGGGAGGAAATCTCAACCCGGATTATGCAATTAATCCTAATTTTTACCAAAAAACAGGAATATAAAACCAAAATTAAAACCCACGCCGATTCTTTGTTTCGATGAAATGCATGTTTTCAGAATTAACTGAAATTTATGCCAGTGCAGCCAGATTGGATGTGATGATCCACTGCCGTTATCGCCATCACTAGCGAATCCCCCTGAAATCCCCGTAACCAGCCAGTGGATCACACCAATGCAATCAGGCGACCCTGTGGTCGCCTGATTGCATTCCCTGCGAGCTGGTCGACCCGTCAGTGGGACAGAATGCGTCCCCAGGCGAGATCCGGGTCCCCCATCACGATGAAGTCCGGGTTCTCCAGCGACTCGGTCTCGTTGTAGCTCAGCGGTTGCAGCGCCAGGCTGAGGATGCGGCCCCCTGCCGCCTCCACGATGCATTGGGCGGCAGCGGTATCCCACTCCCCGGTGGGGCCCAGGCGCACGTAGCAATCCGCCACGCCTTCCGCCACCAGGCAGGACTTGAGGGAGCTGGAGCCGAGCGGGATCAGCTCGTAGTGGATGGCCGGGTTGAGACGACGGGTCAGGTTCTCCAGTTTCTGGCGGCGGCTGATGGCCACCACCAGGGAGTCAGGCTGATCGTGTTCATGATGGATGGCGCTGATGGGACGGCTCTCGCCGTTCGCCTCCTTGAAGGCGCCGTGACCACGCACCGCCCAGTAGAGCAGATCGGATTCGGGGGCGTAGATGACCCCGAGCACCGGGACATTGTCCCGCACCAGGGCGATCAGGGTGGCGAAGTCGCCGCTACCGGCGATGAACTCGCCGGTGCCATCGAGGGGATCCACCAGCCAGTACTGGCGCCAGTTCGCACGCTGGCTGAAGGGGATGTCGGCCGCCTCTTCGGTCAGCACGGGGACATGGGGAGTGAGCGCTGCCAGCGCCTGTTTGAGGTAGGCATCGGCAGCAAGATCGGCACTGGTGACCGGGGTCGCATCCTCCTTCAACTGGCGTTCGAACTGACCGCCGCGATAGATCTCGTGAAGGATCCTGCCCGCCTCACGGGCGATCTCCTTGACCTCGGGTATCCAGGCCAACAACTCCTGCATGGTGCTTACCTCTGCCTCTGATTGCCAAACAGACCCTCTGCGGGCTAATTTCCCTGCTCCGCCAGCCATTTGCTGGCCAGCAGCAGGGCACTGATGCTGCGCGACTCGGTGAAGTCCGGTCGTGCCAGCAACTCGTCGATCCGGTTGAGGGGCCAGGGGATCACCTCGAGAGGCTCGGGCTCGTCACCGACCCGCTGCTCGGGGTAGAGATCCCGCGCCAGCAAGATGTCCATCCGGCTGGAGAAATACCCCGGCGCCAGCGACACCTGCTTGAGCAGGGTCAGGCTGCTCGCCCCGAAGCCCGCCTCCTCCATCAGCTCCCGGTTGCCCGCCTCGAAGGCATTTTCACCGGGGTCTATCAATCCCTTGGGGAAACCCAGCTCGTAGGAGTGGGTGCCCGCCGCGTACTCGCGCACCAGCAGCAGGGTGTGGGCATCGAACAGGGGCACCACCATGACGGCACCCCGGTTGCCGCCGCGCATCCGCTCATAGACCCGCTCCTCGCCGTTGGAGAATTTCAGGTGAAGGGACTCCACCTTGAACAGCCGGCTCTCGGCCACGATCTCGGCCTTGAGGATCTCCGGCTTGCTCTTGTCATGGGCCATGGTCTCGACACTGAGGTGGACGGGATTGCGCTTGTGGGGATCGCTCATCGGAGGCTGACTGCTCGTTAAAAAATCGTGTTTCAAGAGTAAACGACTCCCCTGCCGAACACCACGGGGCAAAGAGGGGAAAGATGTCTGAAAAATCCGTTATAATGCGCCCCGTTTTTCCCATCACCACAGACATCGCGAGGCCCCATGTCGACTCCCCTGCCCTGGCACCAGATTGATACCGTGTTGCTCGACATGGATGGCACCCTGATCGATCTCCATTTTGACAGCCATCTGTGGCAAACCCTGGTGCCGGTGCGCTACGCCGAGCGACTCGGCCTGCCGCTGGCCGAGGCGAAGGCGCAGATAGACACCCACTATCATGCGGTCAACGGCACCCTCGACTGGTACTGCGTGGATTACTGGACCCGGACGCTCGGGCTCGACATCCGCGCCCTCAAACAGGAGATCCTGGAGAAGATCCAGTGGCGCCCCAACGTCATTCCCTTCTTGGCCGCACTCAAGGCCGCCGGCAAGCAGGTGGTGCTCTTCACCAATGCCCATCCCGCCAGCCTGTCGGTGAAGGATGCACGCCTCGGCCTCGCCCAGCACCTCGATCTGATGGTGAGCACCCATGAGCTAGGGTGGTCGAAGGAGAGCCAGCACTGCTGGCAGGCGCTGGCCGAGCGGCTGGCTTTCGACCCGGCCCGCACCCTCTTCGTGGATGACAGCGAGCGGATCCTGGCCGCCTCGGCCGAGTTCGGCATCGCCCACCAGCTCGGCATCCGTCACCCCGACAGCCAGATGCCGCCGCTCACCTTCCAGCACTTCCCGGCGCTCGACGACTACGCCGACCTGCTCCCTCTCGGCGCCTGACACGCACAAGGCCCTCTTCACAAGGGCCTTGTCACATAAGCTCAACAGCCTGCCGAGCGCATACCGCTCATGAAAGCCCTCAGGCCGCATCGCGCGGGGCCAGCACCCCCATGCCGGCCAGGTAGTCGAGGGCGCTTGGGGTGAAGCCGACCTCCGTGAGGTGCGCCGCCGTGAAAGGGGCCGCATGCAGAGGCAGGCCGCGGCTCACCCGTTCCATCCAGTCCGGATTGCCAAGGGCCGCCGTGCCCACCGCCACCAGATCGGCGCCGCCGGCCAGAGCCCGCTCCGCCGAAACTGCGTCGCTAATCTTGCCCGCCACCATGAGCGGCACCCGCCCGGCCAACCCGACCCTTACCGCCTCCAGCAGGGCGCCGCCGTCGGGATCCCCCGCCACCGCCTTGAAGCTGTCCCCCATGGAGAAGTGCAGGTAGTCGATCCCCTCGTCCGCCAGCAGGCGCGCCACCGCCAGCTGATGGGCCAGTTCGATGCCCTGGATATGGGCATAGCTCTCGGGGGAGAGACGCACCCCGACCAGGAAGCCCCGGGGTAGACGGGCGCGAATGCCGCGCACTATCTCCACCAGGATCCGCGCCCGGTTCGCGAGGCTGCCACCCCAGCGGTCGGTGCGCCGGTTGTGCAGGGGGTTGAGGAAGTTGCAGAGCAGGAAGTGGTGGGCTGCGTGCAGCTCGACCCCGTGCAGGCCGGCATCATGGGCCCGCTCCGCAGCGCTCACAAAGGCGTCAATCAGCGTCAGAATCTCCTCCTCGCTCAGCCCCTTGACCCCGAGAGGGTAACGCCCGCCCGGCGCCAGCGCGCACGGGCCGACCGGCACCCCGTCGTTCAGCTCGGGCAGAGCCCGCATCCCGCCGTGATGCAGTTGCACCACCGCCAGCGCCCCGGCCTGCCGCGCACTGTCGGCCAGGGCCGTGAAGGCCTGCTGCTGGGCGTCCGTCATCAGGGCAGGCTGCCCCACCCAGCAGCGTCCGCCGGGCCGCACCTGGGTGGCGGCGGCGATGAGCAGGCCGAAGCCGCCACGGGCGCAGCGCGCCAGCCAGTCGAGCTCGGCCTGGCCGGGATCACCGCCTGCGCCGCTCATGTTGTGGGTCAAAGGGGCCAGCACGGCCCGGTTCTTGAGCCGCAATCCGGCTCGCTCGAAGTGGAAGCTGTCGCCCAGTGTCTTGTTCATCGTCCTCTCCTGGGATCGCAATGGCATGGCGGCCACTATAAACCCGGGCCAGGAGGATATAATCAGACGTACAAGCAAGACATTCATTCCCAGAAAGACATAATAGGCCACCCCTCATGAGTCACCACAAGCTCGATACCCTCTACCTGATGCGTCTGCTGGTCGCCATCGTCCGCTGCGGATCCTTCGCCGCGGCAGCGTCCCAGCTCGGCATCACCCCGAGCAAGGCGTCAAAAGATCTGCGCCACCTGGAGCAAAACCTCGGCAGTATGCTCCTGAGCCGCACCACCCGCCGGGTGCAACTGACCGACGCAGGAGAGCTCGCCTACCGCCAGGCCGACCAGATGATCGCCCTGCATGAGCAGTTGCTGGACGGCCTGCAGCGCCGCCGCTCGGCACTGTGCGGGGAGCTGCGCATCACGGCGCCGGATCTCTGGGGAGAAGTGGTGCTGACTCCGGTGCTGCTGCGCTTTCGCGCCGACCACCCGGAGGTGCGGATCATCGCCGACTTCAGCAATACCCCGGCCGACCTGCTGCGCGACAACCTGCACGTGGCGTTTCGCAGCACTGAGCTCGGCACCCAGCCCTACCTGGCGCGCCCCATCGCGGTGGACGATCTGGTGCTCTGCGCCAGCGCTGACTACCTCGACCGCCATCCGCCCCTCAGCACACCGCAAGATCTGCACCAGCACAGCCTCATCACCCGCAGCCAGGAGTACGGCCGCCACGAGCGCTGGCCCCTGCTTGCCCAGGGGCGCGAGATCCCTCTCGAGGTAGCGGGCGAGCTGGCCTTCAGCAGCAAGAAGGCGATTCACCAGGGGATGCGCCAGGGACTGGGGATAGCCCGCCTGCCGCGCTACCTGGTGGCGGCCGAGCTGGCCGAGGGGGTGGTGCGCGAAGTGCTGCCGGACTATCGCCCCAAGGGGGCCCATTTCTACGCCCTCTATACCCAGCGCCGGGCCGAGTCGGCCCTGGTCGGCCACTTCCTCGACTACGTCATCGAGGCGCTCACCCCTTCATGAGCAGATCACCAGGTGGTACTGCTTCTTGCCCCGGCGCAGCAGCAGGTAGCGGCCGAACAGCCGATCGTCGGCGGTGAGCGGCTCATCCCGGCGGATCGCACCGTTGACGCTGACGGCCCCCGCCGCCAGCAGCTCGCGGGCGATCCGCTTCGAGTTGGCCAGGCCGCACTCCACCAGCAGGGTCACCAGATCCGTTTCCCCCTCGATGCAGCTGCTTGGCATGCCATCTTGCGCCAGCTGGGCCAGATCGCTCTCCCCAAGGCGCGCTACCTCGCCACTGAACAACGATTCGCTGATGCGCTGCGCCGCCGCCAGCGCCCCCTTGCCGTGTACCAGTTCGGTCAGCTCGTCCGCCAGCACCTGCTGGGCCAGCTTGCGCCCCTGCCGCTTCGCATCCTCCGCCTCCAGCGTCTCAATCTCGGCCAGCGGCATAAAGCTGTAGTAGCGCAGGAAGCGGTAGACATCCTCGTCCGCGGTGCCGAGCCAGAACTGGTAGAAGGCGTAAGGGGAGGTGAGCGCCGGGTCGAGCCAGATAGCGCCCCCCTCGGTCTTGCCGAACTTGGTGCCATCGGCCTTGGTGATGAGCGGCAGCGTCATGCCATAGACCTGGGCCTGATGGAGGCGGCGGGTGAGGTCCATGCCGCTGGTGATGTTGCCCCACTGGTCGTTGCCGCCGATCTGCAGGGTGCAGCCGAGGCGCTGGTTGAGCACGGCGAAGTCCTGGGATTGCAGCAGGGCGTAGGAGAACTCGGTGAACGAGATGCCCTGATCCGGACGGGCGAGGCGCTGGCGCACCGATTCGCGGGCCAGCATGGCGTTGACCGAGAAGTGCTTGCCGATGTCCCGCAGAAAATCGAGGGCGGACATCTGCCCCATCCAGTCGGCGTTGTTGACCAGCAGCGGCGCCGCCAGCCCGTCGCTCGCCGGCAACAGGGCGCTTATCTGGGCCGACAGGCTGGCGACCCAGCCCTGCACCGTCTCGGCGCTGTTGAGGGTGCGCTCGCTTGCCTTGAAGCTGGGATCGCCGATAAGGCCGGTGGCCCCGCCCACCAGGGCCACCGGGGTGTGGCCCGCCAGCTGGAAGCGGCGCAGCATCAGCAGTGGCACCAGGTGGCCGATGTGCAGGCTGCCAGCGGTGGGATCGAACCCGCAATAGACGGTGCGAGGGGTGGCAAGATGGTCGGCCAGCGCCACCGGGTCGGAATTCTGGGCCACCAGGCCGCGCTGGGTCAGCTCATCGAGCAGGTGAGGATTTGTCATAGAGGGCTCCAACAGCAAGAGAAAGAGGGCCATCCTCGCCGTTTGCAGTGCTGGTAGATATGTCCCCCAGGGGACAGTTTTGCCACTCCCGTGCTAGCATCCTGCCATCGTGGGGAAACCATTCCCTGACCCGGAGCCCATCGCCATGCCCCCGTCTCCTGCCACGGATACCCTGAGCCTGACCGCCGCCGTCGATGCCCTGCACGGCAGCGGCTTCCCGGCGGCCCTGGTGCGCCTCATCCAGCAACAGGTGGCGTTCGACTGTGCCCTGCTGCTCGGGGTGGGGCAACGGCCCGTCTACCTCTACGACAACCTGCACCACCAGCGGGCCCTGCTGTTCGACCGCTACCTCACCCGCCACTTCAGTCAGGATCCCTTCATGCAGGCGCTGGAGCAGGGCTTACCTGCCGGGGTCTGGACCCTGGCGCAGGTGTCACGGGGGCGGCTCGACCCCGAGTATCGCCACCACTTCTATCAGGCCACCGGCTGGCAGGAGGAGGTGGGGCTGATCCTGCCGGTGCGCGGCGGCCTCACCCTGATGCTGTTTCTGGGCCGCCTCGACAAGCGCCGCTCCCTCAGCCGTGACGAGCTGGCCAGGCTGGAGGCACTGTTTCCGCTGGTCCACTCCCTGTGTCGCCAGCACTGGCGGGAAGAGACACCCCGCCTGGCCCGCAGCCCGGTCAGGTCAGATGGCACTGACCTCAAGGGGGCGGTGGAGCAGGCTATCGCCAGTGTGGGGGGAGATCAGCTAACCCGGCGGGAGCGCCAGGTGGCGGGTTTGCTGTTGCAGGGGCTGGATACCGAGGCCATTGCCGATGCACTCGGCATCGGCAGCGGCACGGTGAAGAATCACCGCAAGCACCTCTACGCCAAGTTGAACCTGCACTCCCGGGCCGAGCTGTTCAGCTTCTTCCTCAATCACCTCATCACGGCGCCAGCCGGCGCGCCCCCATAACGACACCACCCCGCCGGGGCGGGGTGGTTCAAACCATGGGCAACGCCGTCAGATGCGGCCCTGATAACGCAGCGGGAAGCGCCCCTGCCCATCGGGCTGGCCGAGGAAGGGGAGCCCCTGTTTCATCTGGTCCGGCAGCTCGGGACCCGGTTTCAGGGTGCCCTGGAACAGGTACTGGCGATTGGCCTGCAACTCCAGCTTGCCCAGCACCTGCACCGCCTCCGAGCCCTGCTTGATCTCGGCCACCAGCCGGGAGTCGAGACAGGTGAGCGTGATCTCGGGATCCCCCAGGGCCAGCTTGCCCGCCGGGGTGTCCGCCTGTGCGTCATACCAGTGAAGATCCCCGTAAAGGTTGTCGCACCAGGGAGTGCCCTGGGCAAACTGATCGATCTTGAGCTGCAACTGACCCGTCGCCGTCAACGGGAAGGGGGGTCTCATCGGCACCCGCTCCAGCACCCAGGGGGCCGGCGCATTCAGGGTGATGTCGCGCCCGAAAGCAGCACCGTTCCAACCCAGGATCCCCTGCCCGTTGAGCCCGCTGCGCTCGCCAAAGCGCACCGACGCCTCGGGCGCCAGCCGCAGCAGGGACCAGCCATCGAGATCCCAGCGCAACTGGGTGAGGGACTCGCTGGCATATTGCACCCGGGCGGCCTGACCGCTCCAGAGGGTGCCGCTCACCCCCTCCAGCCGCACCAGATTGGGGGGCAGCGGCAGATGACGCACCACCAGGGATGCAGGCAACTGGGCCAGCAGGAAACCGAGATAGGCCAGCAGGAAGAGACTGGCGATCACTATTTTTCGCTTCATTGGGAACGACTCAACTGCAAACGTCTGACCTTGACCAGCCCGGGGGCCAGCCCCTCGCGGGCCAGCTCGATGATCTGCACCTGGACGCCGTATTGATCCGAGAGGGTCGCAAGCCAGATCAGCAGATCATCGAACGGTACTGTGTCTATCCATACCTGCAGCTCCTGACCCTGGGGCTGCAAGCGGGCAATCTTGATCTTCTGGTTGAAGGCGGTGCGGTTCACCACGCCGTCCAGGGTACCGCCGGTATCGATCTGGCGCCCCTGTCCCCCCTGCATCGCCAGCACCTCCTGTCCCTTCTCCTTGAGCCAGGCCAGGGTCTGCTGCTGGTTCACTACCTGCCGCTCGCGCTCGGCAATGCGATTTGCCACCGGCTGCCAGATCGCCCAGTAGAAGAGCCCGATGAGCAGCACGCTGCCCCCCACCGCCACCAGCCGCTGCTCGCGGGCACTGATGCCGCGCCACCAGCTCTGCAGTTTGTCCATCATGACGACCTCCCCTTGAGTACCAGCGCCCCTTCGACCTTGCCTTCGGTGCTTCGCACCTCACCCTGCTGCACCTCGAAGCGCTTGCCCGCCAGCTCGCGGAAACGTTCGATCTCGGTGAAGCTGGGGGCTGTCACCTGCAACCTCAGCTCGCCCCGGGCTGCATCGAAGCGCAGCACCTCGGGCTTGAGGCCGGGCACCTCGGCAAACACCGGGGCCAGCTCGGTCAGGAGCAACAGGACGCCATCCTGGGGAGCCTGCCCCAACTGCTGGAGGTGCTGGGTCATCTGGCTGCGCACGTTGACGATGCGCGTCTCCCCCGGGAAGATCCGGGTGTAGACCTGCCGGATCTCAGCCTTGAGGGCCTTGTCCTGTTCCGCCAGCTGGTGCAGATGCACACCGCGCTGCACCAGGGCCACCAGCAACAATACGCCTGCCAGCACCGCCACCTTGCGCCACTGCAACCAGTAGCGGGCGTATTCGGTCTGGGGACGATAGGGCCCCTGCAACAGGTTGGCCTGGCAGGTCAGCGCCCCTTTCGCCAGCAACAGCATGGGCAGTTCCGGGTCAGCCCCCTGCCAGTTGCCCGCCGCCATGGCGGGGATGGGAGTATGGCAGTGAAGGGTGACGGGTTCGGTCTGCGCTGCCAGCAGCATGGCCAGCAGGGATTCCTCCGCCACTATGCCCTGACGGGGGCCCTGGCGGACCAGCCACTCCTCCCCCAGTTGCAGGGCTGACCAGCCATCGGCGGCGAGCGGCAGCGCCAGCACGTCGGGCAGCAGGTGCAGGGTCTTGAGCCCTGCCTGCTCCAGCCAGCCGAGCCAGGAGTGCATCTTCCCCTTGTCCACCGCCATCAGATCCACCTCTCGGCCCTGATGGCCGAGCACCACCAGGTGCAGATCGTCCACGTCTGAGGCGATCTGCTCCTCCAGCAGATAGGGCAGGGCCGCCGCACTCTGGCGGCTGTATTTGCCCGGCAGATTGACCCGCCGGAAGATAAGATCGCTGCCGGGCACCAGGGTCACCACGGGGCGACCACCGGCACGCTCCTGCAGCTCGCCGAGGGCGTGCGCCGAGGCCAGGATGCCGGAGGCGATGATCTCCTGCTCCTGCGCCGACCAGACCAGCCAGTGCACTGGCTGCTGCGCATTGGTCCCCAGACGGATGACCAGACTCTCGCTCACTAATGTCTCTCCTGCCATGCCCGCTCCTCCCTCAGGGGGGCGGGCGCACAGCCATGGGTTGCAGTCCAATCGGGGGATGCGCAGGGCAGCTGAAACCGCCCCACGCCCCCTTGTTATTCGGCGCCGCCGCTCAGGCGACGCAGCATCACCAGCTTGTTGTCCTTGCCACGCTGGAAGACGGTCTCAAGCCTGGCGCGGGTCTCCCCCACCTCCGCCAGCAGGCGGGCCTCGAAGAAGCTGCTCTTGATGTCAAGGGCGCCATCCAGCCCGGTGATGGCACCCGGCTGAACCTGCAACTGCTCCGTCATCTCCTGTTTGTTCTTCCACCCCTTCTTGGGGCGGCTGGTCAGCACCCGCTTGGCATCGTCCAGCCCGATCTTCCCCTGGTAGAGCCCCACCAGCAGGGCCGCCTGCTCCGGCCGGATGGTGTTGATGTTCACCACCAGCTTGTCATTGGGCAGGGAGCACACATAGGGGGCCAACCGGGCGTACAGGCTGGCGCTCACCCCGCGCACTGCCCGCAATTCGTCGGTGCCCAGCATCCGCTGGTTAGCCACCAGGTAGGGAGGATTGAGTCCCTCGTAGTAGGCATCCTCGGCCCCGTTGCTCGAGACCAGCTGGGTATCCTTGTCGGTCCAGTCACGGATGGCGTCCGTCAGCTGCACCGCTTCGTAATCATCCACCTCGAGCTGGGCGAGCAGGGCCCGGAACACCTTGAACTGATAAGGTTGGGCCTCGAGATCGTCGCCGTTCTCCCCCTCCTTGAGGGGCACGCTCAGGCTGTTGAGGTTGAAGCAGGATTGCAGATCCCGTACCCGGCCCGAGAGAGTGCCATCCTCCACCGGGAAGACCCCGTCCTCCCGCGCCCAGTTCTGTCCCAGACTCACCCGATCCGGGTCATCCTTGAAGTCCTGGTTCAGCACCTTGATCACCAGGGCCTCCGCCGACATGGCATACCACCAGGCCTGCTTGCCCAGGGTGAGGTTGGCGGTGCGGCGCAGCTCCAGTTGCAGGCGGCCGCTCATGTTGCTGGCGACGATCACCATCACCGCGAGGATGAGCAACACCACCAGCAGGGCCATTCCCCCCTGGCGGCCCAGTGTAGTGCGGGATCGGCCCCGGCCGCGCTTAATTGCCATTGTCCGCTCGCTGGCCACCAGCACCGATCAGGAACTGGCGACGTCGAATAGTGCCGTCATCCTCCGTGACGGACAGGGGAAAACGACGATCAGTTACCATTCTCTGCCCTCTGGCCACCGGCTCCGATCAGGAACTGGCGACGGATGGTGCCGTAGTCTTCAAGCTCCAGCTCCACCGCCAGCCCGTAGGGCAGCAGGTCGCGCTGGGTCCACTCCTCCTTCCACTGTCCCTTGTCGTAGAAATAGAGGCGCAGCGCCGTCACGCCGGTCAGCACGGGCTGAATGCGCGGCTCGGTGCCAATGGCCGGATCCGGATAGAGGTAGCTCAACCGCTCCAGGGTCTGCCCCTTGAGACGCCAACCCACCCGTTGCAGGCCGGAGCGCGGCAGTATGCCGTCCGGATTGAGCCAGCCGCCGCGAATGAAGGCCATGCCCCAATCGTCGCTCTGCTGGCCGAAGCGGGACGCCGCCAGCAGCACCTTGTTGTTCTCGCCGTCGATGCGACCGCTGCGCGGCACCATCTGGGTGACGTCCCGCTCCAGCAGGCTGAAGGCGAGCTGCAGTTCCGAGAGGCGGGCCTCCTTGCGCTTGGCCACCTCGTCGCTGGTCAGCACCCCTTGCAGCACCTGATAGGCCCCCAGGCTCAGGGTGGCGAAGATGGCGATGGCCACCAGCATCTCAAGCAGGGTAAAGCCGCGGTGGTGCGATGGGCGGGTGTTGCTCTGGAGCATCGGCTGACACCGGCTCCGGATCATGGACGCACGTTGATGAATGTTCATCGGCTGAGATAGGTCCGGATCATGGCCACCGGGCTCTCGGCCTTGGGCGCGGTGCGCACTTCCATGTCCAGCGCCCTGAAGTTGCTGTCCGCCGTGGCGACGCCGCGATAGCGCCAGTACCAGGTCTGCCCGGCCATCTCCTCGTCCCCTTCCACCCAGCTGTCTCCCGGCCACTTGCCTTCGAGCTTCTGCTGCACCAGCTGATTCTCCACCACCCAGGTCGCCAGGGTCTTCTGCTCCAGATAATTGAGGCCAGCCAGGTGTTCGCTCGCGGTCTTCATCACCGCCAGCCCGGCGATGGCAAACACAGCCAGGGCCACCATGACCTCCAGCAGCGTCATGCCGCGCACCCGGGCGGGGCCGCCCGACAGAGCGGTGCGACGCGCTAGAGCGCCCCCTGCGGGCCTGGCGCTCCTCACTCTTCTTCCTCTTCATCCTGCAACAGGGAGAGACGACCGAACTCGTCCCCCCTGACGGTACGCAGATAGTGCAGATCCTCGTCCTGCTGGCTCAGGGTCAGCACGAAGGGAGAGAGCTCTCCCCCCGGAAAGACCAGGATCTGGGGTGTCCGCTCGCGCTCGTCCCGACCCTGCTCCTGGCGTTCGTCCGACGCAGTGCGCCAGTTGAAACCTTCCAGCTCCGCCGCCAGGGTCATCCCCTCCGGCAACGTCACCGGCCCCAGCAGCTTGTCACCGGTCAGGGCGCGCCACTTGCGATCCTTGGGATCCCGGGACATAAACTGCCAGCCGTTCTCCTCGACCCGCAGCCCCAGCAGCCTGCCATCCATTACCGAATACTCCTGGGCCTGCTGCAGGGTCGCCATGAAGCGGCGCGCCTGCTTGTCGAGCTCCCGATCCCCCCTGGCGCCCCCCATGCTGAGGGTGACGGCGGTCGCCACCAGTCCCATCAACATGGCGACCAGCAACACTTCCAGCAGGGTAAAACCGGCCTGGTGACGGGCAGAAGAGGCCACCTTCATTCAGGCAGCCCCGGGGGGGCGCAGTGAGCACGACGCGGCGGAATCACTTATTGGAAGTCCTTCAGGTTCCAGTTGCCGATGTCGTCATCGGTCCCGGCTTCGCCGTCCATCCCCATGGAGAAGATGTCGATCTTGCCGAACTGGCCCGGGCTCAGCAGCTGGTACTGGTTGCCCCAGGGATCCTGCGGCAGGCGCTTGATGTAGCCCCCTTCACGGTAGCTGCGCGGCTCAGGGGATGCGGTCGGCTTGTTGACCAGGGCATCCAGCCCCTGCTCGGTGGTGGGGTAGCGGTTGTTGTCCAGCTTGTACATGTCGAGGGCGTTTTCCAGCGCCACTATGTCGGAGACCGCTTTTTGCTGATCCGCCTTCTCCTTGTTGCCCATCAGGTTGGGCACCACCAGGCTGGCCAGGATCCCCAGGATCACGATGACCACCATCACTTCCAGCAGGGTAAAACCCGATTGACGACGCTTTTGCATGACTGACTCCCTAACGAAATGAGATGGCATGAGCCATCAACGATTAACTGTTAAACCACGATCGTTCGATTGAATTTGCAGGTTCGAATGGCGAAGCCTATTCGGGCACCCGACCCTCACAGATTCACCATGTTGTTGAGCTCCAGGATCGGCTGCAGGATCGACATCACGATAAACAGCACCACCCCGGCCATGGAGACCACCAGCATGGGCTCGAACACCCCGAGGGCGATGTTCACCTGGGTTTCGAACTCCCTGTCCTGGTTGTCCGCCGCCCGCTCCAGCATGCTGTCGAGCTCGCCGCTCTGCTCGCCCGAGGCGATCATGTGCAGCATCATGGGCGGAAAAATTCTGGTTTCATCCAGCGACTTGCGCAGGCTGGTCCCCTCCCGCACCCGCTCGGTGGCCTCACCGATGCGCATGCGGGCATAGTCGTTGGAGAGCACTTCGCCGGCGATCTTCATTCCCTCCAGCAGGGGCACGGCGCTGGCGTTGAGGATGCTCAGGGTGCGGGCAAAGCGGGCGGTGTTGAGACCGCGGCTGACCCGACCGATCACTGGCAGGCGCAGTATCACCTGGTGCCAGCGACGGCGGCGCTTGTCGTCGGTCAGCCACCAGCGCCAGATCAGGCCGCCAATGCCAAGGAGCAGCAGGAACCAGAGGCCGTAGTGCTGCAACAGCTCGCTGGTGCCGATGAGGAAACGGGTGGTGCCCGGCAGTTGCTGGCCCATGTGTTCGAACTGGGCCACCACCTTGGGCACCACGGCGGTGAGCAGTATGGAGATGACCCCCACCGCCACCAGGGTGAGGACGATGGGATAGATCATCGCCTGCAGCAGCTTGGTGCGCATGTGCTGGCGCTGCTCGGTGTAATCGGCGAGACGGTTGAGCACCTTCTCCAGGTGACCGGACTTCTCGCCGGCCGCCACCATGGAGCGGAACAGCTGGTCGAACACATGGGGGAAGGCCCCCAGCGAATCGGCCAGGGAATACCCCTCCACCACCTTGCTGCGCACCGTCGCCACCAGGCTGCGCAGGTGGGCCTTCTCGCACTGTTCGGCGACCGCCTTGAGGGCCTCCTCGATGGTGAGACCGGCCCCCACCAGGGTCGCCAGCTGGCGGGTGATGAGGGCCAGTTCTGCGGTGGAGGCGCCACGGCGAAACAGCACGAAGCGGTTCGCCTCCCGCTTGGCCTTCTCGGTGGTCTCGTTCACCTCGAGGGGGGTCAGCCCCTGCTCGCGCAGCAGCTGGCGCACCTGGCGGGCGGAATCCCCTTCCAGCACGCCGCTCTTGTTGCGCCCCTTGCCGTCGAGGGCCTTGTATTCAAATGCCGCCATCTCAGTCTTCCCGGGTCACGCGCAGCACCTCTTCGAGGCTGGTCTGCCCCTTGAGCACCTTGTCGATGCCGTCGCGGCGGATGCTGGGGGTGTGACCCCGGATCAGCCGCTCGATGGCGAGCTCGCCGCTGGCGCTGTGGATCGCCTCGCGCACCGCCTCGTCCACCACCACCAGCTCGTGGATGCCGGTCCGGCCGCGATAGCCGGTGTGGTTGCACTGCTCGCAGCCCACCGGACGCCAGATCTGCTGATCCGGCGCAAGCTCGATGCCCATTGCCAGACGCTCCTGCTCGGTGACAGGGTGCGGTGCGCGGCAATCCGGGCAGAGGGTGCGCACCAGCCGCTGGGCCAGTACCGCCAGGAGCGACGAGGAGAGCAGGAAGGGCTCGATCCCCATGTCCCGCATCCGGGTAATGGCGCCGATGGCGGTGTTGGTGTGCAGGGTCGACATCACCAGGTGACCGGTGAGGGATGCCTGCACCGCGATCTGGGCGGTCTCGAGGTCACGGATTTCCCCCACCATCACCACGTCCGGATCCTGGCGCAGAATGGCGCGCAGGCCCCGGGCGAAGGTCATGTCCACCTTGCTGTTGACCTGGGTCTGGCCCACCCCTTCGAGGTCATATTCGATGGGGTCTTCGACGGTCAGGATGTTGCGATCCCGGGAGTTGATCTCCGAGAGGGCCGCATAAAGGGTGGTGGACTTGCCCGAACCGGTCGGGCCCGTCACCAGAATGATGCCGTGGGGCTTGCGAATGAGTTCGCTGATGATGTTGCGGTTGGCCAGCGTCATGCCGAGCTGCTTGAGCTCGAGGCGCACGTTGTTCTTGTCCAGCAGTCGCAGCACCACCCGCTCGCCGTAGCTGGAAGGCATGGTGGAGACCCGCACGTCCACCGCCCGGCCGCCGATGCGCAGTGAGATGCGGCCATCTTGCGGCACCCGCTTCTCGGCGATGTCCATGCGCGACATGACCTTGATGCGCGACACCAGCAGGGAGGCGAGTTTGCGATGGGGGCGCAGGATCTCCCGCAGCACCCCATCGATGCGAAAACGGATCACCAGGGCCCGCTCGAAGGTCTCGATGTGGATGTCGGACGCCTCTTCTTTTATCGCCTCGCTCAACATGGCATTGATGAGGCGAATGATGGGGGCGTCGTCGTCGGCGTCCAGCAGATCCTCGCTCTGAGGCAGCTCTTCAGCCAGGGCAAAGAAGTCCATCTCGTTGCCGAGATCCTCCATCAACTGACGCGCCTCGGAGGAGTCACGCTGATAGTGGGCCATCAGGAGCGTTTCGAACTCGTCGTTGCCAAGCTGCTCCACCGCGAAGGCACAGCCCGCCACCCGTCGCACCTCCAGCAGGGTCTGGGGGGAGATCCCCTGACGACAGAGCAGCACCGGGGCACCCTGGCGCTCGGTCAGGATGGCCCCGAAGTTGCGGGCAAACGCGAACGGCAGTTCCGGCAGGGGAGCCGGCAGCTCGCTGCCATCGAGCTGGTAGGCGGCCATCAGGGCTTGCTCTGCACGAAGGGCTGCTCCTGCACCTGGGCGCGCACGCCGGTGGCGGTCGCCTGCTGCTGGGCCTGCATTCTCTGGATCTGCTGCTGCACCTCGGGGGACATCATCACGTCCTGGCCATAGGCGGGCAGCACCTGGCGAGCCGGCGAGGTGGCATAGCCCTCTTCCGCAGCCCGGCTCAGCTGTTCGGCCCTGAACAGGGTGTACTTGTTGCTGGAGACCCCGGAGTAGACATTGGCGTCACGCAATATGGTCGGGCGGATGAAGACCATCAGGTTGCGCTTGGCGGTGGAGGTCTTGGAGGAACGGAACAGGTAGCCCAGCACCGGAATGTCCCCGAGCAGGGGCACCTTGGAGATCTGCTCCTGGGTCTGTTCGTCCATCAGGCCACCCAGCACCACTGTCTCGCCACTCTTGACCAGCACGGCGTTCTTCACGGTACGGGTATCGAAGGTGGGGCCCAGGTTGGCGGTCCCGGTCGCCTGCTTCTGTGCCACGCTGGAGACCTCCTGCTCGATGTTGAGCAGCACGGAATCTCCTTCGTTGATCTGGGGCGTCACCACCAGCTTGGTCCCCACCGTCTTGCGCTCTATGGTGTTGAACACCTGATCGCTGGTGGTGGAGCTCTGGGAGCCGCTCTGCACCGGCACTTCCTGACCGACGTTGAAGGAGGCCTCCTTGTTGTCCATGGTGACGATGCTCGGGGTGGAGAGGATGTCGTTCTTGCTGTTGGTGGAGAGCGCCGTCACCAGCGCCGCCCAGTCTCCGTGATAGAAGCCTGCCGCCATGCCGCTGAAGCTGCCCGCCAGGGATGACAGGCCGTCGGTGTTGCCGTTGTCTTTGTAATCCTTGGCGGCGATGGCCAGGGAGCCGATGGGCAGACCGGTGTCGGTGAACTGGGTGCCGCCGCCATTGGTGTTGGCCCACTGCACCCCGAGGTTCATGCCGTCACCATCCGATATCTCGACGATGATGGCCTCCACCAGCACCTGGGCACGGCGAATGTCGAGCTTGGCGATGACCTGCTCCAGCTCGGCCATCACGTCCGGCTGGGCGGTGATCACCAGGGCATTGGTGGTCTCGTCGGCGGAGATGGCGAGCTGGCCGCCGCCGATGCTGGCACCGCCCGTGGCCGTGGCAGCCGCCCCGCCCTTCTTGTCGGCGGCGATGCTGGAGCTGACCCCCTTGAGGACGTCCACCAGATCCTTGGCCTTGCCATATTTCAGGTAGAAGACCCGGGTGTTGCCCTGGCTCTGCAGATCCCGGTCGAGCTGGCGCACCATCTGGATGATGCGGGCACGGGCCTTGGGCTCGCCGCTGATGACCACGGAGTTGGTGCGCTCGTCGGCCACCACCTTGGGGGAGAGCAGCAGCGAGGCGTTGGCCCCCTGATTGCTGCCATCCTTGTTGAGGTTGGTCACCAGCCGCACCATCTCGCCGGCGGAGGCGAACTTGAGCTTGATGACGTCCATGTCCTGATCCCCCGCCTTGTCCACCCGGCGAACCACCTCCACCAGGCGGTTGACCACGGCGGCGCGGCCAGTGATGAGCAGCACGTTGGAGGGCTCGTAGTGGACCACGTTGCCGCCGCCGGCGTTGTCGTTGAGCTGACGCAGCAGGGGGGCCAGTTCACGGACCGAGACATTGCGCACCGGCACGACCCGGGTCACCATCTCGTCACCCACGCCGGGGTTGGTGTCATCCACCACGGGGATGGCCGAGGTCTTGGCATCCTTGGAGCGCACCACCTTGAGCACGCCGTTGTTCATGGGCACCACGGCAAAGCCGTAAACGTCGAGCACGCTCAGGAAGAACTGGTAGTACTGATCCTCGTTGAGCAGGTCATAGCTGCGCACGTTGATCTTGCCGCGTACCGATGGCTCTATGATGATGGTTTTGTTCAGGTTCTTGCCGACCGTGTTGATGAACTCCTCGATGTCGGCGTTCTTGAAACTGGCGGAATACTCGGTGGCCCAGGCAGAACCGGCCATCATCAAGGCTGCCGCCATGGTGGCCAGACGCCAGCCCTTCCCTTTATTTGTCATTCTTGGTGCTACTCCAATTCATTATTCTGACAAGCCGACATAGACGTCGTAGAGCTGTCCTTGCCGCTCGACGGTGACGGTCATTTCCGTGGCGCCCGCCACCTGCTGCATCGCCTGCATGGCCTGGGCGTTGTCACGCAGATCCAGGCCGTTGATGCTGACCGCCAGATCGTTGGCGACCAGTCCGAGTTGATTGAACAGTTCCGGATTGCGACCCGGGTTGAGGCGATAGCCGGTCATGCGACCGTCCACCCGGACCGGAGAAATATTGAGGTAATCGGTGATCTTGCCCGGGTTGCCCAGCAGTTCGCTGCGCACGGAGGAGAGTCCCTCCTGGCGGGCCGGTTTGGGCAGGGGCTTGCCATACTCTTCCCCGTCCAGCATCAGGGTCTCGTCACGGCCGTCCCGGGCGATGATGACCCGATCGGCAAACACCTGGCGTATCCTGGCCTGGGTACCGTCGATGTAGTCTCCGATGCCGTAAGAGTTCTGTGTCCCGTTGTGGGCGATGATGGCGATGGACTTGGCGGGATCCGAGCTTGCCAGCACCCCGTTGAGCTGGGCGTTGAGCTGGGTTTTCGGGGCATCCGCCGCCACCGTCTCTGCCGCCTTGTCCGCCTGAGGTTGCAGCGCCTTGCCAAAGAGAGAGAGGCGGCTGAGGTTGCCAAGATCGAGGCGATCGCCGCCACTCCCCTGCGCCGAGGTGACCGAGGGTTGCCAGGGGGTCAGGGGTGCGGGCTGGGCCAGTTCGTACAGGCGCCAGGTGAGCACGGCACACTGCTGGGCCAGCAACAGCAGCAGAAGCCAGAACAGGGGCTGGCTGAAACGGGAGAGTGGCATGGCCTTGCAGCGAGCCAGAAGGGAAGTCAACAAATCATCCCTGAACGGTAGCGTCATCTTTCTCAAAATTGTCTGGCATCCAAGTCGGTTGGCTATTGTGTACGGCAATGGACCCAGAGACAACCGACCGGATGGGACCAAGGGGTGAAAATTCAGTTTCCGTCACACCCGGATGCCCCCTGTTTCTATCCCGGGGCCCGCCTCTGGTATAATCAGGCACCTTTTCAGCCATCCCGGAGCCGATCCATGTCGAATCCAGCACAAAGCAGCACCCAGGTCCGTCTCGACAAGTGGCTGTGGGCCGCCCGCTTTTACAAGACCCGCAGTCTGGCGCGGGATCAGATCGACGGCGGCAAGGTGCACTACAACGGCCAGCGCACCAAGCCGGGCAAGGCGGTCGAGGTCGGCGCCCTGGTGCGATTCTGGCAAGGCCAGGACGAGCGGGAGGTGCGGGTGCTCGAGGTGAGCGAGCAGCGCAAATCCGCCCCGCTGGCCCAGCAACTCTATGAAGAGACAGAGGCCAGCCTGAAGAAACGGGCCGAAAACAGCGAAGCCCGCCGCTTCAACAGCCAGTTTGCCCCAAGCCCGGAGCGCCGACCCGACAAGCAGGAGCGACGCCAGCTTATCCGGGTCAAGCAATCCTAATCCGCGTCTGTGGCCCCTTTATGACGACAGGTGGAGGAATTAGTTCCTAACCACCTGTTTAACAATGTGTTTATTTTTCCCCAAGAACATCCTAGGAAACCATGATGAGTAACCAAGACCTCCTGTATCGCTATCTGTTCGAAGAGTACGAAGTGCGTGGGGAGCTGGTCCAGCTGGATCGTACCTACCGCCACATCATCGACGCCCAGAACTACCCGGTACAGGTGCAGCACCTGCTGGGCGAGCTGCTGGTTGCCACCAGCCTGCTGACCGCCACCCTCAAGTTCGAAGGCTCCATCACGGTGCAGCTGCAGGGGGACGGTCCGGTACGTCTGGCCGTCATCAACGGCGACAACAACCAGCAATTGCGCGGCGTGGCACGCTATGAAGGGGAACTGCCGACGGACGGCAAGCTGCAAAGCCTGATCGGCAACGGCCATCTGGTCATCACCATCACCCCGGATCAGGGAGAGCGCTATCAGGGCATCATCGCCCTGGAGGCCGACACCCTGGCGGCCTGCCTGGAGCACTACTTCGCCCAGTCCGAACAACTGGCCACCCGCCTCTGGATCCGCACCGGCCACCACGAGGGCGAGCCCCGTGCGGCGGGCATCCTGCTGCAGGAGCTGCCGGCCCAGAGCGAGGATCACAGCGAAGATTTCGACCACCTGGTCCAGCTCACCACCACCATCAAGGACGAAGAGCTGTTCGGTCTGGACGCGGAAGAGATCCTCTACCGCCTCTACCACCAGGACAAGGTACGGGTGTTCGATCCCCAGGCCATCGAGTTCCGCTGCACCTGCTCCCGCGCCCGTTGCGAAGGGGCCTTGCTGCAGATAGACAAGGAGGAAGCGGTATCCATGGTGCAGGAGCTCGGCAAGATCGACATGCACTGCGATTACTGCGGCGCCCACTACGAATTCGACGGGATAGACATCGAAACCCTGTTCAGCAGGGCTCCCGGTAATGATGCAAACCAGTTACACTAATCAAAGGCGGGCAAAACCCGCCTTTAACTTAAATAACAAAAAAATACCCTATTTTATAAAGTTTGATGGCGATCGCTAAAAACTACCACCTAGGTGGTAGCATGAACGTCAGATAGAACCCTACACACCTCTGAACCCAGGAGAATACAATGACAATCGTGGTAGAACCCACCCTGGCCCAACAACTGAAGCTGGACCAATACGGTATCAAAAACAGCCAGGAAATCGTTCGCAACCCCTCCTATGAGCAGCTTTTCGCTGAAGAGACCCGCTCAGACCTTGAGGGCTTCGAACGTGGCGTCGTCACCGAGCTTGGCGCCGTCAACGTCAACACCGGCATCTTCACCGGCCGCTCCCCTAAAGATAAATATATCGTCAAAGATGCCACTACCCAGGATACTGTGTGGTGGTCTGACCAGGGTAAAAACGATAACAAGGCGATTACCCCGGAAGTGTGGTCACATCTGAAAGGGCTGGTCACCAAACAGCTCTCCGGCAAGCGTCTGTTCGTGGTGGACGGCTTCTGCGGCGCCAACCCGGACACCCGCCTGGCGGTGCGCATCATCACCGAGGTGGCCTGGCAGGCGCACTTCGTAAAGAACATGTTCATCCGCCCGAGCGAAGAGGAGCTGAAGACCTTCAAACCGGACTTCGTGGTGATGAACGGTGCCAAGTGCACCAACCCGAACTGGAAGGAGCAAGGTCTCAACTCCGAGAACTTCGTCGCCTTCAACATGACCGAGAAGATGCAACTCATCGGCGGCACCTGGTACGGTGGCGAGATGAAGAAGGGCATGTTCTCCATGATGAACTACTTCCTTCCCCTGCGCGGCATCGCCTCCATGCACTGCTCCGCCAACGTGGGCAAGGATGGGGACGTGGCCATCTTCTTCGGCCTCTCCGGCACCGGCAAGACCACTCTCTCCACCGATCCCAAGCGTCAGCTGATCGGTGATGACGAGCACGGCTGGGATGATCACGGCGTGTTCAACTTCGAAGGGGGCTGCTACGCCAAGACCATCAAGCTCTCCGAAGAGGCCGAGCCGGACATCTACCACGCCATCCGCCGCGATGCGCTGCTGGAGAACGTGACCGTGGCCGCCGATGGCACCATCGACTTCGACGACGGTTCCCGCACCGAGAATACCCGGGTCTCCTACCCCATCTATCACATCGACAACATCGTCAAGCCGGTCTCCAAGGCGGGTCACGCCACCAAGGTGATCTTCCTGACCGCAGACGCCTTCGGTGTGCTGCCCCCGGTCGCCAAGCTGACCAAGGAGCAGACCAAGTACCACTTCCTGTCCGGCTTTACCGCCAAGCTGGCCGGTACCGAGCGCGGCATCACAGAGCCGACCCCGACCTTCTCCTCCTGCTTCGGCGCGGCTTTCCTCAGCCTGCACCCGACCAAGTACGGCCAGGAGCTGGTGAAACGGATGGAAGCGGCAGGGGCTGAAGCCTATCTGGTCAACACCGGCTGGAACGGCACCGGCAAGCGGATCTCCATCAAGGATACCCGTGGCATCATCGACGCCATCCTGGATGGTTCCATCGAGAAGGCGCCGACCAAGGTACTGCCGGTGTTCAACCTGGAAGTGCCGACCGAGCTGCCGGGCGTCAACCCCGCCATCCTGGATCCGCGAGACACTTACGCCGACCAGGCCGAGTGGGATGCCAAGGCGGCCGATCTGGCCGGGCGCTTCATCAAGAACTTCGAGCGCTTCACCGACAACGACGAAGGCAAACGCCTGGTCGCGGCGGGCCCGCAGTTGTAAGAAACGCGCCTCGCGTCTCACAATCCCGTACCGGTCAGCCCTGCTGGCCGGTATTTTTTTGGCCGATGCGCGGCATATGGCTCCCGCCAAGCCTTGCCTTGACGGCCCTTGCGCGTTAGATTCAGCCAAACTTTATACAATATACAATTTTGCAACCTGCCCGTGACCCCAGCATGACCCCACCTTACAAGACCCGAACCCAGATGGTGATGGAGAACCTCCGCGGCCGGATATTGCGTGGCGAGTTTGCTGCGGGCGCCCCCCTGCGCCAGGACGCCATCGCCAAGGAGCTGGCGGTAAGCCGCATCCCGGTGCGGGAAGCCCTGATGCAACTGGAAGCTCAGGGGCTGGTGAAGTTCGAGGCCCATCGCGGCGCCGTGGTGACCATGCTGGATGCCTCGGCCATCGAGGAGCTCTTTTATTTGCGGGCACTGCTCGAAGCCGATACCCTGTTCCACGCCGTCGACCTGATGACGGAGGAGACCTTCGCCCAGGCGCAAGCCATCCTCGCCCAGTTTGATCTGGCGCTGGAGTCTGGCACCCAGATCGAACACTGGGCCGAGTTGAATCACCGCTTTCACGCCACCCTTTACCAGGCAGCCAATCGCCCCCAGGCACTGGAACTGATCGCCCAGATCAATCTGAGCTGCGACCGCTATGTGCGTTTCGAACTGCTGTTCGCCCAGGGCGGCGTGGACAAGGCCGAGCGGGAGCACGCCCGACTCCTTGAACTGTGCCGCGCCCGGCGCAAGCACGAAGCAGTGGTACTGCTCAAGCAACACATCGAGGCGGCAGGCCAATCGATCAGACAGATCCTGGCAAGCGGCCACCATCAATGAACACTCACATCACCACAAGCTGGCAATAACGACATGAACCATTTCGAGATTATTGAAACCCGCGTCGCCCAGGTCAGGGCCACACTGGCCACGCTGGAGCTGGACGCCTTCATCGTTCCCCACGACGACGAGCATCTGGGGGAGTACATTCCCGCCTATGCCGAGCGGCTGGACTGGATCACGGGTTTCAACGGCTCCGCCGGGCTCGCCATCATCCTGGCGCATCGGGCGGCCCTGTTCATCGACGGTCGTTATACCGTGCAGGCCCGCATGCAGGCGCCGGCCGAGCTGTTCGAGTTTCTCCACCTCAATGAAGACCCCCACGTGCAGTGGCTGGCGGAGCAGTTGCCCTCAGGCTCCCGGGTCGGCTTCGATGCCCGCCTGCACAGCCTGGCCTGGTATCAGAACGCCAACGCCGTGCTGGCCGATCACGGCATCGAGCTGGTGCGCATCGACGAGAACCCCATCGATCTGCACTGGAGCGATCGTCCCGCTCCGACCAAGAGCCCTGTCATCCTCTACAGCGAGGAGCTGGCGGGCCAGTCCAGCCAGGCCAAGCGCGAAATGCTGGCCAGCGATCTGCGCAAGCGCGGGCTGGATGCGGTGTTGCTGACCCAGGCCGAGCCCATCAACTGGCTGCTCAACCTGCGTGGTCGCGACGTGGAACGCCTGCCGGTGGTGCTGGGCTTTGCGGTGCTCTACGCCAACGCCACCATGGATTTCTTCGTCGATACCGACAAGATCGACTGCTTCGCCTTCAGCCAGCACGTGGGGCAGGATGTCTCCGTCTACCCCATCGACAAGCTGGGTGACGTGTTGCAGCGCATCGGCGAGGATCAGCAGAAGGTGCTGGCCGACCCCAACACCGCCAACGCCTGGACCCAGCTCGTGATGGAAGAGGCGGGCGCCATTCTGGTGGCCGGCCAGGATCCCACCATGCTGCCCAAGGCGTGCAAGAACCCCGTGGAGCTGGCCGGCATGCGTGCCGCCCACCTGCGCGACGGCGTTGCCGTCACCCGCTTCCTGGCCTGGCTGGATCGCCTGATCGCCAGCGGCGAGTTCGACGGTGTGGACGAAGGCACCCTGGCCGACCAGCTGGAAGCCTTCCGCCACGAGCAGGAGCACTATGTGGAGCCGAGCTTCGACACCATCTCGGCACTCGGCCCCAACGCCGCCATGTGCCACTACCGCCACACCAACGGTACCCCGCGCGCCTTCGGCCAGGACAGCATCTATCTGGTGGACTCCGGCGCCCAGTACCTGGACGGCACCACCGACATCACTCGCACCGTCAAAGTGGGTGAGGTGACCGACGAGCACAGGGCCATGTTTACCCGGGTGCTGCAGGGTCATATTGCCCTGGATCAGGCCCGCTTCCCCCGTGGCACTGCCGGCATCCAGCTCGACGTGCTGGCCCGCATGCCCCTGTGGCAGGCCGGTTACAACTACGACCATGGCACCGGCCACGGGGTCGGCCACTTCCTCAGCGTGCACGAAGGTCCGCAGCGCATCGCCCCCAAGGGCAGCCTGGTGGCCCTGCAACCGGGCATGGTGCTCTCCAACGAGCCGGGCTACTACCGGGAAGATGCCTTCGGCATCCGCTGTGAAAACCTGGTGGTGGTGACCGAACAGGAGGCCCGTGGCGAGCTGCCGATGCTGGGCTTCGAGCGACTGACCTATGTGCCATTCGACATCCGCCTCATCGATCGCAGCCTGCTGAGCCCGGCGGAGTTCCGCTGGATCAACGAATACCATGCGGAGGTCTACCGCCGTCTGAGTCCGCTGCTGGAGGGCGAGGATCTCGCCTGGCTGGAGCAGGCAACCAGCCTCCTCTGATGACACAGGGCCTGCGGGCCCTGTTTCTTTATCTGCGGCATGCCACAAATGCCCCCCTTGCATCGACTCCCCGCCCCTTCTACCCTGTGCCTCCTTTTTGGCTGCCCCGCAGCAGAGACCCGATGAGAGGAGCCCCGATGCACTCGTCCCCCGTATTGCGCCTTGCCACCCATACCGACATGCACGCCATCTGGCAGATAGATGCCGATGTCTTCGGCGAGGATGTCTACCCCGGTTTCTTCTTTCGCCAGGCCATGGATCTGTGGCCGGAACTGCTGGTCGTCGCGGAGCGGGAAGACCGGCTGCTGGGCTATGCCCTCGGGGGGCTTGGTCAGGATCGGTCGCAGGGCTGGCTGCTCTCCCTCGCGGTACGCCCCGAAGCGCGCGGCTTCGGCCTAGCCGAGCAAATGATGTTGCAGGTGGAGCAGGGACTGCTGAAACTGGAAGTTGAGCGGGTCAGACTGACCGTTGATCCCGCCAATCCGGCCCAGCGCCTCTACTTCAGGCTGGGTTATCAGCAGTTGGCAGAAGAGAGAGGCTACTTCGGGCCGGGCGAGGATCGCCTGCTGCTGGAAAAAGCCCTGACCTGACCATCCACCACCGGCACGGGAGCCTTCCGGCCACATAATTGGTTACACTTTGCGGGTTTAATGCGCAATCTGGTTGGCGTAAAGTGCAATTCATCACCAGATTAATCCGATGCCCGCCCAGGAGGCCCATCATGTTCAAACGTATTGCTCTCGTCACCCTGCTGGCGGCCACCACCGCCATCACCGGCTGTGCCAACAGCGACGTCTACTCCGGCGATGTCTACACCAAGGATCGCGCCAAGCAGGTACAGACCGTCAGCTATGGCACCATCCTCTCCACCCGCCCCGTCAAGATCCAGGCCGATGAGAACTCCCTGATCGGCACCATTGGCGGTGCCGTGGTCGGCGGCCTGCTCGGCAGCACCATAGGCGGCGGTCGTGGCAGTGACATCGCGGCGGCCGGTGGCGCCATTGCGGGTGCGGCGGCCGGCAAGGCGGCAGGGGACAAACTCAACCAGGTTGACGGGGTCGAGCTCGAGATCAAGAAAGAGAACGGCGAATCCATCGTGGTGGTACAAAAGGCCAGCCCCACCTTTGTGCCTGGTGCCCGGGTCCGCATGACCCAGGGCAACGGCACCATCAACGTGGCCGTGGTGAACTAATAGCGCCGCTCAAGGTGCACAATGCCATAAAAAAAGGTGAGCCCGGGCTCACCTTTTTGCGCTCTGCACCACTGAGGATTCACTCCCCCAGATGCAGCCAGGCCGCGATGGACAACTGCAGGCCCACCAGGTCGGCATGGTGGAACAGGGCATGCAATGATGCACGATCCCCGGCCACCTGCATCATCAGACGCTGTTGCGCCTGCAGGCCGGCCAGCCAGGAGGGGGGCACCGTCAGCGTGCCTGCCGCCTCGGCAACCAGGGATACCCCCTCGAGCAGGGCATGCAGCGCCCGTTGTTGTTCGCCAGCATCGTCACTCTCGAGCCAGAGCTGCTCATGATACTGCCAGTGCTGCATACCCAGGGTAATGCTGGCCTTCTGATCTTTGCCCTCAATCCTTTGCAGGGGCTGCACGGCCAGTCGCTTGCCAAGCCCAGCCAGCCTGTATCCGCGCTGCGCCTTGGACTGGGTACCCAGCCGCAATCCTCCCAGCGCCGCCAGCTTGCTCGCCAGGGTGAACAGGGCGCGGGCATCACCGGATTTCAGCTCCAGCTCCAGCTCGTCGATCCCGGTACGCCCCAGGGCACCGGCAATCTCCCCCTGATCCCAGGCCAGCTCGATCTCGGCATCCCCGAATGCGATCAGCCAGTGGCGGCGCAGGAAATCGGTGCTGAACTGGGCCACCAGACGGCTCTGGAGTTCATCGCGCACTGCCAGACTCGGCCAGATATCGGCAGGAAAGGCAGACAGGGTCGGAATGGTTCCCTCTACCGGGGTGTTGTACTCGGGTCTGGCGTGCAATCCGCCCACGACCTGCCCCCGGCACTTGATGGTCTGCTCGGAAAAATCATCGCTGCGACGAATGCGCAACCCCATCTCGAGCCCACGCAAACCCAGATCGGGCGTGTCGAAATAGACGTTGCCAAGAGCGGCTTGATTGGAAGAGATAATCTCTAGTGAATTCAGAAGTTTGGAGAGGGATTCTTGAATATTGCTGGTGACGAAAAACTTTATCTCGATCTCAGTTTGCATAGTCATTCCGGGCTGGCGGGCAACTTTGGGGGGCATGTTCAGGGTCGTGAGGATATAATGCCAGCGACAGTTCACGATTAATTCACGGTTTTATTGATGGCACAGTTCGGTTACCATGCGCCCCTCATAAAATCGTATCGAGTGTTTTTTCACCGACACAGGTTTGGCCATGCCAGTAAATACTATTTTGGGTCTTTTTGCCAAGTCCCCCATCAAGCCGCTGCAGAAGCATATCGTCAAGGTTCACGTGTGCTGCGAACAGCTCATTCCCTTCTTTGATGCCGTCGCTGAAGACCGCTGGGAAGATGCCGAGAAGATCCGGCAACAGATCGCCCAGCTGGAAAAAGAAGCGGACATCCTCAAGCGCGAAATCCGCTTGAAACTCCCCCGCGGCCTGTTCCTGCCGGTCGCCCGTACCGATCTGCTGGAGCTCTTGACCCAGCAAGACAAGATTGCCAACCGTGCCAAGGATATTTCCGGTCGCATGCTTGGCCGCAAGATGGAATTCCCCACCGAGATGCGCGCCGATTTCATGGCCTATCTCAAACGCTGTATCGATGCGACCGCCCAAGCCGAAAAAGCCATCGGAGAACTCGATGAGCTGCTCGAAACCGGCTTTAAAGGACGTGAAGTTGAAATGGTTGCCGAGATGATCCACCAGCTGGATCTCATCGAGGACGATACTGACACCATGCAGATCGGGCTGCGCCAACAGCTGCAAGCCGTTGAGCACAAATACAATCCGATCGACGTTATGTTCCTCTACAAGATCCTCGAATGGGTAGGTGACCTGGCTGATCAGGCAGAGCGCGTTGGCGCCCGTCTGGAATTGATGCTGGCTCGTTCGTAATCGACTGACTGGGTAAACACTACTAATGGACATTATCGCGAATTACGGCACCACCCTGGTGCTCGTGGCGGCCTTGTTCGGCTTTTTGATGGCCTGGGGCATTGGTGCGAACGACGTCGCCAATGCCATGGGCACATCGGTCGGCACCAAGTCCCTGACCATCCGTCAGGCGATCATCATCGCCATGATCTTTGAATTTGCCGGTGCCTATCTGGCCGGTGGCGAAGTGACGGCAACCATCCGCAGCGGCATCATCGACAGCAACGCCTTTGCCGACACGCCGGATCTGCTGGTGCTCGGCATGATCGCCTCCCTGCTGGCTGCGGGTCTGTGGCTGATCCTGGCCTCCTATTTCGGCTGGCCCGTCTCCACCACCCACTCCATCATCGGCGCCATCGTGGGCTTCGCCGTGGTGAGCATCGGTCCGGAAGCGGTACAGTGGAACAAGTTTGGCGGCATCGTCGGCTCCTGGATCATCACGCCGGCCATCTCGGGCATCATCGCCTACTTCATGTTCATCAGCGTGCAGAAGCTCATCTTCAACACGGACAATCCCCTGGACAACGCCAAGCGCTATGTCCCCTTCTACATGTTCCTGACGTCCCTGGTCATCTGCCTGGTGACCATCAAGAAGGGGCTGACCCACGTCGGTCTGCACCTGAGCAATGGCGAAGGCGCGCTGCTCTCCGTCGCCATCTCCATCGCGGTGGCGTTTGCTGGCTGGATCTATATCCGCGGCCAGCAGTACAACCCGAAAGATGACAGCAAGATGCACTTCGCCAACGTGGAGAAGGTGTTTGGCATCCTGATGATCATCACCGCCTGCGCCATGGCCTTCGCCCACGGCTCCAACGACGTGGCCAACGCCATCGGTCCGCTCTCTGCAGTCGCCTCCATCGTGGCGGCCGGCGGCGAGATCGGCGGCAGCTCCCACATCGCCTGGTGGATCCTGCCCCTTGGCGGCATCGGCATCGTCATCGGTCTGGCCACCATGGGCGAGAAGGTGATGGCGACCGTCGGCACCGGCATCACCCACCTGACCCCGAGCCGTGGCTTCGCGGCCCAGCTGGCCACCGCAGCCACCGTGGTGATCGCTTCCGGCACCGGTCTGCCCATCTCCACCACCCAGACCCTGGTCGGTGCCGTCATGGGCGTCGGTCTGGCACGGGGCATCGCGGCCCTGAACCTGGGCGTGCTGCGCAACATAGTGGTCTCCTGGGTCATCACCCTGCCCGCGGGCGCCATCCTGGCCATCGCCATCTTCTACGTGTTGCAGGCCTGCTTCTCCTGAGCAGCCCACGCCGCACGACAAAAAGCCCGGGTCATTGACCCGGGCTTTTTTTATGCTTCGCCCATATCACGCCGTCGATTGAGTGTCGATCGGCTGCGGCGTTTACTCCTCGATAAAGGTCCACTCGTCGCGCACCCGGCTGATGGCATCGAGCCGCCGCTTGGCAAGCTGCTCGCGGATTGCCTCCCCTTTGAAGCCGGCCGCCACTATCTCCTTGACCGGCACAGACTGCGCCGCCTCCAGGGCCTGAGCGACATAGTCCGGCTGACTGTAGACCTTCTCTTCGAAGCCGGTACGACCGTGGAAGTCGGCGCGACAGGCATCGAGCAGCTGGGCAAAGCGCTCCGGTCTGCGCCAGGCATCGGCCTTGTCGAATACCTTGAGCAGGGTCGCGGGCTTGAGCTCGAAGGCTATGTGGATATGGGTGTGCAGGTCGCTCACCAGCAGTGCTAGATCGCGACACTCGTTCGGCACCCGGAAGCGCTCGCAAAAATCGCGAATGAGCGGCAATCCCTTCTGACCATGGCCGTGATGGCTCGGCCAGAAGGCGGGCGGGGTCAGCCCCTTGCCAAAGTCGTGGCAGAGGGACGCGAAGCGCACGGTCAGTTCGGGGGAGAGACGACATGCCTGCGCCAGCACCATCATGGTGTGGATGCCGGTGTCGATCTCCGGGTGCCATCTGGCAGGGCCCGGCACACCGAACAGGGCATCGAGCTCGGGGAAGAGCGCCTTGAGTGCGCCGCATTCGCGCAGCACCTCGAAGAAGATCTGGGGTGCCGGCCCCAGCAGCACTTTTTCCAGCTCCTTCCAGACCCGCTCCGGGGTCAGGTGGGCCAGCTCCCCAGCCTCCGTCATCTCGCGCATCAGCCCCAGCGTCTCGGGGGCCACCACGAACCCCTGGGCATGAAAACGGGCGGCGAAGCGCGCCACCCGCAGGATGCGCAGGGGATCCTCGGCAAAGGCCGGCGAGACATGGCGCAGCAACCGCGCCTCCAGATCCTGCACGCCGCCGTAGGGATCGTGCAGTTGCCCGTCCTCATCTTCGGCGATGGCGTTGATGGTGAGATCCCGACGCAGCAGATCCTGCTCCAGCGTCACCTCGGGGGCGGCATGGCAGACGAAGCCGGTGTAACCCTGCCCCTGCTTGCGCTCGGTGCGCGCCAGGGCGTACTCCTGCTGGGTTTTCGGGTGAAGAAAGACTGGAAAGTCTCGGCCCACCTGGGTGAATCCGAGACCCAGCATCTGCTCCACCGTGGCGCCGACCACCAGGTGATCCCTGTCACCCTGGGGCAGTCCCAACAGGCGATCCCGTACCGCCCCTCCTACCAGATAAATCTGCACGCGCACTCTCCCTCGATAAACTTGCCCCGATGATACCGCTTTTGGCCAAGAGAGACGATGTGCCCCCACCGCACCGGGCTCGTCATCACTCGGCCGGGCGGCCGCTTTCCGTCATCGTCCTGGGTGAGTCAGCCTGTGGTTCGAGCCAGCTCCCCTTATGGTATCCGGGTCTTTGACATCCCTTTTGGGAGGCTTTAACCTGCCGCCCATAACAATGGAATGGATCCTTATGTACACACAGTTCTTCGGTCTGTCGGAGCCCCCGTTCTCCATCTCGCCCAACCCCAAATACCTCTATATGAGCGAGCGTCACGGGGAGGCCCTCGCCCACCTCAACTACGGGTTGCAGGACGGTGGCGGCTTCGTGCTGCTGACCGGGGAAGTGGGTACGGGAAAGACCACCGTCTCCCGCTGTCTGCTGCAGCAATTGCCCGCCGACACCGAGATCGCCTACATCCTCAATCCCTCTCTGACCGAGCGGGATCTGCTGGCCGCCATCTGCGACGAATTCCAGTTGCCCTACGGCGAAGAGGCCAGCCTCAAGCAATTGTTCGACCTTATCCGGGATCATCTGCTGGCGAATCTGGCGGCAGGCAAGCGCAGCGTGGTGCTGGTGGATGAAGCCCAGCACCTGCTGCCCGGCGTGCTGGAGCAGTTGCGACTGCTCACCAATCTGGAGACAGACGAGAAGAAACTGCTGCAGGTGGTGCTCATCGGCCAGCCCGAGCTGCAACAGATGCTGCGCCAGCCCCTGCTGCGCCAGCTGGCGCAGCGGATCACCGCCCGCTATCACCTGCTGCCGCTGTCGCGCCAGGATGTGGATGCCTATGTCCGCTTCCGGTTGCAGGTGGCAGGCTGCGTCCAGCCCATCTTCACCCCCAGGGCCATCCAGACCCTGCATCGCCTCTCCGGGGGCATTCCCCGCCTCATCAACCTCATCTGCGACCGCGCCCTCATCGCCGCCTTCGCCCGTGGCAGCCACAAGATAGTGCACGGGGACATCAGCCAGTCCGCGTATGAGGTGAGCGGTATTCGCGACGAGGGGAGCTGGCAATCCGGCCTCACGGTCGCCCTGGTGGGCGCCCTGCTGGTCGCCACCGGCTGGTGGGGCTGGCAATTCTTCGGATTCTTCCCAGCCCGCCCCCTGGTCAAGGTCGAGGTACCGGTCAAGGTGGATGACACGCCGGAGCAGCAGGCCCAGCTGACCCGCGCCATCAATCAGGCGCTGGAGCCGGACGTCGCCATGCAGAATCTCTACAAGGTATGGGGCTACCAGGCCGAGCTGGAGGAGGCAACCTGCGACAATGCTCCCCGTGCGGGCCTGCGCTGCCAGGAGGGAGAAGCCTCCCTGGCGCAATTGCAGGCGCTGCAATACCCGGCCCTCATCAGTCTCACCGACGAGACCGGCGGCCTCTATTACGCCACCCTGGTCAGCCTGGGGGCGGACAAGGCTTCCCTGCTCATCGGCAACCAGAGCTGGCAGGTGGACAGGCAGTGGCTCTCCGACGCCTGGGGCGGCAGCTACACCCTGCTCTGGCGCATGCCCAGGGGCAACGTGCCCCTGATAGCGAGCAATGCCGGGGCTGCCCAGGTGCAGTGGCTGGACAACGCCCTTAGCCGCGCCATGCAGCAACCCGATCGCAAGGTGAGTCGATTCGATGCCACCCTCAAGAACAAGCTGCAACAGTTCCAGCGCGAGCAGGGACTGACCCCGGACGGCATCGCCGGCAGTAACACCCTGCTGCGGCTGAATGTGGCCTCCGGCGAACCCATGCCCAGGCTGGAGGATGAATCCCTGCGAGCCAGTACGCCGGTCGATCTCGACAGCGTGGCGGATGATGAGACGGATCCCATGGTCGAGGAGGCCTCCTGATGTCCACCCTGCTCAAGGCCCTGCGCCGGGCCGACCAGCCCCAGTTCACCCCCCATATGCCGCTCATGGGTCTGCCCGTGAGCCAGGAAGAGGAGCCCAACCGCCGCTGGATCTGGTGGGCCCTGGTGCCCCTTGCCCTGGTGATGGGCGCCGCCGCCAACTATGGCTGGCACCTCTATCACCTCAAACCCGTGGAACAGCAGGTCGAAGTGAAGGAAGTGGTGACTCCCCCCTTCGTACGGGTCGAACCCAGGCCCATGATCACCCGGCCGCTGCCGCCCCCCCTGCCGGAGCCCGTGGTCGCTCCAAGACCTGCCGCAACCCCGGCTGCGACTACCGCAAACCAGGGGGGACAGAGTCTGGCAGAACGGCTGA
This sequence comes from Aeromonas sp. S19(2024), assembly GCF_041402625.1. Taxonomy (NCBI): domain Bacteria; kingdom Pseudomonadati; phylum Pseudomonadota; class Gammaproteobacteria; order Aeromonadales; family Aeromonadaceae; genus Aeromonas; species Aeromonas sp. S19(2024). The sequence goes on from NZ_JBGLQU010000005.1 coordinate 198,956, forward strand.
TGGCCGCCCTCAACAACACGCCGCTGGTGGAAGAGAGTGCGCCCCAGGCTCAGGTCCAGACCAGTGCCATCCCCCTCGGCGCCCTGGCTCCGGCCCTGAAACAGCAGGTACCGTCCCTGACCTATGGTGCCCACAACTACTCCTCCGACCCTGCCAAGCGGGCCGTCGTGCTCAATGGACGGGAGTGGCGCGAGGGCAATGAGATCGCCCCCGGTGTCATCCTGGCAGCCATCGCCCAGGACTACATCGTCCTGCAGGTCGGCGGCCAGTATGCCAGCCTCAAGGCGCTGCAAGACTGGCGCGGCTGATCTGCCGGCATCCAGTGGCCCTCCCCCGGGAGGGTCACCGCCCATTCTGAGGGAGCCCGAGAGCTCCCCTTTTTAATCAATAACCTACACTCGACCTTTGCCATGCGCCGGGTCGGGGATCGCCCTCCTGATGGCGGGCGGACTTATCATCAGAACATGAGCACACTGTGAGCCACTCAGACAACACCACCTTCGCCACCCGCATTCTGGACTGGTACCAGATCCACGGCCGCAAGACCCTGCCCTGGCAGCAGGACAAGACCCCCTACCGGGTCTGGGTCTCCGAGATCATGCTGCAACAGACCCAGGTTGCCACTGTCATCCCCTATTACGAGCGGTTCATGGCCCGCTTCCCCGACGTGCTGGCCCTGGCCAACGCCCCCATCGACGAGGTGCTGCATCACTGGACCGGGCTTGGCTACTACGCGCGCGCCCGCAACCTGCACAAGGCTGCCCAGCAGATCCGCGATCTGCACGGCGGCTTCTTTCCGGAACAACTGGAAGAGGTGATGGCCCTGCCCGGCATCGGTCGCTCCACCGCCGGGGCCGTGCTCTCCCTCTCTCTGGGCCAACCCCACGCCATCCTGGATGGCAACGTGAAGCGGGTACTCACCCGCTGGCTGGCGCTGGCGGGCTGGCCGGGCCAGAAGCAGGTCGAGCACGATCTCTGGGAGCTGGCGACCCGCCTCACCCCGCGCGTCGGGGTGGCCCAGTACAACCAGGCCATGATGGACATGGGGGCCACCGTCTGCACCCGCAGCAAGCCCGCCTGCGAGCGCTGCCCGGTGCAGGCCGATTGCCAGGGGCTGTCGCAGGGCAACCCCACCGCCTACCCTCACAGCAAGCCGAAGAAGAGCATTCCGGCACGCAACGGCATTATGCTGATCATCCGCCACGGCGATCAGCTGCTGCTGGAGAAGCGTCCGCCGCAAGGGATCTGGGGCGGGCTTTACTGCTTCCCGCAGGTGGAATCCCTCACAGAGGTGACCGGACGACTGCGGGAGTTGGGGCTGGAGGATGCCGCCTATCAGGAGCTCGCTGGATTTCGTCACACTTTCAGCCACTTCCACCTCGATATCCGCCCTTTGCTGATCGAAATGGCTGTTCCGCCCGCCCCCCTGCTCATGGAAGCGGATACCCGACTCTGGTATAACTTACGCCATCCTGCCGAGGTGGGATTGGCGGCGGCCACGGCCCGTCTGCTCGCCTACCCGGACTTACAACCAGACTTGCAACCACAGAGGTCAACATGAGCCGTACCGTATTTTGCCTGCGCCTGAAGAAAGAAGCGCCGGGTCTCGATTTCCAACTCTACCCCGGTGAACTCGGCAAGCGGATCTTCGACAACATCAGCAAGGAAGCCTGGACCGAGTGGCAGAAGAAGCAGGTCATGCTGATCAACGAGAAGAAGCTGAACATGATGAATCTCGAGCACCGCCAGTTGCTGGAAAAAGAGATGGTCAGCTATCTGTTCGACGCGGGTGAAGTCCAGATCGACGGCTACACCCCTCCCAGCCAGTGAGCGGGAATCGAGTCAAAGGGCCAGCGTCCCCCTGAGTCGTCGACATGCCGCAGGGTGGCACCAATCCTGGCTCAGGCCAGTCAGTGATGGGCGGCCCCACCGCCCGGTTTGAGGATCTTATGGGTCGTTTTTTTGGGCTGCTGTGCGCCCTGCTGTTTCTCTCTGCCTGTTCATCCACACCCCAGACCAGCGGGAGTGGCGATGATGATCTGGTCAACGGCAAGGACGTGCGCGGTTTTGAACACATGATCAGTGCGCTCTCCCATAACGTGAACGAGATATGGGGGCGCGAGGCGCTGTTCGCGGGCAAGTTTGACTACGTCAAATACACGGATCAGTACAAGAGCCGCGCCCACATCGATTTCTCCAGCGGTCACATCATGGTGGAGACCGTCTCGGGTCTGGATCCCCGCGCCCACCTGCGTCGCGCCATCATCGAAACCCTGCTGACCCCGGACGATCCGGCAGAGGTCGACCTCTATTCCGACCGTGAGATCATGCCAGGTGGCGAGCCCTTCCTCTATGGCCAGGTGCTGGACAACCAGGGACAAGCGATCCGCTCCAGCTGGCGTGCAGAGCGTTATGCCGACTATCTGATCGCCAACGCGATGAAGAAGCGCACCCTCGGGATCCGCAACATCTTCTTCATCGACATTCCCATGGTGGCCAACCACGAAGACAGGCGCGGCTACAAATACGCCAGCATCATCCGCGACGCCTCCCGCAAGTACGGGGTCGCCGAGAGTCTCATCTACGCGGTGATCAAGACCGAGAGCAGCTTCAACCCCTATGCGGTCAGCCACGCCAACGCCTATGGCCTGATGCAGGTTATCCCGGCTACCGCTGGGCGGGATGTCTATGTGAGGGTCAAGGGCAAGGATGGCCAGCCGACCAGGGAAGATCTGTTCAATCCGGCCTACAACATCGATGTGGGGACCGCCTACCTGCACCTGCTGCAGACCGTCTATCTGGCGGATATCCAGGATCCCCAGTCCCGCCGCTATGCTGTTATCTCCGCCTACAACGGTGGTGCGGGAGGGGTGCTCAACACCTTCTCCAACGATCGCAAGGCGGCCCCCGGCATGATCAACCGCCTCTCCCCCGAGGCCGTCTATCAGGTGCTGACCGAACAGCATCCCAAGGCAGAGGCTCGCCGCTATCTCTACAAGGTCAATCAGGCCGAGAAGGGGTTCAAGCGAACCGTCGCAAGCCGGGCTGGCTGATGGCATGCAAGAAGGGCGCTCCCGGAGCGCCCTTCTCATTTACTGTGGCCTGAAAGCTTACTTGGCGATGAAGCCGCCCTTGCTCAGGGGCGCTGCCCCCACCTTCTCCAGGTGTTCCACCTCGACTTCGGTCTTGTTCCAGCTGTGGTCCACCTCGCCGCGCACGCGGATCAGATCGTCAGGACCCACCTCGGTACCGCGCCACACGTCACCGTCCACCTCCACTTCCACCTCGCCGCTGTCGTCACGGAACAGGTAGTTTTCGCCACCCAGGTGTTTGACCAGCTTGCCTTCCAGGGTCACCCACTGATCATCGGCCACGTCTTTCAACTGGGCGACCGATACCTTGTTCTGCTCCTTGGGGCCGGTGTAGGCCGCCATGGCGAAGGAAGAGACGGACATCAGGGCCACCAGGGCGATTGCTTTTGCGTTGTTCATTTCATGCTCCTGTCTTTGCGGTATGAGGGCATCTTGCCCGGGGGCGCGTGAAACAAACGTGAAGCCTCCCCATTCAGGGAGGAGTGATGTGATCGCAAGCGATTAAATGGCTACGGCATGCTGCAATAATGTATTCGAGTGGATACCTTTTCACCTGGCCATGCGGGTTCCCAGCCCGCCGCCATCGAGGAACAGCCCGCAGGCCCGCCCTGCCCCATCCATGAGAACAGCTACATGAACAAATGGCTTTTGTGTTTATTGGGTCTCTTCGCCCTCACGGTCCATGCCGCCGAGACGCGTCCCCCCTTCTCCCGCATCGTGATGTTCGGCGACAGCCTCTCCGATACCGGCAAGATGTACGACAAGATGCGTGGTTACCTCCCCTCCAGCCCGCCCTACCATCAGGGCCGCTTCTCCAACGGCCCGGTCTGGCTGGAGCAGCTCAACCAGCACTTCCCGGGCCTCGCCATCGCCAACGAGGCGGAAGGGGGCGCCACTGCCGTGGCCTACAACAAGATCTCCTGGAATCCCAAGTATCAGGTCATCAACAACCTGGACTACGAGGTGACCCAGTTCCTGCAAAAGGATGGCTTCAAGCCCGACGATCTGGTGATCCTCTGGGTCGGTGCCAACGATTACCTGGCCTATGGCTGGAACACCGAGCAGGATGCCAAGCGGGTGCGCGACGCCATCAGCGATGCGGCCAACCGCATGGTATTGAACGGTGCCAGGCAGATTCTGTTGTTCAACCTGCCTGATCTGGGCCAGAACCCCTCGGCCCGCAGCCAGAAAGTGGTCGAGGCAGCCAGCCATGTCTCCGCCTACCACAACCAGCTGCTGCTGAACCTGGCACGCCAGCTGGCCCCCACCGGCATGGTGAAATTGTTCGAGATCGACAAGCAGTTCGCCGAGATGCTGCGCGAGCCGCAGAACTTCGGCCTGAGCGACACCGAGCACGCCTGCTATGGCGGCGGCTATGTGTGGAAGCCGTTCGCCTCCCGCAGCGCCGCCACCGACAGTCGGCTGGCCCCCTTCAATCCCGAGGAGCGCCTTGCCATCGCCGGCAACCCCCTGCTGGCTCAGGCCGTCGCAACGCCCATGGCGCGCCGCAGTGCGGGCGAGCTGAACTGTGAAGGCAAGATGTTCTGGGACCAGGTCCACCCCACCACAGTGGTACACGCCGCCCTGAGCGAGCGGGCTGCCGCCTTCATCGAACAGGAGTACGAATTCCTCCCTCGATAACGGAGGCCATCCTGCCAGGGCCGGCGCTTCGCCGGCCCTCTTGCCGACAAGGGCAAGCAACCCCATATGACACCCACCACAGATTCGAGTCACGGTTCCCCGGCGGTCTTCTGTCTCCACTATGATGCAGATGGATATCACAATATGTTTTATATCAGTTGCTTGTAGATCGAGAAAAGCGAGCTACGTTTAAACGTGTTGTGGTCGAACACAGGCCCAACCCACGAGGCGAGGCGACATGAATTCGCGCTCCCCACACACAAGATTGCAGAGGCATCTATGAACAAAACACTGATTACCTTGCTGGTTTCAGGCTTGCTTGCGGCCAACGCCCAGGCAGCCGGACAAGACAACACCTGGTATGGCGGTGCCAAACTGGGTTGGTCCAACTTCTACGGTGTCGATGAGAGCAATTCCATCGCCATCACCGACAAAGACGACGATGAAGTCGGCGCCGGTGCCTTCGCCGGTTACCAGATCAACCAGAATCTGGGTGTCGAACTCGGTTATGACTACCTTGGCAAGCTCAAGTACAGCGGCACCCGCAATGGCGCGGCCTTCAATGACTCCGTGCAAGCCCAGCTGGCCCAGCTCACGCTGAAACTGGGCTTCCCGGTTGCGGACAATCTGGACCTTTACGGCCGTGTCGGGGGCGGCTATGGCTGGACCGACAGCGATCAGCTGGAAAACGACAGCCGCTTCACCTTCGTCGGCGCGCTCGGTGCGGAGTATGCCCTGAGCCTGGATTGGGCAGCCCGCCTCGAATACCAGTACAGCACCCCGTATGGCAGCCGTGACGATACCGGCCTGCGCATGGACAACGGCCTGCTCTCCCTGGCCGCCGTCTACCGCTTCGGTCAGGTTGCACCGGCTCTGCCGGTCGCAGCTCCCGCCCCGGCGCCCGAGCCGGTGGTGGTCGACAAACAGTTCACCCTGAGCTCGGACGTGCTGTTTGACTTCAACAAGGCCACCCTCAAGCCCCAGGCCGGGCAGGCGCTGGATACCCTCTACAGCCAGATTGAAGAGGCCAGGCCCAAAGACGGGTCAGCCACCGTCATCGGCTATACCGACCGCATCGGCTCCGAGGCCTACAACCAGAAGTTGTCCGAGCAGCGTGCCCGGACCGTGGCCGATTACCTGATTGGCAAGGGCCTGCCTGCCGGCAAGGTCAATGTGGAAGGGCGTGGCAAGCAGTCTCCCGTCACCGGCGACAGCTGCACCAGCAAATCCAAGCGCGAGCTGATCGTCTGCCTGGCCCCGGATCGCCGGGTAGAGGTCAAGGTACAGGGCGTCTCGGAAGTACAGCAATAACGACGACCCCAAACAAAACGGGAGGCCATGGCCTCCCGTCTTTTTTTATGCTTCCTCAGCTGCGCGTGCGCACATCCGCCGCAATCTGCTCGAGCAACAGTTGCCAGCCCTGCCCCAGCTCGTTCACCAGGGCGCCATACCCATCGGCAGGCAGCACCCGCTCCTGCTGGAAGGGAACATCTCTCAACACGACCCCCTCCTCCGTCAGCAGGCGCCAGCGACCGCTAAGCAGGGCGTGGCCGTCGTGCCGCCCCTGGAAACGCTCGACCGAGATGCTCAGCACAGGCCCCTTGCGGGCCCCGTCCTGACGCACCACCCAGCCAGGCAAGCGACTGGAGAGGCCATTGAGGGTCAACTGGTTCAACTGGGCATCGAGGGAACCTGCCCAGCGATGGTACTCGGCAAAGTGCAGCTCCTTTCCCTCCAGCTGATAGACCAGGCTCATCCGGTCAAGCTGACCGGACAGGGCGACGGGGCGCAGCACCAACTGGTGCTGTGGCTGCGCCGTGGTGACACTCGACGGCGCCGTGTCGGCATCCAGCGAATAGTAATGCAGCGTCGTCGGCGCACTGCCACATCCCGCCAGCAGGCCCAGCAAGGCCAGCGTCATCATCCGTTTTTTCATCATTTTCCTCGCTTGGGCTCGGGATCCCGCGGACGAGCGCGGTCAAAGATCAGTGAACTCGGCTGCTCGTTCAGTGAATGGACCAGAGGTTGCAACTCGCTCATCAGCTGGTTGAGGGATTGCACCGACTGGCGCAGTTCCTGATTGGTCTGGGAACCGGCATCATAGGTCTGCAACGTCTCCTGCAACTGCTTGAGGCTCTGATTGAGGGAGGCCGGCAACTGCTGGGTCGACTGCTGACCAGTAAACTGCTCCAGATTCGCACTCACGGCACTGACATGCTTGAGCGTCTTGTCCAGCGTCATCAGGGTGCTGTTGACCTGAGTGAGGGTGGTGGCCATGTCCATGTCGACGAACTTGTCGAGGATGAGGTTCACCTTGCGCTCGATCTGATCCAGCCCGGCCTGGGCGGTCGGGAAGACCTGATAGCCCGCCATCTTGAGCGGCTGATAGACTGGCGCATCCGGATAGAAGTTCAGATCGATCACCTTGCCCCCCGTCAGCAGGCTGGCGGTCTTGAGGCTGGCCCTCAGCCCTTCCTTGAACTGCTTGTTGAACAGGGCCCGCCACTGCTCCTTCTCCGCATTGGCATAACGGTGGGAGAGACGCTGCACCTCGATGCGCGCCAACACCGGGATCTGCCGGCTCTTGAACAGCTGGACGCCCTTGTCGTCGATGAGATAGGGAGCCGAGATGACGGTACCGACCCGGATGCCGCGATATTGTACCGCCGCGCCGGGATGCAGCCCGCCCACATCATTGTCGAACAGGAAGACATAGTCGATGAACTGATCCAGGCTACCGGCCAGCACGCTCTCCTCGTCCTTGAACAGCACGAACTCGTCGTTCTGTTTCACCGGTTCCCCCGGCAACCAGCCGGGAGGCAGCCCCATGGTGATGCCGCCGTTGATCAGGCTCTCCAGCGAGTCCATCTTCACCTTCATCCCCTCGCTGCTCATGGAGACCTCGAAGCCGGGCGTCAACCAGAACCGGGAGTTGCTGCTCACCAGGACGTCATAAGGCGCGTTGATGAAGAGCTGGTACTGCATCTCGCTCTTCTCGGGCAGGAACTTGGCCTCTTCGACCTGGCCGATGGTGAATCCCTGATAGCTGATGGGGGAGCCCGCACCCAGCGCGTTGGCATCCCGACTGGACAGGGAGAGCCGCAATCCCTTGGCATCCAGGGATGCCAGGGGTGGCCTGTCCAGCATGGCGTATTCGCTTCGCGCCCTGCCCTTCTTGCCGGGAGAAAGCTCGATATAGGCACCGGAGAGCAAGGTGCCAAGACCGGAAACGCCCTCACGCCCGACCCTGGGCTTGACCACCCAGAACTGGCTGTCTTTCTTGAGCATGCCGGCGGCGGCATTGGTCAGGCGAGCCTTGAGCACGGCATGGCTGTAATCCTCGCTGAGCTCCACGGTCTCGATACGGCCCACCTCCACTTCACGAGAACGGATCACCGTCTTGCCCGCCACTATGCCCTCGGCGGTCGCCACCGTCAGGGTGAAGCTCGGCCCTTGTGAATACCAGTGCTGGAACAGCATCCAGGCGCCGATGAAGAGCGCCAGCAAAGGCACCATCCAGATAGCGGCAGCCGAACTCATGAAATCAGAGCCCGGTTTCCACCTTGTCTTACGCTCACTCACGTTCGCGTTCTCCTTGTTGTAAATCCCAGATCAGGCGGGAATCGAAACTCATGGCAGCCACCATGGTGACCAGTACGACCCCGGCAAAGGCGACGGCCGCAGGGCCAGGGTAGATGGTCATCAGATTGTCGAGCCGGATGAGACCGGCCAGGATGGCCACCACGAAGACGTCGATCATCGACCAGCGCCCCACAAATTCGGTCATGCGATAGAGTTTTAGCTTGCCGAGGGGAGATGTCCCCTGGCCGCGCTGCACCACGTAGCAGAGCCACAGCAGCGCCAGGATCTTCACCAGCGGTACCACCACGCTCGCGAAGAATATGACGGCGGCAATGGGGTAGGAGCCCATGGCCCACAGCAGCACCACCCCGCCCATGATGGTCGAGGGGCTGTCATCCCCCAGGAACACGGTGTCCATGATGGGATAAAGGTTGGCTGGGACATAGAGGATCACCGAGGTGATCAGCAGGGCCCAGGTGCGGTTCAGACCACCCGGCTTGCGGCTGTGCAGGTGATCCCCGCAGCGAACGCAACTATGGGCATCCTGCTCGTTCAGGGCGCCGCAGATGTGACAGCCCACCAGACCGCACGACAGGGCGCTCTCCTCGGGATCCAGCTCCCTCGCCGCCGTCGGGCCGAACAGCCGCTGCCACAGCCACATCCGATCCAGGGAGGAGATCATCTTGATGAGCAGCAGGGTGTAGCCAACGAAGGCCCAGAACGACAGCCCCATCTTGATGTCGGCCATCCCCATCAGCTTGACCAGCGAGATGAGCACCCCGATGAGGAAGACGTCCACCATCAGCCAGGGCTTGATCCGGCACAGCAGGCGGCCAAGGGAGCGCAGAGCTTTGCTGTGCAGATCCTTGTCCAGGCGCCACAGCACCAGCATGATGGAGCCGATATAGACCAGCGGCAACCCGATCAGGGTAATGCTCAGCACGGCCCCGAGGAACAGGTAGCCTTGATCCACCAGGGTGGTGATGCACTGCAGGAAGGTCATCTCCTGCCCCACCCCCTTGGCCGAGAACGACATGAAGGTAAAGGCGTTGGAGAGCACGAACATGATGATGGCCGCAAAGCCATAGGCGATGGGCCTGCGCTCCTGCTCCGGCAGATGACGAGTCAGGGTATGGCCGCAGCGCGGACAACTGCTCGTCTCCCCCACGGCCAGCTCGGTGGCCGGCACCAGCAGGTCACACTCTTCGCAGGCGGTCGCGTCATGGGTATAGGTGGGTGGATGTTGGTGTGAAACCGGATGCAAGATAAGACCCCAGCATGAGGCCCGCCACGGGGCCAGAGCCGCCAATTATTGCAGCAGCGGCCCCTGCCGACCAGCACTGTCGTTATCCATCCTGCCCGGGAGTGAGAATGACTTTGACAAGGCAGTGACCATTTAGCACAATCAAACGCCACTTTTTTTCCGCGGGACAATAATTTATGACAACTGAATCCCCAAGCTACTCCACTATCGAGCAGGCCTTCTCCCTCGGGAACGGGCAAGATTCTGCCCTCAACTGGTTGCGCAAAAACCGTAGCCAGGTCGCCATCTTCCTGGTGAGCGGCATCAAGCTGGAGGGGACCATCAGCGGTTTTGACCAGTACAGCGTGCTGTTGACCGATGCCCATGGCAATCAGCAACTGGTCTACAAGGCCAAGATTTCCACCATTGCCATGCACTCCGGCCGTCCTGCCGTCAGCATCCAGCGAGCCCGCAAGCCACGGGTTTCCATGGCGCCGCGCCCCCATGGCGCCCCCAGCCGTTATGACGACAACCAGGGTGGTGGCAGCGAGCAGTAAATCTCGCCCCCGCCCATCCTGACGGTGTTGCTGCGTCAGCCAGTGACATCTGCTCCCCACTCTCATGTTTCGCCTGTCCCGTATGAGAGTGGGGTTTCTCTCCCGAGCCGGTTGTTGACCCGCTCGTCTTCGTCACTCAGCAGGTCAACCCGACCGGTTTTCCCTCTCTGACCATGCAGACCTGCATGCCGGCCGCTTCACCGGCCTGTGCGCCTATGCCCGTGTCCTCGAACACCAGACATTGACCGGGCTCGACACCCAGGCGTCGCGCCACCAGCAGGAAGGTGTCTGGATGGGGTTTGTGCAGCTCCACGTCGTCGGCGGTAACCACCACGGGGAAATACCGATCCAGCCCTGTGTTGCGCAGCACCGCTTCGGCATTGATACGGGGGGAGCCTGTCCCTATGCCCATGGGGATCCGGCCGTGATAGCGTTCCACCAGATCCAGCATGGCCGGGAAGGGGGTGGCCTTGTGCAGGTTGGCAACATAGTGTTCGGTCTTGCAGCGTGTCACCACCAGAGGATCCAGCGCGATCTGCTGCACTTCGGCCACCAGCAGGGCTATCTTGCGGCTGGGCATGCCTCCCAGCTCATAAAACCAGTCGGCGTCGAACCGAAAGCCAAACTCGCGGGCGGTGTGCTCCCAGGCGGCCAGGTGCAAGGGCATGGAGTCCACCAGAGTGCCGTCGAGGTCGAAAACCAGGCCTTGAAATCCGGATAGGGTCATGGTGCAGGATCTGTCTGTGAAAAATGGGCCCCCATTCTAGCCAGAGCGCGGGCGCATCGCCATGCGCCAGATGGCGAGAAACGCTTGCCACCTCATTTATGCAGGGCGGCGTGGATCTGAAAGCCCACACGTATACAGACCAGCATGGATCTGATGCCGGGCAGGCAGCCCCCACGCAGGTGTCAGCGATAGGCCAGGGTACAGGCCCGCCCTTGGGATTTGGCGTGATAGAGTGCCTGATCCGCCTGCTCGGTCAGGGTTTGCCACTCCTTGTCCGATGACGGGACCAGATAGCTGAACCCGATGCTGACGGTGAGTGTCGCCGCCACCCGGGAGGCCGGATGGGGAATCTGCAAGGCGTCAAGGCCGTGGTGGATCTGCTCCGCCAGCCGCTCCGCCTCTCCCGGCTGCGGTGAACACAGCAGGATGACAAACTCCTCCCCCCCATAGCGGGCCACCAGGTTGGTGCGCCGCCGCTCGGTGTCCTGCAGCAGTGCCGCCACCCGCTGCAGGCACTGATCCCCCTTGCCGTGGCCGAAGTGATCGTTGTAGGACTTGAACTCGTCCACATCGATCATCAGCACCGCCAACACGCCCTGATGGCGGCGAGCCCGCTCCCACTCCCGTTCCATGGTGATGTCCCATTGGCGGCGGTTGGCGATGCCAGTCAGGGGATCTTCCAGGGACAGCAGAGAGAGGCGCCGGTTGGCCTCCTCCAGCGCCCGGTTGGTATCGGCCAGTTGCCGGGTCCGCTCCTGCACCCTCAGCTCCAGCTCCCGATTGAAGCGCTCAAGCTTCTCCTGGGTGCGCTGGCGGATCAGCAACTGGGAGAGCACGGCGGCATACTGCTTGAAGATCTCGCTCTGATACGCCTTGAGGGGGCGCCGCCAGAGCAGGTTGTCGGCGGCGATCCAGCCGATGGGGGTACTCCCGTCCCAGAGCGACACCATGGCGTTCCAGCCGCGACCCACCTCCTGCTTCTCGTAATAGAGAGGCGTGTCCTCCAGCACCAGGACATAGTCCTTGCGACGCAGCGCCTCCTGCACCGTGGGATGATCCGGAATGGGGCTGATGAAATGGCGCTCGTCGATGAGCTCACCCGCCTCGTTGGTACCCCAGGTACCGTGCATGGTCTTGAATTCACTGTCAGTCAGGAAGATGGCGATGCGATCGAACTGCAACTCCTGGCGGGCCAGTGCCACCGCGTCGTGCAGCAGACGATCCTCACTCTCGCAGCGGGAGAGCTTGACCCCCACCTGATGCAGCGCCTGCAGCATGCTGAGGAAAGAGTCCTGCAGGGCCTGGCTGCGCACGAGGTCTGCCTGGGTGTGGAGCCGCTGATCCCGCTCCAGATCCACCTGTCCCGCGAGTCGCCGACTCTCGAGCTCGGCGGCGAGATAATGCATGAGCAGCTGGATGCTCTGCTGCTGGCGTCTTGGCAGGCGATCGAGACGACGGCGGGTTTCCAGATAGACCACGGCCTCCAGCCCCTTGTGACGCTTGAGGGGGAAGCTGGCGCGCAGGCGCGGGATCTCGGGTTCGACGCTCTCCCGCTCCCAGATGGCACGGGTCGGCGCGATGGGCTCCACCAGCAACTGGCCGAGCGCAAGGGAACGTTCGATGAAGAGGATGGGCAACTCGAGGGAAGAGAGGATGTCGGCGCTCAGGCAGAGCAGACCCTGTTCCGGGCGATAGTGATAGAGCTGGGGCGTCGGAGCACGCAGCCACAGATAGATCTGTTCAGCCTCTGTTTTTTCCCTGACCGCAGACAAGGTCACTTCACAGAGATGTTCAAAACTGGTGAAGTGCTCCGGATCCCATTCTTCCATGCCAAATCATCCTTGGTTGTATCCAAGCGAGTATATCGGCAAAGCCCGGCCATTAATTGACCGGGCAATCAAAAGCGAGATCCAGAGCCCAGTTTTTACAACAGATTCAATGCCTGCATGGCACTGCGGATACGCTCGCGGGTGGCCTCGGAGAGCGGCATCACCGGCAGACGGCACTCTTCGCTGCACAGACCCAGCAGGGAGACCGCATACTTGGCCCCTGCGGGGCTCGGCTCGGCGAACATGGCCTGGTGCAGCGGAATGAGCTTGTCCTGCAATTCGCGGGCAGCTTGCCACTCACCGGCCAGCGCCAGGTTCTGCACCTCGGCCACCAGCTTGGGGGCCACGTTGGCCGTCACCGAGATGCAACCCCGGCCACCACCGATGTTGTAGGCCACGGCGGTGGCGTCTTCACCGGAGAGCCAGGCAAACGGCTTCTTGATGAGCTGGCGTTCAACCCAGGGGCGGGCCAGATCACCGGTGGCATCCTTCACGCCGGCAATGCGCGGCAACTCGGCCAGACGGGCCAGGGTCGCCGGCTGCACGTCAACGATGGCGCGGGGCGGAATGTTGTAGACGATGATGGGTTTGGTGGTGGCGTCGTGCACCGCCTTGAAGTGGTGGTAGAGCCCTTCCTGATTGGGGCGGTTGTAGTAACCGGCCACATGCAGGGTGGCATCCGCTCCCATCTGCTCGGCATAGCGGGTGTATTCAATGGCTTCAACCGGGTTGTTGGAGCCTGCACCTGCGATCACGGGAATGCGCCCGGCCACCAGCTTGACCACCAGCTCCACCACGCGGCAATGCTCATCGTGGGTCAGGGTCGGGCTCTCCCCGGTCGTGCCGACCGGCACTATGCCATGGGTTCCCTGCTCTATGTGCCACTCTACCAGGCGAGCCAGTGCGGCCTCGTCCAGCTGGCCCTGTCGAAATGGGGTGATCAGGGCAACTATCGAACCTTGAAACATGGGATTTCCTTCTCCTAAACAGATGGATTGGTCAATAAAAAGCCCCGGTACGGGAGTCGCTACCGGGGCTTGAATCGTCTCAGGGATGAGAGGTTACGCGCGCACGCCAGCAGGCCCGATTGTCAGGCTGTGTTTATGCTTTCGTTTCGATACGCATGACCGCATTGCATCATCTCTGGGTAAATAAGGCGTCTGGGCATATTTCGGGAACACGGCATAAATGTCAAGGCGAAAGCGGCCATGTATAATGGCCGCCCAAAAATGCGTGGAGAGACCCAATGAGCCGTCCTGTCAGTGCCGTCAGTCAGATGCTGGAACGTAACCAAGCCCTCTTTGTCGGCAAGCGGCTGTTGGTGTGCGGTGCCCTGGAGGATGATTATCCTCGTCAACTGGCCGAGCTGGCACAAAGCCTGACCGTCTTCACCACGGATTACTGCTATTACCGCAGCCAGCAGGCCGCTCTGGGAGACGCCATCCTGTTCGATCACCAGCTGGGTGGCGCCCCCCGATTCGATGCCCTGCTGCTGCTGATGCCCAAGGCCAAGGCCGAGGCGCAATACCTGCTGGCCATGATGACGCCGCTGCTCGAAAGCGGGGCCGACCTGTTCCTCGCCGGCGAGAACCGGGGCGGCATCAACGGAGCAGACAAGCTGCTGGCACCTTATGGCGAGAAACCGATCAAGCGCGACTCTGCGCGCCGCTGCTCTCTCTACCACGGCACGCTCGACAAACCGGTCGTCCCCTTCGAGCTGGACGCCTGGTTCAGTCGCTATGAGTGCCAGGCGGGCGACACCACCCTGACCGTCATGGCCCTGCCCGGGGTCTTCAGTGCAGACGGCCTGGATCTCGGCACCCAGATGCTGCTGGCGAGCCTCCCCCCCGTGACGGGCAAGCTGCTCGACTTTGGCTGCGGCGCCGGCGTCATCGGTTCCGTGCTGGCCAAGCGCAACCCGGCCCTGGCCGTCACCATGGTGGATATCAATGCCCTGGCACTGGAGTCCAGCCGCCGAACCCTGGCGGTCAACGGTCTGAGGGGACGTGTTCATGCCTCCGATGTCTATTCCGACATTGCCGAAACATTCCAACAGATTGTCTCGAATCCCCCCTTCCATGCCGGGCTCAAGACCTTCTACGCCGCCACCGAAACCTTCCTGGCAAAGGCACCTGAGTACCTGACCGCAAATGGCGCCCTGACCATAGTCGCCAATGCCTTCCTGCGATACCAGCCTATACTCGATGCGCACTTCAAACAGACCGAGGTGATCGCGGGCGATGCCAAATTCAAGGTGTATCTGAGCAAAGCTTAAAGAAGTGCAACGGTTGTAATAAAACAAGTAGAGAGTGCCAGACGGGATCTGTTAAGGTACCAGGAAAACGTTTACCACCCCTTTAGGGGTGTTTTTTTCGCAGCAACATGAAAACCTTTTCAACATCATGATCTCAGGGAGAGAACGACGATGGCAGGCATACTCACCATGATACTGGCAGGCGGTGAAGGTACCCGACTGCAACCGCTGACCACCACCCGCAGCAAACCCTCCGTGCCCTTTGGCGGCAGTTACCGGTTGATCGACTTCGTGCTCAACAACTTCGTCAACGCCGACTTCCTGCGCATCTATGTACTCACCCAGTTCAAGTCCCAGTCCCTTTACCTGCACATGAAGAAGGGCTGGAACATCGTCGGCATCACGGATCGCTTCATCGACCCCATTCCGGCCCAGATGCGAATGGGCAAACGCTGGTATGACGGCACCGCAGACGCCATTTACCAGAACCTGCGCTTCATCGAGATCTCCGACCCCGAGCACGTCTGCATCTTCGGCTCCGATCACATCTACAAGATGGACGTGAGCCAGATGGTGAGCTTCCACAAGCAGAAAGCGGCCGCCCTGACCGTCGCGGCACTGCGCATGCCCATCGAGGAAGCAAGCGCCTTCGGGGTGATCGAGGTGGATCAGGAAGGGCGCATGATTGGCTTTGAAGAAAAGCCCCGTCACCCGAAACACATCCCCGGCGACCCCACCCAGGCCCTGGTCTCCATGGGCAACTACATCTTCGAGACCGAGGCCCTCTATCGGGAGCTCAAGCGGGATGCCGCCGAGGAGAACTCCAGTCACGATTTCGGCAAGGACATCATTCCCAGCCTGTTCCCCCGTGCCCCCGTCTATGTCTACGACTACAGCACCAACGTGATCCCGGGCGAGAAGCCCAACGTCTACTGGCGCGATGTGGGGACGCTCGACTCTTACTGGCAGGCACACATGGACCTGGTGGCCGACGATGCCCCCTTCTCTCTCTACAATCGCAAGTGGCCGCTGCACACCCACTACCCGCCCCTGCCCCCCGCCACCTTCATCGATACCGACGACTGCAAGGTCAAGATCGCCAACTCCCTGATCTCCGGTGGCTGCTTCATTCAGGGCAGCCAGATCCAGCGATCCATACTGGGATTTCGCTGCAACGTAGGCCCCTGCAGCCACATCAGTGAATCCGTGCTGCTGGGGGATGTGAAAATCGGCGAAGGTTGCTCCATTCGCCGCGCCATCATCGACAAAAACGTTGAAATTGCACCCGGCACCGTGATCGGTGAGAATCTGGACCATGACAGAGAGCGGTTTACCGTATCCGAAGGCGGTATCGTCGTGGTACCTAAGGGAGCAAGAGTTGGCTATTAACCCACTGAAAATCCTGTTTGTAGCCTCGGAGGTTGAGGGGCTGGTGAAGACCGGGGGCCTGGCGGATGTGGCCAAGGCCCTGCCGCAGCATCTCGCCCGTCAGGGGCACGATGTGCGCATCATTATGCCCTTCTACAAGACCATCAAGCGCCGGGACGAGGCCACCCTCCTCGCCTCGCGCTGGCTCCCCACCCCCCAGGATCGCAGTGATATCAGCTATCGCATCCATCAGCTGGAACTGGACGGGATCTGCGTCTATCTGCTCGATTGCCCGCACTATTTCGACCGCCCCCAGCTCTATGCCGAGAACAACCAGGCCTATCCCGACAACGGTGAACGCTTTGCCTTTCTGGCCGCGGCGGCCCTGCATGCGTGCGAACAGCTGGGTTTCGCTCCCGACATCGCCCACTGCAACGACTGGCACACCGGTCTGCTGCCGCTGCTGCTGAAAACCCGTCATGCCCACAACCCCTTCTTCCAGCGCACCCGGTCGGTCATCAGCATTCACAACGCGGCCTTTCAGGGCGTGTTCGATCGCCAGCAGTTCTGGGCCGTGCCGGAAATCCACGACTACGAGCAGCGCATCAACTACGACTATGGTCACATCAATCTGCTCAAGTGCGGTGTGCTCTACGCAGACAAGATCAATGCGGTCAGCCCCAACTACGCCAGCGAGCTGCTGACACACCTGGGCGCTCACGGCATGGCCAGCGTATTCCAGCAGCGGGCAGCTGACCTGCGTGGCATCCTCAACGGCTGTGACTATCAGGACTGGGATCCCGCCTTCGATCCTCTGTTGCCCGCCACCTATGATGCCGACAACCTGGATGGCAAACACACCTGCAAGCGCATCCTGCAGCAGGAGACGGGGCTCCCCGTTGGCAACCTCCCCATCTATGGCATGGTGTGTCGACTGACCGAGCAGAAAGGAGTACACCTGCTCATCCCTGCGCTGGACAAGTTCTTGCAGCATCAGGTCCAGGTGGTAATTGTGGGCTCCGGTGATCCCTCTCTCGCCGCCCAGTTGCAAAGCATTGCCCAGCAGCATCCCGACAAGTTTGCCTTCATCAATGCCTATGACGACCGTCTGGCCCACCTGGTGGAGGCCGGCGCCGACTTCTTCCTGATGCCTTCTCTGTTCGAGCCATGCGGGCTCAACCAGATGTACAGTCTGGCCTATGGCACCCTGCCCCTGGTGAGGGCTGTCGGCGGATTGAAAGATACCGTCGTGGACTGGGATGCCGACCCGACGCACGCGACCGGTTTCTGCTTCAACGATCCCACTGCCAGCACCTTGCTCGATGCCATGCGCCGCAGCCTGCTCCATTATCTGCAGGAGCCGGCACGTTTTGCCCGTGTGCAGCACCACGCCATGAACACCCGCTTCGACTGGGCAGACTCCGTCATCTTGTACGAACAGATGTATCAGGATGCGCTGGCCACCGTCTGACGCCGATTGCTGAAGTTTTGTGCCCTTGGCACGCCTTTATCCGTCAACAGCGAAAAAAGTCCCCTTTGGCTGTTGACGCCCCCCCAAAACTCTATAGAATCCCCCACCGCAGTGATGCGAAGGTGGCGGAATTGGTAGACGCGCTAGCTTCAGGTGTTAGTGTCCCACGGATGTGAGGGTTCGAGTCCCTCTCTTCGCACCATACTGCAACATGCTCTTATCAGACGGCATGTAAATTCAGACTGATAACCCGATGTGCGAAGGTGGCGGAATTGGTAGACGCGCTAGCTTCAGGTGTTAGTGCCCCCCGGGTGTGAGGGTTCGAGTCCCTCTCTTCGCACCATGCTTTTGTCAGACAGCATGTAAATCCAGACTGATAACCCGATGTGCGAAGGTGGCGGAATTGGTAGACGCGCTAGCTTCAGGTGTTAGTGCCCCCCGGGTGTGAGGGTTCGAGTCCCTCTCTTCGCACCATGCTTCTGGCATGTAAAACACAGAAAATGCGCTCCAACCGCATTTAAAAACCAGCTGGAGAAAATCAGTGTGCGAAGGTGGCGGAATTGGTAGACGCGCTAGCTTCAGGTGTTAGTGTCCCACGGATGTGAGGGTTCGAGTCCCTCTCTTCGCACCATTAATTCTGCAAAGGCCCGTTACGAGAGTAACAGGCCTTTTGTGTTTTCATGCCCCATGGCTATGCTGTTGAAGATGCTACGCCACCACGGGGGTTTTCCCATGATCCTGGATACCGATATTCACAACTTCTATGAGCACCTGGTGCTCAAGGAGATAGAAAAACAGGGGTTGGCTCGAACATTGACCCCCTATCAGCTGGCAGACCTCTGCTGCCTGACACTCAACCAGCTTCCTTCCCACTATATCCGCCACGATGTCGACATGATCTACTTCACGACAGACGCCGAACGCAGCGAGATGGAGAAGAAGGTCATCGCCTCCCTGCGCCAGGCCTACGACAAGATCCAGGCCGTCCCCACTCGCCAGGCTTAATGCCAGCCCTGCTGCCAGAGCAGAGTGACGACCCCTGTCATTCCCGCAACCGGCAGCAGGATCAACACCGGTCTCAGCCTGGGTTCCAGCATGACCCAGGCAGCCAGCAAGAACCCCAGGCTCCAGAACCCGTATTCCTTCTCCTGACCCCAGACCAGCACCGCCAGAAGGGCGGCCAAGAGCAGAGCGCGTGCTATCCAGTTCATTGGCATTGGTCCGAAAATATTAATGATAACTATTATCATCTTTGGTGTTGTCATCTGCAATCGAAATTGCCTATGGATCTCCGGCTATCAAACGGTGTCGATTGAACAGTGAAAAATGCCGATTAGATCAACTATTTTGTGGGATTTTAAAATTTTAAAGCTGTTTTGCCGAATGAGCAGGGATTTTACACCTTCGCTTTATGGTAGATTGCGCCCTCTTTTGGTAAGCCTCTCGGGATCGACGCATCCGCAGGACGAGAGGGGCTGACCTTGGCGAGCAAGAGTTTAGGGAGCGTCTATGCAAAACCAACAACACCACATCCGATTGCCGGGCATGTCGCAAGTATTTGCCTGCCTGGCCATTTTCCTGGCCCTGGCCTTCTCCTTCACCAGCGTGCTGGATCTGCCAATCCAGCTGGCACTGTTCATCGCCTGGTTCGTCATCATGGGACTCGGCATCAAGCTCGGCCACGATTACAAATCCCTGGAGCAGGCGGCAGTCGACGGCGTCGCCAAGGGGATGGGGGCCATCCTGATACTGATCTCCGTCGGTGCCCTGGTGGGCACCTGGATTGCCGGCGGCATAGTCCCCAGCATCATCTACTTCGGCCTCAAGGTGATACACCCCTCCATCTTCCTGCTGGCGACCCTGATCATCTGCTCTCTCACCTCGCTGGCCACCGGCACCTCCTGGGGCTCGGCGGCCACCGCCGGCATCGCCATGATGGGTATAGGCCACAGCCTGGGGGTACCCGCGCCGCTGGTAGCCGGTGCCGTGCTCTCCGGTGTCTACTTCGGTGACAAGCTCTCCCCGCTCTCCGACTCCGTGGTGCTGGCCTCGACCATGTCCAACGTCGATGTGATGGAACACATCAAGGGGATGCTGCCCATCAGCCTGTTCTCCTACGTCATCACCGCCGCCCTGTTCACCGTGGTCGGCATGCAGTACTCCGGCAACGTCAGCCTGGAGCAGGTCAATCTGGTGATGGACGCCCTCGACAAACAGTTCAACATCACCCCCATGGCCATAGTGCCCGTTGTGCTGGTGTTGGGCCTGTTGGCCAACCGCAAGCCCGCCTTCCCGGTGATCAGCTTCGGCGCCTTGCTGGGTCTTGTCTGGGCCATAGTCTTCCAGGACATGGATCCGGTGAAGGCGATGCACTCCGCCTACAGCCCGTTTGCCATCACCTCCGGCGTCGATTTCATCGACAACATCCTGGGCCGTGGCGGCATGGAGTCCATGCTGGGTTCCGTGGCCGTCATCATCTTCGGCTTGGGCTTCGGCGGTCTGCTGGAGAAGGTCGGCATTCTGGAAGTGATCGCCAGCGCCTTCGAGAAGCGCATCAACAGCGCCGGCAGCCTGACCAGCCACACCATCGGCACCGCCTTCCTGGCCAACGTATTCGGTTCCGCCATGTATGTGTCCCTGATCCTGACCCCCAAGATCATGGCCAAGAACTACGACAGACTGGGGCTTGCGCGCAAGAACCTCTCCCGCAACGCCGAGTTTGGCGGCACCCTCACCTGTGGCATGGTGCCCTGGAGCGACAACGGTATCTTCATGGCTGGGGTCCTCGGGGTAGCGACCCTCGACTACCTGCCCTACATGTGGCTCAGCTTCACCTGCATCATAGTGACCATCACCCTCGCCTATCTGGGCAAGGGGGTGAACCGTGTACCGGCCACAGAGGCGGTGACAACCCGCTAATTTCCGTAAAAACAACGACAAAGGCGCCATCACGGCGCCTTTTGTCTGGGTGCGATTCGAGGTTAAGCTGGCACTCACCTTGATCCCACATGGCAGGACGCCCAGATGAACTTCACCTTTCGCCAGATCCGCTATTTCGTGGCGGTGGCCGACAGCTTCTCGGTCAGCCGCGCCGCCGCCGAGCTGCACATCTCCCAGTCGGCTGTCACCAGCGCCATCCGCGAGCTGGAGACCGAGCTCGGCGCCGCCCTGTTCGAGCGCAATCCGCGCGGGGTCAGCCTCACCACCCAGGGCCACCAGTTTCTGCTGCACGCCCGTCGCATCCTCGGCGCCATGACCGAGGCCAGCCACTCCCTCAAGGCGGTGGCCCAGCAGGATCAGGGGCGGCTCACCATAGGCGTAACCACGCTGGTGGCCGGCTACTACCTCTCGGAGGCTCTCGGCCGCTTTCGCCGCGCCTTCCCGGCGGTGCAGATCGAGGTGAAGGAGGATGAGCAGCCCTATCTCGAGCACCAGATCGTCAACGGCGAGGTGGACGTGGGGATCCTGATGACCAACCGCACCATCCGCCAGGAGGCGTTCGATACCGAGCTGCTGACCCGCTCGCCGCTGCGGGTCTGGCTCGCCGCCAACCACCCCCTCTGCGCCGAGTCGACCCTCTCCCTCAAGGCGCTCGGCGAGGAGCCCATGATCTCGCTGACCGCCGACCAGCTGGACCAGATCATCGGCGGCGGCCTGCGCCGCTACGGTATCGCGCCGCGCATCGTGCTGCGTACCGCCTCGGTGGAAGCGGTGCGCAGCCTGGTGGCGAGCCAGCTCGGGCTCGCCCTGCTGCCGGACTTTGCCTACCGCCCCTGGTCCCTGGAGCAGGAGCGGGTCGAGGCCCGCGCCATCAAGGAGCCCATCCCCGCCATCGACATCGGTCTGGTGTGGCGGCGCGGCTCGCGCCTTGACTGGGCCGCACGCGAGTTCATCGACATCGCCAGAGATCAGAGCCGGCTACGGGCCCGCCAGCACCTCCCCCGCTAGGACTGAGCCTGAACAGCCGTGACTCCGGCAAAAAAATCAGATTCATCTGCACTCGATATCGATTTTACAGATACCAAAGCCGTTAAAAATTGAAATTCTCATTGCTCCCGGCTTCTCCTACGCTCATGGCTGGTTAACAGGATGTTAATGCCTACTGTGGCGCCGCCACGGTTGCCAATCATGCAAGGAGAGCAAGATGAAATTGACCCCTCTGACCCTGGCCCTGATCCCGGCGCTGCTGGCAGGCCAGGTCCAGGCTGCCCCCACCACCCTCGGCAAGGGTGAAGGCCAGCTCAACATCGTGGCCTGGGCCGGCTACGTGGAGCGCGGCGAGACCGACAAGAACTACGACTGGGTCACCGGCTTCGAGAAAGAGACCGGCTGCAAGGTCAACGTCAAGACGGCCGCCACCTCGGACGAGATGGTGGCGCTGATGAACGAGGGGGGCTTCGACCTGGTGACCGCCTCCGGCGACGCCAGCCTGCGCCTCATCGCCGGCGGCAAGGTGCAGGTGCTCAACCTGGCGCTCATCCCGAGCTACAGCAAGATAGACCCCCGCCTGCAGAATGCCCCCTGGCACACGGTAGACGGCAAGCACTATGGCGTGCCCTACCAGTGGGGCGGCAACATATTGATGTACAACACCAAGGTGTTTCCCAAGGCGCCCGACTCCTGGAACGTGGTGTTCGAGGAGCAGACCCTGCCGGACGGCAAGTCCAACAAGGGGCGGGTACAGGCGTTCGACGGCCCCATCCACATCGCCGATGCCGCCCTCTATCTGATGAGCCACCAGCCGGCGCTCGGCATCAAGGATCCTTACGAGCTCAACGAAGATCAGTACAAGGCCGCCCTCGACCTCCTGCGCCAGCAGCGCAAGCTGGTGGGACGCTACTGGCACGATGCCTTCGTCCAGATCGACGACTTCAAGAACGAGGGGGTGGTGGCCTCCGGCTCCTGGCCGTTCCAGGCCAATACCCTGATCGCCGACAAGCAGCCTATCGCCACGACGGTGCCCAAGGAGGGCGTCACCGGCTGGGCCGATACCAGCATGGTGCACAGCGAGGCGAAGAACCTCACCTGTGCCTATCAGTGGCTGGAGCACTCCCTCAACAACAAGCTGCAGGGGGATCTCGCCTCCTGGTTCGGCTCCGTGCCCGTGGTACCGGCCGCCTGCGAGGGCAATGCCCTGCTCGGGAAAGAGGGGTGCAAGACCAACGGCATCGACAACTTCGATCGAGTGCGCTTCTGGCGTACCCCTGTCTCCCAGTGCAAGAGCCAGGGAACCTGCGTGCCCTACTACCGCTGGGTTTCGGACTATATCGCCATCCTGGGTGGTCGCTGAGATTGCCTGAGTAAATGCCGATATGGGGCCGGACAGGAGTCCGGCCCGCTTCCCACACAGACAAGGACGCCCCATGAATGCCGTACAATTTGACCGGGTCAGCCGCCACTATGGCGAGGTGAAGGCGGTCGATGACATCTCCTTCCAGATCCCGGCCGGCGAGTTTTTCACCCTGCTGGGGCCGAGCGGTTCTGGCAAGACCACCTGCCTGCGGATGATTGCGGGCTTCGAATACCCGAGCGAGGGGGAGATCCGGCTGTTTGGTGAGCCCTGCTCCACCGTGCCCCCCTACGATCGCAACCTCAATACCGTGTTTCAGGACTACGCCCTGTTTCCCAACATGGATGTGCGCGACAACATCGGCTATGGCCTGATGCTCAAGGGCGTCGCCAAGGCGGAGCGTTACCGCAAGGTGGACGAGATGCTGGAACTGGTGCGCCTGCCCGGCGTCGGCAACCGCAAGCCGGGCCAGCTCTCCGGCGGCCAGCGCCAGCGCATCGCCATCGCCCGGGCACTGATCAACCAGCCACGCATCCTGCTGCTGGACGAACCGCTCGGGGCGCTCGACCTCAAGCTGCGCGAGCAGATGCAGCTCGAACTGAAAGCCTTGCAGCGCCAACTCGGCATCACCTTCATCTTCGTCACCCACGATCAGCAGGAGGCGCTCTCCATGAGCGACCGCATCTGCATCTTCAATCAGGGCAAGATCGAGCAGATCGCCGCGCCGGATACCATCTACGACGCCCCCGCCACC
The DNA here is from genome assembly GCF_041402625.1 of Aeromonas sp. S19(2024). Taxonomy (NCBI): domain Bacteria; kingdom Pseudomonadati; phylum Pseudomonadota; class Gammaproteobacteria; order Aeromonadales; family Aeromonadaceae; genus Aeromonas; species Aeromonas sp. S19(2024). Next base: position 222,764 of record NZ_JBGLQU010000005.1, read on the forward strand.
CCCTTCGTCGCCCGCTTCGTCGGCACAGTCAACCTGTTCGAGGGGGAGCAGGCCCGCCGTCTGTGCGGCGATGCTCAGCAGATGATGGTGCGCCCGGAGCGGATCCGCCTCGCCGAGGCCGGCACACCGGGCTGGTCCGGGGAGGTGCGCGAAGTGGAGTATCTCGGCCCCTTCGTGCGCTACCGGGTCGATCTCGGCGAGCAGCTCGAGCTTATCGTCAACCACCCCAACGAGGGCCAGGCCCGCCTGCCCCGTGGCGCCCGGGTCAGCCTCAGCTGGCCGGAGCAGGCGATCCATCACCTGCACACAGCCCCTCAGGGAGCTCAACCATGAGCGCCCCCCACAGTGCGAGCCTTGCCATGAGCCAATCCACTGCCCCCCTCTCCTATCGGCCGCTGCGGCGCCTTTCCACCCTGCTCTACGGGCGACCAGGCCTGCTGCTGGCCATCCTGCTCGGGCCCCCCCTGCTCTGGCTTGGCATCATCTATGTCGGCTCCCTGCTGATGCTGCTCTCCAACGCCTTCTTCGGACTGGACGAGTTCAGCGGCCAGATCCGCCACGACCTGGGTCTGCAGAACTTCGTCGCCCTGCTGCGGGCTGAGAACCTGGACGTGATCCTGCGCACCGTCGGCATGTCGCTGCTGGTGACCCTGGCCTGCGCCCTGCTCGGCTTTCCGGTGGCCTACTACATGGCGCGCTACACCAGCGGCAAGACCCGAGCCCTGTTCTACGTCGGCATCATGCTGCCGCTCTGGTCCAGCTATCTGGTACGGGTCTACGCCTGGAAGCTGATCCTGGCCAAGGAGGGGGTCATCAGCTGGCTGGCAGATACTCTGGGACTGGACTGGCTGCTGGACGCCATCCTCTCGCTGCCGGTGATAGGGGGGCCGTCGCTCTCGTTCTCGCGCATCGGCACATTCATCGTGTTCGTCTACGTCTGGCTGCCTTTCATGATCCTGCCCATCCAGGCGGCGGTGGAGCGGATCCCGCGCTCCCTGCTGGAAGCGAGCGGCGATCTCGGCGCCACCCCGGCCCAGACCTTTCGCACCCTGATCCTGCCGCTGGCCCTGCCCGGCGTGGTGGCGGGCTCCATCTTCACCTTCTCCCTGACGCTGGGGGACTACATCATCCCCGGCATCATAGGCAACTCCACCATGTACATAGGTCAGGTGGTCTACATGCAGCAGGGCACGGCGGGCAACCTGCCCTTCGCCGCCGCCTTCTCGCTGGTGCCGATCCTCATCATCGCCATCTACCTCACCATCGCGAAACGCTTGGGGGCCTTCGATGCGCTCTAATACTTCCATGAAACGGGACCATGGCAGCCAGCCCTCCGGCCTGCTCAAGTACGCGGCCATCGGCGGCCTCCTGTTCCTGCACTTCCCGATCCTGTTCATCTTCCTCTACGCCTTCACCAGCGAGAGCAAGAGCTACCAGTTCCCGCCCCCCGGCCTCACCCTCAAGTGGTTCGAGGTGACCCTCAACCGCCCCGACGTATGGCGCGCCATCCAGCTGTCGCTGGAAGTGGCCGGGCTCGCTACCCTGGTGGCCATGGTGCTCGGCACCCTGGCGGCGGGAGCCATCGCCCGCAGCCGCTTCTTCGGCCAGGAGGTGGTATCGCTGTTGCTGGTGCTGCCCATCGCCCTGCCCGGCATCGTCACCGGCATCGCGCTGCGCTCCGCCTACGGGGTGATGGAGATCCCCTTCAGCTTCTGGACCATCGTGATCGGTCACGCCACCTTCTGCGTGGTGGTGGTCTACAACAATGCCCTGGCACGCTTTCGCCGCACCAACCAGAGCCTCATCGAGGCGTCGATGGACCTCGGCGCCGACGGCTTCCAGACCCTGCGCTACGTGATCCTGCCCAACCTCGCCACCGCGCTGCTGGCGGGGGGCATGCTGGCGTTCGCCCTCAGCTTTGACGAGGTGATCGTCACCACCTTCACCGCCGGCCAGCAGACCACGCTGCCGATCTGGATGTATCAGGAGCTGATCCGGCCACGGGACAGGCCGGTCACCAACGTGGTGGCGCTCATCATAGTGGCCTTCACCACCATTCCCATTCTGCTTGCCTACTACCTCACCCGCGACGGCCAGGACGTCGCCGGCAGTGGCAAATAACGACTCAACGCGTGCGCAAGGATGCAACCATGAAACTCTCTACCCAACTTTTGATCGACGGTCAGTTCGTCACCGGTGACGGCCAGGCCGAGCCCATCCTCAACCCGGCCACCGGGGAGCTCATAGCCTCCGTGCCAGAAGCCTCGTTCGAGCAGGTGAACCGGGCGGTGAACGGCGCCCAGCGCGCCTTCGCCCAGTGGAGCCGCACCACCCCGGCGAGCCGCAGTACCCTGCTGCTGCGCCTGGCCGATGCCATCGAGCGCCACGCCGAGGAGTTTGCGGCCCTCGAATCCCTCAACTGCGGCAAGCCCTATCTGGCGGTGCTCAATGACGAGCTGCCGGCGGTAGTGGACTGCTTCCGCTTCTTCGCCGGCGCTGCCCGCTGCCTGCAGGGGCCGCTGGCGGGGGAGTACATCGAGGGGCACACCAGCATGATCCGCCGCGACCCCATCGGTGTGGTGGGCAGCATCGCCCCCTGGAACTATCCGCTGATGATGGCGGCCTGGAAGATGGCCCCGGTGCTCGCCGCCGGCAATACGGTGGTGCTCAAGCCCTCCGAGCAGACCCCGCTCACCGCCCTGCGCCTGGCGGAGCTGGCCAGCGAGCTCTTCCCCCGCGGCGTCATCAACATCGTCTGCGGCCGGGGCGAGAGCGTGGGGGCGCCGCTGGTGGAGCACCCGCTGGTGCGCATGGTGTCGCTGACCGGTGACATCGCCACTGGCCAGAAGATCCTGCAGAGCGCCGCCCGCACCATGAAGCGCACCCATCTGGAGCTTGGCGGCAAGGCGCCGGTCATCATCTTTGACGATGCAGACTTGGAGGCCGTGGTGGCCGGCATTCGCACCTTCGGCTTCTACAACGCCGGCCAGGATTGCACAGCCGCTTGTCGCATCTATGCCCAGGGCAAGATCTACGACAAGTTTGTCGCCGCCATGACCGAGGCGGTCGCCTCCATCAAGGTCGGTGGTCCGCGCGAGGAGGGGGTGGAGATGGGGCCGCTCATCTCGGACCGGCAGCGCAACCGGGTGGCCAGCTTCGTGGAGCGGGCCCAGAGCAGCGGTCACGTGGAGGTGACGGCGGGGGGCAAGATCCGCCCAGGCAACGGCTTCTTCTTCGAGCCGACCCTGATCGCCCATGCCCGTCAGGAGGATGAAATCGTGCGCCGGGAGGTATTCGGCCCGGTGGTGTCGGTGACCCGCTTCAGCGACGCCGAGCAGGTGGTGCAGTGGGCCAACGACTCGGACTACGGCCTCGCCAGCTCGGTCTGGTCCCGGGATATCGGCCTTGCCAGCAAGGTGGCCAGCCACCTGCAGTACGGCTGCACCTGGATCAACACCCACTTCATGCTCACCTCCGAGATGCCCCACGGCGGCATGAAGATGTCCGGCTACGGCAAGGATCTCTCCCTCTACGCGCTGGAGGACTACACGGTGCCGCGCCACATCATGGTCAAGCTCTAGGCTCCACTCCGTCCCCCTGAAAACAAGATGGCCCCAAGGGGCCATCTTGTTTTGCATCAGGTCTGTGCATCCCTGCAGTGCACCAACGCAGCGTCATCATTCATCCAACCGCGACCCGCATCAACATCATGACAACCGCCACAGCCAGTGGTGATCCAGAATCAGCAGACCAAACAGCAACATCAGGTGATAGATGGAGAAACGGAAGGTGCGCATCGCCTGGCCGGGCCGATCCCCGTACTTCAACAGCCAACCATGCCAGCAGAATCCGAGGTTCAACCCAAGGCTGCCGACCAGGTAGACAAGCCCCGACATGCCGATCAGATAGGGCAGCAGACAGACGAGCGTCAGGATCAGCAGATAGAGCAGGATGGCGGTCTTGGTGAAATCGGTGCCGTGGGTGACGGGCAGCATGGGAATATCGGCACCGGCATAGTCATCGCGCCGGTGGATGGCCAAAGACCAGAAATGGGGCGGCGTCCAGGTAAAGATGATCATCACCAGCAGCCAGGGCTCGGCCGAAAGCTGCCCCGTGATGCTGGTCCAGCCCAAGAGCGGTGGCATGGCTCCCGCCAATCCACCGATGACGATATTCTGCGACGTGGCCCGCTTCAGCAGCAGGGTATAGACGACCGCATAGCCGAACAGGCTGGCCAGGGTTAGCCAGGCAGTCAGGGGATTCACGCCCCAATGGAGCAGAACAAACCCCGACAGTGCCAGACAGATCGCAAAATTCATCGCCTGCCCCGGCGTGATCCGTCCCGTGGCGACCGGGCGCCAGCGCGTTCTGCGCATCCGGGCATCAATGCCGCTATCCAGAGAATGGTTCATGGCCGCCGCCCCGGCAGCGAGCAGTCCAATCCCCGCCAGGCCCAGTATCATCTCGTCCAGAGAGGCGCGCGTCGGCTCGGCCAGCAGCATGCCCACCCAGGCGGTCAGGAGCAGCAGGGCGACCACCTTTGGTTTGGTCAACTGACAATAATCGTGCACCCGGCGGAGGGCGAAGCGCTGTACCCACCCTCTCCCATTCATGTCCGGCTCCTGACCATCCCAGGGGATGGCAAGGGGTCGTGATGAGGCAAAGAGAGGCTCCCGCGCGCCAGCACACAACAGGCCAGCAGGTGGGCGGCCACCAGATTGTGTGCAAGGGCGTTGGCCAGCGGCAGGGCCAGATGGACGTTCGCCAATCCCAAGGCAATCTGCACGGTCAGCAGACCCAGCAACAGCCAGCCAAACCCTCTCAGGGGGGCCCGCTGGCAGAGCAGCGCGAGGGCGAAAGCTCCCACCAGCAAGGCCGTGGTCAGCGCTCCCAGGCGATGGGCGATGTGAATGGTCTGGCGCGCCTCCTTGCCCAGCACGCCGAACTCATAGCTGGCGTGCCCCAGAGGGAGATGAAAGGCTTGCGCCCAATTCAGCTCTGCCTGCCAGTTGCCCTGGCACAAGGGAAACTCCACACACGCCATGGCCGCATAGTTCGCCGACGTCCAGCCCCCCAGCGCGATCTGCAGCAGCAACACGCCACAGGCCATGCTGCCAAGCCAGGAAACGCCCTGGTGTACGGGCGGGGGTGAAGGGAAACCTGCCAACTCGGCCCGATAGAGCCAAAGCAAGGTCAGGATGGCGAAGCCGCCCAGCAGATGAGTGGTCACCACCAGGGGATGCAGGGCCAGGGTCACCGTCCACATACCCAGTGCCGCCTGACCCGCAACCAGCACCAGCAAGATGAGCGAGAGGTGGCGCAGTCGGCCGCCTGTACGCCAGCCCAAGGCGGACAGGAGCACAATCACGCCTCCCAGCACCCCGGCGAAGTAGCGATGCACCATCTCGCTGCGCGCCTTGTGAGGAACAAGCGGGCTGGCCGGATAGCGCTGTGCCGCCAGTTCCGCATGCTCGGCGCGGGGAATGGCCAGAGAACCATAGCAACCTGGCCAATCGGGGCAGGCCAGCCCGGCATCCGTCAACCGGGTATAAGCACCGAGCGCGATGACAAGAACGGCCAGCGCAATGGCCACGGAGGCCAGCCTCTTGTGTATCTTCATATGCCGCCTCGTTGACCGTGCAGTAGCCAGAAGATGCGAGTCCCATGTCGGCTGCATCGTCACTGCACCCCACGCTGATACTTGAGCAGTTGCTGCAGATCCGACAGTACCGCCTTGCCAAGCAACGGCCAGGTCGTCGTGCTGCCGGGCACCTCGTAACGCAAGATGACCAGCCCGCGGTCGTCCACCAGCAGTATATCCCCCTCTCTCATTTCACTGTTTGTCTCGTGAGGTGGCGTCAACTGGACCAGTTCCAGCTTGTCCAGGTTGCGGCCAAGTGCAGCCTGGATGCGCGCCATCAGCACAGGGACCTGCCGGCATTGCCCCTCACAGCGAGGGGCCACCAGATAGACCAGTCGCCATTGGTGCTGATGGGCAGGAAGCGGTTGCAACAGGTAGATCTCCTGGTGCAGCCAGTGCCCCTTGCTGCGCGTGCCGGGTTCATACCAGCCCTGGTGAAGAGTCAGAGCCGCCAGCACCACAGGCAGCAGGATCACCGCAGCAAAGAGCGCTGGCACCCTCCAGCGTCGCCATCCGCTCATGGGGAGCACCTCCTTGTCAGCATGACCCCCCCTGACAGAACCACCAGCGCCAAGCCGAGCCATTGCACCGCATAGGCCCGGTGTTTTTCAGGAGGCATGACATTGTGCTGGTAGTGATAGAGGAATGGGGTTCGTCTTTGATACAACACGGCGTCTGCAAGCGGGGCTCCAATTGCCTGTCGCAGGGTCTCGACCCTGATGGATTGCAGCCGGTTCGGGTAGGGGCCTGGTTCTATGTTCTGTCCCAGCAGGAAGCCGCCGGGAGCCATGCGCAGCACACCTTCAAGGGTCATTGCGGCGGGGATGGCGGGATTGGGCAATTGCGACCTGTCGGATGGTGCGGGCGCCCATCCCAGGTTGACCAGCAACAGTGAGGATCCCCCCTCTGCGCGTACCGGGATGAGCACGTCATAGCCAACCTCCCCGTTGACGATCTGGTTGTCCAGCAACCAGACATAAGGGCTGACCCACTCGGCTTTCCCTTGCAGAGGCTGGCCATCCAGTGACTCCGGGTGTTGCCAGTCGATCTGGGCCAATGTCCTTGGCCCGGCCTGCTGCATCTTTGCCATCTGCGCCAGCCAGGCCGTTTTTTCCATTCCGCGCTGCCACTGCCAGAACGCCAGCTTGCACAAACCGGCCGTCACCACCAGAGTGAACAACAAGACGAACCAGCGTCTGTGATGCCATGGTCGTCGCTTGTCTCGTGCAGCCGAATCGCGCATATCGAGGAGGATCCCAAGATGTTGATCAAGGTCGTTCTGGTACTCATGCTGCTGCTCATCATCGGCCAGCTGTTTCACGCCCTCTGGCTGATGCTCAGTGCAGGCAATACGCAAAAGATGTCGGTACCTCTGGGCCGGCGCGTCTTCTTCTCCCTGCTGGTGGTCATCATACTGCTGCTCTCTCTCGCGATGGGCTGGCTGGAACCCAACCCGCGCCCCTACTGAGCACGGCATCAAAGCAGGTAGACAAAGACGAACAGACAGAGCCAGACCACATCGACGAAGTGCCAGTACCAGGCCGCAGCTTGGAAAGCGAAATGACGCTGTGGGGTGAAATGATCCCTCAACATGATGCGCAGCCAGATGATGGTCAGGAAAAGGGTGCCCAGCAGCACGTGCAGTCCATGGAACCCGGTCAGAATGAAGAAGGTATTGCCATAGATGCCGGAATCCAGCCGCAGCCCGAGATCCCGATAGGCATGCAGATACTCATAACCTTGAAACCACAGGAATGTCAGCCCGAGCACCACGGTGGCCAGCAACATCCCCTTGAGCCGCATCCGTCTGCCGTTTTCCAGACTCATGTGTGCAAACAGCAGGGTCACGGAGGATCCGAGCAGGATCAAGGTATTGATAAGGGGGATCCCCTGCCAGGGCATGGCCTGGGTCGTGGCCCCGCCGGGCGTCTTGAGCAGGGGCCAGTGAGCGGTGAAATCCGGCCACAGCAGCTGGCCCGTCATCACCCTGTGGCCCGCACCATCCAGCCAGGGCACCGCAAGCTGGCGTGCATAGAACAGCACTCCGAAAAAAGCCAGAAAGAACATCACTTCAGAGAAGATGAACCAGACCATGCCCTGCCTGAAGGATCTGTCCATCTGGGCGCTGTAGAGCCCGGTCATGGACTCCCGGATGATGTGACGGAACCAGCCAAACAACATGAATGCCAGCAGGGCGACACCGGCCATCATCAGATACCGGCCGAAACCGGTCTGCCCACTCGCCACTTCATTGACCAGATGTCCCGCCCCCAACGCCAGGAAAAACAGTGCAATGGCACCAATGATGGGCCAGCGACTCTGGTCCGGGACATAATAGGTCTGGTTCACCTTGGCCATGGTCATTTCCTCTGTGCGAGTGCCGGTGCAGGTACGGACTCCGTGATGTCATAGAGCGAGTAGGAAAGCGTGATGGTATTGATGCTGCCCGGTAGTGCCGGATCGATATAGAACTTGAGCGGCATCAGCTTGCTCTGCCCTGCCCTCAGCTCCTGGCGATTGAAGCAGAAACACTCCACTTTCTTCAGGTAGGCTGCGGCGGGACCGGGAGAGACCGACGGGACCGCCTGACCCACCATGGTCCGCTCCGTGGGATTGAACACCCGAAAGTTGACCATCTTCACCTCCCCCGGCCGCACCGACAGCCGAGTAGTCTCACCGCTGAACTCCCACGGCATCCGGGTATCCGCATGAGCAAGAAACTCGATCTGGATGCTCCGCTTGCTGTCGATCACCGCCCGCTCCGTACTGGCCGCTTGATCAGACGTCTTGCCATTGAGGCCGGTGATCCGGCAGAAGACGTCATAAAGCGGCACCAGCGCAAAGGCAAAACCAAACATGACGAGCACGACCAGAGCCAGTTTTCTGAGCAAGGGGGCATGACTGACCTGGGTCATATGACCTCCCTAACGCTCTTCCGACCGGATATCCGGCGGAGTCTGGAAACTGTGATAGGGAGGGGGAGAAGAGAGCGTCCATTCCAGCCCCTCGGCCCCCTCCCATACCCGATCGCTCGCCTTGGCTCCGCCTCTGATGCATTTGACCACGCCCCAGACAAACAGCAGCTGAGACAGGCCGAAGGCAAAGCCCCCCAGGCTGATCAGCATGTTGAAGTCGGCAAATTGCAGGGCGTAATCGGGAATGCGGCGAGGCATGCCCGCCAGCCCGACAAAATGCATGGGGAAAAACAGCACATTGACCGAGACGAGCGAACACCAGAAATGCCATTGGCCGAGCCGCTCGTCATACATGTGCCCCGTCCATTTCGGCAACCAGTAGTAGGCCGCAGCCAGGATCGAGAAGACGGCACCGGTCACCAGCACATAGTGGAAATGGGCCACTACGAAATAGGTGTCGTGATACTGAAAATCAGCCGGCGTCATGGCCAGCATCAGCCCGGAGAAACCGCCAATGGTGAACAGAGTGATGAAGGCGATGGCAAACAGCATGGGGGTCTCGAATGTCAGAGAACCACGCCACATGGTGGCAAGCCAGTTGAATACCTTTACCCCTGTCGGCACCGCGATCAGCATGGTGGTGTACATGAAGAACAGCTCCGCCACCACGGGCAATCCGGTGGTGAACATGTGGTGCGCCCAGACCATGAAGGAGAGCAAGGCGATGCTGCTGGTGGCATAGACCATGGAGCGATAACCGAACAGCTTCTTGCGGGAGAAGGTCGGAATGATGCTGGAGACGATGCCGAAAGCCGGCAATATCATGATGTAGACTTCCGGGTGCCCGAAGAACCAGAAAATGTGCTGAAACAGGACAGGATCCCCCCCACCGGCCGCATCGAAGAAACTGGTCCCGAAATACTTGTCCGTCAGCACCATGGTCACCGCAGCCGCCAGCACCGGCATGACAGCGATGAGCAGAAACGCCGTGATGAGCCAGGTCCAGACAAACAGCGGCATCTGCATCCAACCCATGCCCGGCGCCCGCAGGTTGAAGATGGTCACGATGACGTTGATGGCCCCCATGATGGAGGAGATCCCCATGATGTGAATGGCAAAGACGAACAGGGCCGTGCTGTTGCCGCTGTACTGGGTGGACAGGGGGGCATAGAAGGTCCAGCCAGAACTGGGGCCGCCTCCCTCCATAAACAGGCTCGACAGGAGGATGAGGAAAGCAAACGGCAGGATCCAGAAGCTCCAGTTGTTCATGCGGGGCAACGCCATGTCAGGGGCCCCAATCATGATGGGGATCAGCCAGTTGGCGAGGCCGGTGAAGGCGGGCATGACGGCACCAAAGACCATGATAAGGCCGTGTACCGTGGTCATCTGGTTGAAAAACAGGGGTTCCACCAGTTGCAGTCCGGGCTGGAACAGTTCTGCCCGGATCACCATGGCCATGGCGCCACCGGTAAAGAACATGGTGAGGGCAAAGCACAGATAGAGAGTACCGATGTCCTTGTGATTGGTGGTGTAGAGCCAGCGCCTCAGACCGGCCGCTGGCTGGTGGACATGTTCGCTGTGCGGGGTATCCGTGATTCCATCACTCATGCCGACGCCTCACTTGTCCTTGTCCGGATTGGCCGGGTTGAGAAGGGACTGCACCTCGGCTGGCTGCACAAGGTCGCCGGTCTTGTTATCCCAGGCATTGCGTTCATAGGTGATGACGGCGGCCAGTTCCTGCGCCGTCAACTGTTTGCCAAAAGGCTGCATCGCCGTGCCGCTCTTGCCATGCAGGACGATGTCCAGATGCTGGGCCCGATGTTCCGCCTGTGTGGTCACCTTGCTGCCATTGAGCGCCGGGAAGATGCCCGGTAATCCGGTACCCGCGGGCTGATGACAGGCCGCACAGTGCCCCAGATAGACTTTCTCCCCCTGCGCCATGGCTTGTGGCAACGTCATGGTCTCCGCTGCCTGCGCCTGTTGCTGTGCCTTGGCAGTTGCCTGCTCGTCTTCCTTTCTGGCAATCCACGTCTCGAACTCCTCTGCGGATTTGGCCACCACAACCACGGGCATGAAACCGTGATCCTTCCCGCACAGCTCGGCGCACTGCCCACGATAGGTGCCCGGCTTGTCGATCCGCGTCCAGGACTCGTTGATGTAGCCAGGATTGGCATCTTTTTTCACGGCGAAGGCGGGAACCCACCAGGAGTGAATGACATCGTCCGAGGTCATCAGGAAACGGATCTTCTTGCCGACCGGCAATACCAGAGGGTTATCCACCTCCAGCAGATAATTGCCGCCCTTGGGGGCATCACCGGAGATCTGCTGTTTGCTGGTCGCCAGCAGGGAATAAAACGCCACCGGATACTCGAGGTATTTATAATGCCATTTCCATTGCGAGCCCGTGACGAGGACGGTGAGATCGGCCTTGGAGGTATCCTCCATCTTCAACAGGGTCGAGGTTGCCGGTGCCGCCATCGCGATCAGTATCAACACGGGGATGGCCGTCCACAGCAACTCGATGCGGGTGCTTTCGTGAAACTGGGCGGCTTTGGCACCGCGCGATTTTCGATGGTGCACGATGGACCAGAACATGATGCCGAAGACGAGCAGACCGATGACGCAACAGATATAGAAAATCGTCATGTGCAGGTCATAGACCTGCTGGCTGATGGCGGTCGCCCCGCGCGTCATGTTGAACCGGATCTCATTGGCAAAGGCGCTGCTGCTGATGAACCACATCATCATTCCGGCACCTGCCTGAGCTGCATCGTTTCTCACATTGCACTCCCTGTGCACGTTGGAGAAGATGGCCTGCATTCAATACGACCAACGCTAACCATCTGAAAATAATGCATTTATTAAAATTCATTTCACATTCAAGTATTAGTCCATATTCAGAAAAAACCAAAATGCAGACAGCCCTGACCAGGCTCATCAGAGCAGTGGCAATGGGCAAAACGCGAGCAGGGAAGAGGGAGAAACGGGTCCCGGGGTGGCCGCGCCTTGAACGGAGAGAGCTTCAGCCATGGTGAGTCGAATCGATGTGCAGAACCCGGAGGGCCCATTGGTTCCTCCCGGGCTCCGTGGTTTTCTGCCGTGCCAGAGGCGGGGTCAGCCCGCTGGTGCTTGCTGAGCCAGCAGTCTGGCCAGCAGGGAGCGCAATGCTTTTATCAGGGCGGGTTTGCCCGCGACACCCTGTCGGGCAGCCAACTCTGACCAGGGCGCATATTGCCAGATGGTGGCGATCAGCAACCGTCGTTCATCCTGACTCAACGCATCCAGCATCATCACTTGCCGGAGCAGCCAGCGTTGCAGTGTCGCCTGGCACAATTCGAATGGCTTGTGATGGTGGGCAAAGCAATCGAGTTCCCGATGCTCGAATTCATCCAGATCCGGCACATGAGTGACAGGTCCGCCTCTGAGGGATAGCCAGACCAGTTCGGTATCCAGCCTCTTGAGTTCACCCGCCAGCAGGGCCGGCAACTGGCTCATGAAACGCTGTCGCCATTGCGCCAGCTCGGCGTGATATTCCGATTGCAACGGCATCAGCAGCAAAGCTGCATGACTGCCGCTGGCCGCATCGCGCTGCAGACCAAGACGCAGCACCTTCAATCCCGCCTTGAGCCAGAATGGCAGCAGATCTGGACTGGCGGAGAAGGCAGATCCCAGATAATCGACCCCTAATGCCCGATAATGTGAAACCAGCTTGTCCAGCAACCGGGACCCCAGCCCGAGACGATGAAGGGCAGGATGGATGGCGATGCGCATCACCCTGGCATAAGAGCGCTCCCCCGCCGTCACGAAACCGGCGTGGGCCAGCAGCGACTGGGGCAGCAGATGTCCACGAGGGCGCCTTCGTCCGGCCCAGATCGCGTGCGCCAGATCAGGGGGTATCTTGCCCTCCCGCGAGATCAGCGCCACCCCGAGCAACTCCTGTCCCTGCTCCATCAGATGAATGTCGAGATCCGGCCCCTCCAGCAAATACCGCAGATCGCTGGGGCTGGTCTGGTAGTGAGCCAGCACGAGCAGGCCGAACACCCGATTGAGCAGCGCGTCATCACGGGCCAGTTCATCTTGTCCGACCTGGCGCCAGGTCGGTGATGTCGGGGGATGAGGTGCCGATATGTCAGCATTCAGGCCAAGGAGCCGGAAGATCAGAGGCTCCAGCGGATCGCTCAGGCTCCAGCGAATGGGCTCCACCAGGCGCAGCTCCTGCCAATCCGGGGTTTGCTCATCGAGTACCCTCTTGAAGCGCAGATGAAAGCCGCGCCCCGTCCCCTCATAGCCGTGCTCCGTTGTAGCGAAGACAATGCGACGGTGACGGGCCAGCATGGCCTCCAGCAGTGGGGTCGGGATAGCGGCGGCCTCATCCACCAGCAGCAGATCCGCCAGTACGTCTCCTTGAGCCACCCGATCAGGGGACACATAGCTCAGACCGGCCAGCCGCTCAGGCATCTCTGCCAGCGCGCGCTCTGCATGGGCAAAAAGTGTCGCCACTGTAGCGTGGGAAGGGGCCGTCACCGCTATCGTCAAGGCCGGATCCCGACTCAGCAAGTCGGCGCTCGCCAGCCCCAGCACGGCGCTCTTGCCACGACCGCGATCGGCGCTCAGCACCAGGGGGCGGCGGCGATGACCGTGCAGCACGTTGTGGATAGCGGGCAGCGCACGGGCTTGATCCGCGCTCAACGGCCGGTCCCCGTCGAGAGGCTGCCAGGTAAAATCACAAGAGGCAGGCGTCAGATCTCGCGCCGGATCTTCTGCCAGCAACCGTACCAGACGGGAGATGAACCCCTGCCCGGCACGATCGGCCTCCTCTGGCTGGGCGACCAGCCTCTGACGATCAGGGTCTGGGTAGGTCGGCCATACCTCACGCGGCGGGGTCAGCAGAAGCAAGAGCCCCCCAGCCCTCAATGTCCCCGCCAAGGCACCGAATGCATCGGGGTGAAAACCGCTGAAGGCATTGAATACCAGGGTGTCGCACTCCTGACCGAGCCGTTGAAGCGCCTTGGCGGCAGGCTGCGGAGCATGACGCTCAGGACCCTGCCCCAGCCAGAACACCTCTCCCCACAGCAAGGATTCGGCACGAACGATGCAGTCATCCTCCTCCCCTTCCAGCCAGATCAGACGCCGCTCGCCGGCATGAGCGATAGCGTGGCGCAAGGCGAGCAGCTCGGCTGACATCATGGAGCTGGGCTGGCGTCTGGCTTCACACGGGGTTCAAACATGCGCTCCCCCATCTGGTCGATGAAGGTATGGGCCTTTTGCACCATGAAGCGCTCGGCATCCGCCGGGTTGGCAAAGAGATCGGAGCGGATGAAGCGATGGGTCTGTAATTGCCCGTCTATCTCCCTGGTGATGCGACCTGCCAGCCTGTATTGCCCCCCTTCCGCCATGGGCTCGGGATAGATGAGATAGCCCATGTATTCGATGGGCTCAACCTCGGGGCTCTGGGCGATCTCTCCCTTGAACAGGGCATTGAATAGTTTTTTGAACATGTTCGCATCCTCTCTGATAAAGGCATTCTCCCCAAGGGTGGAATCACTGGCAAGCACGGGATCTTATTACCATTCGTTCTTTGCACTACGAACCATTCTCATTTAGATTTCATCTCATTCCAGCATGAGGTCCAGATTATGTACGTGTGTTTGTGCCGCGGCATCACAGATAACCAGATCCGCAAGGCGGTACAGGCAGGCAAGACTGAATTCCGACAGTTGAAACAGTCGCTGGAAGTCGGTGCCCAATGTGGTAAATGTGTGCGCATGGCGATGGAGATCATCGCTACCGAAATCGATAAGATGGAGTCAGAGCAGGCACCGCTCTATTACGAAGTGGCGTAAAACCGCCGACTTCTCATCTTCATCTCTCCTTCTGCCCTCCAGGGGACGACTTTCCCCCATCACGTTATGGTCATGTTTCTGGACTAAGCTCTAGTGATCGTTGCCTAGGCTCGAAAACGAGGAGTAATGTCGATGAAAGGAGATCCCAAAATCATTGCCCACCTCAACAAGGTGCTGGCCAATGAGCTGGTTGCCATCAACCAATACTTCCTGCATGCCCGCATCTATGATGACTGGGGCCTCAAGGGGCTGGGGCACAAGGAGTATCACGAATCCATCGATGAGATGAAACATGCCGACGAGCTGGTCAAGCGGGTGCTGTTTCTGGAAGGGCTGCCCAACTTGCAGGATCTGGGCAAGCTGCGCATCGGTGAGACGGTGGAAGAGATGCTGCGCTGTGACTTGTCTCTGGAGATGGACGCCATCCCCGACCTGAAAGTCGCCATCACCTATGCCGAGTCCGTGCAGGACTACGTCAGCCGCGACCTGTTCCAGGAGATCCTGGAAGATGAAGAGGAGCATGTGGACTGGCTGGAAACCCAGCTCGATCTCATCGCCCGTATCGGTCTGGAAAACTACCAGCAATCCCAGCTCCATGCCGAGTCATCCTGAATCGCGATGACATCAAGAGACAATCCCAACCCGCCCAGGCGGGTTTTTTCATGGCGACAGAGGCAGAGATCTTGCCCAACGATAGGGTAGCCAACCTGGTTGCTGACAAGGCAGGCCAGAGGCTGTCAGGATGGCAGGCGCCAGATTGAACCACCTCCGGGATCACAGTTACGATGCATGGGGCAGCGGCAGGCGCCGCTTTCGATTAGGATACGACCCCATTCCCATCATTTTGCTACGGATGACCTCCATGGAACTGATTGCACGCGAGATGGCGCCCCACAAACGGGTTGCCCTGGTGGCTCACGACAACATGAAAGCCCCTCTGCTGAACTGGGTGCTGCGCCGCAAGGAGGAGCTCAAGCTCCACCATCTCTATGCGACCGGCACCACGGGCACCCTGCTCGGCAAGAAGGCGCAGCTGCCCATTACCTGCCTCTTCTCCGGCCCCATGGGAGGGGATCAGCAGCTCGGCGCCCTCATCGCCGAAGGGAAGATAGACGTGATGATCTTCTTCTGGGATCCCCTCAATCCCGCCGCCCACGATCCTGACGTCAAGGCCCTGCTGCGCCTCGCGGCCGTCTGGAACATCCCGGTCGCCACCAACGAGGCGACGGCGGACTTCATCATGGACAGCCCGCACATGCAGCAGGCATTCAGCGTCCAGGTGCCCGACTACGCCGGCTACCTCAAGGCCAGAACCGAATAAGCAACGCCAGACAGCAAAGAGCCGGAACAGATGTCCGGCTCTTTTCTTTCATGGGGGGGAGAAGGTCAGCGCTGGAGGCTTTTCTGCGCGAATTTGGGCCTGGCATTCATGATCTGCTCCACCTGCTCGTCGCTCATCTTGCCCCGCGACAGTCCCAGAACCTTGTAGGTCAGCAGAGGGCGCGCCGGCAAGGCGATCATCAGGGCGCGGATCTGGTTCTCGTCCTCCTTCTCTCGCGCCGGCTTGCCGTAGGCGTAGGTGAGCACGCCGGCATCCATCAGGTTTTTGACAGCGGGTTCGGTGATCGGCAGGTTTATGACGCTTTTCCGTTGCAGTACGAACTCCCGCAGCACCGCCTTCTCGTTGAAGTCGAGGAAGCCAATCATCTGGGCCAGTTGATCCTGCTGGCGGCGGGACTGCCACTCGTCACAGGCCCACTCCCAGGCGATCAGGAAGCCCTGACTGCAGAAATAGGAGATGGCGATCAACATGCCGACCCCAAGCCAGGCCGCATGAGCCGTGGCCCACTGGCTCACGGCACCTTTCATCAATCCGGCCGGAAACAGCAGGATGATGCTGCAGCAGAGCAGCAGCCAGACCATCAGCCAGTTGAGGCGATTAAGCTGGTAAAAATGTTGGATCCACCGTTTCATCGTTCACCCTTCCCAAGTCAATGTGGACAGTAGCCAACTCGTAGCAATCGCTGTGCCAGCACAAGGATCCCCGTAAAAAGATCAGGATCCCGGACGGGAGAGTCGAGGGGTTGTCACATCCTTTTACAACTTGTCGCGCGGATCATCCTCTGTTGGCCTTGCGCCTCACCGAGCCACTTGGTAAAAAGCCCGCACTGTCACTGGGGAGTAGCAACCCGCCCGAAATCCGGGCAGGGCCCATGTCAACACTCTTGGATCCACAGATCCATGGCATGGGCGGCGATAGCACCTATCGTCCTGCAAGACCTTTGGCCTCGATATGCACGCCAGCCGGGCGAGCCGTATCGGGTCCATCGGTTGTTCTGCTCGCCTGGCGGTTACTCATCATGCTGATCACCCTGCTGTTATTTCTGATCTCTGCCGTCACCATCTATCTGGCCTGCGAATACTTCGTCAACGGCATCGAATGGACCGGCCATCATTTCAAACTGTCCCAAAGTGCCACCGGTTCTCTGCTGGCGGCCCTCGGCACGGCCCTGCCCGAATGCATCGTCACCCTGACCGCCCTGCTGATGGGGGATGCCCCCGCCCAGCAGCAGATAGGCATAGGTGCGGCCCTCGGCGGTCCCCTGGTGCTCTCCACCCTTGGCTATGCCGCCGTTGGCGTGACCCTGCTGCTGTGCCTGGACCATGGGCACAGGGTCATTCATGGTGAGGTGCAGCGCGAAATAGGCCGCGATCAGGTCTGGTTTGCCGGTATCTTCCTGCTGGCCGTGCTGCTTGGCATGGTGGCCTTCACCGGTAAAACCTGGCTGGCCCCCCTGTTCATGCTGATGTACCTCCTCTATGTGCGACGTGAGCTGAAACAGACCGACAGCCACGATGCGGAATTGCCCTCCCCCCTCAAGCTGGATCCGCACGCCAGGATCCCGGCGCTCGGCAAGGTGCTGCTGCAAACCCTGGTGGCGCTCGGTGTGGTGGCGCTGGCGGCCCAGCTGTTCGTTCACCAGCTGGAGAACATGGGCGAGCTGTTCGGTCTCTCTCCGGTGCTGGCGGCCCTGCTGCTGAGCCCGGTGGCCACCGAAATGCCCGAGCTGATGAACGTGCTTATCTGGGTGCGGCAGGGCAAACACCGGCTGGCGCTGGCCAATATCTCCGGCGCCATGATGATCCAGGGCACCATTCCCAAGGCGTTCTGCCTGCTGTTCACCCCCTGGCTGCTGGACAGCACCATGATGGCCTCCTCCCTGGTGACGCTGCTGGCGGTCACGCTGCTGTGGTGGGGGTTCAGTCGGGAGCGGATGACGGCGGGCAGGCTCGCCCTGGTGGGACTGGTTTACCTGGGTTTCTGCGGCTGGCTGATGATGAGCTGAGGGCCGGCCTCTGCCTCTGGCGCAACAAGAAAGGGCAGGATCCTATCCTGCCCTTCATCTCACGGGGTAGTGTCAATCAGACCGATCCGAGGTCTTAGAACTGCTGGAACCAGCGCTGGATCTGGGCCGGATCCTTGCTCTGGGTCAGGGCGAGCATCAGCAGCACCCGCGCCTTCTGCGGGTTGAGGGTCTCGGCGGCGACGAAGCCGTACTTGGCGTCATCGATCTCGGCATCCAGGGTGGTGGAACCGGTCGGCACGCGGGCGGAACGCACCACGCGAATGCCGTCCTTGCTCGCCTTGGCCAGGGTGTCGAACAGGGTGTGGTAGAGGTTGCCGTTGCCCACCCCGGCGCTGACGATGCCGTCAAACTTGGCATCCACCAGGGCCTTGGCCGGCAGGTCCGAGGCGTTGGCGTAGCTGTAGACGATGCCGACCTGGGGCAGCTTGTCGAGCTTGCTCACGTCGAACGGGGTCTTGCTGGTATGCAGACGGGCCGGGCTGCGCTGGTAGTCGATCTTGCCGTTGTGGATGTAGCCGAGCGGGCCGAAGTTGGGGGAGGCGAAGGTCTGCACTCCTGTGGTGTTGGTCTTGGTGACGTCGCGGGCATCCAGCACGGTGTCGTTCATCGCCACCATGACGCCACGTCCCTTTGAGGCGGGGTCGGAGGCAGTCACCACGGCGTTGTAGAGGTTCATGGGGCCGTCGGCGCTCATGGCGGTGGAGGGGCGCATGGCGCCCACCAGCACCACCGGCTTGTCGCTCTTGACGGTCAGATTGAGGAAGTAGGCGGTCTCCTCCATGGTGTCGGTGCCATGGGTGATGACGATGCCGTCCACGTCATCCCTGGCCAGCAGCGCGTTGACGCGCTTGGCGAGCGTGAGCCACACTTCGTCGTTCATGTCCTGGGAGCCGATCTTGACCACCTGCTCACCCTGCACGTCGGCCACGTTTTTCATCTCGGGCACGGCGGCGATCAGCGTTTCGATGGCCACCTTGCCGGCCTCGTAGTTGGACTGTGTGGCAGACTGGCCCGCCCCGGCGATGGTGCCGCCGGTGGCCAGAATGTGCACGCTGGGCAGCGCCATGGCCATGGGGGAGAGGGTCAGGCCGAGTACGGCGGCGATCAGGGTCTTGCGAATGGGAAGGGTCATGCTGCAATCCTTTTGGATGAGGGAATTGCAGCATTTTTATTCTTTTTAAACGGGATTTAAGTGATCATTCTCACCAATAAAAAGAAGTAAACAGAATATTAGTCTGATTTATACCAATTAAGTGATAATCCACTCTACCTGAAAGCCTCTCGCCTCGATCAGGGCGATCAACTCGGCTTTGCTCAGCTCGCTCTCGATGGCTGCCTTGCGGCTGGCAAAGTCGACCGTGGCGGTGCGGACTGCTGGCTGGGCCAGCAGGGCCTTTTGCAGGCTGGCAGCGCAACCGCCGCAGGACATGCCGGTAACGGTGAGTTCGATGGTCATGGGCTCTCTCCTCTGTCGATGTGACATCAGCCTAAAGCTGCCGCCTCCGGCAAGGTCAAGGGCGAATGCCGATCCCGTCAACCCCGGGTCGTGCATCATGGCGGCGCCCCATCACCCCATCAGTCCCAGGTAGTTCATCAGGGCGGCCCCCAGGCTGGTGGTGACGAGCGAGCCCAGGGTGGTGGTGGCGATGATGTTGGCCGCCAGGGCGCTGTCCCCCCCCATGGCGCGGGTCATCACATAGCTGGCTGCGGCGGTGGGGGTAGAGCTGATGAGAAACAGGATGCCGAGGGCCTGAGGGCTGAAACCGAGCGCCCAGGCCCCCAGCACCAGCAGCACGGGGATGCAGCACAACCGGTTGACCGTGGCCCAGCCGGTCAGCATGGCGCCGCCGCGCAGGGCCTTGAGGTTGAGGCTGGCGCCGGTGCAGAGCAGGGCCAGCGGCAGGGTCATGTTGGCGAAATAGTTGCCCGTGCTGATGACCAGCTGGGGCAGTTCGATGCCGAGCAGACCGAAGGGCAGGGCCGCCAGAATGGCGATGATGAGGGGGTTTTTGACGATCCCCTTGAGTATGGGGGCGAGCCCCTTTCCGCCCCCCAGGCTGCGGGTCAGGGTGATCACCGCAAGGATGTTGTAGAGCACTGTGATGGAGCCCACCAGCAGGGCGGCGGCCCCTATCCCTTCCGGGCCGTAGGCGTTTTGCACATAGGCCAGCCCCATGATCCCCATGTTGCCGCGAAAGCTGCCCTGCACGAAGATGCCCCGCAATTTCTGCTCGCTGATGAAACGGGCCGCCAGCACCTCCAGCACCAGGAAACCGGCGAGGGTGCCGAGCAGGCCGTAGAGGATGAGCCAGGGGCTCGGCATGGTGGAAAAATCGGTGCGCACCATGCTCAGGAACAAGAGAGCTGGCAGGGTGACCTGGAACACCAGACGGGAGGCGGACTCGACGAAGCTGTCGGGCAAGAGACCCAGCCGCTTGAGCCAGATGCCGAGTACCAGCACCAGACAGATGGGGCCCGTGATGGAGAGAGAGAAGTGCAGACTTGCCAACAGATCCATGATGCGCGTCCTGTGCAACGGCGAAGAAAGTCGCCTGGGAAAGGGCATTCTAACGCCATGGGCTTGTATTCACAGGAGTTAATCACAACAATGTCTGCATCCCGGTTGTCGCCCTCCCCTGTCACGGATCCCCCATGGAAAAGAAACTGACCATCCTCGATATCGCTCGCCTCAGCGGGGTCGGCAAGTCGACCGTCTCCCGGGTGCTCAATCAGGATCCCAAGGTCAATGCCCAGACCAGGGCCAGGGTCGAATCGGTGATCGCCCAGCACGGTTTCGTCCCGAGCAAATCGGCGCGGGCCATGCGCAGCCAGAGCCAGCAGGTGGTCGGCATCGTGGTGTCGCGCCTCGACTCCAGCTCCGAGAACCAGGCGGTGCGCGGCATGCTGGAGACCCTCTACCAGCGTGGCTACGACGCCGTGCTGATGGAGAGCAAGTTCTCCCCCGCCAAGGTGAGCGAGCACCTGGCGGTGCTGGAGCGGCGCGGGGTGGACGGCATCATCCTGTTTGCCTTCAACGATCTGGACTATGCCGCCATGGCGCCGCTCAGGGAGAAACTGGTGCTGATGGCCCGCGAGCGCCCAGGCTTCTCGTCGGTCTGCTTCGACGATGACGGGGCGGTGCGCGCCGTGCTCGCCCACCTCGGGGAGCGTGGCCTGACCGAGGTCGCCTATCTCGGGGTGGAACGCAGCGATCTCACCACGGGGCTGCGTCGGCATCAGGCTTACCTCGACTACTGTCAGGAACAGGGGTGCACACCCCGCAGCGCCCTCGGGGATCTCGGTCTGCAAAGCGGCTATCGGCTCGCGGCCGAGCTGCTCACCCCCACCACCCAGGCCATGGTCTGCGCCAGCGACACCCTGGCCATCGGCGCCGCCAAATACCTGCAGGAGCAGGGTCGCACCGACATCCTGGTGAGCGGCCTTGGCAGCAATCCCATGCTGACTTTCCTCTTTGCCAACACCCTCAGCCTGGATTTCGGCTACAAGGACGCCGGCATCCTGGCCGCCAGACAGCTGCTCGACCAGATTGAAGAGGGGCAGCCCCCCAGAGCAACCATCGCCCCCTGTCAGCCCCTGTAGTCTATCTTTTCCTCCATTCCCGGCGTTTTGCGCTTTTTGTGACCAGCGCCACGAATTGGGAACGTTCCCATTGCCGATGCCAGCCACTGGCTTCATGCTGATTGGGAACGATACCAATAAACGGGCGGTCCTTGGCCAGCCGGTAAAGACACGACCATTATTCATGGAGTCACAGAGGGAAGGCTCATGTCAAAAGTCAACACACAGCATCTGGCGCAGCTGATCGAGCGGATCGGCGGCAAAGAGAACATCACCACTGTCAGCCACTGCCTGACCCGGCTCAGGTTCGTGCTGGCCGATCCGGCCAAGGCCGACCCCAAGGCCATCGAGACCATCCCTTCGGTGAAGGGGAGCTTCACCCAGGGCGGCCAGTTCCAGGTGGTGATCGGCAACGAGGTGGATCAGTGGTACAAGGCGCTCACCCAGGAGATCGGCGTGAGCGGCGGCAGCAAGGAGGCCGCCAAGCAGGCCGCTCGCCACAACATGAACCCGTTGGAGCGCGGCATCTCCCACCTGGCGGAGATATTCGTCCCCCTGCTGCCCGCCATCATCACTGGTGGTCTGATCCTGGGCTTTCGCAACGTCATCGGCGACATCAAGATGTTCGACGACGGCACCCACACCCTCACCGAGATCAGCCAGTTCTGGGCCCAGGTGCACGCCTTCCTCTGGCTGCTGGGTGAAGCCATCTTCCACTTCCTGCCGGTGGGTGTCTGCTGGTCTGCGGTGAGGAAGATGGGCGGCTCCGAGATCCTCGGCATCGTGCTGGGTATCACGCTGGTGTCGCCGCAACTGATGAACGCCTATGGCATCGGCCAGCAGACCCCGGAAGTGTGGGACTTCGGCCTCTTCGTCATCCAGAAGGTGGGGTATCAGGCCCAGGTCATTCCGGCCCTGCTGGCGGGTGTCTTCCTCGCCTGGGTGGAGACCAGCCTCAAGCGCATCATCCCGGCCTATCTCTACCTGGTGATTGTGCCCTTCATCTCCCTGCTGCTGGCGGTGATCGTGGCCCACGCCCTGATCGGTCCGTTCGGCCGCTGGATTGGTGACGGCGTCGGCTTTGCCGCCAAGGCGGCCATGACGGGTTCGTTTGCCCCCATCGGCGCCGCCCTGTTCGGCTTCCTCTATGCGCCCCTGGTCATCACCGGCATCCACCACACCACCAACGCGGTGGACCTGCAACTGATGCAGAGCATGGGCGGCACCCCCATCTGGCCGCTGATCGCCCTCTCCAACATCGCCCAGGCGTCTGCGGTCGTCGGCATCATCCTGATCAGCCGCAAGGAGAACGAGCGGGAGATCTCGGTTCCGGCCGCCATCTCCGCCTATCTCGGGGTGACCGAGCCGGCCATGTACGGCATCAACCTCAAGTACAAGTTCCCCATGCTGTGCGCCATGGTGGGCTCAAGCTGTGCGGCTCTCATCTGTGGCTTCGCCGGTGTGATGGCCAACGGCATCGGGGTGGGCGGCCTGCCGGGCATCCTCTCCATCCAGCCGCAATACTGGGGCATCTACGCCATCGCCATGCTGGTGGCCATCGTGGTCCCCGCCCTGCTGACCCTGCTGGTCTACAAGCGCCAGCAAGCGGCCGGCAAGCTGGATCTGGCCACGGCCTGATCCACACAACCTCGGCGGAGCCCTGGCTCCGCCCTTTATCGTTGCCCTGTTCCAACTAATCCGGTTTCAACCAATGAGCGAACCAACCATGACACAGACACCCTGGTGGCAAAGCGCCGTGATTTACCAGATCTACCCCAAAAGCTTTCAGGATTCCGGCGCCCGTGGCACCGGTGATCTCAAGGGGATCATGGCCCGCCTCGACTATCTCAAGACGCTGGGGGTCGATGCCCTCTGGCTGACCCCGGTCTACGTCTCCCCCCAGGTGGACAACGGCTACGACATCGCCGATTACCTCAACATAGATCCCGCCTACGGCACCATGAGCGATTTCGAGGCCCTGCTGGGCGCCGCCCATGCGCGCGGCATCCGCATCGTGATGGATATCGTGGTGAATCACACCTCCACCGAGCACGCCTGGTTCAAGTCGGCGCTGGGGGACAAGCACAGCCCCTATCGCGACTACTACATCTGGAAAGATTCGGTGGACGGCGGCGTGCCCAACAACTGGCAATCCAAGTTTGGCGGCAGCGCCTGGGAGCTGGATCCGGCCACCGGCCAGTACTACCTGCACCTCTTTGCCCGCGAGCAGGCGGATCTCAACTGGGAGAACCCGGCCGTGCGCGCCGAGGTGAAGAAGATCATCCATTTCTGGGCGAAGAAAGGGGTCGACGGTTTCCGCCTCGACGTCATCAATCTCATCTCCAAGGATCAGGCATTCCCTGACGACGAGGTGGGGGATGGCCGCCGCTTCTACACCGACGGGCCGCGCATCCACGAATTTTTGCAGGATGTGAGCCGCGACGTCTTCGCCCCCGTGGGGGCCATGACGGTGGGCGAGATGTCTTCCACCAGCCTGGAACACTGCCAGCGCTATGGCGCGCTGGATGGTTCCGAACTCTCCATGGTGTTCAACTTCCATCACCTCAAGGTGGATTACCCGGGCGGCGACAAGTGGACCAAGGCCCCGTTCGATTTCCTCGAACTCAAGCGCATCTTCAACCACTGGCAGAGCGGTATGCATGGCAAGGGGTGGTCGGCGCTGTTCTGGTGCAACCACGATCAGCCGCGCATCGTCTCCCGTTTCGGCGATGAGGGCGAGCATAGGGTGGTCGCCGCCAAGATGCTGGCCAGCACGCTGCACGGCCTGCAAGGCACCCCCTACATCTATCAGGGGGAGGAGATCGGCATGACCAACCCCGGCTATCAGCACATCGACGACTATCAGGATGTGGAGAGCCGCAACATCTTCGCCATCAAGCAGGCGGAAGGGATGAGCGAGGCCGAGATCCTCGCCATTCTCGGCGCCAAGTCCCGGGACAACTCGCGTACTCCGATGCAGTGGAGCGCCGCCTCCAACGCCGGTTTCACCAGCGGGACGCCCTGGCTCAAGCCTGCCGCCAACTATTCCGAGATCAATGCCGAGGTGGCGCTGGCCGACCAGCACTCGGTGTTCTGGCACTACCGGGATTTGATCCGCCTGCGCAAGAGCCATCCCATCTTCACCCAGGGGGATTATCAGGAGCTGCTGGCAGGGCACCCGCAGATCTGGGCCTATGCCCGCCGCGCCCACGGTCAGACCCTGCTGGTGGTGAGCAACTTCTACGGCGAGCCGGTGGAGTTTGCCTTGCCTGCCGAGCTGCAAAGCGGGGAGGGGCGACTGCTGCTTGGCAACTACCCGGATAGCCCGGCCCGCCCGCAATCCTGCAAGCTGCGCCCTTACGAATCCCTGATCTGGCTGATGGAGCAATGATGACTGACGCAACAACAGTGCAGCGGCCCGCCGTGCGTGGCCCCGAGTGGCAGAAGATGGTGGCGGGAGCGCCCTATGATGCAGGGGACCCCGAACTGCGGGCTGCGCGGGAGCAGTGCCGCGCCCTGCTGGGAGAACTGAACCGGGAGCGAACCGATGCCCCTGACTGGGATGAGCGCCTCACCCGCCTGCTGGGTGGCCGCGCAGAACGCTGTTTCATCACGCCCCCCTTCTTCTGCGACTATGGCGCCAACATCTTTGTCGGCGAGAATTTCTACGCCAATTTCAACTGCACCATCCTGGATGTGTGCGAGGTACACATAGGCGACAACGTGCTGCTGGCCCCCGGAGTGCAGATCTACACCGCTACCCACCCGGTGGCGGTAGCGCCGCGCATCAAGGGGGTGGAGTTCGGCAAGCCGGTGCGTATCGGCAACAACGTCTGGATTGGGGGCAGCGTCGTCATCTGCCCGGGCGTCACCATAGGGGACAACAGCGTCATCGGGGCGGGGTCCGTTGTCACCAGAGACATTCCGGCAGGCGTGGTGGCGGTCGGCAATCCCTGCCGGGTCTTGCGCCCCATGACGGCAGAGGAGCTGGCGCCCGGAGAGCCTGGCTGACACAGAAGGGGCAGGCCGTACCTGCCCCTGTTCGTTTCCCTGACGGCGCTCCCGCAATGCCGGCAAGGCTTCGGCGCAACCCCCTCTTTACCCGGGCAGCAAGGCGCCGCAACGCTTGTGCTGTCCCATGACCACCAGAGTCTTGAAACTGCGCACCTGGTCCCTGGCATGGAGCACCCGACGGGTGAACTGCTCGTAACTTTGCATGTCCCTGGCGGCCACTTGCAGCACGAAGTCCTGCTCCCCCGTCACATACCAGAGATCCATCACCTCGGGTTCCCGCTGCAGGCTGGCGATCATCTCATCGACGATGCGGCCATGATCCCGCTCCAGGGTCACCAGCACCAGCATGGTGATGGGCCAGCCCATGGTGGACGGTGCCACCAGCGCCACTTCCCGCTCGATGAGACCGGACTCCCGCAAGGCGCGGACGCGGCGGTAGCAGGCTGGGGCGGAAAGACCGACCCTGTGGGCCAGCTCCGGCGTGGGCAGACGGGCATCCTGTTGCAGCTCGGCGAGGATGAGCAGATCAAATTTGTCGGTCATGGGGTTCATTAGATAAAAATTATCGCACAAGGCCAGTATTAGACCGGTTTTACCCAAGTCTCCAGATATATTTTACTGCCCATCGTCCTGCTCGGTATGAACACCATGCAACCCAATCCCAATGCCCTCTCCTCTCTTCTGGCCGTCCTGCTCGCCATGTTGTCGATCACCCTCGGCGCCTCCCTGGCCAAATCCCTGTTTCCCCTGCTCGGAGCCGCAGGCACGACCCTGTTCCGGCTGGGGTGCGCCGCCCTCCTTCTCTCCCTGGTGTTTCGCATCTGGCGTGCCCCCCTCGACCGACGCACCCTGCTGGGCGCCATCCCCTACGGCCTGTCGCTTGGGGCCATGAACCTGCTCTTCTATCTCGCCATCGCACGCATTCCCCTCGGCGTAGCCCTGGCCATCGAGTTCATCGGCCCCCTGACGGTGGCCCTGCTCTCCTCACGCCACCGGGCAGACTTCATCTGGCTGATACTGGCCATCGCCGGGCTGCTGCTGCTCTTGCCCCTGCGGGCAACACAGCAGGCCATCGATCCCCTGGGTGCCACACTGGCTCTCGGGGCTGGCCTCTTCTGGGGGCTCTATATGCTCACCGGAAAGCGGGCAGGAGCCTTGCTGGGCACACAGGCTCCTGCGCTGGGCATGTGGGTGGGCACCCTGCTGGTATTGCCCTTCGGGCTGGAGGGTGCGATCGAGGCGTCATTCACCGTCCCCGTGATCCTCACCATCATCGGGGTGGGGCTGCTCTCGAGCGCCATCCCCTACTCTCTCGAGATGTTTGCCCTGCGCCGCCTTCCCCTCAAGAGCTACGGCATTCTCACCAGCGGTGAACCGGCCATGGGAGCCTTGATGGGACTGGTATGGCTGGGCGAACAATTGCCCCCGTCCCAATGGCTCGGGATAACCGCCATCATCGCCGCCTCCATGGGCACCACCTGGCAGGCGGGTCGTCGACAAGCCGGCTCCGCCTGAACCAAAAAAATCGGGGCCGGCGATGACCGGCCCCGGGGATGGCACGAGAGCGTCAGGACGAGTAGTCGTAACAGCGTTTGAGCTCGCCGAAGTCATAGAAGAAGCTGCCCACCGCAATGGGGGCGCAACCTGCCTTGAAAGCGAGCTCCTTCTCGTTGTAAAGCATCTTCACCAGCACCCGGCCTGCCTCGTTGCGGTAGACATCCCACTGGATGTTGGCCGCATAGGGAGAGACCCCGCCGCCACGCCATTCGTTGTTTTCCTGGCTCATCAGCACGCCGGGCTGGGCGCTCTGGCGGCTCCCTGCCAGCTTCATCAGGGCCGCCAGCGGGATCAGGGTCTCCGCATGGGCAAAGCGCAGCTTGGCGACATGCTCGCCCGCCTCTTCCACCACCTGGGTCTGTACCTCGTTGAAGAGGCCGTCAAGCAGGGACTGGGCCACGGCGTAGGTGGCGCTCTGGCTGGCAAGACTCGGCCCCTTCTTGTAGAAGTCCTCGGCATCGGAAAGGTAGGAGAACCAGGCAGACTCCTCTGGCGTGATGAACTGCTCGAGATCCCAGGACCCGCCTTGTGCCTGCGCCTCCCGGATCATCCCCGGGCCGATGATGAAGAGGTTGTAGAGCATGAGGGCGGCGTCCACCTCGTCGCGCACATGGGTCTTGCCGCCGTCTTCCGGATTCACCGCCACGTAATCCACCCCGGCGGCCAGCTCGTCGACGAAGGCCTTGCTATAGAGACGCTCGAGCATCTCGCGGGCCATCACCCGGGTCCTGGGCAGGGCCTTGAGCGCATCGAGGGCCTCGGTCAGCTCGGGAGCGGGAGCCACCCCGTTGTCTTCGTCCCCGACAAAGGCCTGATAGGCCTGGAAGGTGGGCAGATACCGGGTGTACTCCCCCTGCGGCTCGGTCTTGTGGAAGTAGAGCTCGAACTTGTTGCGCAGCCCCTTGTCGATCTCGGAAGGGTTCTCCTGGCTTACGTAACAGTCGGGGCTGTCCGTCACAAGAGAGACCCGTTTGGCCAGGCTCTGCATGAAGAAGTAGGCGCTTTCGTTGGCGCGATCCTTGCCCGATGTCTCGACCTTGAGGCAGAGGGGAGTCGATTCAGTGGTCAGCAGGGTGGGCAGCCGTTCGGCGAGCCGGGTCGCCAGGTTGGCGTGCTCCTCCTTGCCGAGCGCACTCAGCAGGCCATAGCCGAGGGTCTGGTTGGCGGCCGTGACGGCGTCCACCTTTGCGCCGAGCCGTTGGCCCAGCTCGGTCAAGGCCCCCTGTCTCGCGGCCTCCTCCCACACCAGCTTGGTCAGCACATCGTATTTGGGGCTGGACAACGAGCGGGAGCCGTGGCGTGCGACCAGCTCGGTGAAGACGGGACTAAAGCCTTCAGGGGCAACCTCATAGCTGTTCATTGCCTGACGGGCGGCATAGACCGCCTTGGTGCTGTATTGATAGTCGCCGACGGCGGGCGAGGAGGAGTCATTGCCCGAATTGCAGCCGCTCAGCAGGGTGGCCGCCACGCAGGCGGCAAGGGAAGAGACGCGAAACATAGTCATCCTTGAACAAGTGTGAAAATGAAGCCGCACAGTACGCACCGGATGTGACAATCCGGTGTCAGGTCTGGGACATGCACCTCTCTCCGGAAGGGTGACTACCCTCCAACCCGTCTATGCCCCCCACAAATCATCATTCATATTTTTTGAACGTGTAGGCCAGTTTATCTCGCTAACAATGACCGGGTGAGGCGCTTAATATTCACACATCGCTTAGGCAGGAGCGCCAAGCCGCAAAACAACTGGTCGTTCATGGCCGTCCCCCATCCATATGGGCGACAAGCATCCGTGACAAAACAACACACCATTTGAATGACCTCTTGCAAGGATGCATTGATGCAGGCCTGTCAGGCCTTGCCAATGACATAAAAACCAAGAGAGTGAATGAACATGAAAAACGTGATCAAGATGCTGGCCGTTGCAGGCCTGATGAGTGCCGGTGTTGCCCAGGCTTCCGTCCCCGCCGACTTCAACGCCACCCCGGGTGTGCTGTTCGTGAACTGGCATGCCAGCGCCGCCATGGCCGGCAAGGCCAACCCCATGCTGGAGGTGCGCGATGAATCCGGTGATCTGGTGGCCTCCGTCCACGCCAACCTGATGGGTACCCAGCAGGTACAGATCCCGAGTCGCGCCCAGGGCAACCTGACCGTCAGCCTCGGCGATCAGAGCAGCGATTACCGCATCCCGTTCGGCATCGGCAGCGGCAATCCCCGCTGATCAACGCAGACGACGTCCCTCCCTGGTCTAGACACGCCGACCAGGCGAGAGATCAACGACAAGGGCGCCATCAAGGCGCCCTTGTCGTCGTTGCCGTCGGCACGCACGGCTACTGGGTGAAGACGGGACCGAAGCCGGATCCCCACAGGATGGCCGTGGCAGCCAGCACGCAGACCAGCAACACCAGGCCGACCGTCACCACTGAGCTGGCGTAGATGAATCCCTGCTCCTTGGTGATGTGCATCAGGATGGGCACGCCGATATAGAGCAGGTAGACGGAATAGGTCAGCCCGACCAAACCGATGAGCATCACGAACCAGAGATGCGGGAAGAAAGCGGAGAAGCCCACCATGAAGAGTGGCGTGGAGGTGTAGGCCGCCAGCTCCAGCGAGGTCGTGTAGCTGGGATCCGAGCCGAAGGTATGCCCCATCCAGTGCACCAGATAGGAGAGTGCCAGCACGCCGATGATAAGGGTCACGTACATGGCGACCGACAGCTTGAATGCGCTGTTGGCGGTCAGGGTGATGGGATCGCCGACCCCGATGCTCCAGCCGATGTGAACGGCGGAATAGTAGGCGCAGATGGGAGGGATAAGGGCCACGAGCAGGATGTGGGTCAGACTGTTTCTGAAGCTGTCGTGCCGCTCGTCTATGGTATGCCATTCGGTGTGGGGATGGGCATACAATCCCCATAAGTGATTCAATATCATAGCGTTATTCCTTCTCTACATCGGTGGTTGGCGGATCGATACCGGGCTTTCTCCTCTGATTGCGTCATGTCCGGGCGCTGGTGGCGCCATCGCTTGCCATGGCATGCGATGACTTTAAATAAAGTCGCTCCACCGCCGCTGCGTCAAGCAAGGTCGCCGGGACAGCCGGGACAGCCGGGAGGGATGGGAAGACAGCAGGAGGGCACCGGAAGCGGGCACTGATGGCACCCGCCGCCGGCGCTCCCGTCAATACTGCTTGGTTTTCGAGGCAAAACCCGCGAGGAAGAGACCGGTCAGGAACATGCCGCAGAAGGCTTCGATGGCCGACAGCAGTTGCAGCGGCGAGGAGGTCTGGGAGATGTCCCCATAACCCAGGGTCACGAAGGTGACGATGCTGAAATAGAGGGAGCGCCCCAGATGGCCGTGGGTTGCAGACTCCGGTGCCAGGAAATAGGTCAGGGTCGCCAGCAGGATCACCCCCATCGACATCAGCAGGCTTCTGATGGGACGCTCCCCAAACCCCCAGGTGATGAAGCTGATGAACTTGCCCGCGCACTTGAGATAGCACAACAGGGAGAGCCAGCACTTCGTCATCGGACCGCTGCGCAACCAGCGCTCCCGGAACAGCTCCCGCGGGCTCGCCAGGGACTTCATCTCGTGCAGCTTCTCCTTGTAGTAGCACTCGCCGGCGTCGACGGTGTCACCCACGCTGGAGAAGAGACGCTTGGCATTGCGATAGAGTTTGCTCGCCTCGTTGTGGTCGATCCGCCCATTGTCGTTGTAGACCACCTCCACCTTGTCCAGGTTGGTGTGCTCCATGGTGGCATCGAAGTTCTTGGCGCTGACGCTGAAGTTTTTCAGCACCGCCCGGGAGGAGTGGAAGCGGATCTCCTCGCACTCTATGGTGAAGTCCTGAAAGACCCCGTCCTCCAGCGCCAGCTCCCGCTTCTTGGCCCAGGCCCTGTGGTCCCACAGCAGGGAGTCGAACAGATCGAGCCCGATCACCCCGCCATTGACCCTGACCCCCTTGGCCGAGCAGTGCCACAGATAAACCTTGGAGTTGTTGACGGCCCCATCGAGAGAGAGCTCGTCGAGACAGGTAAAATCGAGCAACCGGCCGGAGATGATGGGGCTTTTGAGGGTAACACCGCCGATGTTGAGCAGACGATGCTTGCCCAGCACCTGGGCCTCCCCCTTGTTGTTCTCCGAGACCGAAAGCAGGCTTTGCACCCGTTTCACCTCGTCATTGCCATGTTTTCCCGCCAGCCACATGCTGTAAGGCTCGAAACGGGTCTCCGAGCGGATGAGGCCGCTCTTGCGCAGGGATTCCAGTGCACTCGAGGCGCTCTCATACAGGCGGACCTTGTCGTCGCTCATGTAGACACAAAGGCTCAGCACGCAGCGGGAGCTGATGAAGCGGGCGATGCCGATCTGGAAGATCACGCTTTTTTCTATCTTCTGCTCCGCCATCCAGTCGTCGAAATGGGGCAGCGACGCCACAAGCAGCGCCCAGATACGGGGATAATCGTTCTCACGCCGCCACTCGTTGAATTGCTCGGGGGAAAGCTGCCAAAGCTCTGTTGCATTCATGCATGACCTCACTCAAGAAACCGATCCCGTTTTGCCGGGCCGGGGTGACGGCAGGCGTCGATCACGACAGGGTGATCCGGCGGGCGCAGCATAGGGACTCACCACGCCATCATACTCGGCAGACGGGCCAAGTCACTGGGAGGAAAGATTCAAGAGGAGCGCTGCGACAGCTTTGTCACCGGACAGGACGCTTTTCGAACAGCGGGAAGCGGGACATGGAAAAACGGGAAAAGAAAAAGCCCAGCATTGCTGCTGGGCTTTTTATTTGGCTCCTCCTGCTGGGCTCGAACCAGCGACCTGCGGATTAACAGTCCGTCGCTCTACCGACTGAGCTAAGGAGGAATTATTCGTGGTGCCCAGAGACGGAATCGAACCGCCGACACGGGGATTTTCAATCCCCTGCTCTACCGACTGAGCTATCTGGGCAAATGGTGCCGGCTACCGGAATCGAACTGGTGACCTACTGATTACAAGTCAGTTGCTCTACCTACTGAGCTAAGCCGGCACACTTCAAACCATTGTGCATGAACACGTTTTTATTTCATGGCACCAAAATATGGTGCCCAGAGACGGAATCGAACCGCCGACACGGGGATTTTCAATCCCCTGCTCTACCGACTGAGCTATCTGGGCGTGGGCGCTATTAAACGGATTTTAGGGCAGGTGGTCAACGGGAAATTTCACTTTTCGTCTCGTTCGTCTCTTTTTTGCGCAGCATCATCCATTTTCATCACTTCTGCTGGCGGGACCGCTCCCCGGCGCCCCCAGAGGCGGGACTCCTCCCCCTTGAGCAGGCGGGTAATGTTCTCGTGATGACGGATAAGGATGAGACAGGAGAGCAGGGAGACCGGCAACGTGTATTCCGGTTTGAGCAGATAGGTAAAGAGCGGAGTCAGCAACACTGTCACGATGGACGCCAATGACGAATAGCCGCTCACCAGCAGCACCAGCAGCCAGGTGGTGATGACGGCGCCCCCCATGGCAAAGCCGATGGGCAGCATGGTACCGAGGGCGGTGGCGACGCCCTTGCCGCCACGGAAGTGGAAGAAGAGGGGGTACATGTGGCCCAGACAGGCGGCCACCCCGATAAAGCCGAGGTAGACGGGCTTGATCTGCAGATACCAGGCGAGGTAGACGGGGGCCATCCCCTTGAGCACGTCGAGAAGCAGCACGATCAGCGCCGCCATCCGGCCGCCGAGGCGCAACACATTGGTCGCCCCCGGGTTGTGGGAACCATGGTCACGGGGATCCGGCAGACCCGTGATGCGGGAAACCAGCACGGCACTGGACAGCGAGCCGCCCAGATAGGCCAGAATAATCATCAAAATCGTCAGGGCCGTCATCTTGGTCGTTTTTACCACGATATGAATGGGGTATGATGCGGGCCACATTCCCAGGCCCGGGCTTGCCCGAAAGCGTGTCGCCCAAACCGGCCGCCAGCGGCAATCTGCTTGCCGGGCCTGCATCCCTGCGCTGTTTTCACAGCCCATCAAGAGTAAAGAAGAAGTACTGTCATGGACAAGGTGTTTATTCGCGGACTCGAGGTTTTGACCACCATAGGGGTATATGAGTGGGAGAAGGGCATTCGCCAGAAGCTCTGTTTCGACCTCGAGATGGGGTTTGACAACCGCCCAGCCGCCGCAACCGACGATATCAATCTGGCGCTGGATTACGCCACCCTCTCTCGCAAGATCTGTGATCACGCCCAGGGCAAGATAGTGGAGCTGGTCGAGACCATGGCCGAGCAGGTCGCCGCCCTGGTGCTGGAAGACGAGCGGGTACAGTGGGTCAAGGTGACCCTGACCAAACCGGGTGCCGTGCCCAATGCGGCAGGCGTCGGGGTCGAGATCCTGCGCCATCGCACGCCGGCTGCGAGCGCCAACTGATGACCCGCATCTATATCAGTCTGGGATCCAACATCGATCGGGAACGCCATATCCGCGCCGGCCTCGATGCCCTGCACGCCGAATTCGGCGAGTTGCAGGTCTCCCGGGTATTCGAGAGCGAGGCAGTGGGCTTCAACGGCCGCCCCTTCTACAACCTGGTGGTGGGTGCCGATACCGAGCTGCCCCTGGCGACCCTGTGCCAGCGGCTGCGCGCCATGGAGTTCGCTCACGGCCGCGAGCCGGATGCCAAGAAGTTCGCCCCGCGTACCCTGGATCTCGATCTGCTGCTCTACGGCGAGCTGGTCTGCGAGACGCCGCTGGTGCTGCCGCGCGGCGAGATCCTCACCAACGCCTTCGTGCTCTGGCCGCTGGCGGAGCTGGCTCCCACATTCCGCCACCCCATCGATGGTCGCACCATCGGTGAGCTGTGGGCAGGTTACGACAAAGCCTCCCAGCGCCTTGACCCCATTCCCTTCCACTGGAAAGCGGGCGAATTGCAGCATCACTGAACAACAAGGGCACCCTCGGGTGCCCTTGTTGATGACTCCGCTGATGATGGATAAGAAACGGTGATTGGGCCTGCGCCGGTGCAAGTGGCAGGATGACCGCCATCACAGGAGAACCCCATGCCACTCGATGCCATTCACGACTTCAACCGTCAGTTGCTCACCGACCTGCCCCACCAGCGCTTCGAGCACGAACCCATCCTCGATTACGCCACCGACGAGCGGGTCAAGGCTCGCCTCGGCTGGCAGGCCGAGTTCAGCAAGACCCTTTTCCTCAAATTCAAGGATGGTCGCTTCGCCCTGCTGCTGACCCACAGGGACGGCCGGCTCGACAGCAAGGCGGTCAAGGCGGCGCTCGGTGCCAAACCCTCCATCTGCACCGCTGACGAGATGCAGACCGAGATTGGCTGCCTGCCGGGAGCCGTCTGCCCCTTCCTGCCACGCGCCGACATCCCCCTGCTGGTGGATCCCGTGCTCATGAATCACCATGCCTTTACCTGGACGCCGGGCCACCCCGAGCAGACTTTCCTGCTGGAGACCACCCACCTGGCCGGACTGCTGGCCCGATTACCCTGCGACGTGAGCTACCTGCCAGCTCCCTGAGCCTGGGACTCAGCGCTTTTCTCGCGCCAGCTGGGCGAAGATCAGCGCAGCCAGCATGGACATCAGGCCGATGCACAGATAGGTGAGGTGGAACCCCTCCAGCCAGCGGCCACTCTCCTCGGGCTGGCCGATGGAGAAGAGCCCCAGCAGGCTGGCGGCGATGGCCACCCCCAGGCTCATGGAGAGCTGCATTACCACCGACAGCAGACCGTTGCCGCTACTGGCGTGCTCGCTGCTGAGATCCTGCAGGGTCAGGGTGTTCATGGCGGAAAATTGCAGGGAGTTGATGGCGCCAAAGACCGCCAGCCACACCAGCAGTACGCCGTGGGGCACCTGGTTGTCGATGAAATAGAAGCTCGCGATCATGGCCCCGAGCGCCAGGGTGTTGCCGATCAGGATGCGGCGATAACCGATGCGCGGAATGAGCTTGTTCACCAGCGTCTTGGTCAGCATGGCACCGATCACCGTGGGGATCATGGTCATCCCCGCCTTGCTCGGGGAGAAGCCGAGCCCCAGTTGCAGGAAGAGGGGGGTGAGAAACGGCATGGCGCCGCTGCCGAGGCGGGCAAACAGATTGCCCCAGATACCGATGGCGAAGGTGGACGTCTTGAACAGCGCCAGACTGAACAGGGGCTGCTCCGCCGTGGCGGCATAGAGCCAGTAGCTCGCCATGGCGGCCAGACCGAACAATACCGCAAACAGGGCCCAGCCGGTTGAGATGCTGTGCTCCCCCAGGCCTTGCAGACCGACGGATACCAGCACCATGCCGACACTGAACAGCACAAACCCCTGCCAGTCAAACCTGGCGGTGTGCTGGCGAAGGTCGGGCATGAAGTGCCAGCTCGCCACGAAACCGAGCAGGCCCACCGGCAGGTTGATGAGGAAGACCCAGTGCCAGCTCGCCACCTCCACCAGCCAGCCCCCCAGGGCCGGGCCGATGAGGGGGCCGAGCAGACCGGGGATGGTGACGAACGACATCACCCTCAGCAGCTCATGCTTGCTGTAGACCCGCAGCACCGCCAGACGCCCGATGGGCATCAGCAAGGCCCCCCCGACCCCT
The DNA here is from genome assembly GCF_041402625.1 of Aeromonas sp. S19(2024). Taxonomy (NCBI): domain Bacteria; kingdom Pseudomonadati; phylum Pseudomonadota; class Gammaproteobacteria; order Aeromonadales; family Aeromonadaceae; genus Aeromonas; species Aeromonas sp. S19(2024). The sequence goes on from NZ_JBGLQU010000005.1 coordinate 258,253, forward strand.
TGCAACACCCGGGCAATCACCAGCATGGGCAGGGTGTTGGCGATGGCACAGGCCAGGGAACCCAGGGTAAACAGCAGGATGGCGACCAGATAGACCCGGCGGGTGCCGAATCTGTCCGCCAGCCAGCCGGAGGCAGGAATGAGCAGGGCCACCGTCAGCATGTAGGCGATGATGACGGACTGCATCTGCAGCGGACTCTCGCCCAGGGCCTCGGCCATGCTGGGCAGGGCGGTGTTGAGGATGGTGCCATCCAGGGTCTGCATGAAAAAACCGACCGCCGTCAGCCAGGGCAGCCATTTGCGCTGGGCGGGCGTCACCATCGGGGAGCTGTCAGGCATGGTTCTGTCTCTCCTCATCACATAAGAAAAGACCCGCACGAGCGCGGGTCATATCAGCATATCAGGCATCCGGCTGGCCGAGCATGGCCTTGAGGTGCTCTTCCAGGCTGGGTTCGGGGGCCTTGAGGGTCGAGAGGAACAACTGCTCTATGCCTACCCTGTCCTGGCTCTTCACGATGAACACCAGCCGGGACTGGGCCTTGCCTTCGGGCCACTCCCCCAGCGCCTGCAACGGATAGAGCTGGCCGTGCACGCCGTGGATCACCACGGGCTGGCTCTCCCCTTCCAGTTGCAATATCCCCTTGAGCCGCAGCAGGGCATCACCGTATTGCGCCTGCACCGCATCGATGGCGGCCAGCAGGCGGGAGGGCTTGAGCGGCTCGCCGATGCGCAGGGAGAAACTTTCGATATTGCCGTGCTCGAAGCGGGTGGGCGCGGCCGTCCCCACCTTGGCGGCAAACGGCGTCATCTTCGGCTGCATGGGCGAAGCCAGCCCCTGTTTCGGGGATTCGGTACGCAGCCAGGCCAGCAACTGGCGCACATCGCGCCCCGCCGCCTCGTTGTAGGCGCCGAGCTTCTCCAGCACCGCGGGTGAGAGCACGCCATTGCTGACCCGCTGGATGGGAGCTGCCGGATTGAGGGTCGCCAGTTGGGCTTCCACCCGAGCAAGGGTCTCTTCATCCACCAGATCGCCCTTGCTCACCACCAGCAGATCCGCCAGCGCCACCTGTTTGACCGCCTCATATTGAGCCGCAAGCTGCTGCTCGATATGACCGGCATCCACCACGGTGACGGTGCCGTCGAAGCGGTAGCGCTGGGCGATAAAGCCCTCTTCCCTCAACGTGAACAGCACGGGGGCCGGATCGGCCAGACCCGTGGTTTCGATGATCAGCCGTTTGAAGGGTTTGATTTTGCGCTGGATGGCTTTCATGAAGAGCCCCTGCAGCGCCTCCACCAGGGATCCTTGCACCGAGCAGCAGATGCAGCCGGAATCGAGCAGCACCACCTGCTCGTCCACCTGCTGTACCAGATGGTGATCCAGCCCCACGGAGCCGAACTCGTTGATGAGCACGGCGCACTCCCCGAGCTCGGGCTGCTTGACCCAGTGGTTGAGCAAGGTGGTCTTGCCGCTGCCGAGAAAACCGGTCAGCAGGGTCACGGGGATGCGGGTGTCTTGCATGTCTGTCATCGGGTTGCCCCCCCTCTGATCGGCAGGAGGATGAGTAAGCGAGTGTCTTGCATATCGGTCATGTCAGATCCTTACCGGTTGGCGAACAGGTCGCCGAGCCAGCGGTTTTCGAAACGGCCATGGGGGTCAAGCTCCCGCTTCAGGGCCAGGAAGTCGTGCCAGCGCGGCAACAGGGCCGGGAAGTCGTAGAGGTCCATCGCCAGGTGCTTGCCGAAATGGGGAATGCCGCCGAGGGGCACCAGCAGTTGCTGCAACTCGCGCATCTGCTCCATGGAGCCTCCGACGAAGGTCCCGTCCGCCGCCAGATAGACCAGAAAACCTATCCAGCACACCGACTTGCCATGGGCGGCACTGAGCCAGGCCACGGAGGGACCGGTGCAGCGCAGGATGAAGGGGTAGTGCAGCACGCCGGGGTTCGCCTCCTGCCATGCCTGCAGGATTCCAAGGGCCTCCCCCATGCGTTCGAGGGGCACGGCCACCTCGCAGTTGATCTGGGGAGCAGGAATTCCCTTGCAGAGGATCTGGTAGACGTTGCCCACCAGATCCGAAGCGTCCTTGAAGCGGCGTACCGTCTCGAAGTGCTCGCCTGCCCTGGCCTCGTCCTTGGTGTCTCTGGCCATCTTCTGCAGGGTCGCGTCTATGGTGGCATTGAGCGCCAGGTTCATGCGCTCGTCCATGTCTCCCTCCAGCACCAGCGGCTCGCTGCCCCCGGCGCGGTAGCGGGCCACCTCGTCATCGGAGGCGGGATCCACCAGCCAGATGTGGCTCTCGCCGGTCCAGGCGAACCACCAGCTCTTCACGAAGGCGTGCTCCCGGTTGAGGCGCTCGTTGTGTTCCAGCAGGAAGGGGTAGTCGGTGGTGAACTTGGTGCAGCGCATGATGCGGTTGGGCACGGTGTTGAGGGTCACATCCAGCAGGATGCCGAGCATCCCCATGCCCATCACGAAGGCGCCGAAGCGCGGATCGGTGCGATCCACACGGATGATGTCGCCGCTCGCCAGCATCACGGTCAGGGCAGCCACCGCATCGCACAGGGCGGACTGGTGCAGTCCCTGCCCATGGGTGCCGGTGCTGAGGGCGCCACCCAGGGTCTGGATGCCGATGACGCCGGGGGACGCCGGCAGCATGCGATCCATGGCGATGAGGTCGGCATAGACGGTATCAAGCGGCGTCCCCGCCAGGTAGGTCACCGTATCGGCAGTCTTGTCCAGCTGGCCGCGCAGGTGGTGCAGGTCCACCAGCAGCGCCTGGCTGCCTTCGGCGTAGACGCTGTGGATGGGTTCGAAAGAGAGGCCGGAGCCGATGAGCCGCAGCTTGCGCTCGGGGTATTCCCGCAGCAGTTGCTGCAGCTCGTCACGGGTCGTCGGGCGCCACACCTGATCAAGGGCGCCGAGGGGGTTGGTTCTGGACCAGTTGAACAGCACCTCCCGATTGCCAATCGCCTTGATGCTGTGAAATGCCTGGAACCTGACCGTCATACCGCGCCTCATCTGACTTCAAAATGAGCGCCAATTCTACCGAAAAGTGGCTGCCAAGGCATGAAAAACAAGACCCTACAGTCGGGGGTGGATAGGGGGAGCGCCCCTCCCCGCCTCAGCGCGTCTGCTGGGTCAATGCCAGCAACATGCCGAATCCCACCAGCAGGCCCCCGAACACCCGATCGATCCAGTGGCGTACCGCCAGCAGTCGGTCCCGCACCGCAGGGGTGGAGAAGAAGAGCGCCACCGCACCAAACCAGAGGGCGTGCGCCAGCGCGATGAAGGCGCCATAGCCGATCTGGACCGCCAGCGGCGTCTGCGGCTGCACCACCTGCATGAAGAGGCTGACGATGAAGATGGTGGTCTTGGGATTGAGCACATTGGTCAGAAATCCGGTGCGCAGCGCCCCCAGGCTGGAGAGGGCAGGCTGACAGATGCTCTCTTCATCGGCAGCCGGTTTGGCCCGCAGCATCTTGATGCCGAGGAAGATGAGATAGGCGGCCCCCGCCAGCTTGATGAGGTTGAACAGCCAGAGGGATTGCTGGATCAGCAGGCCCACCCCCAGCAGGGTGTAGGCCACGTGCACGCAGACCCCGGCCGCGATGCCGATCGCCGTCAGCACGCCGGTGCGGCGCGAGAGCAGCAGGCTGTTGCGCGACACCATGGCAAAGTCGGGCCCGGGGCTGATGACGGCAAAGAGGGTAATGGCGACAACGGCTAACAGTTCGGTCATGAAAAGAGTCCTGATTAGAGAGGATATCGGCTATTTTATTTGCCAACAACACCAATAACGAACGATGATTTTTGACATGAATGGTGAAAAAAACTCACAAAAAGCCCTCTCGCTTCCCTCCCTCACCGCCCTGCGCTGTTTCGAGGTGGCTGCCCGCACCGAGCATTTCGGCCGCGCCGCCGACGAACTGCATCTCACCCATGGCGCCATCAGCCGGGCGGTACGACTGCTCGAGGAGGATCTGGGGGTCATGCTGTTCGAGCGGCGCAAGCGCCGGGTCTTTCTGACCGACGCGGGTGAACGGTTCTATCAGGCGGTCAGAGAGGGGCTGGGCAGCATCCGCCAGACGGCGCAGGCCCTGCGCCAGCAGAGCCGCCCCCAATCACTGGTGCTCTCCTGCGAACCCACCCTCCTGATGCGCTGGCTGATCCCGCGCTGGCCCGCGTTCCAGGCTCTGCACCCGGAGCTGGACGTACACCTGATGGCGGGCGGCGGCGCCCTCAGCTTTGGCAGCGGCATCGATCTCGCCATCCGGCGCAACGACTTCCAGTGGCCTGCCGAGCTCTACAGCCAGTTGCTGTTCGAGGAGCTGACCGGCCCTGTCTGCCCGCCGGGCAAGGTGGCGCACTTCTTTGAATCCAGGGGGGATGTGCAGGCCCTCAGGCCAACAGCCCCCCGTCTGCACACCAAGACCCGTCCGGGCGCCTGGTTGGAGTGGCAGCAGCACGCAGGCATGTCCGCCGACGAGGAGGTGCCGGGTCAGACCTTCGAGCACTTCTATTTCAGCCTGCAGGCGGCAGTCGCCGGGCTGGGAGTCGCCATCGGCCCCTACCGCCAGGTGTGCGACGATATCGAGGCCGGTCTGCTGGTGGCACCGCTCGGCTTCGTCCCCGACGGCACCGGCTATCACCTGCTCGCCCCCGCCCCTCCCGAACCCGGCAGCCCCCACGACATCCTGGTGAACTGGCTGCACAGCCTGGTGGGCGCGGCCTAGCCCTGGGCGGTGCGCCCGGCGGCGACCTGTATCTCTCCCGCCGTCAGCTCCCGGCAGAACTGGCGTATCGGCATGGGGCGGGCAAACAGGTATCCCTGCAGATACTGGACCCCCTTGCCTCTCAGATAGGCGGCCTGCTGCTCCGTCTCCACCCCTTCGGCCACCAGGGACAACCCCAGCCGTCCCCCGAGGTCGATGACGTTGTCCACGATGTGCTCGGAGAGGGACTCCGTCCCGATACGGCCGATGAAGGAGCGGTCGATCTTGAGATAGTCCACGTGGAATTGCTGCAGATAGATGAGGCTGGAGTGGCCGGTGCCAAAGTCATCGATGGCGAGCTGCACCCCCATCTCGTCGAGCTGGCGAAACAGGGAGAGGGTCTGCGGGCTGGTCACCAGCAGCTCCCGCTCCGTGAGCTCCAGCACCAGCACCACCCGTCCCGGCACGAAATGGCCGAGGAAGTCGCGGCACTCCGCCACCAGGGAGAGGTCCCGGCAGTGGATGGCACTGATGTTGAAGCTGATGTGAAATGCCTCGGGCAGCTGCTCCTGTACCGGGTGGAGTGTCTTGGCCACCGTCTTCATCAGGTTGACCGTCATGGGCACGATCAGGCCAGACTCTTCCGCCTGGGGGATGAAGAGATCGGGGCGGATCAGCCCCTCGGTGGCATGTTGCCAGCGCATCAGTACCTCGGCTCCCACCATCTTGCCGCCCTTGCTGGCGATCAGTGGTTGCAGATAGGGGACAAACTCCCTGGCTCGCAGCCCGCGTCTCAGCTCGTCCGTCAGGGCCCCCGGCCGCCCAAGCAGCCACCACACCAGCAGTGAGAGCACCAGCGAACTGGCTCCCAGCCAGATCAGCTGCAGATGGCGAGCCTCCCACAGGGCACGCCAGTAGATCGGCATGGCATAACCGGCGTGGATGGTGAAGGGGTAACGCTGGGAGGCGAGTATCAGGGCAAACTTGCTGTGCAGTTTCGGCGGATCGCTTTGGAAGTGGCCGGACTCATCGAGCCAGGCGGACCCCACCTGCAAGAACAGCTCGCTGGGATCGCTGCTCAGGGTGAGCATGAAACTGAGCTGGCTGCTGTCAATGGCGCTCAGTGCCGCATCACGCCCCCGCTCCTGACGCACAACCAGCAAGGGGTGATTCTTGCGCACCAGGTTGCCGCTCATCAGCAGCAACTTGCGATCCGTGTAGCGGGAGCCGTCATCCACTTCCCTGGCAGGCCCGAACAGCGAGGTGCAGTTGATGATCCCCTGTCGCACCAGATTGATGGAGCGCAGGAACGGCTCCAGCGCCACCCGCTTGCGCAGCAGCAACAGGTTGTCGCTGCAGGAGCGACCGGCCAGCGGCAATACCTCGAGGTTGGCCCGCTCGGCCTGATCCAGCATGCGCTCCAGCAAGGTTCTGGCCTTGCTGGCTGACGCACTGGCATCGTTCTTCAGCTCCTGCTCGTAGCTGTCATGCACCATCCACCCTCCCACCACCAGGGGCAGGGCCAACACCAGCAGGGCACAACCAAGGCGCCACTTCATACGGGCCAGATCAATCCGGAACAGAAACATAGCAACCACGCCGCAATGCGCGGGCCCGCTTCGCAGGTACCGCGGTATAAAAATGCCCACCAGGAAACGGTGGGGCCATCATGGCCAGACAACGAAAGCGCAACGCGCGTACCAGGCAAATCGACGACGCCGTTGCTGGGCATGGCGGGTCATTATCGCGCAGCCCCCTGAAATGGAAAATGCCGCGTCGAGACGCGGCATTGTTATTTTCAGTGGTCAGACCGGCGAGTCTCAGACCGCTTGCTGCAGGATCACCGCATCGGCCTTCTTGGTGTAGGAGGCGATCTCGTTGAAGTTCAGGTAGCGATAGGTGTCGGCCGCAGTGGCGTCCAGGGTCTTGGCGTACTGCAGATACTCTTCCACGGTCGGGATCTTGCCGATGATGGCGGCAACCGCGGCCAGCTCGGCAGAAGCCAGATAGACGTTGGCACCCTTGCCCAGACGGTTCGGGAAGTTGCGGGTGGAGGTGGAGACCACGGAAGCCCCTTCCGCCACGCGCGCCTGGTTGCCCATGCAGAGGGAGCAGCCCGGGATCTCGATGCGAGCACCGACACGACCGAAGATGCCGTAGTAGCCCTCTTCGGTCAGCTGATCCTTGTCCATCTTGGTGGGGGGGGCTATCCACATGCGGGTCGGCAGCTCGCCCTGATACTTCTCGAGCAGTTTGCCGGCGGCGCGGAAGTGGCCGATGTTGGTCATGCAGGAACCGATGAACACCTCGTCGATCTTGTCACCCGCCACGTCGCTCAGCAGACGGGCATCGTCCGGATCGTTCGGCGCACAGAGGATCGGCTCCTTGATGGTGGCCAGATCGATCTCGATGATTTCGGCGTACTCGGCGTCCTTGTCCGCTTCCATCAGTACCGGGTTGGCCAGCCACTCTTCCATCCCCTTGATGCGGCGGGTGATGGTGCGTACGTCGCCGTAGCCTTCGGACAGCATCCACTTCAGCATCACGATGTTGGACTTCAGATACTCGATGATCGGCTCTTTATCCAGCTTGATGGTGCAACCGGCAGCGGAGCGCTCGGCGCTGGCGTCCGCCAGCTCGAATGCCTGTTCCACCTTCAGGGTCGGCAGACCTTCGATCTCGAGGATGCGGCCGGAGAAGATGTTCTTCTTGCCCGCTTTCTCGACGGTCAGCAATCCTTTCTGGATGGCGGCGTAGGGGATGGCATGGACCAGGTCACGCAGGGTGATACCCGGTTGCAGCTCGCCCTTGAAGCGCACCAGCACGGATTCTGGCATGTCCAGCGGCATCACGCCGGTGGCGGCGGCGAAGGCTACGAGGCCGGAGCCCGCCGGGAAGGAGATACCAATGGGGAAACGGGTGTGGGAGTCACCACCGGTACCCACGGTATCCGGCAGCAGCATGCGGTTCAGCCAGGAGTGGATGACGCCGTCACCCGGACGCAGAGAGACACCGCCGCGGTTCATGATGAAGTCCGGCAGGGTGTGGTGAGTCTGTACGTCGATGGGCTTGGGGTAGGCCGCGGTGTGGCAGAAGGACTGCATGGTCAGATCGGCGGAAAAACCGAGGCAGGCCAGGTCTTTCAGCTCGTCGCGGGTCATGGGGCCCGTGGTGTCCTGGGAGCCGACCGTGGTCATCTTGGGTTCGCAGTAGGTGCCCGGGCGAATGCCCTTCACGCCACATGCCTTGCCCACCATCTTCTGGGCCAGGGTGAAACCTTTGCCGGTATCGGCCACCGGCTGCGGACGGCGGAACACGGTGGAGAACGGCAGGCCCAGCGCTTCGCGGGCCTTGTCGGTCAGACCGCGGCCGATGATCAGCGGAATGCGGCCACCGGCACGCACTTCGTCGATCAGCACCTCGGTCTTCAGTTCGAACCGGGCCAGCACCTCGTCGGTACCGTGGCGGGTGATCTTGCCCTCATAGGGGAAGATGTCGATGACATCGCCCATCTCCAGTTTGGAGACATCCACTTCGATGGGCAGGGCACCGGCATCTTCCATGGTGTTGAAGAAGATGGGGGCAATCTTGCCACCCAGGCAAACGCCGCCTGCGCGCTTGTTCGGCACGAACGGAATGTCGTCGCCCATGAACCAGAGCACGGAGTTGGTGGCGGATTTACGGGAAGAGCCGGTACCGACCACGTCACCCACGTAAGCCAGCGGGAAGCCCTGCTCTTTCAGCGAATCGATGGTCTTGATGGGGCCGATGACGCCATCCTTGTCCGGGGTGATGCCGGGTCGAGCGTTCTTCAGCATCGCCAGGGCGTGCAGCGGAATGTCGGGGCGGGACCAGGCGTCCGGCGCCGGCGACAGATCATCTGTGTTGGTTTCGCCGGTCACCTTGAACACGGTGACGGTGATCTTCTCGGCCAGAGCCGGGCGGTTCAGGAACCACTCGGCGTCGGCCCAGGATTGCAGCACCTGCTTGGCGTGGGCATTGCCCGCCTTGGCCTTCTCTTCCACGTCGTGGAAGGAGTCGAACATCAGCAGGGTGTGGGAGAGGCCCTTGGCGGCAAGAGGAGCCAGGGTCGCATCGTCCAGCAGGTCGATCAGCGGCTGAATGTTGTAACCACCCTGCATGGTACCGAGCAGCTCGACGGCTTCGGCGGCAGTCAGAATGGGGGAATGGGCCTCGCCCTTGGCGACGGCGGTGAGGAAGCCGGCTTTCACATAGGCCGCTTCATCAACACCCGGGGGAATGCGGGAGGACAACAGTTCTTTCAGAAAGTCCTGTTCGCCGGCGGGCGGATTCTTGATCAGCTCAACCAGGGCGGCGACCTGCTCTGCGTCCAGAGGTTTGGCGACCACGCCTTCGGCGGCACGTTCTGCGACGTGTTTACGGTATGTTTCAAGCACGACTAATTCCTCTTTGGTCTTTTTTTTGGGGTTCGCCCAAGCTCGCGGCGATCGTCCTTGCGGGACACCCGTAGGGTGCCCCCCACTATATAAGTTTTAACGACTAATTAAAATCCAAACCCTGTGCAGTTATTCATCAAACCAGCATAACCATATAAACCCATTAGGTTTTTTTAGAGTGACAAGCCGCCCACCCAAGGTGAGTTAACAAAAAGGCAGCATTTCGCCCTTATTGGAACGTAGTGCCCAATTGCAGATAGAACATGTCGTGCCCCCCCTCCGCCACGCCATAGCCGAGGAAGATGGGACCGAGGAAACTCTCCACCCCCATATAGAGGGAACCCGAGGTATAGGAGGATTCGATGCTGATGTCCTCTCCCTTGTCCCAGACCCCCCCTTGCTCGAGGGAGCCCCCGAGGAACAGGGGCGCCTTGAAGGCACCGAAGTCATTGTCCGCCACCCGGTAGATGTAGCGCAGCCCGCCGAACAGGCTGTAGCGACCGCTCAACTGGTAATGCTGGAAGCCGGACATGCGGAACAGCCCGCCCAGATCCTGCACGAACAGTGGTACCGTCTCCTGGGAGCTTGAGCCGCCCCCTTCCAGCATCAGGTTGAGGCTGTGCCTGTCCCAGGACCAGGGCTTGATCATCACCAGCCGGTAATTCACCCCCTCGGCCTGCTCGGAGGGCGCGTCCGCGGGGTCGAGATCGACGTAGGAGTAGCCCCCCTTGATGTCCCAGTAGACCCCCTGATAGGGGAAGTAGCGGCTGTCGAGGGTGTCGTGCTCGAAGCGGATGTAGGGGCCCCAGGCGGAGGCATCGGCATCCGCGTTGGTGAGGTTCTGGATCTCCACGCTGCCGATCTTGCCCTCCAGCCCAAGGGAGAAGCGGCTCCAGGGCTGGCGATTCCAGCCGACGGCGAGATCCACGCTGGTGAAGCTGTACTCGGAGTCCAGATAGCTGACCCCGGAAGACGACCTGCTCTCTTCCGGGAAGAAGACGCGTCGCTGGGTCTTGTCGTAGGCCAGGCTCGTCTCGCCGAAGTAGGTCTGGGAGGGCTCCAGCGGGGTGTAGAAGTCGGTCTTGAGGTGCTTGGCGGTCCCGAGGGACGCCTCGGTCAGCCACTCGCCTCCCCAGTCGTTCACGTTGGTCAGGGTGTAGGACATGCCGACGTTGTAGTTGGAGCTGCTCTCGAAGTCATCGGAGAAACCGAGCTGGAAGTTGAGATAACCCGGCCCCCAGTTCTTCTCGCTGGCGTCCACCACCAGCACGTTCTCCCCGTCCCGCTCCTCCACCTCGTAGGTGATGCGATCGAACGACTCCAGGGCGTAGAGGCGACGGATCCCCGCCTCCAGGCTCTCGTAGGTCTGCACCTTGTCCGGACGCACGTTCAGCATGGCCCGCACCGTGTCGTCGGAGAGGCGCGACTTGTTGATGATCTCCACCTTGTCGATGTAGTAGGCGGGCTGGCCGCTGCGCTCGGCGCGCCGGCTCAGCTTGCCGTTGCGATAGTCGGCGTAGGCGGCGGGCGAGAGAGAGAGCGCATCGAGCCGGGCCGCAGCACTGTTGGCGACCGCCTCCCCGATCTTGATCCCCTCCGGCATCAGGGCGAAGTCGGCGATCCCCATGTTGCCGAACTCGGGGGTCAGCAGGATGTCCCTGGGGCCCAGCAGCGCCTTCTGCTTTTCGGTCCCCACCTGGGTCATGTAGGTGGTGAGCTGATCGATCATGGCCAATCCCGACTTGAGGGACTCCCGGGTACGCAGCTTGGCGCTGATGTCCACCGCGATCACCACGTCAGCCCCCATGGCCTTGGCCACGTCCACCGGCATGTTGTTGACCGTGCCACCATCGGCCAGGATGCGGCCGTCCCAGTCCACCGGCTTGAGGGCACCGGGAATGGACATGGAGGCCTGCATCGCCTTGGCGAGGCTGCCGTGATCCAGCACGAAGGGGGTCACCGTCTCCATGTCGGTCGCCACCGCGCGATAGGGGATAGGCAGGTTGTCGAAGCTCTTTTGCGCCGGCAGGTTGGAGGTGGCGTGGCGCAGCAGGCTGGCCATGGACTGTCCCTGGAAGAAACCGTCCGGCAACTGGGTCTGGTCACCGTTGACCCCGATGTCGGTGCGCAGCTGGTATTTCTCGGTCTGCTGCTTCTTGCGCAGGGAGAGCTCGTCGCGTCCCACCTTGTCCTGATAGCCCTTGTTCCAGTCGATGGCCAGCGTCGTGCGCTCCACCTCCTCGGCGCTAAGCCCCATGGCATACATGCCCGCCACATAGGAGCCCATGCTGGTCCCGACGATGATGTCCACCGGGATGTGCTTTGCCTCCAGCACCTTGAGCACCCCGATATGGGCCGACCCCTTGGCACCGCCGCCGCTCAGTACCAGGGCGATCCTCGGACGCTCCATCTTGGTTGCCCCCGAGTTTCTGGCCGAAGGCGCGGGATCATTGGCTCCGGCCGCCGCCATGAACGGCAGGGTCGCCAGCAGGAGCACGAGCAGGTGGGTCCATCCCCGATGAAAGATGCGCATATGAGAGTCCATAAATCCGGTGCGAGTCGAGCGGGCAGGCCGCCAGTCAGGTGCAGCCTACTATAAGTGCAAGCACTTTAACCGCAAGCCGGGGTGCTGGCGAGGGGTCGCCCCGCTTGCGACGATGTCTCGGCAAAATCGGGCGCCAATCCAGCCCAATCCGGGTGTGAGCGCAAACGTTAATCGACAATAAAGGCCCCCACCGCCTCAAGAGCGCGCCAAATCAGCCGCTATTATGAGTTCAACCCTGGTTCACACTTCCGAGTCACCCTTATGTTCGCAAGCCTGACACTGAAACAGAAAATTCTGGCCACCGTCATCCTCGCCGTGGCCCTCTCCTGCCTGCTGGTGGGCTATTTCAGCCAGCGTTCTGCCCAGCAGCTGATCGAGGACCGCATGTTCGAGCAGGAGCTGCCCAACCTGACCCAGCGCATCGGCAAGGAGATCGAAAAGGATCTCACCTCGGTCGCCAATGCCGCCAGACAGCTTGCCAACGACCGCTTCGTGCTGGACTGGGTCGAGCGCGGCATGCCCAAGGAGCAGGAGTCCATCCTCATCAACCAGCTCAAGGACATGACGAGCCAGTATGGTCTGGTCACCGCCTCCTTCGCCGATCGTCAGAGTGCCGCCTACTACAACCAGGACGGTTTTCTGCGCATCCTGAACCACGAGCAGGACAACTGGTTCTATGACTACACCAAGAGCCGCCAGGATCTGATGCTCAGCATCTTTCGGGAGAGCAACGGCGAGGTAAAACTGTTCGTCAACTTCCAGCAGCTCGACGGACGCGGCCTCGCCGGCCTCGCCAAATCCCTCGACAGCATGGTCAGCATGCTCGCCAACTTCCGCATCGGCGACAGCGGCTTCGTCTTCATGACAGACGGCAGCGGCAAGGTGAAGCTGCACCCCGATGCCGCCCGCATCGATCGGGACAACCTGACCCAGCTGGCCAGCGGCAGCAGCACCAATCTGCTCAACAAGCAGCCCTTTGCCGCCACCCGTGCCGAGGTCGACGGCCAGCCCGTGATCCTGGCCAGCAGCTACATCCCCCTGCTCGACTGGTATCTGGTGGCCCAGGTGCCGGAGGCCGAGATTTATGCCGAACTGGACAGAGCACGCCTGCACATGGTGCTGGTCAGCCTGGCCATCGCCGTCGGCATGGGGCTGCTCGGCGTCCTCCTGGCCGGCTCCGTGAGCCGCCCCCTCAACGAACTGGCCCGCCTGTTCCGCGAACTCGGCAGCGGTGATGGCGACCTCACCCATCGCCTCAAGGTCGATGGCCGTGACGAACTGGCCCAAGTGGCGACCGGCTTCAACAACTTTGTCGCCAAGATCCACGGCTCCATCGAGCAGGTGGCGAGCAACTCCCGCCAGCTCGCCGCCACTGCCAACGAGGTGGCCGCCAAGGCCCAGCTCACCCAGCATAACTGCACCGCCCAGCGGGATCGCACCGTCCAGGTCGCAACCGCCATCCACGAGATGGGAGCCACCGTCAGCGAGATCGCAGGCAATGCATCCCTAGCAGCCGACGTCGCCAAGCAGGCCAACGAGCAGGCTGATGCAGGGGCCCAGGTCGTCGCCCAGGCCCGCCACGGCATCGTCGGCCTCTCCGGTGAAATCGAACAGGTCGCCGGGGTCATCGAGTCCCTGGCGAGCCAGACCGACTCCATCGGCAGCATCCTCGACACTATCCGCAGCATCTCGGAGCAGACCAACCTGCTGGCCCTCAACGCCGCCATCGAGGCCGCCCGTGCTGGCGAGCAGGGCCGTGGCTTCGCCGTGGTGGCCGACGAGGTGCGCAACCTCGCCAGCCGCTCCGCCGCCTCCACCGCCGAGATCCAGGGCATGATCAACAGCCTCCAGGAGCAGAGCGCCCGCGCCGTCAGCGCCATGGCCCAGGGCCGCAACCAGAGCCTGCGGGTGGTGACCCAGGCCGACGAGGCCAACGGCGCCCTCGACCAGATCACCGGACACATCACCCAGATCAGCGACATGAACATCCAGGTCGCCACCGCCACCGAAGAGCAGTCCAGCGTGGTCGGGGAGATAAACCGCAACGTGGAGGACATCAACCAGCTCACCATGGAGACCGCCGATATCGCCCACCAGTTGACCGAGTCCAGCCGCAGCCTGCAACAGCTCTCCGGCGAGCTCGACAAGCTGGTCGGCAACTTCCGGTTATAAGATGAAAGGGCGCTGCGGCGCCCTTTTTTCACCGGGTCGACAGGGAATACCGACCCCCATGACGGCGAACCGTCATGACAAGCCGCTACAGTAGCGACACAGCAACGCATCAAGGAGTCAACATGCTGGCAGGCAACCTCACCATCAAAACCCAACTGATCCTGGCCGTCACCGTGCCCTGTCTCGCCCTGCTGCTGGTTGGCGCCGCCAGTCTGCGCAGCATGGACAACATCAGGCAGCAGGCCGAAGAGCTGTTCCAGAATACCGCCACCCCCATGCGGGCCATGGCGGAAGTGGCCTCCCGCATCCCGCGCATGCGCGTCGGCATCGACATGATGCTGCTGCAGGACACCTCCCTGCGCGACGAAAAGGGGGTGCAGACCCGGGTCAAGGAGACCCGCGAGGAAGACATTCCCGAGATGCGCCAGGCCATGGAGCAGGCCGTCAAGGCCCAGGTCGATCCGGACGCCCGGGCCAGGGCCCAGACCCTGCTCGATCAATTCACCCGGGTGGAGCGGGAGGAGCTGACCCCCATGTTGCAGGCGCTCTCTGACAACAAGATGGACGAGGCACGCGCCATCTACCGGGATCGCTACAGCCAGAGCTACGGGGTCATGCGCAAGGGCGCCAATGAGCTGCTCGACGGGTTGATAGGTCAGGCCCAGCATCGCAACGACCTGAGCGAAAACAGCTATGACAGCGGTCGTACCCAGATGATCGCCATCATCGTCATCGCCATCGCTATCTCGCTGCTCGTCTCGACCCTCATCCTCATCGGGCTGCGCCGCCGGGTCTCTTTCCTGCAATCCCATATTGGCGAAGTGGCCCGCCACCTCGCCCTCGACAGCCGCGCCAGTCTCACCGGCAAGGACGAGCTGGCCGAGATTGCCCACAGCTTCAACCAGTTCGTGACCCGGATCCACGGGGCCATCGTGCAGGTGGCGAGCAACTCCCGCCAGGTGGCCGCCACCGCCAGCGAGGTGGCTGCCAAGGCCCAGCTCACCCAGCACAACTGCACCGCCCAGCGGGATCGCACCGTCCAGGTCGCCACCGCCATCCACGAGATGGGGGCCACCGTCACCGAGATCGCAGGGAATGCGTCTCTCGCCGCCGACGTCGCCAAGCAGGCCAACGAGCAGGCCGATGCGGGGGCCCAGGTCGTCGCCCAGGCCCGTCACGGCATCGTCGGCCTCTCCGGTGAAATCGAGCAGGTCGCCGGGGTCATCGAGTCCCTGGCGAGCCAGACCGACTCCATCGGCAGCATCCTCGACACCATCCGCAGCATCTCGGAGCAGACCAACCTGCTGGCCCTCAACGCCGCCATCGAGGCCGCCCGCGCCGGCGAGCAGGGCCGTGGCTTCGCCGTGGTGGCCGACGAGGTGCGCAACCTCGCCAGCCGCTCCGCCGCCTCCACCGCCGAGATCCAGGGCATGATCAACAGCCTCCAGGAGCAGAGCGCCCGCGCCGTCAGCGCCATGGCCCAGGGGCGCAACCAGAGCCTGCGGGTGGTGACCCAGGCCGACGAGGCCAACGGCGCCCTCGACCAGATCACCGGACACATCACCCAGATCAGCGACATGAACATCCAGGTCGCCACCGCCACCGAAGAGCAGTCGAGCGTGGTGGGCGAACTCAACCGCAACGTGGAGGACATCAACCAGCTCACCATGGAGACCGCCGACATCGCCCATCACCTGACCGAGTCGAGCCGCAACCTGCAGCACCTCTCCGGCGAGCTCGACAAGCTGGTCGGCAACTTCCGGCTGTAACTTTTGGTGCCAACTTCATCACCCGACAGAAGGCGCTGCGGCGCCCGCTGTCGCCACCACGGCAAGCCGTGACGCAGGCGCTTTTGCACCGCCTCCACCGGCTTCTGAAAATGCCCCATAATCAGGAAAATGAGAGGAGGAGTTATGGGCAAGCTGGTCGTGATGATAGTGCTGGGGGGGCTGCTCAGTGCCTGCAGCAGCGGGCCCGTGCGGGTGCACGGGGCCGATGTGAGCGTGGACGATACCCGGATCCGGGTCAGTGATGGGGATCGCGGAGGCTACGGTACCTTCTGCCCACCGGGGCAGGCCAAGAAGGGGCGCTGCTGACCGCAGGGTGCCGAAAGACAGACAACAAAAAGCCGCTCCATGGAGCGGCTTTTCTTATGAAACGGGCAGAAGATTATTTTTTCTTCTTGGCCTTGGCGTTCGGCAGGTCGGTGATGGAGCCTTCGAACACTTCGGCAGCCAGACCCACGGACTCGTGCAGAGTCGGGTGAGCATGGATGGTCAGCGCGATGTCTTCAGCGTCGGCACCCATCTCGATGGCCAGACCGATTTCACCCAGCAGTTCACCGCCGTTGGTACCCACGATGGCACCACCGATGACGCGGCCGCTCTCCTTGTCGAAGATCAGCTTGGTCATGCCGTCGGAGCAGTCGGACGCGATGGCGCGACCGGAAGCAGCCCACGGGAAGGTGGCGACTTCGAAGTTCAGACCCTGTTGCTTGGCTTCCTTCTCGGTCAGACCCACCCAGGCCATCTCAGGCTCGGTATAGGCGATGGACGGAATCACTTTCGGGTCGAAGTAGTGCTTCTTCCCGGCGATGACTTCGGCCGCCACGTGGCCTTCGTGTACACCCTTGTGGGCCAGCATGGGCTGACCGACGATGTCGCCGATGGCGTGGATGTGGGCCACGTTGGTACGCAGCTGCTTGTCGACTTCGATGAAACCGCGCTCGTTGACGGCAACACCGGCCTTCTCGGCATCCAGCATCTTGCCGTTCGGCACACGGCCTACGGCAACCAGCACGTTGTCGTAGCGAACCGGCTCGGCCGGGGCGTGCTTGCCTTCGTAGGAGACGTACAGGCCGTCTTCACGGGCTTCAACGGCGGTGACCTTGGTCTCCAGCATGATGTTGAATTTCTTGGCCACGCGCTTGGTGTAGATCTTGACGATGTCTTTGTCGGCAGCTGGTACCAGCTGGTCGGCAAATTCCACCACGTCGATCTCGGAACCCAGGGAGGAGTACACGGTACCCATCTCCAGACCGATGATGCCGCCACCGATGACCAGCAGCTTGCCAGGTACGGTCGTCAGTTCCAGCGCATCGGTAGAGTCCCATACGCGGGGGTCGTCATGGGGGATGAACGGCAGCTTCACCGGACGGGAACCGGCGGCGATGATGGCGTTGTCGAAGGTGACTGTGGTCTTGCCGTCGGCGCCTTCCACTTCCAGCGTGTTCGGGCCGGTGAACTTGCCGAAGCCGTTCACGACCTGGACTTTACGCATCTTGGCCATGCCAGCCAGACCGCCGGTCAGCTGGTTGATGACCTTCTCTTTCCACAGACGCACCTTGTCGATGTCGGTCTGCGGGGCACCGAAGACGATGCCGTGCTCGGCCAGCGCCTTGGCTTCTTCAATGACTTTGGCGACGTGCAGCAGTGCCTTGGACGGGATGCAACCCACGTTCAGGCAGACGCCACCCAGGGTGGAGTAACGCTCGACGATAATGGTATCCAGACCCAAGTCAGCCGCACGGAAGGCAGCGGAATAACCGGCAGGGCCAGCACCCAGTACTACGACCTGGGTTTTGATTTCTTTACTCATCATGACCTCTTTGTCGTTCTTATATCCCCGGACAGCACAGTCTTATGCCAAACAAGGCCGCTGCAGCCGTGAAAAAAACGGGGCAAGTTTACAATCCTGTTAACGAAATGAGAAGCAAAAAGGGCGGGCTCTGGGCCCGCCCTCTCACTTACAGGACCAGTCGACGAATGTCGGACAACACACCACTCAGGGTGGTGATGAAGCGGGCACCGTCGGCGCCATCGATGACGCGGTGGTCGTAGCTCAGAGCCAGCGGCAGCATCAGGCGCGGCACGAACTCTTTACCGTTCCACTTCGGCTTCATCTCGGACTTGGAGACGCCCAGGATGGCCACTTCCGGCGCGTTGACGATCGGGGTAAAGCTGGTACCGCCGATGCCACCCAGGCTGGAGATGGTGAAGCAACCGCCCTGCATGTCGGCAGCGGTCAGCTTGCCGGCACGGGCCTTCTTGGAGATCTCGGCCAGATCGCGGGACAGCTCGTGGATGCCCTTCTTGTTGACGTCGCGAACCACCGGAACCACCAGACCGTTGGGGGTATCCACCGCCACACCGATGTGGATGTACTTCTTCATGATCAGCTTGCTGCCGTCTTCGGACAGGGCGCTGCAGAAGCGCGGATGGGCTTCCAGGGCCTTGGCGGCCGCCTTCAGGATGAACACCAGCGGGGTGATCTTCACGTCCAGCTTCTGCTTCTCGGCCAGGATGTTCTGCTCTTTGCGGAACGCTTCCAGATCCGTGGTATCGGCTTCGTCGAACTGGGTGACGTGGGGGATCATGGCCCAGTTGCGGTGCAGGGCAGGACCGGAGATCTTCTGGATACGGGTCAGTTCCAGCTCTTCGACAGGGCCGAACTTGCTGAAATCAACCTTCGGCCAGGCCACGACGCTCATGCCGTTGCCAGTGCCGGTGCCGGCAGCCGGAGCGGACTCGGCGCGCTTGACCGCATCCTTCACGTAAGCCTGCACGTCTTCTTTGACGATGCGACCCTTGCGACCGGAGGCTTTCACCTTGGCCAGGTTGACACCGAACTCGCGCGCCAGACGGCGTACAGCCGGGGAGGCGTGGACGTATGCGTCGTTGGCGACGAAATCGGAGGCGGCAGCAGCCTGGGCAACCGGCGCAGGAGCGGCGGCAGCCGGAGCGGCAGCAACAGGCGCTGCGGCAGGAGCCGGAGCAGCCACGGCAGCCGGAGCGGCACCCGCCACTTCGAATACCATGATCAGGGAACCGGTGGAGACCTTGTCACCCGCCTTCACCTTGATCTCCTTGACCACACCGGCGAACGGCGCAGGCACTTCCATGGAGGCCTTGTCGCCTTCCACGGTGATCAGGGACTGGTCGGCTTCAACCTTATCACCCACGGCGACCATGATTTCGGTCACTTCCACTTCGTCACCGCCGATGTCCGGCACGTTGACGTCCTTGGCACCGGCGGCAACCGGAGCAGCGGCAGCCACGGGGGCAGCAGCAGGAGCCGGCGCGGCAACAGCGGCCGGGGCAGCGCCCGCCACTTCAAAGACCATCACCAGGGAGCCGGTAGAAACCTTGGCGCCGGCGGCAACCTTGATCTCGACCACGCGACCGGCGAACGGTGCCGGCACTTCCATGGAGGCCTTGTCACCTTCCACGGCGATGATGGACTGGTCGGCTTCAACCATGTCGCCCACGGCAACCATGATCTCGGTCACGTCCACTTCGTCGTCACCGATGTCCGGCACGTGCACGTCTTTGCGAGCGGCAGCGGCAGGAGCGGCGGCCGGGGCAGCAGCAACCGGGGCAGCAGCCTGGGCCGGAGCCGGTGCGGCAGCGCCCTCGGCTTCGAAGACCATGATCTGGGAACCGGTGGCAACCTTGTCGCCCACCTTGATCAGGATCTCTTTGACGATACCGGCGGCCGGAGCCGGGACTTCCATGGAGGCCTTGTCACCTTCCACGGCGATCAGGGACTGGTCCAGCTCGACCTTGTCACCCACGGCCACCATGATCTCGGTGACTTCAACTTCATCGGCACCGATATCCGGCACCATAATCTGTTTGGACATTGCGCTTTATCCTCTTGCGTGCATCCGCGTGGCTGCCTGAGCATCACCACGCGCATCCCGCGTTATCCGTTTAAACCCAGGCAAGGTCGCGCCGGATACCCGGCGCGACACTCAATCCTCTTACGCGTACAGCGGGTTGACCTTGTCGGCATCGATGCCGTACTTGGCGATGGCTTCGGCCACAACCTGCTTGTCTACCTCGCCGCGCTTGGCCAGTTCGGTCAGGGCAGCAACAACTACGTAGAACTCGTTCACTTCGAAGTGACGACGCAGGTTGGCACGGCTGTCGGAGCGGCCGTAACCGTCGGTACCCAGTACACGGTAGTTCTCGGTCGGAACGAAGGCACGCACCTGATCGGCGAAGGACTTCATGTAGTCGGTCGCAGCGATGGTGGCTTCGGAACCCAGTACCTGAGCGATGTAGGGCACACGCGCTTCGGCGGTCGGGTGCAGCATGTTCCAGCGATCCGCGTCCTGACCGTCACGAGCCAGTTCGTTGAAGGAGGTGACGCTGAACACGTCGGAACCCACGCCGTACTCGCTGGCCAGGATCTGGGCGGCAGTGCGCACGTGACCCAGGATGGAACCACAACCCAGCAGCTGTACCTTGGCCTTGGTGCCGGCCACGGTTTCCAGCTTGTAGATACCCTTGCGGATGCCTTCCTCGGCGCCTTCCGGCATGGCCGGCATGGCATAGTTCTCATTCAGGGTAGTGATGTAGTAGAACACGTTTTCCGGGTTCTCACCGTACATGCGGCGCAGGCCGTCCTGTACGATCACCGCCACTTCATAGGCGTAGGACGGGTCGTAGGAGATGCAGTTCGGGATGGTGTTGGCCAGGATGTGGCTGTGACCATCTTCGTGCTGCAAGCCCTCTCCGTTAAGAGTGGTACGACCGGAGGTCGCGCCCAGCAGGAAGCCACGGGCTTGCTGGTCACCGGCTGCCCACGCCATGTCGCCGATCCGCTGGAAGCCGAACATGGAGTAGTAGATGTAGAACGGGATCATCGGGCAGTCGTTGGTGCTGTAAGAGGTGGCAGCAGCCAGCCAGGAGGACATGGCGCCCAGCTCGTTGATACCGTCTTGCAGAACCTGACCCTGCTTGTCTTCCTTGTAGTAGGAGACGATGTCGCGGTCTTGCGGGGTGTACTGCTGACCGTGCGGGCTGTAGATACCGATCTGGCGGAACAGGCCTTCCATACCAAAGGTACGGGCTTCGTCAGCCAGGATCGGGACGATGCGCTTGCCGATGGACTTGTCTTTCAGCATCACGTTCAGGGAACGCACGAACGCCATGGTGGTGGAGATTTCGCGCGCCTGTTCACCCAGCAGCGGACCGAAGGCATCCAGCGCCGGGATTTCCAGCTTGGTGGTGCTCTCGCGCAGACGGGTCGGTACATAGCCCTTCAGTGCGGCACGGCGGGCGTGCAGGTACTTGTGCTCTTCGGTACCCTCTTCGATCTTCAGGTACGGCAGGTTTTCCAGCTGCTCGTCGGTGACCGGCAGGTTGAAACGATCGCGCAGGTGACGCACGGAGCCCAGATCCATCTTCTTGACCTGGTGAGCGATGTTCTTGCCTTCGGCCGCTTCGCCCATGCCATAGCCCTTGATGGTCTTGGCCAGGATCACGGTCGGCTTGCCCTTGGTCTGTGCAGCCTTGGAGAAGGCGGCGAACAGTTTGCGGGGGTCGTGACCACCGCGGTTCAGGGCGAAGATCTCCTCGTCGGTCATGTCTTTGACCAGCGCGGCGGTTTCTGGGTAACGGTTGAAGAAGTGCTCGCGCACGTAGGCACCGTCACGGGACTTCATGGTCTGGTAGTCACCGTCCACGGTCTCGTTCATCAGCTGGATCAGCTTGCCGGAAGTGTCTTTCTTCAGCAGCTCATCCCACTTGCGACCCCAGATGACCTTGGTCACGTCCCAGCCAGCGCCGGCGAACAGGCCTTCCAGCTCGTTGATGACCTTGCCGTTGCCGACAACCGGACCATCCAGACGCTGCAGGTTGCAGTTGACCACGAACACCAGGTTGTCGAGCTTTTCACGCACGGCAACGGTCAGGGCACCCTTGGCTTCCGGCTCGTCCATCTCGCCATCACCCAGGAAGGCGTAAACGGTCTGCTCGGAGCAATCCTTGATGCCACGGTCGGTCAGGTACTTCAGGAAACGCGCCTGATAGATGGCGGCGATGGGGCCCAGACCCATGGAAACGGTCGGGAACTGCCAGAATTCCGGCATCAGTTTCGGGTGCGGGTAGGAAGGGATACCCTTGCCATCCACTTCCTGACGGAAGTTGTCCAGCTGCTCTTCGGTCAGGCGACCTTCGGCGAATGCACGGGCGTAGATGCCCGGGGAGATGTGACCCTGGAAGTAGACCAGATCGCCACCGTCCTTCTCGTTGCGGGCACGGAAGAAGTGGTTGTAGCAGACTTCGTAGATGGTCGCGGAAGAAGCGAAGGAAGACATGTGACCACCCAGGTCCAGGTCTTTCTTGGAGGCGCGCAGCACGATCATCATGGCATTCCAGCGGATGATGGCGCGAATGCGGCGTTCCATTTCCAGGTCGCCCGGGTAAGCCGGCTCGTCGCTGGACGGGATGGTGTTGATGTAGTCGCGGTTTGCCTTGGCAGCCACGTCCACACCGCTTGCGCGGGCTTTCTCGGCCAACTGTTCAAGGATGAACTGAGCGCGTTGCGGACCCTCTTCACGCAGCAGGGATTCCAGAGAGGCAAGCCACTCCAGCGTTTCTATCGGGTCCACATCGTTCTTCAGGATATCAGACATGGCTGGTTCCTATGTTGTTGTGATTGCACGGCATTGCACGGCGAAGGGCGCAAGCATTCGACAATTAAGAAAGCCTTGTGGGATTAGTTTTCCTGCTGACGGATCCGACGCATGGATCGCTGGATCCGGCTGTCTTCCCTCTGCATATCCAACAAGGTGTCCTCGATAAAGGCCAGGTGCTCATGACAAGCAGCCCTGGCCCGCTCCGGAGCCCCCGACAGGATAGCCTCGATCAGGCTCGCACGATGGCGACGGATCTTGGCGACCACTCCCGGACGGCGATTCAAAATTTCGTTATTGCGTAAAATGTTCTGCTCAAGCATGGGGCCCATGGCCCGCAACAGGTGCAGCAGCACCACGTTGTGGGAGGCCTCGGCCACGGCCAGATAGAACTGGGTCACGGCGGCCGATTCGACCACCAGCGAGCCTTGCTGACCGGCTTCTTCGATGGCGGCTTGCGCCAGGCGAATCCGTTCGAAATCAGCCTCGGTGCCCCGCAGCGCAGCATAGTAGGCACAGATGCCTTCCAGCGCGTGACGAAACTCCAGCAGGTCGTACTGGGCTTCCGGGTGAGTGCTGAGCAGTTCGAACAGGGGGTCGGCGATCCCCTTGCTCAGGGCATTTTGTACGTAAGTGCCACCGCCCTGACGACGATACAAGAGTCCTCTCGCTTCCAGGCGCTGGATGGCTTCGCGCAAGGAAGGGCGCGACACCTGAAACTGGATGGCGAGTTCCCGCTCGGGCGGCAACTTCTGGCCCGGCTGCAGGCTGCCTTCCAGAATCATGCTTTCCAGCTCGGCGACAATGGCGTCGGCCAGCTTGGGCTGAGTTATCTTGATATAGGGCATGAGGCTACTTTGTTAAATTGGTATTACCAATTTTATGGTTGGGGCGAAAATTAGCAGAGGGCTTGAAAAAAGTCCACCCAAAAGATGATCTGAATCAAGAAGCTCGGTTGCCACTTTGGGGGTAAAAACGCGGAATCATGATATAGCTCATAGAAAATGGTCTGACCAATATTTGTGAGCTTGCTCACCGATAACATTTATTCAACAGCATGAAAAATGGCTTGCCAGACAAGGCAAGCCATTGATTCTAAAAACACAAAATAATTTTTAGATTTTTCACTCAAAGTGAAGCTTTTCCCGATAGCGAGGCCATTCGAAACTGTCACCCGGATCCGTCTTGCGGCCCGGCGCGATGTCGCAGTGGCCGACAATACGGTCCGCCGTGATGGCGGGATAACGGTGAACAATCGCCCGGCTGAGGTCCGACAGCACCTCGTATTGCTTGTCGCTGTAGGGAAGCTCGTCGGTCCCTTCCAGTTCGATCCCGATGGAAAAATCGTTGCACGCCTCCCTCCCCTCCCAGCTCGAGACTCCCGCATGCCATGCCCTGGCGCCAAAAGGCACGTACTGTACCAGTTCCCCATCGCGGCGGATCAGGCAGTGGGCCGAGACCCTCAGTTGATGAATACCGGCGAAATAGGGGTGAGCACCGGGATCGAGCCGCCCCAGAAACAGATCGTCGATAAAGGGGCCACCAAACTGCCCGGGGGGCAGGCTGATGCCGTGTATCACCAGCAAGGAGACATCCTCCGGGCTGAGCCTCTCATTGTGATGGGGGGAAGGCACCTTGCGGGCCTGCTCGCACCATCCTTCTCGATCGATGGAAAACAGGGTTGTGGGTTGTGTCATCGTCTGCTCGACTCACAAATGGAAGCGATGTGCCTCTGGCGGGATGGGAAAACTGGGAACAAGTCTCTGAATTCATGGATAACGCTATGTTAGGCTGAGCCATTCACTCGCGCGATATGGGACACACTATGCACCCGATGGCACGCCGTCTCTGGCTGCTCGCCTGGCTCTCGCTGCTGGGTCTGCTGACCCTCTACTTTCATGGCCGTGAACAACCGTCGGTGACCACCAGCGGCGATCTGCTGCTCAGGGCCGATGCCAGCGGCCATTATCGTCTGGAGGGTGCCATCAACGACCAGCCGGTGCAACTGCTGCTGGACACAGGAGCAACCCGGGTGACCATACCGAGCCAGGTGGCCGCCCGGCTCGGCCTCGTCGCCACGGGCCGCAGCCGTGTCAACACGGCAGCCGGAGAGATCCAGGTCGAAACCGGCCGGATCGAAAGTCTGGCGATGGGTCCGCTGACCCTGTACGATTTGTCCGTCTTTATCAATCCGGCTGCCGACGGGGAGGAGATCCTGGTGGGCATGAATGCCCTGGGCAGGCTGGAATTGCGCCAGAAAGACAGGCAATTGCTTCTCAGACCCTTGCAGGAATAAGGCATGTTACAACAGGACATCCGCCGCGCCGTGCGCGCCGCACTTCTCGAAGACTTGGGCGATGCCCTCACCGCGCTGGATCAACCGGATGCCAGCGCCGACATCACGGCCCAGCTGATCCCGGCCGATCGCATCTCGACCGCGCGAGTCATCACCCGCGAGGCGGGCGTCTTCTGCGGCCAGCCCTGGGTCGACGAGGTGTTTGCCCAGCTCGGTGGCGAAGTGAAGGTCGAGTGGAAAGTGCAAGATGGTGAACGCCTTGCCCCCAATCAGGAGCTGTTCCGCCTCCATGGCCCCGCCCGCGTGCTGCTGACCGGCGAGCGCAATGCGCTGAACTTCGTGCAGACCCTTTCCGGGGTCGCCACCCTGACCGCCCGTTATGTGGCCGAGCTGGAAGGCACTGACTGCCGCCTGCTCGATACCCGCAAGACCCTGCCCGGCCTGCGCAGCGCCCAGAAATATGCGGTCACCTGCGGCGGCGGCAAAAACCACCGCATCGGTTTGTTTGATGCCTACCTCATCAAGGAGAACCACATTCTCGCCTGCGGCGGCATCCCTGAAGCAATCAGCGAAGCGCGCCGTCTCAATCCGGACAAACCGGTGGAAGTCGAGGTCGAATCCCTGGCCGAGCTGGAGCAGGCCCTGGCCGCACGGGCCGACATCGTGATGCTGGACAACTTCGACATCCCCATGATGCAGGAAGCCGTTCGCCTCAATCAGGGCAGAGCCAAGCTGGAAGTCTCCGGCAACGTCACCCTCGATACCCTTGCCGGATACGCCGCGACCGGGATCGACTTCATCTCGGTGGGAGCGCTGACCAAGCATGTGCGGGCACTGGATCTCTCCATGCGCTTTGTCGAGGCTTGAGCAAGCCCCATCCGTTGCTCGTGCCCAAAAATATTACAGGGCTCGAAACTTGCAAAAGGCGCCATCGGCGCCTTTTCTTTATGCAGGATCCCACGACATAAGGAGTGTGAAGATGGGCCCTCCCGCCTCATGACAAGTGCCAATGGAAGCCATTTAATCTTTGATTTTTCTACACATTTCACTAAATGACATAAAAGTGGCTAACAAGGTCCCAGCCTCTGTTGCCAACCCGAAGCGCTCGGATAAGATACCAGCGTGGATAGCATTCCACCGGTGCTTATCAGGAAACATGGAAAAAAGGATATTTCACATGAAAAGACAGTCAGGGTTTACGCTAATCGAATTGATGATCGTCGTTGCGATCGTCGCCATCCTCGCCGCTATCGCCTTGCCGGCGTATCAGAGCTATACCAAACGCGCCAAATTCTCCGAGGTCATTGCCGCTGTAGGTCCGGCCAAAACCGCCGTAGAAGTCTGCGTTCAAGGGTGGGCTGGCACATCTGCAGCCCTTGGTAACAGTTGTGCAGCAGCAGGTAACAATGCAGTATCTGGTGCCAGTGCACAAACCGATAATTTTGATAACGTCGCTGTTTCCAATGCTGGTAGCATCATTACCATTACCGGTACAGCAGCCGAAGCTCTGGATAATTCCACTTATCAGCTGGTAACTTCTGGAGCAGTCCAAGCCGGACGGCAAGTTTTGTGGAAAATTTCTGGCTCTTGCGTCACCGACGGCAAATGCTAACGCATGACCTCTAGCCTCAATAGCGGCCTGGCCACCAGCCTGGCCGCTTCTTCCCTCCTCAGTGAGCCGGACTCACAGCGCTATCTGAGCCAGGCCAAGGCGCAGCGCAAGCCCTTTGTCACCTTCCTGATTGAAAACGACATCCTCGACAGCAAAGCCCTCGCCGATTTCTGCGAGCTGGAATATGGGGTACCTCTGCTGGATCTGGCGGCCTTCGATCTCGCCGAGATCCCGCAGAAATACCTCAATCAAAAGCTGATTGAAAAGCACCATGTCCTGCCCATCTACACCCAGGGGCATACCCTCTATATCGCCATGTCCGATCCGACCAATGTGTCGGCTCTGGAGGATTTTGGCTTCAGTTTTGGCCTGCACACGGAAGCCCTGCTGGTCGAAGAGAGCAAGCTGACCGCCGCCATCGGCAAGCTGATGGAGAGCGAGCAGGATACCCTGGGCATGGATCATATCGACGAGGCCGAGATCTCCGAACTCGAGGTCTCCGACGAGAGTTCCCGCCTCGACGAGAGCGTCAACACCGCGGACGATGACGCCCCCATCGTCAAATACATCCACAAGATCATGATGGATGCCATCAAGCGCGGGGCCTCCGACCTGCATTTCGAACCCTACGAGACCAAGTACCGGATCCGCTTTCGGGTAGACGGCATATTGCACGAAGTCGCCACGCCGCCGGTCAACCTGGCCAACCGCTTCGCGGCTCGCCTCAAGGTGATGGCGCGGCTCGATATTGCCGAACGGCGCCTGCCCCAGGATGGCCGGATCAAACTCAAGATCTCACGCAACAGATCCATGGACATGCGGGTCAACACCCTGCCCACCATGTGGGGCGAAAAGATCGTGATCCGGTTGCTGGACTCCTCGGCCGCCCGGCTCAATATCGATCAACTCGGCTTTGACGACCGGCAGAAGACGCAATACCTGCACGCCCTCTCCAAACCTCAGGGCATGATCCTGGTGACCGGCCCGACGGGGTCAGGCAAGACGGTCTCACTCTATACCGGCCTCAACATCCTCAACACCAGCGAGGTCAATATCTCCACCGCCGAAGATCCGGTCGAGATAAACCTGCCCGGCGTCAACCAGGTGCAGATCAATCCCAAGGCGGGGCTCACCTTCGCCAGCGCCCTGCGCTCCTTCCTGCGCCAGGATCCCGACATCGTCATGGTGGGGGAGATACGGGATTTGGAAACCGCCGAGATTGCTATCAAGGCCGCCCAGACCGGTCACCTGGTGCTCTCCACCCTGCACACCAACTCGGCGGCAGAAACGCTCACCCGGATGATGAACATGGGGGTGCCGGCCTTCAACATCGCCTCTTCGGTCACCCTCATCATGGCCCAGCGCCTTGCCCGCAAACTCTGCGATCACTGCAAGGCGCCGGAAGTGGTGCCGGAAGCCGAGTTGCTGGAGCTGGGCTTCACCCAGCAGCAACTGGCCGCCGGGTTGCGGCTGTTCAAGCCCGTGGGATGCAAGGAGTGCTCGGGAGGCTACAGAGGCCGGGTCGGCATCTATGAGATCATGCTGATGTCCGACAACATCGCCAAACTCATCATGCAGGGAGCCAACTCGCTGCAGATTGCCGCGATAGCCCAAAAGGAAGGGATGCGCACCCTGCGCACATCCGGCCTCGAGAAAGCGCGTCTTGGCGTCACCAGCCTGGCCGAAATCAACAGGATCACCACCAACTGAGTTCGCAGTGCCCGAGTCATCTCGCCGGGTGAAGCCGCTGTAATCACCCCGATGACCTTCTTCAAGCCAAGATGAGCCGGACAGGCAGCAGCATCCGGCCACCGTCGCCCAATTGCAGGATGCAGTGATGGCCACATTAGCTCAAAAACGCAACGCACCGAAAAAAGTCTTCTCCTACCGCTGGCACGGCGTCAACCGCAAGGGACAGAAGGTCTCCGGCGAGCTGCAAGCCGACAGCATCACCACCGTCAAGGCCGAGCTGCGCAAGCAGGGCGTCAACGTCACCAGGGTCAGCAAGCAGAGCCAGGGGCTCTTCTCCAAGGGCGGCGCCAAGATCAAGCCGATGGACATCGCCGTCATCTCCCGCCAGATCACCACCATGCTCTCCGCCGGCGTGCCCCTGGTGCAGAGTCTTCAGATCATTGCTCGCGGCCACGAAAAAGCGGCGGTGCGCGAACTCATCGGCCAGATCGCCGCCGATGTGGAAACCGGCACCCCGCTCTCGGAGGCGTTGCGCCGCCATCCCCGCCACTTCGACGACCTCTATTGCGACCTGGTCGAGGCCGGGGAGCAATCCGGTGCCCTGGAGACCATCTACGACCGTATCGCCATCTACCGCGAGAAGAACGAAGCCCTCAAATCCAAGATCAAGAAGGCCATGTTCTATCCGTCCATGGTCATTCTGGTGGCCATCGTCGTCACCTCCATCCTGCTGCTCTTCGTCATTCCCCAGTTCGAGGATATCTTCAAGAGCTTCGGTGCCGAGCTGCCCGCCTTTACCCGGTTCGTCATCGCCATCTCCCGCTTTATGCAGGAGTGGTGGTACGCCATCTTTGGCGGCGCTGCTCTCGCCGTCTTCCTCTATGTGCGGGCCTGGCGAAAATCCCTGAAGGTCAGGGACAACACGGACAAGTTCATCCTCACCATTCCCGTGGTGGGCAACATACTGCACAAGGCGGCCATGGCCCGCTTTGCCCGCACTCTCTCCACCACCTTCTCCGCCGGTATCCCGCTGGTGGATGCCCTGGTCTCGGCGGCCGGAGCATCCGGCAACTATGTCTATCGCACTGCGACCATGGCCATTCGCAACGAGGTGGTGGCCGGCATGCAGATCAACGTCGCCATGCGCACCGTGGATCTTTTCCCCGACATGGTGACCCAGATGGTGATGATCGGTGAGGAGTCCGGCGCCATCGACGACATGCTCTCCAAGGTCGCCGCCATTTTCGAACAGGAGGTGGACGACATGGTCGACGGCCTCACCAGCCTGCTCGAACCCATCATCATGGTGGTGCTCGGGGTGCTGGTCGGCGGCATGGTCGTGGCCATGTACCTCCCCATTTTCAAGCTGGGCTCTGTGATACACTGACCCCCTCGACAGAGGGCCGGGCGGTACATTTCCCCCGGCCATCTGTCATCCCCGTTCCCGACACAAGCGATTGATCTATGGTGCCTTTGATCGAACTGGCCCAGGGCTTGCCCTGGCTCTATCTCTCCTTGATTTTCCTTTTCTCCCTGATGGTGGGCAGCTTCCTGAACGTGGTGATCCATCGCCTGCCCATCATGATGGAGCGGGCCTGGCATGCCGAATACAGCGACTATTTCGGTGACGGTGAAGAGACTCCTCCTGCAACCGGACGATACAACCTCATGGTGCCTCGCTCCCGCTGCCCCCACTGCGACCACCCCATAGGGGCGTTGGAGAACATTCCCCTGCTGAGCTGGCTATGGCTCAGGGGGCGCTGCCGCAACTGCCACGCCCCCATTTCGGCTCGCTATCCCCTGGTTGAGCTGCTCACCGCTCTGCTGTCGGTCTCGGTAGCAGCCGCGCTTGCCCCCGGCTGGGGCACCCTTGCCGCTCTGTTGCTCACCTGGACATTGGTCGCACTGACCTTCATCGACCTGGACAAGATGCTCTTGCCGGATCAGCTCATCCTGCCCCTGCTCTGGGGTGGCCTGCTGTTCAATCTGGCGGGCGGTTTCGTGCCCCTGGCCGATGGGGTGGTCGGCGCCATGGCAGGCTATCTGGTGCTCTGGAGCCTCTACTGGGCCTTCAAGCTGCTGACCGGCAAGGAAGGGATGGGCTATGGCGACTTCAAACTGCTGGCGGCACTGGGCGCCTGGCTCGGCTGGCAAGCCTTGCCCATCGTGCTGCTGCTCTCTTCGCTGGCGGGCGCCATCATCGGCATCGGTCTCATCCTGCTGCGCAACCACCACCAGGGCAAACCCATTCCCTTTGGCCCCTATCTCGCCATCGCGGGCTGGATAACGCTGCTGTGGGGCGATAGCATCACCCGCTGGTATCTTGATGTCGTGCTCTAGCAAAAGGATCTCTGACCCATGTATGTAGTCGCAATCACTGGGGGAATCGGCAGCGGCAAGACCACGGTTGCCAACCGCTTTGCCGAGCTGGGCATCGAGGTGGTGGATGCGGACATCATCGCCCGTGAGGTGGTGGAGCCCGGCACCCCTGCTCTGACTGCCATCGCCGCCCATTTTGGCCCGGATGTCGTTGCCCCCGATGGCCAGCTCGATCGCCGTCGGCTGCGAGAGCGGATCTTCACCGACTCGCAGGCCAAGGAGTGGCTCAATGCCCTGCTCCATCCCCTCATCCGCAGCGAGATGCTGCGCCAGTGTGCGGCAACCCGCTCCCCCTACTGCCTGCTGGTCGTCCCCTTGCTGGTGGAAAACAGGCTCACTTCCCTCGCCGATAGGGTACTGGTGATCGATGTGGACGAAGCGACGCAAATCGAGCGTACCTGCCGCCGCGATGGCGTCAGTCGGGAACAGGCCCAGGCGATACTGGCGTCCCAAGCGAGCCGCAGCGAGCGCCTGGCGATGGCCGACGACGTCCTGGACAACCAGAGTGGTACGAGTGAGACCATCTGGCAGCGAATTTTCGCCCTGCACCAGACATATCTGGCATTTGCCTCTCAACAAGCCCACCAACTGTGAGTACACTAGGCCGGTTTATGGCTGGCCAGGATTAGGCATGATTTACGATTTTCCCCTCAATGAAAAAAGCCGGACCTATCTTCGTCTGGAGTCCCTGTTTTCCCAGATCCGTGACAATCTGGAGAGTGACCAGTCCTGGGCACATATCGCCTTCTTCAAGGGGTTGTTCGATTTGCAGGAGTTGCTGGAGCGTGGTGACCTGCGTGCCGATCTCATCAAGGATCTGGAGCGCCTCGGCCAACGCCTAAACCACTGGGCCAGTCTGCCTGACGTCGATCTCGAGCAGATCCAGCGGATGCAGCAGGAGAGTACCCAGCTCTCCCGCAACCTGCTGAACTCCCCGCGCCCCGGCGCCCGTCTGAAAGAGGATCGCCTGCTCGGCTCCATTCGTCAGCGCTTCTCCATTCCGGGTGGTCTGTGCGCCTTCGATGTGCCGCAACTGCACCACTGGCTGGCGACCCCGGCCGTCACCCGCCACCAGCAGATGCAGCAATGGCTGAGTGACATCACCCTGCTGATGAACGCCATCTCCCTGTTGTTGCGCCTGTGGCGCGAGTCGGGCAACTTCAGCGACCAGGTGGCCACCAACGGCTTCTTCCAGGATACCGCCGAAGGGGCTGAACTGATCCGCATCCGTCTGGCGGGCACCCAGCCCTGCTATCCGACCCTGAGCGGCCACAAGAACCGCTTCGCCCTGCGCTTCCTGCCGACGACGGAACAGCAGATAGGCGACGTCTCCTTCCAGCTCGCCTGTTGTTGAGGTACGCCACATGGTGACCAAGGTAAAGTGCCCGACCTGTCAGAGCGAGATCGAATGGGGTCCGCAGAGCCCGTTTCGCCCCTTCTGCAGCAAGCGCTGCCAGTTGATCGACCTCGGCGAGTGGGCGGATGAACAAAAGCGCATCCCGGGCGAGATCAACCCGGATCTGCTGCCCGATCCGGAACAGGGCGATCCCTGGCAATAAACACTTCACGATCAAAAAAGGGCCCTCAGGCCCTTTTTCGTTGGTATCGATTCCCTTTCAGGCAAGCGAGGCCTGCAACCGCGCGACGATGGGGCCGTTGGCATCCGGGAAGCGGTATTCGTGCAGCGAGGCCAGTGGCACCCAGCGGCACTCCTGCCCCTCCTTGCCAAAGGGCTCGCCGTGGAAGCGGGTCACCTTCCAGATATCCAGCAAGACCTGCTTGTCGGGGTAGTCGTGGTGCAGCTCCATGAAGGGGGCGCAGTCCTGTACCCGGATCCCGATCTCTTCCCACAATTCCCTGTCCAGCGCGGTGAGCAGATCCTCCCCCGACTCCACCTTGCCACCGGGAAACTCCCAGCGATCCCCCTGATGGCGATCGGCTGAGCGTTTGGCGATGAAGATATCGCCCCGTTCGTTCTCGATGACGCCCACCGCCACCCAGATCCGTTTCTTCTGTTCCATCATTGTCCTCAGCGTAAACACGGCAAACGGGCGATCCAGGGGGCAAGCCGAATGGCCTGCTGATCCCCCCGGGCCCTGAAGAGATCCTGCCCGACATGCTCATTACCCGGCGGCGCAACCTGCGGCCAGGGCACCGCACCGGGCGGAGTGAAACAACGATCGTGTACCCGCGCGCTCTGGCGCAGATAGCGCCATAAACAGTCCCGCAAGAACCACTGGTCGATGTTCGGTGTTTCCATGGTACTGGGCTGATAGCTCGCCATCAGCGGCGCAAGGGGAGGCAGCACACCGGCCACACCGCCCCACATGCCGGCCAGCACCAGATCGGTGTGGCTCCACCAGTCACGCATGATATGGAACCAGCGCCCCGATGCAAGCCAGTCATCGACCGCCAGCCGCTCCCGCAGATTCAGCACGGAGTCTGCATCGCGCACAAGAAAGCGCCCCACTCCGGGATCATTGGCGACCTGGAAGCGCCAGCAGAGGCGCTGACGCTGGGATTGGCCATCGGGCTGCACCTTTATCTCGGCGCCATGTTCCTGCAGGCAGGCCAGAACCCCCTGAGGGACACTGCCATCCACATAGAAGCGCACCCGCCAGCCCAGATAGAGGTAAGCTGCGGCCAGCACATTGTCGAGTGCTCCCCGCAAATAGCGGGGCTGTGCTCCCCACAAGGAGAAGGCGATGACTGCCTGCTTTTCCCCCTGCTCCGCGAGCCAGACATCCGGCCCCTCTGTCGGCAGCACCCACCCCGCGACAGGCTGCGAGACGGCCTCATCCTTGAGAGTCAGGGCACGGGTTCCCGCTTGTGCCGCTTCTTCATGGCGTCCTAGCTTGGCAAGGGAAGTGCAAAGCCCGTCATGGACCAGATAATCATCCGGCTCGCGCCGCACCAGTTCGGCCAGGTACGTCACGGCCCGCTCATGTTGTTCGGAGCGCGAGAGGCAGACACAGAGATTGCGCAGCACCTCAGTGTTATCGGGCGCGGACCGGTACGCCAGCGTCAGCACCTGTGCCGCCGAGGCGGGATCGCCGGACAAAAAGAGGTAATAGGCAAACTGCAGTTGCAGGGGAACGGATTTGTTCGTCTCTGCGTTCAGCCTGCTCAGCACACAACGGATCGCCTCCTGGCGTCTCTCCTGCAGCCAGTGCCCATGTGCCTCCCCATCCCATCCCGCCGGCAATCTGCTCATCGTCCCCTCCTTGGTCCGAAAATGAATACACCGCCCGGAGGCGGTGTATTCATCATGGCAGGGTGTCAGGTCAGCTGACCGTGACAGTGCTTGTATTTTTTACCCGAACCACAGGGGCAGGGATCGTTGCGCCCGATCTTCTGCTCGTCGCGCACGAAGGTGGTATGGCCCTCGGCCCCACCCGTATCCTCGTCAGCCAGCTGGTTTTCGGCCGTGGCATGGGTGTAGGTACGGGGAGCGGCTTCGGCCTGCTGGCGCTGCTGCTCTTCCATCGCCTCCACATCCCGCTCCTGCACTTGTACCCGGCTCAGGATGCTTACCACGTCGCGCTTGAGGGTCTCCAGCATCTGGGTGAACAGATCGAAGGATTCGCGCTTGTACTCCTGCTTGGGGTTCTTCTGGGCGTAGCCGCGCAGATGGATGCCCTGGCGCAGGTGATCCATGGCCGCCAGGTGCTCCTTCCACAGACCATCCAGCGTTTGCAGCATCACCGCCTTCTCGAAGTTGCGCAGCACCTCCTTGCCGACCAGCTCTTCCTTGTGGGCATAGAGCTTGGTGGCTTCATCCAGGATGCGTTCGCGCAGCTTCTCTTCATACAGCTTGTCGTCTTCCGCCAGCCACTGCTGCAGCGGCAGATCCAGGGCGAAATCGGACTTCAGACGCGCTTCCAGACCCGGCACGTCCCACATCTCTTCCAGGGACTGGGGCGGGATGTACTCGTCGATGATGGCGCCGTAGACGTCGTCACGGATGACGTGAATGGTCTCGGAGATGTCGTTGGTGTCCAGCAGTTCGTTGCGCTGCTCGTAGACCACCTTGCGCTGATCGTTGGCCACGTCGTCGAACTCGAGCAGGTTTTTACGGATGTCGAAGTTGCGACCTTCCACCTTGCGCTGGGCATTCTCGATGGCCTTGGTTACCCAGGGATGCTCGATGGCCTCGCCCTCTTCCATGCCCAGCTTCTTCATCATGCCGGTCACGCGGTCGGAGGCGAAGATCCGCATCAGGGTATCTTCCATGGAGAGGTAGAAGCGGGAGGAACCCGGATCACCCTGACGACCGGAACGGCCGCGCAGCTGGTTGTCGATACGGCGGGATTCGTGACGCTCGGTACCTATGATGTGCAGGCCACCGGCCGCCAGTACTTCGTCATGACGCACCTGCCAGGCCGCTTTCAGCTCGGCAATCTGCTCGCTTGACGGGTTTTCCAGCTGGGCGATCTCCGCCTGCCAGTTGCCGCCCAGCACGATGTCGGTACCACGACCGGCCATGTTGGTGGCGATGGTGACGGCGCCGGTCTGGCCGGCCTGGGCGACGATCTCCGCTTCCATGGCATGGAACTTGGCGTTCAGTACCTTGTGCGGGATATTTTCCTTGGTCAGGATGCCGGAGAGCAGCTCGGAGTTCTCGATGGAGACGGTACCGACCAGCACGGGCTGGCCGCGCTTCACGCACTCGCGGATGTCCTGCACGATGGCCGCGTATTTCTCCTGGGCGGTCAGGTAGACGAGATCGCCCA
The DNA here is from genome assembly GCF_041402625.1 of Aeromonas sp. S19(2024). NCBI lineage: Bacteria > Pseudomonadati > Pseudomonadota > Gammaproteobacteria > Aeromonadales > Aeromonadaceae > Aeromonas > Aeromonas sp. S19(2024). Next base: position 293,233 of record NZ_JBGLQU010000005.1, read on the forward strand.
TGTCCTTGCGCACCATCGGCTTGTTGGTCGGGATGACCACGGTATCCAGGCCATAGATCTGCTGGAATTCAAAGGCTTCGGTATCCGCAGTACCGGTCATGCCCGCCAGCTTGTCGTACAGACGGAAGTAGTTCTGGAAGGTGATGGAGGCCAGGGTCTGGTTCTCGTTCTGGATCTTGACCCCTTCCTTCGCTTCGACCGCCTGGTGCAGACCGTCTGACCAGCGACGACCCGGCATGGTGCGGCCGGTGTGCTCATCGACGATGACGATCTCGTCCTTCTGGACGATATAGTCGACGTTGCGCTCGAATAGGGTGTGCGCGCGCAGGCCGGCATTGACGTGATGCAGCAGGCTGATGTTGGTGGCGGAGAACAGGGAGTCATCCTCGGCCAGCAGCCCCTCTTTCTTGAGCAGCTCTTCCACGAAGATCTGGCCGTTTTCGGTCAGCAGCGCCTGGCGGTTCTTCTCGTCCACCGTGTAGTGGCCGTCGCCAGTGTACTCCTCTGAGTCTTCTTTGTCCTGCTTGACCAGCAGCGGGATCAACTTGTTGATCTGGGTGTACATGGCGGAGCTGTCTTCCGCCGGACCGGAGATGATGAGCGGGGTGCGGGCTTCATCGATGAGCACCGAGTCCACCTCATCCACCAGCGCGTAGTTGAGCGGACGCTGTACGCGCTGCTCCGGCGAGAATGCCATGTTGTCGCGCAGGTAGTCGAAACCGAATTCGTTGTTGGTACCGTAGGTGATGTCGGCAGCGTAGGCATCGCGCTTCTGGGACGCATCCATGCCGGGCACGTTGCAGTCCACCGTCATGCCGAGGAAGGCGAACAGCGGGCGGTTGGCTTCCGCATCACGCTTGGCCAGATAGTCGTTCACCGTCACGACGTGCACACCGCGGCCGGTCAGGGCGTTCAGGTAGGCTGGCAGCGTGGCCGTCAGGGTTTTACCTTCACCTGTCTTCATTTCGGCAATGCGGTTGGAGTTCAATACCATGCCGCCGATCAGCTGGACGTCGAAGTGACGCATGCCGAACACACGGCGGGAGGCTTCACGGACGGTGGCAAACGCTTCCGGCAGCAACTGCTCCAGTGTTTCGCCCTGCTCCAGACGTTGACGGTACTCGGCGGTCTTCGCCTGCAGTTCCTGATCGGACAGTGCCTCGAATTGGGGTTCCATCGCATTGATTTGTTTTACAATTTTTCGCAAAGCCTTGAGCGTTCTGTCGTTCCGGCTGCCGATAATCTTGGTGAGCAGTGTGCTAATCATGGGTACCAACTGTTTTGGTTGTATAAGCGTTCCGTCACTGGAACCTGAAGAAAAAACCTAACCCCGTCTGGCATTCAGAAAGCGCGCGGGGTTGACCTGACGACCATCTTTCAACACTTCGTAATGCAAATGAACTCCGGTTGCACGACCGGTTCGCCCCATCAGGGCAATCTTCTGGCCCTCATCGACCAGGGTGCCCACATCCACCAGCAACTTGGAATTGTGGGCATAGCGGGTGACCAGACCATTGCCATGGTCAATCTCCACCATGTTGCCAAACTCCGGATGGCGCCCCGCCCAGCTGACAATCCCCTTGCCTGTCGCCAGGATGGGGGTGCCGGGCCTGCCGCGGAAATCCACCCCTTTGTGCATCTTGGCGCGACCGTTGAACGGATCGACCCGCCCACCGAAACCGGAGGAGATCCAGACACGCTCCTGCTTGACCGGTGAGCCGGGGATGAAACCCGCATCGGTGATATGGTGGTTCATGATGAAGGATTCAAGTACCGACAGCTGTTCTTCGCGGCTGCTGAGCTGGCGGCTGAGGTGTTCCATGGAATCTTGCAATTCACCCAGGCTGACTTCCAGGTCTGCATCGTAGGAAGGGCCGCCCATCGGGGGCAGCTCCTTGAAGTTGAACTCCTCGGGATCGAGGTCCGCCTTCTCGGTCAGGCGCTCGCCGAGGGCGTTGAGGCGACCAAGTTGTCCCTGCATGGTGCCCACCTGGGCGGCCAGCATGGCAAGCTGTTCGCGGGCTTCATCGGCCCCTTGCGTGGATTTTTGCTGCTGCGCCAGGGTCAGCGCCACTTCCAGCGCCTCCATTTTCTGCTGCCAGCTCTGCCAGAGCCAGCCGCCCCCCAAGGCCAATACAGTGAAGAGAATACCGCCGACCCAGGCCAGACGTTGTTTGGGTAAGTGCAACCTGCGGCGCTGCTTACCGTGGAGGATCAGGGTAATGCTCATAGAAATCTGTCTTCTCGGTCAGGTGAGGCCAAGGGCCTGCACGGGCAATAAAACCGGGAGATAATCGGTATTAAAGGATGGAATAAACAAATGACAGGACGTCGGTGCGGAGAGATGACCGACGTCCTGTTGCACAGCTATCAGGCCAGAACCAGACCGTTGTCGTAGTAAGCGATAGGCGCTTTGTCGCCCTCACCCTCGAAGGTCACCAGTTCCCAGGCCTCCTGCTGGGCCAGCAGGGCACGCAGCAGCTTGTTGTTCAGGGCATGGCCCGTCTTGTAGGCACGGAATTCACCGATGATACTGCGATTGCACATGTACAGATCGCCGATGGCATCCAGCATCTTGTGCTTCACGAACTCGTCTTCGTAGCGCAGACCATCTTCGTTCAGCACCCGGTAGTCATCCAGCACCACGGCGTTTTCCAGGCTGCCGCCCAGTGCCAGGTTCTGGGAACGCAGGTACTCGATGTCACGCATGAAGCCGAAGGTACGGGCACGGCTGATCTCTTTCACGAAGGAGCTGCCGGAGAAGTCCAGCACGCAACGCTGGTTGCGGCCTTCAAACACCGGATGCTGGAAATCGATCTCGAGATCCATCTTGAAGCCGTTGCGATAGGGGTGGAATTCCGCCCACTTGTCGCCATCTTCAACCCGGATACTCTGCTTGATCCGCACGAACTGCTTGGGCGCGTTCTGTTCACGAATACCCACTTCCTGCAGCAGATAGATGAACGGATGCGCACTGCCGTCCATTACCGGGATCTCGGGAGCATCAACCTCGACATAGAGGTTGTCGATCCCCATCCCGGCCAGAGCGGCAGACAGATGTTCGATGGTCGACACGCGAACACCGGCTTCGTTCACCAGAGCGGTACAAAGCACGGTATCACGCACCTGATCGGCGTTGGCTGGCAGCGCGACCACAGGATTCAGATCGGTACGCAAGTAAACGATCCCTGTGTTAACAGGCGCCGGACGGAACGTCATAGTGACTTTCCGGCCCGAATGCAGGCCCACACCGGTGGCCTGGACACTCGTTTTCAAGGTTCTTTGTCTAATCATGGGCGTATCCGCTTTAACAGCTCAAATTCCTGACCAGATGGTCGTTGCCGGGCCATCTTAGCACAATCCTTAAGCAACAAACAAACCAGAGCCATCAGAGGCTTAGTCTGCCTGCTTGCGCAGGAACGCAGGAATATCGAGATAATCCGGTTCGCGACGAGCTTGCGGCTCGGCGTTCACCACCTTGGCCGGGGCCTCTTCCATCACGCGAGACTGCAGGGCTTCGCTGATCAGGGGCTGACGGGCCGGACGCTCTTGAACCATGTTGTTCTTGACCAGGGTGATGTCGGGCTTGCGCTCGGCACCGATACCGGTCGCTACTACGGTAACGCGCAGTTCGTCGTGCATTTCCGGATCGATTACGGTACCCACCACCACGGTGGCGTTCTCGGACGCGAAGGCCTTGACCGCGTTACCCACGGTCTCGAATTCTTCGATGGTCATGTCCATGCCGGCCGTGATGTTGACCAGGATGCCGCGGGCACCGGCCAGATCCACGTCTTCCAGCAGCGGGCTGGAGATGGCCTTCTCGGCCGCTTCTTCGGCACGGTCGTCACCGGAGGCTGAGCCGGTACCCATCATGGCGGTACCCATCTCGCGCATCACGGTACGCACGTCCGCGAAGTCGACGTTGATGAGGCCCGGGCGGGTGATCAGCTCGGCGATGCCCTGTACTGCACCCAGCAGCACGTCGTTGGCCGCCTTGAAGGCGTCCAGCAGGGAGATGCCGCGACCCAGCACCTTCAGCAACTTGTCGTTGGGGATGGTGATCAGGGAGTCGACGTTCTTGGAGAGCTCTTCGATGCCGTGCGCGGCGAAGCCCATCCGCTTCTTCCCTTCGAAGGAGAACGGCTTGGTCACGACGGCAACGGTCAGGATACCCATCTCGCGGGCCACTTCGGCCACGATCGGTGCAGCGCCTGTACCAGTACCACCACCCATGCCGGCAGCGATGAACACCATGTCGGAACCGGTCAGCAGCTCGCGCAGCGCTTCCCTGTCTTCCATGGCGGCGTCACGACCCACTTCCGGGTTGGCCCCGGCACCCAGACCCTTGGTGATGCCACCGCCGATCTGCAAGGTGGTATTGGCACTGGAGTTGCGCAGTGCCTGAGCGTCGGTGTTCACGGTGATGAACTCGACACCTTCGATGTTTTGACGAACCATGTGCTCGACTGCGTTGCCGCCGCCGCCACCCACACCTATCACCTTGATGACGGCTTCGTCAGTGTGGCTATCCATAAATTCAAACATGTTGTCTCTCCGCTTTATTTGCCTGACTCAGCAAAATCTTTAGAACTCGCCACGCAACCAGTTGCTGACCCGTTTGACCAGCCCACCTACGCTTGCCTTGGCGGCATATTCCTTGTTACTGCCGGTGGATTGGTTGGTGCGGCCGTACTGCAACAACCCGACCGCAGTCGAGTACACCGGTGCCTGTACGTAGTCACTCAATCCCCGGATATTCATGGGCTCGCCCACCCGGACCTGGCTCTGGAAGATCTGCTCTGCGCACTCCACAATGCCTTCGATCTGGGCCGCGCCACCGGTCAAGACCACACCGGCGGCCAGCTGATGCTTGACCCCCTGTGCCTTCAATTCGCTCTGCACCCGCACCAGCTCGTCATTCACCATGGAGAGCAACTCGGTGTAACGGGGTTCAATCACTTCCGCCAGTGTCTGCCGTTGCAGGCTGCGCGCCGGGCGACCGCCGACACTGGGCACTTCGATATTGTCTTCCTTGCTGACCAGGCGGCCGAGGGCACAGCCATAGCGCACCTTGATCGCCTCCGCATCCAGCGGCGGCGTGCCGAAGGCATAGGCGATGTCGCTGGTCACCGTGCTGCCCGCATAGGGAATCACCTTGGTGTGACGCAGGGCGCCGCCGGTAAAGAGCGACATGTCCATGGTGCCGCCACCGATGTCCACCACGCAGACACCCAGTTCCTTCTCGTCTTCGGTCAGCACGGCGTAGCTGGAGGCCAAGGCGGAGAAGATCAGCTGATCCACCCGCAGACCCACCTTCTCCACACACTTCTCGATGTTGCGCGCCATGTCGTTGTGGCAGGTGATGAGATGCACCTTGGCTGCCATCCGCACGCCGGAGAGGCCGACCGGGTTCTTGATCCCTTCCTGATAGTCGATGGCGAACTCCTGAGGCAGCACGTGCAGCACCCGCAGCTCGTCCGACAACCGCACCGACTTGGCGGTGTGGATGACGTTGTCCACATCCTCCTGGGTCACCTCTTCATCGGAGATGGGCACCATGCCGGTCTCGTTGCGACAATCGATGTGCTTGCCGGACAGCCCCAGATAGACGGAACTGATCTGGCAGTCGGCCATCATCTCGGCCTCTTCCACCGCGCGGCGCAGGGACTTGACCACGGAGTCGAGGTCATTGACCCCGCCCTTCTCCATCCCGCGAGAAGCGTGGCTGCCCATGCCGATGACATTGAGTTCGCCATCGGGCAATACTTCGCCAACCAGTACCGCCACCTTGGTCGTGCCGATATCCAGTCCGACAATCAAATTTCTATCTGCGGTGTTGGTCATTCACTTTCTCTTCGCTTTTCTTCCAGCCAACTGCCATCCCGGTGTCGTATCGAAGATCCACGTAAGCAACCCGCTCACGGGGCTCGATGACCGGAAAGGCATCGATAAACCGCTGCAGACGAAGCGCGATATCCGAGCGCCCCACAAACAGCTGAATGTTGCCATCCAGGGTCAGTTCCCAGGCATGGCGGGGGGTCAGATTCACCCCCAGCAACTTGTATCCCTTGGCCGCCAGCAGCGTTTCGTACTGATGGCTGGCTTCCAGCACCTTGGCGGCCTGATCATCGGGCCCGGACAACTGCATCAGGGGCTTCTTCACCCTGTCCGGGGCACTGAATACCTCACCCTTGGTGTTGACGAAGCGGTTGCCGTTCCAGCGAGCCGCCACATCCTGTTCCGTGAGATAGACCTTGATCTTGTTCGGCCACTTCTTTCGTACCGAGACCTGGGCCACCCAGGGCAGAGCGTTCAGACGCGCCTGCAATTCGTTCACATCCAGCTCGAAGAAGTTGCGAAGTTCGGCACCATCCAGCACGGCAGCACGCAACTCATCAGCCTTCAAATATTCGTGTTGCCCCTGCAGCAACAGCTCGCTCATGGGCAACCGACTGGCATCCGTCAGCCAGTCTTTAACATCCAGCGCAGTCTGGTAGAGCCCCCACATGACCAGGATGAAAAATGCCACCCCGGCGATGAAGCCCCCCTTGGTGCGCCCTTGTGCCCTTGCCTCCACCCGATCGATCCCCGTAAAACGCGCCATGCCGGCCACTTGCAGACCGGTTCGCCATTATATAGGCCTCGGCTTGGCGGTCAAAATACTCATTGGGCCCTCAGGCACCGGATTTCATGCTATCCACGCTCAATTTCATCTCGCCGAGACGACGGGCCAGTGCACCGACGTTACCCGCCCCCTGGGTCAATACCAAATCCCCCTCGCCAATCAGGTCGGCCAGCACCGCGGGCACATCGTCCGGCGTTGCGACAAAGATGGGCTCCAGGGTGCCGCGGGAGCGGATGGAACGGCACAAGGCACGGCCATCGGCACCGGGAATGGGCTCCTCACCGGCGGCATAGACCTCCAGCATCACCAGCACATCCACCTTGGAAAGCACGTCCGCGAAATCTTCGTAGAGATCCCGGGTCCGGCTGTAGCGGTGCGGCTGGAACACCATCACCAACCGCTTCTCGGGCCAGCCGGCACGAGCGGCGTTGATGGTCACCTTCACTTCGCTCGGGTGATGACCGTAATCGTCCACCAGCATGGCCTTGCCACGGCCGGTTTCAAACTCGCCATATTGCTGGAAGCGGCGCCCCACCCCTTCAAACTTGGAAAGTGCCTGGATGATGGCCTCGTCGCCGATGCCGTCTTCTGTCGCCACCGCGATGGCGGCGGCGGCGTTGAGGGCGTTGTGGATACCGGGCAGGTTGAGAGTCACCTCCAGCTCACCCGCCCCTGCACGGCGCACCCGGAAGCGGCTGCGATTGCTGGTTTGCACGAAGTCCAGCACCTGCACATCAGCATCATCGCTCAGACCGTAGGTGAGGGTAGGACGGGCGATCTCCGGCAGCATGCCGCGGATCACGGGGTCATCCACGCACACCACGGCCAGGCCGTAGAACGGCAGATTGTGCAGGAAATCGATGAAGGTGGCCTTCAACCTGGAGAAATCGCCACCATAGGTGTCCATGTGATCCGCTTCGATATTGGTCACGATGGAGACCATGGGTTGCAGATGCAGGAAGGAGGCGTCGCTCTCGTCCGCCTCGGCAATCAGATAACGGCTGCTGCCCAGGCGGGCATTGGTGCCGGCGCTGTTGAGCAGACCGCCGATGACGAAGGTGGGGTCGCGATCCGCCTCGGCATAGATGCTCGCCACCAGACTGGTGGTGGTGGTCTTGCCGTGGGTCCCGGCAATGGCGATGCCGTGACGGAAGCGCATCAGCTCAGCCAGCATTTCGGCGCGGCGCACCACGGGAATACGCAGCTCGCGGGCAGCCAGCAGCTCGGGGTTGTCCTGCTTGATGGCGGTGGAAACCACCACCACGCTGGCACCGTCCACATGCTCGGCATTGTGACCGACAAAGATGTGTGCGCCCAAAGAGGCCAGGCGTTCGGTCACCCCGTTGCGGGCCAGATCCGAGCCGGTCACCTGATACCCTTCATTGGCAAGCACTTCCGCAATACCGCCCATACCGGCGCCACCGATGCCGATGAAGTGGATGCGACGCACGCGGCGCATTTCGGGGATAACGGTACGCAGTTTTGCCAGTTCAACCTTGGTCATAGTTCTTTCTCAATTCGCGGCCACAGGCCATTTTCATTCGGCGACATTCATCAGTTCGAAGACAGAAGCGGGGCCTTGGCGGCACATCTGGGCCTTCCATCTCGTTTGGCTCAGCCGGTGGCGAGCCGTTTGCACTCATCGGCAACCCGTTCGGCAGCATCGATGATGGCGACCCGGCGCGCGGCCTGGGCCATGTTCAACAGGGTTTCCCTGCGCCCGGCGAGCCAGGATAGACGCGACGCCAGCGCCGCCGGCGTCAGCTCGGACTGGGGCAGGAACTCGGCCGCACCGCCGTCGACCAGGGTCAGGGCGTTGCGGGTCTGGTGATCGTCCACCGCATGGGGCAGGGGCACGAAGATGGCGGCCACACCGGCAGCGGCCACTTCGGAGACGGTCAATGCACCGGCGCGGCACACCACCAGGTCGGCCCAGGCATAGGCATCCGCCATGTCCTTGATAAATTCACTCACCTCGGCCTCGACCCCCAGCCCGGCATAGGAGGCAGCCACGGCCTCCCCGTTGCCCTTGCCGCACTGGTGACGCACCTCGATGGGCACACCGGCAGCTGCAACCGCAGGAGGCACCTGCTCGTTGAGGACCCGGGCCCCCAGGCTGCCACCGACCACAAGCAGGCGCAGAGGATCGCTGCTGCTGCGCAGTTGGGGATCCGGCAGCGCCACCACCTCGGGGCGCACCGGGTTGCCCACCACGGCGGTACGGGCATTGGGGGCGAAGGCACCCGGGAAGGCCATCAGTACCCGCCTGGCGATACGGGCCAGCAGCTTGTTGGTCAGGCCGGCGGCGGCATTCTGCTCGTGCAGCAGCAGCGGAATGCCGGACAGCCAGGCGGCCACGCCACCCGGGCCGGAGGCGAAGCCCCCCATGCCCAGCACCACATCGGGCTGGATGGTCTTGAGCACCTGGCGGGCCTGCAGCACTGATTTGATGACATGGTAGGGCGACGCGAGCAGACGCTTGATGCCGTTGCCACGCACCCCCTGGATGTCAATGAAGGAGATGGGATAACCATGGGCAGGCACCAGCTCCGCCTCCATCCGGTCGGCAGTGCCGAGCCAGTGGATGGTCCAGCCCTGGGCCTTGAGGCGATCGGCGACGGCCAGACCGGGGAACACATGGCCCCCGGTACCACCCGCCATCACCAGTAACGTCTTGCTCACGCAACCTCCCGCACGCGCGCCTGGGCACTTGCCTGGCGCAACTCGAAATCGATACGAATCAACATGCTCACCGCCACCATCATGATGATGAGACTGGAGCCGCCATAACTGACCAGCGGCAGGGTCAGCCCCTTGGTCGGCATCATGCCGCTGGCGGCACCGACGTTGACGAAAGTCTGGAAGCTGAACCAGATGCCGATGCCGATGGCCAGATAACCTTCATAAAGCCGCTCGGCCACCAGCGCCTGGTGACCCAGCTTGAGCGCCTTCACCGCCAGCGCAAAAATCAGGAAGAGTGCGCCAAGCACCCCCACGTAGCCCAGCTCTTCGCCCAGAATGGCGAACACGAAGTCGGTGTGGGCCTCCGGCAGGTACTCCATCTTCTGGATGGAGTTGCCGAGCCCCTCGCCAAACCAGCTCCCCCGACCAAAGGCCATCAGGGACTGGGTCAGCTGATAGCCGCTGCCAAAGGGATCGGCCCAGGGGTCGAGGAAGGAGGTCACCCGCCGCATCCGGTAGGGCTCCGCGATGATCAGGGTCACCACGGCGCTCACACCCACCAGGATGAGACCGATGAACTGCACCAGCCGGGCACCGGCCAGGAACAGCATGCCGAGGGAGGTGACGAACATCACCACCACTGACCCGAGATCCGGCTGGGCCAGCAGCAGGATGGCCACCACGAACAGCACCGCCATGGGTTTCATGAAGCCGATGAAGCGTTCACGCACCTCGCTTTGACGGCGCACCAGATAACCCGCCAGATAGACGAACAGCGCCAGCTTGCCGAACTCGGCCGGCTGCAGGTTGAAGGGGCCCAGCGGCAGCCAGCGTACCGAACCGTTGACGCTGCGGCCCACCAGCAACACCATCACCAGCAGCACGATGGCCAGCAACAACATGGGGCCGTTGTAGTGCTGCCAGCGTGCCATGGGCACCTGCAACACGAACCAGGAGATACCCAGCGCCATCACCAGGAACATGCCGTGACGCTTCACGAACATGAAGGGATCGTTGTTGATGGCGATCCCCTCAGGAATGGAAGCGGACGCCACTATTACCAGCCCGACGCCCATCAGTGCGAGGGCCAGCACCACCAGCTGCCGATCGTAGAGACCGGCGGGGCGCGCCGGTAGCAACCAGCGCTGCAAGAATCCTGCGACGGCGCGAAGGGCGTTCATAGTGCCAGCACCAGTTCGGTGAAGCGATCGCCGCGCGCTTCGAAGGATTTGAACTGGTCCAGGCTCGCGCAGGCCGGTGCCAGCAGCACCCAGTCACCGGGCCTGGCATCGGTCGCCGCCTTGGCGACAGCAGCGTCAAGATCGGCAACCCGCTCGGTCTGTTCGCCCAGGGCCAGCAGCACCTCGGCATCCTGACCAAAACAGTACATGTGATCGATCTGGCTGCCGAGCAGCGCCTGCACCGGGCCGAAGTCCTGCCCCTTGCCCTGGCCACCGGCCAGCAGCAGCAGGCGGCCTTTGACCGCTTCACGCACCCCGGCCACGGCGGCCAGGGTCGCCCCCACGTTGGTGGCCTTGGAGTCGTTGATCCAGCGCACCCCATTTACCTCCCGCACGAAGCGGGCACGGTGAGGCAGGCCTTCAAAGCGGCGCAGCACGGCAAGTTGTGCCTCGCGGGGAATGCCCACCGCATCGCACAGGGCCATGGCCGCCAGGGCATTGGCCTGGTTGTGGGCACCCACTATCTTCATCTCGTCCACCGCCAGGAGCGGCTCGCCGTGCAAAGTCAGCCAGTGACGGCCCTCCAGCTCGCAGCGACCGTAGCCGTTGCAGTCGAGGCCGAAACTCTGCCAAACCTGACCCACATCGGGCAGGGTCTGGGGATCGTCGCGATTGATCAGGATGTGCTGGGAGTGCTGATGGATCTCCATCTTGGCGGCGCGGTAATCCGCCATGCCGGCATAGCGATCCATATGATCTTCACTGAGGTTCAAGACCACGGAGGCGGCGGCCCGCAGGCTGTAGGTGGTCTCGAGCTGGAAGCTGGAGAGCTCCAGCACGCAGAGATCCATGGGCTGCTTGAGGAGTGACAGCGCCGGGGTGCCAATATTGCCCCCCACACCGACCTTGAGTCCCGCCTCGGCGATCATCTCACCCACCAGAGTGGTGACCGTGCTCTTGCCGTTGGAGCCGGTGATGGCGATGACGGGCGTCTGGGTTTCACGCACGAACAGTTCGATGTCACCGACGATGCGCACCCCGAACTCGGCGGCGGCCTTCAACTCCGGAGTCGCCAGGGCGATGCCCGGGCTGGCCACTATCATGTGCGCCTGCTTGAGCCGCTCCGCGTCCAGCCCGTGGATGAGCTCCACCTCGGGGGGAAGCTCGTCCTTGCCCGGCGGGTTGGCACGGGTGTCCATCACCAGCGGCGTGACGCCGCGGTCGAGGAAGTAATCGACGCAGGAGAGTCCGGTTTTGCCGAGTCCGATGATGATGACCATGGCTTACCTCACCTTCAGGGTGGCGAGGCCAAGCAGCACCAGCATGAGGGTGATGATCCAGAAGCGCACGATGACGCGCGGCTCCGGCCAGCCCTTCTTCTCATAGTGGTGATGGATGGGGGCCATGCGGAAGATCCGCACGCCGCGCAGTTTGTAGGATCCGACCTGCAGGATCACCGAGACGGTCTCCATCACGAAGACGCCCCCCATGATTACCAGCAGGAACTCCTGGCGCACCAGCACGGCGATGGTACCGAGAGCGCCGCCCAGGGCCAGGGAACCCACGTCCCCCATGAAGACCTGGGCCGGGTAGGTATTGAACCAGAGGAAACCCAGGCCCGCGCCCACGATGGCGGTACAGACGATCACCAGCTCGGAGGTGTAGGGCACGTAGGGAATGTGCAGGTAGTTCGCGAAGTTGACGTTGCCGGTCGCCCAGGCGATCAGGGCGAAGCCCCCCGCCACCATCACGGTGGGCATGATGGCGAGGCCATCCAGGCCATCGGTCAGGTTGACCGCGTTGGAGGTACCGACGATGACGAAGTAGGTCAGCAGGATGAACATCAGGCCGAGCTGGGGCATCACATCCTTGAGGAAGGGCACCACCAGCTGGGTCTGACCATCGTGGGTGGCCGTGGCGTAGAGGAACACCGCCACACCCAGCGCGACCGCGGACTGCCAGAAGTACTTCCAGCGGGCGATGAGGCCGTCGGTGTTCTTGCGCACCACCTTGAGATAGTCATCGGCAAAGCCGATGGCGCCATAGGCCCCCAGCACGAACAGCACCAGCCAGACATAGGGGTTATCGAGGCGGCACCAGAGCAGCACAGAAGTGAAGATGGCGGCAATGATCATCAGGCCGCCCATGGTCGGGGTGCCCTTCTTGCTGAGGTGGGACTCGGGACCGTCGTTGCGGATCACCTGGCCGAACTTCATGATCTGCAGGCGACGGATGAGGCGCGGCCCCATCCAGAGCGCCACCACCAGACCGGTGATGATCGACAGGATGGCGCGAAACGTCAGGTAGGAGAAGACGTTGAAGAAGGTGAAGTGCGGGGTGAGCAGTTCCGCCAGCCAGACTAGCATGTGGCTGACTCCTGATGGCCCTTGACCATCTCGACGATATCTTCCATGCGGGAGCCACGGGCGCCCTTGACCAGAATCGAAATTTCCTGATGTGTCTTTATCATTTGCGCAAGCACTTCAAACAACGACGCCTTGTTATCGAAATGTCGGCCAGCCGCGGCATCTGCGGTGTGGCGACTCTGTTCCCCTACGGTCAGCACGGCATTGAGGCCCTGCTCACGGGCGTGGTGTCCGACCCGGGCATGCTGCGCGGCGGACTCCTCACCCAACTCTTTCATGTCACCGAATACCAGCACCTTGTAGCCGTTCATGGCGGTCAGGGCATCGATACCCGCCAGCACGGACTCCACGCTGGCGTTGTAGGTGTCGTCCACCAAGGTGAGGCCACCCCAGCGTTGCACGCAGAAACGGCCCTTGACCGGCGCCATCTGCTCCAGACCCGCCTTGACGGACGCAAGCGATGCGCCCAGCGCCAGGGTCCCGGCGGCAGCAGCCAGGGCGTTGGCCACGTTGTGGCGACCTGGAATGGCCAGGGTCAGGTTCATCTCTCCCTGGGGCGTCACCATCACGAACCTGGCACAACCCTGCTCGTTGAGCACGATGTCGCGGGCGTGGAACGGCTGACGCTGATCCTGGAGGGAGAAGGCGCACTGGATGCCCTTTTCACGCCACTTCGGCCAGAACTCGTTGTCGGCATTGACGATGGCGGTGCCGCCCTCGCCTAGCCCTTCGAAGATTTCGCTCTTGGCATGGAACACCCCTTCCAGGGAGCCAAAGCCTTCCAGATGCGCGGCAGCGACGTTGTTGATGATGGCGGCGTCGGGTCTGGCGAGCGACGTGGTCCAGGCGATCTCGCCCGGGTGGTTGGCTCCCAGCTCCATCACCGCGAACTGGTGTTGCGGCTCGAGGCGCAGCAGGGTCAGCGGCACCCCCACCTCGTTGTTGAAGTTGCCGGCGGTGGCCAGCACCTCCCCTTCACAGCGCAGGATGGCCGTCGCCATCTCCTTCACCGTGGTTTTGCCACAGCTGCCTGTGATGGCGAGCACTTTCGGATTGATGCGCTCGCGCACCAGCCTGCCCAGACGCCCAAGCCCCTTGAGGGTGTCGCCCACCACCAGTTGTGGAATGGCCAGCGGCAATTCGCGCTCCACCAGCAGGGCACTGGCGCCGGCGGCAACCGCCTGGTCGCAGAAATCGTGGGCGTCGAAACGCTCGCCGCGCAGGGCCACGAACAGCGCCCCCGCGCCCAGAGTACGGGTGTCGGTGCTGACCGCCGTGATCTCATGGTCGCCCCCGATCAGACGGGCATCGAGCACCTGCGCCAGGTCGGCAAGCCTGAGGGTCATCATTTGAATGACTCCATTAATGTGTGCAAGGCGGCTGCGACGGTTTCCCGATCGCTGTAGTGCCGCTTGTCGGTTCCAATGATCTGATAATCCTCGTGGCCTTTGCCGGCCACCAGGATGATGTCCTCTTTGCTCGCTTGACTCAGTGCCAGCTGGATTGCCTTGGTCCTGTCATGCTCAATCTGCACGGCGCCGGGATCGCGAAGACCCGCCACCATGTCGGCCATGATCCGGGCCGGCTCCTCGGTACGGGGATTGTCGTCGGTCAGGATCACGCAGTCCGCATGCAGCTCCGCCATGGCAGCCATCATGGGACGCTTGCCGCGATCCCTGTCGCCGCCGCATCCCACCAGGCACCAGAGCCGGCCGTGACAGTGCACCCGCAGGGCCTGCAATGCCTTCTCCAGCGCATCCGGGGTGTGGGCGTAATCGACCACGGCGAGCGGCGCATCGCCACCGCCGAAGCACTCCATGCGACCGGTCACCGGTTGCAGTCTGGGGGCCGTCGCCAGCAGGTCATCGAAGTCGTAGCCGAGCACCAGCATGGCGCCCATGGCGCCCAGCACGTTGCTGACGTTGAAGCGGCCAAGCAAGGGGGCGGATAATACACCATTCCCCCAGCTGGAGTTAATGCGCGTATCGAAACCTTGTTGGTGGAAATGGGGATCCTGCGCCGTCAGTTGTCGTCCGGCATGGTTATCAATCGGACCATGAACCCCGAAGGCCACCGCACCGGGATAGGTCGCCAGCCATTGCCGTCCCAGATGATCATCGGCGTTGATGACGGCGCAAGGCTCATCCACCAGCTTCAGCAGCTCCTCCTTGGCGGCGGCATAGGCCTCCATGGTGCCGTGATAGTCCAGATGATCCCGGCTCAGGTTGGTGAAGACTGCCGCGGCAAACGGCAGGGCCGCCACGCGATGCTGCACCAGACCGTGGCTGGAGACCTCCATCGCCACCAGATCAGCCCCCTGCTGCTGCAAGGCGGCCAGATTGGCCTGCACCTGGACCGCGCTGCCCGTGGTGTTCTCTGCTTCGATGAGCTCGCCAAACAGACCGTTGCCTATGGTGCCCATGACCCCGGCCTTGCCCCCCAGCAGGGTGCGCCAGTTGGCCACCAGCAGGGCCGTGGTGCTTTTGCCGTTGGTGCCCGTGATGCCCACCAGTTGCAACTTTTGCGCCGGGTGACCGTAGAAATGACCGGCCAGCTCGGAGAGACGAGCGGGAAGATCCCTCATGCCGATGCAGGGGATCTGGGTCGCCGGAGGGACGAATTCTCCGTCCTCCTCAAACAGCACGGCGGTCGCTCCCTGAGCCACCGCCTGTTCGATGAAGCGCCTGCCATCCACCTGATGGCCACGAATCGCCACGAAGAGCGAGCCGGGACCGACCCGCCGGCTGTCGAGCTGGAGATCGTTGAGGGAAAGCGCCGGGGCATCGATGCCGAAGCGGCTCATCAGTTGATCAAGTGTGCGGGGCGGCATGGGAAGCCTCCGAAAATGCGGGAATGCGGGCGCTCGTACACGCCATGGAAAACGCCCCGACAGCAGCGGGGCCGATGGAAAAAACCGGATGCCCGTCAAGTACGCGGTGCGCCATTGTTGGCCTCCGTGCGGGCAAGCTTGGCGGGTACCTCGGGCGGGATCGCATCGGGACGGATGTTGAAGAGCTGCAACACGCCTCCCATGGCCTCCGCAAAGGGCGGGGTCGCCACGGCACCGCCGTAGTAGGCATCCCCCTTGGGTTCGTTAATCACCACCACCATGACAAAACGGGGATTGCTGGCCGGCGCGAAACCGGCAAACCAGGCCATGTAGTCCTTGCCATAGCCCCCAGCCACGGCCACCTTGGCGGTACCACTCTTGCCACCGACCCGATAACCGGGGATCTGGGCCTTGGGAATGGCATTGCTGACCACGTACTCCAGCGCCTGCAACATGGCAGCGGCGTTGTTGTGATCGATGACCTGCTCACCCTTGGGCGGCTTGGTCACCTTGATGATGGAGAGCGGTACCCGCTTGCCCTTGTTGGCCAGGGTGGCGTAGGCGGAGGCCAGCTGCAGCGGGGTCACTCGCAGACCATAACCAAACGACAGGGTAGCTCGCTCGATGTCGGACCAGCGGCGACGCTGGGGCAGCATGCCGCTGCTCTCCCCCATCAGGCCGCTGCCGGTGTCCATGCCGAATCCCACCATGCTCAGGGTATTGATCATCTCCTGGGCCGGCATCCGCAGCGCGATGCGCGACATGCCGATGTTGGAGGAGTAGCGCAGGATGTCGTACAGGTTGGTCGCCTTGTGGATACTCACGTCACGGATCTGCTTGGCCCCGATGAAGAGGGGGCCGCCCGGGATGAAGTCCTTCCAGCTGGTGACACCGGCTTGCAAGGCACTAAGCAAAATCAATGGCTTGACCGTGGAACCCGGCTCATAGGTATCGGTCACCACCCGGTTTCGCACCCGGAAACTCTGGTACTGGCCGCGGTTGTTCGGGTTGTAGGAGGGGGTGTTGACCATGGCGAGCACCTCGCCGGTCTTCACATCCAGCATCACCATGGAGCCGGAGGTGGCCTTGTTCTCGTCGGTAGCCCGTTTGAGGGCGCGATAGGCCAGCGCCTGCACCCGCTGATCGATGCTCAGTTGCAGATCGTTGGCGTGTTTGCCCTCTTTCACCAGGCCAAGTCGCTCGATGACGCGGCCCTGCCTGTCCTTGCGCACCCGCATCTCGCCAGGGGTCGCGGTCAGCCACTCGTTGTAGCTGCGCTCAATCCCCTCGATGCCGCTGCCATCAATGTTGGTCACCCCCACCAGGTGGGAGCTTATCTCGCCGGTCGGGTAGAAACGGCGCGCCTCGGGACGCAGATAGATGCCCCCCAGCTTCAACCCCTTGATGTACTCGGCCACCGCAGGCGTCACCTGCCGCTGCAGATAGACGAAGCGCTTGCTCGGGTTGGCGATGCGATGCTTGAGGGTGTTGATGTCGAGCTTGAGCACGGCGGAGAGTGCCAGCCAGGCACGCTCGTTGTGGATGGCACCGGACTCATGCACCGTCTTGGGATCGGCCCAGACCGCTTCGACCGGCACGGATACCGCCAACTGTTCGCCATTGCGGTCCGTGATCATGCCGCGCACCGCCTGGGTGGAGGTGGTGCGCAGGGAGCGCATGTCCCCCTCCTGGCGCAGTCTGTCCGGATCGATCACCTGGATCCAGGCCAGCCGCAGGATCAGCCCCGCAAATGCGATGCCGATGAAGAAAACCAGGGTACGAAAGCGCCACGGGTAGAGTGAGGGTGCTTTCGCCTTGGCTTTGTCCTTTGCCGGAGCCTTGGTGGCCGCCTTGCGTGTCATGGTTGTGTAATTACCTTTTCAGTGGTCACCAGGGGACGAGACATCTGCAATTTGTCCATGGCCAGACTCGCCACCCGGGAGTGCTCAGCCAATGTGCCCTGTTCCAGCAAGAGGTGGCGCCACTCGATGTTTAGCCTGTCCTCCTCCGCCATCAGATCGTTCTGCTTGGCCGTCAGACCCCGGGTCATGTTGGTCACCAGGATCACCGCAAAGGCGGTGACCAGCACGGCGACGGTCAACAGGACCTGCAACTTGTGGCGCCAGAGATCCGCAACGATCTCCCTGGCGAGGTGAACGCGCACGTCGCTCATCGTTTACTCCGCAAGACGCTCTGCGACCCGCAGCACCGAGCTGCGGGACCGGGTGTTTTCATTGACCTCGTGGTCGGAAGGCTTGAGCGCCTTGCCGATCGATTTCAGCTTGCGACCACCGGCAAGCTGGGCTTCAGTCAGGGGGATGCCGTGGGGTACTTCAGGACCTTTCTCGTGCTTGCGAATGAAATGTTTCACCAGCCGATCTTCCAGAGAGTGGAAGCTGATGACGGAGAGACGGCCGTGAGGAGCCAGCACGTCCAGAGCGCCGTTGAGGGCGGTTTCGATCTCGTCCAGCTCGCTGTTGATATAGATGCGGATGGCCTGGAAGCTGCGGGTCGCCGCGTGCTTGCCCTTCTCCTTGCTCGGGTTGACCCGGGCAATCATCTCCGCCAGCTGGCGGGTGCGCACATAGGGCTCTGTCACCCGATCGTGCACGATGGCGCGAGCAATCTTCTTGGCGAAGCGCTCCTCACCGAAGGTTTTCAGCACCCAGGCGATGTCGTCCACATCGGCACGGGCCAGCCACTCGGCGGCGCTCTGACCGGAGGTGGGATCCATCCTCATGTCGAGCGGGCCGTCCTTCATGAAGCTGAAGCCACGTTCGGCATCGTCAAGCTGGGGGGAGGAGACACCGAGATCCAGCAGGAAGCCATCGACCTTGCCCAGCAGGCCGCGCTCGGTCAGATAGCGGGTGATGCCGGAGAAGGGACCGTGCACGATCTCGAAACGGGGATCCTGGATCTTGGCCGCCTCGGCAATGGCCTGGGGATCCCGGTCGATGGCGATCAGACGGCCGTTCGGGCCCAGATGCTGGAGAATGAGACGAGAGTGACCACCCCGGCCAAAGGTACCGTCGACGTAGATACCGTCCGGCTTGATGGCCAGCCCTTCGACGGCTTCGTGCAACAGCACTGTGATGTGTTCAGCGGCTTGGGTCATTTATAAAGAAAAATCCTGTAGTCGTGGTGAACTTGCCCAGTCGTCCTCGGGCAGGCCCAGGATGTCGTCGTTGATCTGTTGTTGCCAGCGGGCTTCATCCCACAGCTCGAATTTGTTGAGCTGGCCCACCAGCATGACTTTCTTGTCCAGCCCGGCATGGCTGCGCAGCGGCTGGCTGAGCAGCAGACGGCCATTGCCATCCAGTTCGCATTCGGCCGCGTGGCCGAGCAGCAGACGCTGCAGGCGGCGTTCCGCCGGGTTGGTGCTGGAAAGGGTCTTCAGCTTGCGCTCTACCTCTTCCCATTCATTCAGGGGATAAAGCAGCAGACAGGGATGGGCGATGTCGATGGTGCAGACCAGCTGGCCGTCGCATTCGTCGCGCAGCCAATCACGAAATTTGGTCGGAATCGCCAACCGCCCCTTGCTGTCCAGGCTGATGGCGTGAGCGCCACGCAACAAATTGCAGTCCCCGAAGGTGAGTTATGGGGGCTAGATGCCCAATAAAACCACTTTGATCCACTTTTCTCCACCATGAAGTTTAAGGACGAGCAGGGGGCTTTTCAAGCAAGGATCTCGAGCATGGGGAACATATTGACGCAGCGTGATGGGACTACCGATTAAATGAATTGATTTTCCACAAGTTATTCATGGGGGAATTAAATCATCCCGGCGAACTGCGCCTCGTAATTAATCGATTTCACGGGGAAATGATGAAACGGAACAGCACGACGGCGCACAGGATAATGCTGACGCCCACCACGGGATAGATGATATAGCCATCCCCTACCCGACGGGCTCGCAGCACCACCAGCTGGCAGAGCAGCAGGTTATAGACGATGAGAAGAAAAGTCAGCAGTAGATTGGCGCCCAATGTCAGCTCGTCGGCATACATGATATAGAGCCACATCAAACCAAAATTAACGAGGATCAGATAAAGCAGAAATTTCTGAATCGCCCTGCCCGCCTTTGGGGTCTTTTTTACTCGTGTTATCATGCTTATCACGTCCTGGATACCACATGAACAGTCGACAGATATTGTCAAAAACTGTTGAGATACATCGTGTTTTTATCATTTTCCCGCCAGGCTCTGTCCGCTGTTGCCAAAATATCCCTGCGCCTTCTCCCCGGGCTCTCGCTACTGAGCAGTGCCGTTTGTTACTCCTATGATCATTATCACTGGCAGGCGGGTTTTCCTACCCCCGTTGTCGGCCCGGGTGCCGAGCTGGTCAACGAGCAGACCCGCTTTCTGCTGCGCCAGCGCAGCCACCTGCAGACGAGGCTCGCCGAGTCCCAGCCCATGATCCGCTGGGTCACGGAGCAGGTTCAGACGCGAAAACTCCCACCCATGCTGGCTCTGCTGCCCCTGATCGAGAGCAGCTACCGGCTTGACGTGATCTCCTCGGCGGGCGCCGCCGGGCCCTGGCAGCTGATGCCGGATACCGCAGCCCGCTTCTCCGTCCCCATGACAAACGGCTTCGATGGCCGCTACTCCCTGCCATTGGCGACGGAGGCGGCGCTCTCCTACCTCGGCTGGCTGCATCAATTCTTCGGGCAGGACTGGTTGCTGGCACTGGCTGCCTACAACGCGGGAGAGGGAAGAGTACTGAAGGCGGTGCTCAACGGCGGGACACGCAATGTGTGGGAGTTGCAATTGCCTACCGAAACGCGCCTCTATGTGGCGCGCTTCCTCGCGCTCTCCCAATTGCTGGACAGAGCGGCGCAGCACGGGTTTGTCCTGCCGCCCTGGCAGGCGGGAGAAAATATCCGGGTATGGCGGCAGCCGGGGGGCTGCTCATTGCTGGAGTGGGCCATGGAACGGGGGGTTGCCATGAACGAGGCAAGCCGGTGGAATCCCGCCTGGCGATTGCCCGATCCCCGGGAGGTGAGTGACTGCCCCATCGTTTATGGCGGAGGCAAGGCCCCTCCTGCCCCGCGCCATCAAGAGACACGCCCGCAGCTGGTGCGGGCCGTGTCCCTGGAAAGCCTGCACGATCCCCTGCTGTTGCTGCCTGCACGGGGACTGGACATGGGGCGGGGAGGCCTCACTCTTGAGCGGTTGCCGGATCCACTGGGATTGGAGCAGGCTCGCCCTCTGCTGGCGCCATGAAACAGTGGCGCCAGTTGCTCAGAACAGGCGCGAGATCCACCGAGTCAGGATCGACCCATCGCGCGCCGTAGAAGCTGAGGTACTGTCCTATGGCCCTGCGATGGGTGATATGACACGCCAGCACGATCCGCGGTGACAACGACAGGCTGACGTTATCGGGCAAGGTAAAACGGGCGGGGGCGAGGAAACCGACCCCACCCGGTCCGATATCCTTGATCACCGCCCGTCCGATGCGCTTGTCGAACAGCAGGCCGGAGACCATGAGCCGGGCCGCGATGCCGCAAC
Source organism: Aeromonas sp. S19(2024) (assembly GCF_041402625.1). Lineage (NCBI taxonomy): Bacteria > Pseudomonadati > Pseudomonadota > Gammaproteobacteria > Aeromonadales > Aeromonadaceae > Aeromonas > Aeromonas sp. S19(2024). Next base: position 314,427 of record NZ_JBGLQU010000005.1, read on the forward strand.
TCTGGGATTCCAGGGGCGTGGTCCCGTCATGGAGATACCAGCGCGGCAGTTTGCGCCTGGGATCCTTGAACGGTGTCACGGGGGGCAGATCGGCGTCAGGGGTTTCCATGGGCAACGGCATCCTTGGCTGTCCGGGTGGCGGCTTGGGTTTGGGCACTGAACAGCTGCTCCAGGCTCTTTTCCGCCTGGGTCGTCATCACCAGCAACTCGATGCGGCGGTTCTGGCTGCCTTTGGGATCGGCGGTGTTGTCCAGCATGGTATCCGACATGGCGACCACCTGACCCACCCGCTCGGGGGGCATGCCGCCAGCAAGCAGGACACGCCTCGCCATCATGGCGCGATCGGAGGAGAGCTCCCAGTTGCTGTAGTTGTCACCGGCAAAGGGGGTGCTGTCGGTGTGGCCCGAGATCATGACCCGGTTCTCCACTCGCTGAAAGACAGGAGCCAGTGCCATCAGCAGATGGCGGAAATAGGGGCTGATGCGGGCGCTGCCACGGCTGTACATCTCGCGCTCGTCATCGTCGCGGATCAGGATCCGCAGACCCTGGGGCACCAGTTGCAGCTCCAGGTTGTTTCTGGCCTGCATCTGATCCGCCATGGACCCGATGAAACCGGCCAACTGCGCCATCTGCTTCTCTCCCTCAATCTTGCCCGCCAGCAGGCTCTCATAGCCTCCCTTGGCGCCATCGGTAAAGATGCTGCGGTCACGCTCCATGTGTCTGGGCATACGCTGCCCCTCCTCCACGAACTGGGGACTCAACTCCTCCAGTACCGAGGGGTTGCCGCCAAGATCCACCGGATAGGGACTGTTGCGGATATCGAAGGGGTTGGCCTCGCTGTCCATGATGCTGTAGTCGCGTAGACGGCTGGCCACCACATCACGCTCCTCCTGGCTGGAGACGGCCAGGATCCAGAGCACCATGAAGAAGGCCATCATGGCCAGGGTGAAGTCGGCGAAGGCCACCTTCCATGCACCGCCCCCCTTGGGAGCGCTGCTGCGCCGCTGCTGGCGCTTGATGACGATCTGCTCGTGGTTGCGCATCACATGGCCCTGTTGGTCACCCAGTCTTCCAGTTCGAGGAAGCTGGGTTTCACGTCAGGCTCCAGCATCTTGCGGCCGGAATCGACGGAGAGCAGCGGCGTCTTGCCCCTCAGCTGGGCGATCAGGATCGACTTGATGCACATCAGCATGCCGATACGGCGCTTGACCATCTCTTCCATCGCATTGCTGATGGGCTCCAGCAGGCAATAACAGAGGAAGATACCGATGAAGGTGCCCACCAGGGCGGCTGCCACGTGCACGCCGATATTGCTCAAGGGGCCGTCGAGCTGCTGCATGGTGATGATGATCCCCATCACCGCCGCCAGGATCCCGAAGCCGGGGCAGGCCTCCCCGGTCTTGTGCAGCGCATGGGCGGGCTTGAGCATGTCCTCCTCGATGGCCATGATCTCCTGCTCCAGTATGGTGTCGAGCTCATGAGGCGTGATCTTGCCCATGCCCAGCAGACGCAGGTTGTCAATGATGAAGCCCAGCAGTTGCGGATCTTCCGATACCTGGGGATACATGAGGAAGACGGAGCTCTGCTGCGGATTCTCCACGTGCTCGTCCAGCGCCTTCATCCCCTTGTTGCGGGTCTCTTCCAGCAGTTGGTGCATCAGGGTCAGCAGTTCGCGATAGATCTCCTTCTCGTCCTTGTTGGACTTGAAGCAAAGCCTCATCTGGCGCCACATTTCATGCATCACCTCCTTGGAATTGCCAAGGAACATGGAACCGACCGCCGCCCCTATGATGATGATGAGTTCGGCAGGCTGCCACAGGGCGATGGGGCGCCCCCCGGCCATCATGAAGCCGCCGATCACACACACGAAAATGACACCAAGACCAATCTGTTTTTGCATGGATGCTCCCGCAGAAATCAACAAGACTCCCCCCGCGGGGAGAGGCATAACTATATGGAGTCGACCAATCGCTGCTTGAGCTGAAGGACGCACTGCTTGTGGAGCTGGCACACCCGCGACTCGGTCAACCCGAGCACCAGTGCAATCTCCTTCATGTTCAATTCCTGCTGGTAATAGAGGGAAAGCAGCAGCTGTTCACGCTTGTCCAGGGTGCCGAGCACCTTGCCAAGGGTCATGGCCAGATCCTGATCGTCAGACTCGGATGCGGGCGCCCTGCCTCCGTTCTCCAGCCACTCCTCCAGACTCTGCAACGCCTCGGCCTGGCTCGCATAGGCGAGCTGGCGCACCTCCTCAACGGTGCAGGAAAGCGCCTGTGCCAGCTCCTGCTCGGTCGGGTTGCGCCCCAGACGGTTGAACAGCTCCCGCTGTACCTGGTTGTGACCGTGCACCTGCTGGCGCAGCTGACGGGGGCGCCAGTCGAGGCGCCGCAGCTCGTCCAGCATGGCTCCCCGCACCCGCTTGAAGGCATAGCTCTCGAACTGGGCATCCGGTTCACCCCCATAGCGACGCCAGGCTTCCAGCAGCCCCATCATGCCGACCTGCTCCATGTCCTCCTGATCGAAGCTGGCGCTCACCTGACTGCGCAGGTGAGTGGCTGCCCGCTTCACCAGAGGCAGATAACGGCTCAGGATCACCTGCTCACCGGTGCGGGGAGCGGAGGCGGTCAGTTCGCAGGGAGTATCCCAACCAGCGTCCATCATGTTCGCTACTGCACCAGGACCTTGGTGACCAGCACTTCATCCAGATAGGGCTTGTAGCCATACCCCTCCAGGGTTCCCACCAGTTTGCCGAGCAGAGAGGTCTGAAGGGCCGAGATGTTCTGCAGTTCCTGCTTCACCGCCTCATGGGAGCGATGGCTGAAATATTGCACCATGGCATTGCGGATCAGGGGGGTCAGCTCGTTGAGCGTCTCCAGTTGCTGGGGATTGTGGGTGACCAGCGCCAGCTCCAGCACCAGATAGTGGGGCTCTCTGTCTCCCTCCAGGCTGATGACGAAACGCTCCATCGGTTTGAACAGCGGCGTCTTGCTCAGCTCGGGCTTGGCTTCTGCCAGGCCCAGCCAGACGGCAACCGTATCCCGCTTGAGATAGGCGCCATAGGCCAGCGCCGCCAGCAGGCACAGCGCCATCATTATCACCATCAACCACTTCATGACACGCCGCATAATTTGAAATCACTCTCGCTATTGCCAGATCTTGAAATGTCACACCAGGGTGTTGAGCCAATCCTGGCCAGCACTACCCGATGCGTCCTGTTCTTCCTGCCACTGTCGTCGACCTGCCAGGATCTTTTCCTGCTGCCAGCGATCCCCTCGCTCCTGCTCTCCCCCCTGGCCCACGTTCACCTCGACGCCACCGGCATGATGGGGAGCCAAACTCATGCGAAGCCGCTCCATCGACTGGATCAGGGCTTCACGCACCGCCGGGTTGGTCACGTTGAGCTGCACGTTGAGCCGATCCCCTTCCATCCTCACGGTCAGTTCGAGGCGACCCAGCTCGGGGGGATCGAGGCGGATATGGGCCTGCTTGATGCTATGGTTCACCTGCAGCTCGACCCTGTTTTTGAGCACATCGACCAGCTGCTGGCCCCACTGGGCCTCGCTTGCGGCAAGACGCGCCGGTGCCCACTGGTATTCCGCAGGCCTGGCGGCAGAGTGCGCGGGCGACAACCCCGCCATTGCCTTGAGTTCGGTGACGCTGGCCTCCCGCTCCGGGGCAGGCTCCCCGGGAAGAGACGCCACCACTGCCGCACTCCGGGTCGCAGGCTGCTCGCCCTGGGCAGTGGGCTGGAGCATTCGCATGGCCAGCTCCCCAGCAGGTTGAGGGAGGCTCTCCTTGCCAACGGAAACCGGCGGCACCGGCATCCTCTCCCCTTCCATTCGCTCGAACCCGCTGAGGGCGCGCAGCACAGGCGAGGAGGCGGGTTGCACCTCTCCGACGGGGGCAAGGCCGGCACTCGATGACAAACGGACAGGAGGAATGCGTCCCTCCTCCTGTCGGACAAAAGGTGGTGGCATCTGGTTGAAGGCGGCGAGTTGCTCGGCAACATCCGCAGCCACTTCGACGCTTTCCTCCTGCTCCGTCTCGTCGACGGGGGCGGAAGGGGCGGTGGACGGAGGAAGCATCGCCTCCTGCGGAAGATCCAGAGGCTGGTACTCTTCCCCCTGCCCGTCAGGCTGGCGGGAGAGGCGGGTAAAACCACCGGATGGGGAAGCGGGCAGTGTCTCTGCCACGGGGAGAGGGATCATGCCCATGTCTGCGCCTCGTCGTAGGCCTGCAATCCTTCCCGCTTGCGGGAGAGGCTGTCCCACTCCTGCTTGCGCAGCGCCGTTTCCTGCTCACAGAGCGCGAAGGCTTCCCGATGCCAGTGACGCACCTGATCCCGGACCGGCATCAGGGATTGCCACAATGCAGGCTGGCTGTTCAGATGCGCCACCAGCTGGGCCAGACGCTGATCCGCCAGCCGCACCGCATCCCACTGTCCGGCGCGGGCCTGCTGCAAGATAAGACGCCCGAGCCCCAGAAGCTGGCGCTGACGTGTCTCGCGTTCCGCACCGGGGGGCACGGCTCCTGTCATGGACATGATGATGGCCTCAAAATAGGACGACCTTGCGGGCAAGCAAGGAGCAGGCCAAATATATAAACATTATATTTCAATACGTTAGTTCCGACCTTTGCCCCATGAGGAAGGTGGATTTCCGCATCAACGGGGATGGCGGGCCATCGCTTCCCAACCCTCTTTCAGCTCCAGCAGGATGCGACGCACCTCTGCAAAGCCCGCGACATCGTTGGCCACACTGATCTCGAACAGCCGCTGGCCGCAGTAGTCGTAGAGACGGTGCAGGTTGCTGGCCAGCTCCCCGCCCTTGTCCATATCGAGGGCACTGTCGAGCCCTCCCAGGATCTGCAGACACTTGTTGATGGACTGCCCCTTGCGCTCGTACTGCCTGGCCAGAATGTGGCCCTCGGCCCTGGCTATTTCGTCGAGCAGGCCATCCATCAGCATCAGCACCAGCTGGTGCGGATCGGCGCTCGCTGCCTTGGCCTGGGTGGCGGCGAACTGGTAGGCGTCATAGCCTTCTTGGGGTTCAAACATGAAAAACTCGCTTATTCAAAGTGTTACGGGCTAGCCGTCTCACAAGCCGCCCATGGTCTGCAACATCTGGTTCATGGTGGTGAACTGATTGAGGTAGCGCTTATACGCGGAATCCATGCGCCGATCCAGCGCCTCCATCCGCTCATTCACCCGCTTCTCGTTCGCTTCAAGACCTGTCTTGCGTCCCTTGAGTGCACCGTCCCGCTTGGTATAGGGGTCCAGGGCATTACTCATCCGCTTGAGCAGACCGTCGTCGCCCATGAGTGCCTTGCCGAGCAGCTCGGGATCCTTCTCCAGCGCCTTGTTGAAGTCGGTCTCGTTGAAGGAGAGCTTGCCCGCCTTGTCGGTCTTGATCCCCAGGCTCCCCAGAGTCAGATCATCGGGCAACTCCCGCACGCTGCGGGCAATCACGCTCTTGAGGCTGCGTACCCCGCTGTCGGAGGAGAGTGCTCCCGGCGCCTTGGGATCGCTGGAGGTCATCTTGGCCAGCTCATCCACCAGCTCGTTGTAACTGTCGACAAACTTCTTGAGGGAGCCGGTAACCGCCTCCTTGTCCTGATCCACCGTGACCAGCAGCGGAGCGTCATCCGCCTTTTGTGCCTTGGTCAGCTGGAACGTCAGGCCATCCACCACGTTCTCTATCTTGTTGCTGGCAGAGGTGATGGTGAGAGGGTTGTCCCCCCCCATGCGCAGCTTGGCGTCCTGCGCCTGGGTGATGTCCGTCTTGCCGGCCATCGCCACCCCGATGGCATTGGCGCCATCCCCGCTGTACCCCAGGGTGATGGCGTTCTCCACGCCGCTCTCCTTGCTGGTCAGTACCATGCTGACCTTGCCGTCGGTACGTACCAGGGTCGCCTTCACCCCCGGGTTGTCCTTGGCATTGTTGATCTGGGAGACCAGATCCTTGACGGTGGCGCCAGCCGGGAGGGAGGCCAGGTCGATGTCCAGGGTCTTGCCCTTGACCGTCAGGGAGAAGACGCCGTCTGCCGGCAGCGGTGCCGTGTCACTGTCAAGCTGCAAGCCGACCTGATGGGACTGGGCAAGCTGCTCCACGAAGAAGCTGTACTGACCCGAGCTGGCCTTGCCATTGCTCGTCACCGTCATGAGCCCTTCCTGGGACAGGGTGGCCTTCTGAGCCTGCAGGCTGCTCGCCTTGTTCAGATCCTTGAGCAGGGTTTGGAAACTCGACAGCTTGGTGGTGAGGCTGCTGATGGCGCTCTGCTGCGCCTTGACGCTGTCCAGCTGCTTCTTCAGCAACTTGTCCATGTTCTGGCGCTCGACGGCTACCAGTTGCATCGCCGTGCTGGCCGGATCTATTTGCATCTTTCTCCCCTTATTCGGTGGCATGCCTGTTGGAAAAGACCGGCTCGGCCCTTTCCAACCGGCAAGCGGTTGTCAAACAAGAGCCGCCCCTCTCGGGGCGGCCCGGCAAACCATCAACGCAGCAGGGAAGTCACCATGCCGGTCATCTGGTTGGAGTTGGACAGCACGGACATGCCAGCCTGCATCAGCATCTGGTTCTTGGTCATGTTGGTGCTCTCCTGGGCGAAGTCGGCATCCATGATGCGGCCGTTCGCCATGTCGGTGTTCTCTTTCATGTTGGAGAGGTTGTTGACGGTATGCTCCAGACGGTTGATGTTGGCACCGAACTGGGAACGGGCGGTACCGATGGCATCCAGGGCGTCTTCCATCTTGGTGATCTGCGCATTGAAGGCAGTGGAGGCCAGAGCGGTGGCATCGGCGGTGGCAAAATCGGTTTCCGCGGCATCAATGGCTGCGTTGACGGCCTGAACATTGCCGCTGGCATCCACATCCAGCTTCTCGGCGGCGGAACCACCGATCTGGAAGGTCACTGCTGCGGCGCCGAACTTGCCCGCATCGCTGATCAGAGCCTGACCACCAAACTTGGTGTTGTCGCTGATGTTCTTCAGCTCGGCAGACAGCTCCTTCATTTCGGTGCCCATGGCCAGACGGTCTTCCGCGCTCGCGGTGCCGTTGGCGCCCTGGGTGGCCAGGTCTTTCATGCGCTGAACGATGTTGGTCATCTCGTCCATGGCGCCTTCGGCAGTCTGCATCATGGAGACGGCGTCCTGGGCGTTGCGCATGCCGACCTTCTGGCCGTTGGACTGGGCTTGCAGACGGGTGGCCATCTGCAGACCGGCGGCGTCATCGGCGGCGGAGTTGATGCGAAGACCGGTACCCAGGCGCTGCATGGCGGTGCCCAGCATCTTGTTGGTGTTGTTCAGCTGGTTCTGAGTGGTCAGAGAAGCAAAGTTGGTATGAATGGACAAACCCATGATCTATTCCTCGAAGAAGGCTGCTACCGCAGCGGATAACCGTACGAAGGAGAGAAGCGACAGGTGCGAGGCAAGACTTGAGCTGCGGGTGAAAAATATGATGAAAAAAGAGGGCGCGGGAGGAGCTGGGAGGGGAAACGGGAAAAAGGCACCCACCAGGGGGATGGGTGCCACCAGCATCAACGCAGCAGGGAAGTCACCATGCCGGTCATCTGGTTGGAGTTGGACAGCACGGACATGCCAGCCTGCATCAGCATCTGGTTCTTGGTCATGTTGGTGCTCTCCTGAGCGAAGTCGGCATCCATGATGCGACCGTTCGCCATGTCGGTGTTCTCTTTCATGTTGGAGAGGTTGTTGACGGTGTGCTCCAGACGGTTGATGTTGGCACCGAAGGAGGAACGGGCGCTGCCGATGTCTTTCAGGAAGGTTTCCATCTCGGTGATAGCGGCATTGGCTTTGGTCTGATCACCGATACCGCCACCCTTGACTGCGGTACCATCCAGGCCGGAGCCAGCGGTGGAACCGGTCACTTTCTTCAGGTCGGTGGAGATGTCCACGCTCAGGGTCTCGGCGGCGGAGCCACCGATCTGGAACTTGACCGCACCCTTCTCGAAGTTGCCAGCGGCTTTCTTCAGCAGGGACTGGCCACCGAAGGTGGTGTTGTCGGTGATGTTGGCCAGCTCTTTCGACAGCTCGCCGAACTCGGCGTTCAGGGCGGTGTAGTCTTCGGTGCTGGTAGTGCCGTTGGCACCCTGGGTAGCCAGATCCTTCATGCGCTGAACGATGTTGGTCATCTCGTCCAGGGCGCCTTCGGCGGTCTGCATCATGGAGATGGCATCCTGGGCGTTGCGCATGCCGACCTTCTGGCCGTTGGACTGGGCTTGCAGGCGGGTAGCCATCTGCAGACCGGCCGCGTCGTCGGCGGCGGAGTTGATGCGAAGACCGGTACCCAGGCGCTGCATGGCGGTGCCCAGCATCTTGTTGGTGTTGTTCAGCTGGTTCTGGGTGGTCAGGGAGGCGAAGTTGGTATGGATGGACAAGCCCATGATGTATTCCTCGAGTTAAACGCTGCACAGCAGCCCGTTAGGTTGACATCAGATAGAGACGACCCCTTTCGCGCAGAAATGTAATCTTCCCTCCGCATATTTTTCTTCTGGCCCCCTCCCGGGCATTCCGGTATCCCGGGTGCTCGCCGCCTCCCCCATCCGGCATGCTTATTGCTTTTAAAACGTCCTCTCTCACTACCGGATGGCGACATGGCTGCTTCGCTCTACACACCGCATTTCGTTCAACATTTCCAGTGCATCGGCGATCGCTGCGAGGACAACTGCTGCCACAGCTGGACCATCAGCATCGACAAGCAGACCTTCCGCAGCTATGAGCGCCACCCCGACCCCACGGTCAAATCCCTGAGCAAGCTGCACATCATCAAGGTGAAGCAGAGCAACGAGCGCTGGGGGGAGATAAAGCTCGACGAACAGGGCGCCTGCCCCTTCCTCGATGAAAACCGCCTGTGCCAGATCCACAGCAAGGCGGGTCCGGATGCCCTGAGTCACACCTGCAAGACTTACCCCAGAGCCCAGACCCGCATCGGCAACCAGCTCAAGAGGTCCCTGATGCTCTCCTGCCCCCAGGTGTGCCGCCAGTTGCTGCTTGACCCCCTGGCGATGCAGACCGAGGTCACCGAGCTCACCCAGTCCCTGCCCTTCGCTCCGCCTCCCTCCAATGCCATGGCGACGTTGCACAGCCTGAGCATTCACGTGCTGGCCGCCACGGATATCCCCGTGGCGATTCGGCTATGGCTGGTCGGCATGCTGATCCACCGGGATCCTGCGCAACTCTCCCACGAGGCCTTCCTCGATCAGGTGGCGGTACTGGCCGAACGCGGGGAGCTCAACACCATGTTCGAGCAGTTGCCCGCCCTGCCCAGACTGCAGTGGTGGGGCCTCAGAACCATGACCCACCAGTTGCTGGCCTACTCCCAGGGGAGACGGGGGCGGCAGACCATGCAGGTCTGCCTCGACAAGATCAACGAGGTACTGGAGGGAACCTACGACGAGGACAAGCTTGCACGCCTGCAGCGGGTCTGGCACGACAGGGTCGCCCCCTTCCTGGCCAGTCATCCCCAGATCCTGGACAACTACCTGCTCTACTACGTCTATCACCACAACTTCCCGCTGCAGCAGGGTGACAAATGCCAGGCCTATCAGCTGCTGGTGGTCGACTACTTCCTGCTGCGCAACTACCTCTGCCTGCTGGCCATGGACAAGGAGCTGGACGAGCAGGACGTGGTCAACCTCTTCTACAGCTACCACACCATACGCCAGCACAATGCGAGTTTTATCAAGACCATAGAACAGGGGCTCAATGACTCCGGCTTCGCGTCGGACATCTCCCTGTACGCCCTGCTCAAGCCCTGAAAACAGAAAACCGCCAGCGAGCTGCATGGCGGTTTTCTGTCGTGAACGGGACCTGGCACCCTAGGTGAGCAGCGCCACCACGTTCTGGCGCGAGACGTTGGCCTGGGCAAGCAGGCCGGACATGGTCCCCATGAAGCCCCCTTCCTTGAGCTGGAGGCTGAGCTTGCCCTGTAACTGGACCAGCTCCTCCTGCTGCAAGTTCTGGCTGCGTGACTTCACCCGATCGAGCTGCTTCACCATCCGCTGGCGAAACTGCTTGAGCTCGCGCACCGACTGCTCTATCTCTCCGAGCAGTCGCTTCAGCCGTTGCTGCTCCTGTTTGATCTCCCCCTTGTCGAGCCCCTCGCCGAGCTGGGTCAACTGCCCCGCCTTTGGCTTGAACTGCACGGGTACCGGGTTCCCGGCGGGAATGCGGATGCCCTCACCGCTCAGCAGCACGGGTTCATCCAGCTTGCGCCTGTGCTGATCCGGCACGCTCAGCTCCAGCTTGCCCAGCTCGTTCAGGCGCGCCTGGATATGCTCCTTGCGCAGCGCGCGATCCAGACGGGCAGCCGCCTCCGCTTCACTGGCATCGGCGGGCAGCAGCACCTCGACGGCGCTGCTGGTCTGAGGGAAGGAGAAGACAAGACGCTCGGCACTCGCCCTTGGGCTCAGCAGATCGAGCCGCTCCGCGCTGTAGTGCACCCTGCTGTCCGTGGCCGACGCCAGCAGGCGTGGCCTGAGCTCGCTCGTCAGTGGCGCCTGCGGCTGGGTCAGCTTCTCTTCCAGTACCTTGAGACGGGAGACCAGATCCCCGCTCGCCGCCTTCTGCTGGCCGAGCTGCTGCTCCAGGCGCTTCAGCTCGCCCCACACCTGGCTCAGGGCCTGCTCGCCCCCCTGGGCATGGGCGATGCGCTGCTGCGCCGTGCCGATCAGGGCCCAGCGATCGAGCCGGATGACATTGGGCTGGCGTTCATTGCGAGGAGTCTGGGGAGAAGTAGCCTGGGCAGTCGAACGACCTTGCAACCTGGGTTGGGCCGGCGTTTCGACCACGCTCCCCGGACGGGTTTGTTGAATCTGCATCCTGGCTCCTTAGACAGATTTAGGGCATGTAGTTGAACAGGCTCAGGCCATTCACCTTGGCGAAGGCCTGCTGTTGCACCTGCAGAGCCATCAGCACATGCGCCTGCTGGGTCACGGCCCCCGCGTAGTCGAGGGACTCTATCTGATTGCTCACTTCCTTGCTATAGGTGCTCTTCTCGGCATGACCCTCGTCCACCTGATCCAGCAGATTGATGCGTGCCCCTATGGTGCTCACCATCTGGCTGATGTCATCCTGCAGGGTCTTGCTGCGATCCAGCATGGCTCTGGCCTGATCCGCCGCATCCGGTGCGCCGGCATCGAAGGCCGCCACCATGTCGTCCAGCTGCTTGAAGAAATCCCCGTTCTGGATGAACAGGCTGTCTGCGGTCTGGTTGAGGGACACCGTCACCCCCCGGGCAATCTCCACCTCCCGCACCAGGGCATCCCCCTGATAGAGATAGCCGCCACCCGGCCCCTGGACGATGGGGGTCTTGTCCACCTGGCTGCCGCTGAACAGGCTTGAACCGTTCTCGTTGCGGGCATTGGCGAGATCCAGCAGACCCTCCTTGATAATGGCCACCTCGCTGGACACCGCCCGGCGATCGTCCTCGGAGAGGGAACCGTTGGCTGCCGTCTGGGTCAGCTCCCGCAACCGGCTCAGCATGTTGGTCATGGTCTCGAACTGCAGCTCCCCCTGGGATAGCTGGCTCTTGGCATTGGCGATGTTCTTCTGGTACTGGGCCATGGCCACCTGCTCTTTCTTCAGACCGAGCAGTTGCACGCTGCCCACGGGGTCGTCCGAAGGCTGCAGGATCCGCTTGTTGGAGGAGATCTGGCGATCCAGCCGGGCGTAGTCGCCAAAGCCCCGCTGCAGGTTGTCGAGCATGCTGAGCTGGATCTGGTTGGTGCTGATGCGCATGCGGACTCCGTCAGAACATGTTGAGAATGGAATTGAAGAGTTGATCCGAGGTGCTGATCACCTTGGCATTGGCCTGATACGCCTTGGTGTAGGCCATCACCTTGACCCCTTCCTCATCGAGGTTGACGCCGCTCACGCTGCTGAGCTTGGTGGCGAGCTGTTTCTCCATGTTGGCATCGGCCTCCATGGTCGCCTTGGCCTGACCGCTCTGCACCGCCATCTTGCCAAGCAGGGCGCTGTAGGCATCGTACTGATCATCCTTGATGGTCAGCAGCTCCTGCAGGTTGCGGTTGTCGCCGTTGCCGCCCCCCGCCTTGGCGAAGGCGAGGTGATCCCCGGTAAAGCCGTCGGCCACCTTGAGGGTGCCGGAGGGATTGAGGGGGTCGTAGCTGAACAGGGGTTTGCCGGGATCGCCGTTCAGATCGACGCCACCCGCCTGCTTGGCGTTGAAGTCATCCGCCAGCTTCTTCGCGATCTGGTTCAGCTCGTCGCGCAGGGGGCGCAGCACTGTGGTGCGATATTCCAGCACGCCCGCCAGGGTGCCGCCCTGAAGTCTGGGGACCTCGAAGGATTGCGGCCCGAAGCTCAGGCTCAGGGTGTCACCGGCCAGAGAGAGGGTGCTGCTGCTGCCGGCCAGCACCAGGGGCTGGCCCTGGGGCAGGCTCAGGGAGAAGGAGCCGTCGCTCTGACGGTTGACCCGCACCTCCATGAAGGTCGACAGCTCGCGCACTATCTGCTCGCGGCTGTCTTCCAGCGCCGAGGTGTTGACCCCTTTGGAAGCCTGCTCGCCGATCTGGGTGTTGAGCTCCGCCACCTGCTTGAGATAGCTGTTCACCTGGGTAATGGTGCTGCCCAGCTGATCGTCGATCTGCTTCTCCTGGGTCAGCAGGCTCTCGTTCAACTGGCCGAAGCGGTTGGCCAAGGCACCGGCCGAGCTGACGATCTGGCTGCGCTGCGCCGGTGTTTCCGGGCTGTCGAGAGCGGCGCTCAGGGACGCAAAGAAACTGTCCAGCCCCTTGGTGATGTTCATCGACTCGCTGCCGAGCAACTGCTCAGTCGTATTGATGTACTGGTGAAACGCATAGGAGGAGCCGGTCGCGGAGCGGCTGCGCCAGTGCTGGGAGACCAGATAGTCATCGGTGATCCTGCGAACCCCGGTCACCTCGACCCCCATGCCGTTGTCCATCCGGCCAAAGCCCGACAGGCTGCCCATCATGGCCTCCTGGCGGCTGTACCCGATGGTATTGACGTTGGCGATATTCTGGGCAGAGATGTTCAATGCGATCTGCGATGCATTGAGTCCGCTAAAACCGATACTGAGCAGCGACATCAGTCAACTTTCCTCATTTTTGCCGAATTCAGAGGCTGACTGAAGGCAGCCAGGGTCTGGGAGTCTGAAGCGACCACCGGCTCGGCATTCTTTAATGTGGGGGCCAGTTGATTGACCATCTGCTCCTTGAGCCCCATGCCGCCGCGCTTGACCAGGCTCATCGCGAGCTGGCTGTCGTACATGTCGCGGTAGAGGGACTCCCCCTTGATAAGCCTGTCCTCTTCATCCTGCATGGCGTCGGACGCCGAACGCATGTGCTTGAGCACCGTCTGCAGGAAGCTCACCTCGAACTGGCCGGCCGCCGCCTCCAGGGCCGCGCGCTGATCCGGGTTGCTCTTTATCTGCTGCAGTTCATTGAGATCCTGATAGAAACCAGGCTCCGAGGTAATTCTGGTCATAGAGATCCTTAGATGACCACCAGCTCGCCTTCGAGGGCTCCCGCCTCGTCGAGGGCTTGCAGGATGGCCATGACATCATCCGGGGTCGCCCCCAGGGAATTCACCGCCTTGACGATCACCTCCAGGGAGGTGCCATCCGGCCAGACAAACATGTTGTTGCGCTCCCGGTCAACCTGGATCTGGGAGTTGGGCGTCGTGGTGGTCCGCCCGTTGGAGAAGGCGTTGGGCTGGCTCACCGTCTGGCTCTCCCCTATGGTCACCGTCAGGCTGCCGTGGCTGACCGCCGCCTTGTGCACCTTGACCCCCTGCCCCATGACCACGGTGCCGGTACGGCTGTTGAAAACGACTCGCGGCCGCTCCTTGCCCATGTCCACCTGGATGTCCTGCAACAGGGCCATGAAGGAGATGCGCTGGCTCTCATCGCGGGGGGCCGCAATCTGGATGCGACCGGCGCTGACCGCCTTGGCCACGGGGCCGAGCTGGCGGTTGATCTCCCGCTCCACGTTGCGGGCCGTCTTGAAGTTGGGCTGGTGCAGGTTGAGCGTCACTTCCGGCTTGTCCGAGAAGTTGCTGGCCACCTCCCGCTCGATGATGGCACCGTTCGGGATGATGCCGGCCGTCGGCACGTTGATGGTCACGGAGGAGCCGGATTGCCCCTCCGCCTTGACCCCGGCCACCACCAGGTTGCCCTGGGCGACCGCATAGACTTCACCGTCGATGCCGCGCAGGGGAGTGAGCAGCAGCGAGCCGCCTCTCAGGCTCTTGGCATCGCCGATGGAGGTCACGGTCACGTCCATCTGCTGACCCTTGCCGGCGAGGGCGGGCAGCGTCGCCTGCACGGAGACGGCAGCCACGTTCTTGAGCTTGGGATCGATGTCATCGGGCAGCTGTACCCCGAACTGCTTGAGCATGTTGGTCATGGACTGGCCGGTGAATTTGACCTGGCTGCGATCCCCGGTACCGGAGAGGCCGACCACCAGGCCATAGCCCACCAGCTGGTTGGCTCTCATCCCCTGCACGTCGGCAATGTCCAGCAGGGCCCGTTTGGCGGGGGCAGCGGCGCCGGCCACGCCCGACAGCGCCAGGCAGAGCAGGGCGATATACCATCTGTTCATCGAAATCCTCACAAGGGGGAGAAGGCGGAACTGAAGAAGCGCGACAGCCAGCCCATCTGGTTGCTGTCGGCCAGGGCGCCACGACCGGCATAGGTGATGCGGGCATCGGCGATGCGCTGGGACGAGATGCGGTTGCTCTGGTCGATGTCCTCGACCCTCACCATGCCTCCCAGACGGATGTACTCATCCCCCTGATTGAGGCGGATCCACTTCTCCCCCCGGATCCCCAGCACCCCGTTGGGCATCACTTCGGCCACGGTGACCGTGATGGCCCCCGCCAGGGTATTCTGCTGGCTGGAGGTCGCCCCGCCGTCGAAGTCGCGATCCGCCTTGATAGAGGCGCTCCAGTCCGGTCGGGAAACACCACCGATGGAAGGCACAGGCACGCTTAGATTGCTGTTCTTGTTCATGCTGGTGTTGGCCTTCTTGCTGGACTGGGTGCGCTCCTCCAGCATGACGGTCAGGATGTCGCCGACCCGGTAGGCACGGCGATCCTGGAACAGGGTCATCATGTAGTCGTTACGGTAGAGGCTGCCATCCTCCCCCACCCCGGCTTTCGTCAGCTCGGAGCGGGAAGGAGCCCACTTCTCGTCACCGGGCTCGGGGGCCTGCAACTCATAGGTGGAGCAGCCCCCCAGCAGCAGGGCGAGCACGACGCAATACCACACCGGCCTCATCATCACAGCGCCTGGGTCACGAACTTGAGCATCTGATCGGCGGAGGAGACCACCTTGGCATTCATCTCGTAGGCGCGCTGGGTGGTGATCATGTCCACCATCTCTTCCACCACGTTCACGTTGGAACTCTCCAGGGTGAACTGTTTGATGGCCCCCATGGCCTCTTCACCCGGAACCCCTTCGATGGCTTCACCGGAGGCACCGGTCGCCCGGTAGAGGTTGCCCCCCAGGGCTTCCAGACCGGCCGGGTTGGAGAAGTTGGTCAGGGTGATGCGCCCCAGCTCCACGTTCTCCTGCTGTCCCGGCAGGGTGGCGCTCACGGTGCCGTCGGTGCCGATGGCGATCTTGGTAGCGTTGTCCGGGATCTGGATCTGCGGCAGCATGGGCAGGCCGTCGGCATTGACCAGCAGCCCTTCCGCATTGCGGTGCCATTGACCGTTGCGGGTATAGGCCGTCTCGCCATCCGGGCGCTCGACGCTGAAGAAGCCGGCCCCCACCACCGCCATGTCCAGCTCCTGGTTGGTGTTCTGGAACTGCCCTGGCGTGAATACCTTCTGGGTGCCGACCACCCGCACACCGTTACCCATCTGGATGCCGATGGGGGACAGGTTCTGCTGATCCTGCTGGGCACCGGGCTGGCGCTGAACCTGATAGAACAGATCCTCGAACGCCACCCGATCGCGCTTGAAACCGACCGTGTTGACGTTGGCCAGGTTGTTGGAAATGCTGGCCATCTTGGCATCCTGTGCCGACAGACCCGTCTTGCTCACCCAAAGCGCTGCATGCATCTTCGTTTCTCCACCTGATTCGTTCGAACGGGGTGCATCCCGTCAGTATTCATTCCCGGCCGCCATGGCCGACCGTCAGCCCTGGCCAGAGATCAGCCTGGCACCCTGCCTGGCCTGCTCGTCCGCCGTCTTCATCAACTTGACCTGCAACTCGAAATTGCGGGTCAGGGACATGCTGCCGATCAGCTCGTCCACCGCGTTCACGTTGGCCCCCTCGAGGAAACCGGACGCCAGCACCACCTGCTCGCTGATCTCCGCATCCCCGCCCTGGCGCTGGCGGAACAGGCCATCAGCCCCCTTGACCAGCTCGGCCGGATCCGGGTTCACCAGCTTGAGCCGGCCCACGTCCAGACGGGCGCCGCCCCCCGGCGGGGTGATGCTGAGGGAGCCATCCTTGCCAAAGCTCAGATCCCGATAGGCGGGCAGCACCATCTCGCCGCCATCCCCGAGCACGGGACGGCCGTTGAGGGTCAGCAACCCCTCCCCGTCCACCTCCAGGTTGCCGGCACGGGTGTAGGCCTCCTTGCCGTCTGCTGTCTGCACGGTGAGAAAACCGTCGCCACGGATCGCCACGTCCAGCTTGCGGCCGGTCTGCATCAGGGCGCCCGCCCGAAAGTCGGTTCCCGCCTGCTCTTCCCTGGCCATGACCCGGCTCTGGTAGCCATCGCCGGTCAGGGCATAGGCGGACGCCCGCTCGAAGTCGGCACGAAAACCGGCGGTATTCACGTTGGCCAGGTTGTTGGCCCGGATCTGCTGGGCCATGAGGGTGTGTTGCGCCCCCGACATGGCGGTATAGATAAGCTTTTCCACGGATCACGCCTTAGAAGGAGTTGAACAGGACCTGGGTCATCTTGTCCGCCGAGCTGATGGTCTTGGCGTTGGCCTGGTAGTTGCGCTGGGAGGTCATCAGGCTGACCAGTTCCCCGGTCAAGTCGACGTTGGATGCCTCGTAGGCGCCCGCCGTCAGGCCGCCCAGGGTCCCGCTGCCCGGTGCCCCCAGCACGGGCTGGCCCGAGCTGAACGACTGCTGCCAGGTGGTGTTGTTGGCTTGCAGCAGGCCCTGGGGATTGGCGAAGTTCGCCATCACCACCTGACCCTGGAGCAGGCTCTGGCCGTTGGTGAAGGTGGCGTAGACGCCGCCGTCCGCATCCACCCTGACCCCGGTCAGATCCCCGGCGGTATAGCCGTTGGACTGGTTGCGCGTGGCGTTGAAATCGGAGGCGTACTGGCTGACCCGGGCCAGATCGGCGGTGAGGGTGATGGGCTCGGCACCGGCGGGGGCCAGGTTCAGCACAGGGGCAGTGGTCGGCGACTTCAGGGTGCCGTTGGTGTTGAACTCCATGGTCACCGGCGCACCGGTCTGGGTCCCGTTGAAGGCATAGTTGACCTGCCAGGTGTTCTCGCCGGTCTTCACGAAATACTGGGTGACGGTGTGCTCGACCCCGAGAGAGTCATACACCTTGCTGGACTGGGAGTAGCTGAAGCTGTCCGCCTTGGCGGGATCGAAGGGGTGCAGCCCCTGGTCGATGACGCTGGCGTCCGCCTTGAGGTTCGCAACGAACTCCAGGGTGTCGGACGGCTTGGCCGCCAGGCTGCCCGCCTTGACCTGAATGTCACCCACCACGCCGGATTGCAGCTCACCCGCCTCGTTGGTCACATAACCCTGCAGACGGTTGCCGCTGGCGGTGATCAGGTAGTTGCTGGCATCACGCTGGAACAGGCCGGCCCGGGTATAGGAGGTCTGACCGTTGTCATCCTTGAGCACGAAGAAGCCGTTGCCGGAGATGGCCAGATCCAGGCCCCGCCCGGTACGGGTCACATCCCCGTTGCGATCGAAGTTCTGGGAGACGTTGCTCATCTCCACGCCGCCGGCCTGTCCGCCACCGTAGATGGCGGCAAACTCGGCACGGCTGGACTTGAAACCGGCGGTGCTGGCGTTGGCCACGTTGTTGCTGATGACGCTCAATTCCTGGTTGACGGCGCGCAGGCCACTCAGTCCGATATTAAAAGACATGTTTCGCTCCTATCTGGTTACGCCGACTTGCCAAACTGGACGGCGCTGAACAGGGGAACCTCCCCCACGCCTGCCACTTGCAGCATGATCTCGCCCGTGCCCGGCAAGCTGACGCGCTCCACCTGGCTGGCTACATAATTGCGGGTGGTGGTGGCGACTCCCCCCAGGGAAGCCTTCACCTCGAAGCTGTATTCGCCAGCGGGCAGCACCGGCAATTCGTAATCCAGCGCCCCCGCCTTGCTCTCGCCCCAGTTCTTGGTGGCGACCAGGGTGCCGTGCTTGTCATAGACCTTGAGCTCGACCGTGTCGGCCGCGCCGCCCAGCTCCACCTGACCGCGGATCGCCTTCTCCTGCTCCTGGCCAAGGGTCTGGCTCGGCACCATCACTTCCTTGTCGATGAGATCCGTGCTCTGGAGCACCTGCTGGGTGTCCATCATGTTGATGGACTTCTGCTGCAGCACTTTCAGGCTCTCGACCCCTTCCACCATGCTGAACTGGGCCAGCTGGGTAACGTACTGGGCACCATCAAGGGGGTTGGTGGGATCCTGGTTCTGGATCTGGGCCACCATCATCTGGAGGAATTCGTTGCGAAGCTGGACCCCCTGCCCCTCGGAAGTACCGTTGGCGGCGATCTCAGGGGTGGCGGCGCGCTGGCTGGCGCTGCGGGCGGTATCCAGGCTGCTGACTTGAGGCAGGCTCATTTACACCCCCTGACCAAGACGCAGCAGCCCTTGCTGCATGCTGTTGATGCGGTTGATCACCTCGACCGAGGTCTCGAATCCCCGGGAGGCGCTCATCATGTCCGCCATCTCTTCCACCGCGTTGACGTTGGAGTAGTAAACGAAGCCATCCCCGTCAGCCAGGGGATTGGTCGGCTCCAGACGTTTCTCCACCTGGCGGTCAGACTGGACGATACCGGCGATCTGCACCTGGGCGGCCCCCAGCCCCTCGGCCTCCTGCACCCGCTGATAGAGGGTGGAGAAGACGGGCTTGATGGCGCGGAAGGCGGCCTCTTCGCTGCCGGCGGCGCTGTCGACGTTGGCGAGGTTGGAAGCCACGGTGTCAAGGCGGACGGTCTGCGCCCGCATGGCGCTGCCGGCGATGTCATAGATGCGATTGAACGACATGATTAACGGCCCTCGATCGCCTTGGCGATCCCGGTGATTTTCATATTCAGGAAGGTGAGACTGGTCTGGAAGTCGGTGGCATTGCTGGCAAACTTGCTCTGCTCCACGCTGAGCTCGGCGGTGTTGCCATCCATGGAGACCTGATAGGGTATGCGGTAGAGGGGATGTTGCATGTCATTGCCCATGGTGCCCTCGCTGATGGTGCTGCCCGGCTCTCCTGCCTCCACCTGCCGGGCGACCCGGCCGAGGATGGCCTTGTAATCCACATCCCGTGCCAGATAGCCCGGGGTATCCACATTGGCCAAGTTCCCTGCCAGAATACGAGCCCTGTCTGCCCGCACATCGAGGGCATAGGGGTGTACGCCAAGCGCACTGTCAAATGAGATACTCATGCTTCATCCTTCTTGTGAACCAGTCAGACCGGTGCATCCTTTATCAAGACTCATGCCAATCATGAAAAACCGTTGTTTCCGCTGGTCAGGCCATCACCCCTGGCTGACAAGAGTGACAAAAGGGGAAGCATTGTTTCCCATAGGGAAGCGAGCAGGTCTCCTTGCCCTGCTGCTCCTGGCACTCCCCTCGTGGGCGGCCACTTCGTCGCTGTCGCAGCAGTTGACCGACGGTCTGAGGGCGGATGCCGAAACGGCACTGGGGGAGTATCAGCGCCAGCAAGGCTGGCCAGAGACCCGGGCCGACTATCAGGTCTGGCTCTCCCCCGCCGTGGCCCACCTGCCGGCATGTCGTCAGGCGGTTCGCTTCCAGGCTGGCGGGCAGTATCGCCAGCCCTGGGGGCGGCGCCCCTATCTGGTGGAATGTACCGAGCCCGCCTGGCAGTTGCGGGCCCGGGTGGAGGTCACCCTGATGTTGCCGGTCTGGGTGGCGGCACGGGACATACCCAAGGGACATGTCATCGCCCCGGAGGATCTGCTGGAGAAATCCCTCGATGCCAGCCGGTTGCAGCGGGGCTTCACCCACAGCTCGCAGCCCCTGGCAGGCAGCAAGAGCCTTCGCCATCTGAGGATGGGGCAACTGGTCGGTGAACTCGATCTGCAACAGGCCTGGGCCGTCCGGGCAGGGGAAGGGGTGCTGATCCGGGCCGGGCAACCGGGCTTTTCCGCCACGACCCGTGGAACGGCCTTGTCAAACGGCGCCATCGGTGAAGGGGTGAGGGTCAGGAATATCGGTTCCGGCAAAGAGATCCAGGCCTGGGTGGTTGACAAGGGGGAAGTCGAAACCCGCTTTTAGCGCAGAAATGGCGAGTTTGATTCAAGTTCGGCCACCTCAGGGTCGCCTGTCACAAGAGAGACCACCAGGAATTCACGTTATGAAAATCACACGCACCGACCCTGTCTACGTTCAACCCCAGTCTCAGCGCAAGGCGGGAGCCACACCGGCACCTCAGCCCCAGGCCAGCCAGGGGGAAGCCAGGATCAGCGCAACCGCCCAGACCATCAATCAGGCGAGGGTCGAGCTGGCCTCCACCTCTGATGTGGACATGGAGAAGGTCAACCAGATCCGCCAGGCCATCAGCGAGGGTCGGCTCGAACTGGACATGGATGCCCTGAGCCAGGCCATTCTGGACATGCATCGCCGATGAGTCTGCCTCCCAAACAACGGATCCAGCAGTTGATCATCGGCATCCGGCAGGATTGTGGCCGCTACGCCGACCTGCTGCAGTTGCTGCTCAATCAGTACCGTCTGCTGGCAAGTCACGACGTGGCAGGGCTGACGGAACACAACCGGCAACAGACCCGGCTCATGGGCGAGATCCAGCACCAGGTCAGGCTGCGCTGCGAACATCTCCAGGCACTGGGGCTCAAGCCTGACGAGCGGGGCATGGCCATCCTCATCGGCAAGCTCCCCTCCCCGCTGCGCCAGCAAGTGGACGAGCAGTGGCAGCGGCTGGAGCAGTTGCTGCTGCAGTGCCGTCGCCAGAACGAGCAGAACGGCCGCCTGCTGGCAGGCCAGATAGAGACCATCCACACCCTGCTGGGCCAGGAGTCATCCTATGGCAGGCAGGAGCACTTCCCCGACTGACCCTTTACGTTCCCTGCCGGGCACGATGACCCAGTGCGGCGAGTTCGTCGAGCTGCCGCTGCTCACCTGACTCCTGACGCTGACGGGCCGCCAGGGCCCGCTTGTCCAGCAACAGCTCCAGCCCCTTGACCCGACCGAACTGCCTGACGAGCTGCCCCTCCTGATGAGCCAGATCCTGGCTGGCGAGCGCACACTGCTGCAACTGGTGGGTCAGCAGGTGGCGAAGCTGCCCCTGCATCTGCTGCTTGTTCTGCCACAGCAGGGGATGAAAGCTCGACGAGCCCGGATGCATCGTCTCGATGACCTCCTGCAGCCTGAGGGCTCGGTTCTCCTCCTTCATCGCCACCTCGCGCAGACGCTGCCGCTCCTTGCCCATGGCCTCCAGGGCATCCTGCTGCAGACCGAGATAGGATTTCAGCACGACGCCTCCTTACGCCCTGCCGAGCACATGCTTGAGACCGCCCAGCACCTGGGTGATGGGCGTCTCTTCCTGAATGCCCTGCTGCAGGAAGCTGGCGATGGCAGGATAGCGCTGGACCGCCTCGTCCATCTGGGGATCCGCCCCGGGCTGATAACCCCCCAGGGGCAGCAACTCACGCACCTGCTGGTAACGGCCCCAGAGCTGGCGCAGATTCACCGCCAGCCCCTGCCATTCGGGAGAGACCACCTGAGGCATCACCCGGCTCACCGAGGCACCGATGTCGATGGCGGGATAGTGCCCCTCCTCCGCCAGGCGGCGGGTCAGCACGATGTGACCATCGAGAATGGCCCTGGCGGAATCCACCACGGGATCCTGCTGGTCATCCCCTTCCGCCAGCACGGTATAGAAGGCGCTCAGGCTGCCCTCGGGGTGCGTGCCGTTGCCCGCCCGCTCCACCAGCTGGGTGAGCAGGCTGAACACCGAGGGCGGATAGCCGCGGGTCGCAGGGGGTTCGCCGATGGCCAGCGCGATTTCCCGCTGGGCCTGGGCGTAGCGGGTCAGGGAGTCCATCAGCAGCAACACATCCTGACCCTGTTCGCGGAAATATTCGGCGATGCGGTGGCACAGCTGGGCGGCGCGCAGCCGCATCAGGGGGGATTGATCCGCCGGAGCCGCGATCACCACGGCGCGGGCAAGCCCCTCGCTACCCAGGCTGTGTTCGATGAACTCCCTCACCTCCCGGCCACGCTCGCCGATGAGCCCCACCACCACGATGCGGGCGCTGGTATTGCGGGTCATCATGCCGAGCAGCATGCTCTTGCCCACACCGGAACCGGCAAACAGTCCCAGACGCTGGCCCTTGCCCACCGTCAGCAGGCCATTGATGGCCCGGATGCCCACGTCGAGCGGCTCGCGCACCGGGGTGCGCAACAGGGGATTGGGAGGGGAGGAAAACAGGGGAACCCGTTCCCCTTCCTCTTTCAGGGGACGGCCGTCCAGCGGTTGCAGCAGGCCATCCACGACCCTGCCAAGCAGATGCTCGCCGACCCGGATGGTCTCCTCTCCGTCGACGGGCAGCACCCGGGCGCCGGCATAGAGACCGCTCATGGGCTGGAGCGGCATCAGGTAGGAAATGTCCCGGTTGAAGCCGACCACTTCCGCCAGCAGGGCGGCGCCGGTGGCGGTCTCCACCTCGCAGCGCTGCCCCATGATGAGCTGGCACCCCACGACTTCCAGAGTCAGGCCGGTCACGCGCACCAGCCTGCCATAACGACGATAGCCGGGCACCTCCTCCAGGCTATCGAGGGCACAGGTCAGCGCCTGTTGCAGCGCATCATGCATCCGAAGAGAGTTCCAGGGTCTGGTTGAGTTGTTCTATGCAGCGGCCGAGGCGCTCCCCCGTGTTGATCTCGACCACCGCGGCCCGTGTCTCGATGCGGGCGTCCCCCACGGCCAGTGCCGGGTCCACCTGCAACGGCCACTTCTCGCAGCGGGTCACCCCCTGCTCGGCCAGGCGCTGCCGGTCTCCTTCGTTGAGGTAGATCACCAGCTCTTCCGACTCGCTCGGCAGGCTGGCCATGGCCTGCTCCACCTGCTGGAGCACCTGCTGGGGATTGAGGGTGAACTCGGCCTGGATCACGCGCTTGGCCACCTGGGCCACCAGCTGGGCGACCAGGGCCTTCTGTTCCAGCATCCGGGCCCGGGTCAGGGATTCCCACTGCTGCTGCAACGTTGCAAAGGGCACCATGGCCTCATCGAAGGCGGCACGTCCCTCGGCCAGCCCCTGGGCCAGACCACGCACCTGTCCCTGTTGCAGCCCCTTGGCTTCCCCCTCGAACAGGCCACTGGCCAGCCCCTGCTGGTAACCGGCCTGATACCCTTCCGCCTGCCCCTGCTCCAGCCCCTGCTGGTAGCCGTATTCGAACTCTTCCTGCTGGCTTCTGGCCTCTTCCCCGCTCTGGCCCAGCGCCGGGAAGCGGTAGAGACGGGTGGCACCTGCCGCCAGTTTGCGCACATGCTGACTCATGCCTGTCTCCTGTTAACTGACGGTGGGCTCTTCGAACAGCTGGAACTCGATCTCGCCCTGCTCCACCAGCTCGCGCACCAGCTTCATGGCCTCTTCCCGGGCCTGCTCCACCTTGCGCAGGGAGACGCTGCCCTGATCCTGGATCTGGGCCTCCAGTGCCTGTGCCATCCGTTTGGGCATGGCGCCAAGCACCACCTTGCGGAAACCGGCATCGGTGTTCTTCAGGGCCAGGGCCAGCAGATCCGCCGGCAGCTCCTGCACCAGACGTTGCAGGGTATCGTCGCTCTGGCGACGCAGGGCCATGAAGTCAAACATGTTCTTCTCGATTTCGAGGGCCAGCTCACCATCGTGCTCCCGCAGCAGGGTGAGCATCTGCTCCTTGTTCCCCTGATATCGATTGAGGATATCGGCCACCTGGCGCACCCCGTTGACCTTGGCGCCGGACTGATCGGCCACATAGGCGAGGCAGCGATCCAGGGTGAGCCGCAGCTCACCCAGCACGTGTTCGCTGACCGAGCTGAGGCTCGCGACCCGCACCAGCAGATCGTCGTGCACAGACCCCGGCAGGGCATCGAGCACGGCAGAGGCGGTCTGGGGGGGCAGGAAGGCGAGCAAGACAGCCTGCATCTGGGGATGCTCATTGCGGAAGAAGCGGGCCAGCACATCCGCCGGCACCCATTGCAGACGCTGGATGTCCTGGCTCATCGCATCGCCATAGAGGCTGTCGAGCAGGCTGCGGGAAAGCCGCTGGCCCAGCGCCAGATCCAGG
The DNA here is from genome assembly GCF_041402625.1 of Aeromonas sp. S19(2024). NCBI lineage: Bacteria > Pseudomonadati > Pseudomonadota > Gammaproteobacteria > Aeromonadales > Aeromonadaceae > Aeromonas > Aeromonas sp. S19(2024). Next base: position 338,883 of record NZ_JBGLQU010000005.1, read on the forward strand.
GTCTGTTCCAGATATTCCCGGGAGGCGCTGCCGATGCCGCTCTGCTCGCGATACTGGTTGAAGAACTGCTGCAGCGTCCACTTGGCTTCTATCGAACTCACGCCGGAGAGGCTGGCCATCTTGGAGATGAGGCGCTGCACTTCGTCACGGGACAACTTCTGCATCACCTTGGCCGCCGCCTCGGTGCCCATGCTCAGCAGCAGGATCGCGGCTTTTTCCAGATTGTCGATGTCGATGTCGACCGCGTTCTGATTCAGATTAACGTTGCTCATTGCCACTCACCCATTGTCTGACCACTTCCGCCACCCGGGCCGTGTCCTTGTCTACCAGCAGTTGCAGGTGCTTGAGCTGGACTTCCAGCTCGGAACCCGGTTCGGGCAGCGCCTCCAGATCCAGGGAGGAGAACTGGGGCTCGAGCCGGAACTCGGACTGAGACTGGGACAGGCTCTTGCCCGTCGCAGACTCTTCCAGTTCCCCATCCCCTTCCCGGCGCATGGAGAGGCCCATGGTTGGCTCCTGCTCCTCGTCCGGCTCCTGTGCGGCATCAGTGTCGGGATATTGCTGGGTACGCACCAGGTGCTTCACCAGAGGACGGATGCCGAAGAACACCAGGGTCAGCCCCAGCAAACCACCCACCAGGTAACGCAGGGAGTCTTGCCAGTAAGGGGTTTCCAGCCAGCTCGACGCTGGCGGCTCCACCGGCACCGCACCGGTGAAATCGAAGACCTGCAGGCTGATCTGGTCGCCACGGGAGCCGTCAAAGCCCACCGAACGCTCCACCATCTGGCGGATCTGCTCGAGCTGTTCCGGGCTCCACCCCTCCTTGGGAGCGCTCTGCTGATTGAGCAGGATGGAGACATTCATTTTCTCCAGTCGTCCCTGCTGATAGCGGGTATGCACTATGGTGCGGCTGCTTTCATACTGCCTGCTGACTTCCTGCCGCTCGGTGCGGGTATCGTTCTTGGCAGGCTCCTGGGCAGCATTCCCCTCGGTGGCGGCCTGATCGGTCTTGGGAGCGGTTTCGGGCGGTCGATTGGAGAGCGCACCGGGGATACCGAGGGCCAGGGCATCAATGGTCTTGTCCGATTTGTTGGACTCCCTGGTCACCACGGCATTGGGATCGAGCTGTTGCTGGGTCTCTTCCACCGCATTGAAATTGACGTCCGCGGCGATCTGCACCCGGAAGTTGCCCGTGCCCAGCATGGGGGAGAGCATGTCGCTGGCACGCTGGCGAATGTACTGCTCCAGCTTGCGCACATATTCCATCTGCTGGACGCTCTGCTTGCCGAAACCGGCCTTGTCGCCGAGCTCGGCACTCAGCAGCTGGCCGCTTTGATCCACCACGGTGACGGCCCCGGGCTTCATGCCGGAGATACTGCCCGCCACCAGGTTGGCAATCGCCTCGACCTGGCCCGGCTCCATGGTCTGGCCCGGTTGCAGATCCAGCATCACGGACGCGCTGGGTTTTTCCTCGTCGCGCCCCACGAACAGGGTCCGCTTCGGAATGGCCAGATGTACCCGGGCACTGCGCACTGCATCCAGGGAGATGATGGTTCTGGCCAGCTCCCCTTCCAGGGCATGGCGGTAGCGCGCCCCTTCCATGAACTCGCTGGTGCCAAGGCCGGTGACATTGTCGAGCCCCTCCAGGCCGGACGGCATGGCCGCCCTCACGCCCCGCGCGGCCAGCGCCATGCGGATGTGGGCCAACTGGCTTTCAGGCACCAGGATCTGGCCGGAACTTTTCTCCAGCCGGAAGGGTACCTGCTCCTTCTCCAGCATCTCCATGATGTTGGCGGTGTCGTAAAGCTCCTGCTTGCCGTAGAGGGGCACGTAATTCTTGCTGGAGGTCCAGAGGATGACCACTATGGTGGCGGCAACCACGGCGGCCAGCAGCGCGATGGTCAGAATGGATTTGTTGTCGCGAGACAGGGTACGCCAGTTGCGCACCCCGTCCTGCACCCGGGCCAGCAGGGAGCCCGACGCCCCCGGTGCGGAGGATACCAGTTCAGTCATGATCAACCTCAGAGCGGCATGCGCATGATGTCATCAAAACCCGTCATCAGTTTGTTGCGCACCTGCATCAGGGCGGAAAAACTGAGACCGGCCTTCTGGCTGGCCACCATGGCCCCCACCAGATCGTCGCTCTGACCCGCATCGACGGCGGTCATCAATCGGGAGGCGATGTTCTGCTGCTCGTTGACGCGGCCGACGACGTCGCGCATGGCGTCGCTGAACGAGACGCCTGACGCCTCGTTCGGTTCGATGGAAGGGGCTTGACTGGCGACTCGCTGCATTTCCTGCATCTGCTGCAGGAGCGTCACCTGTGATGACATGATCTCAATCTTCACTCGGTTATCCCTTAGTTTTGTATCTGCTGCTCGACATCGATGCCCTGCTCGCGCATGGCAGCCAGCTTGTATCTAAGTGCCCGGGTCGTCATTCCGAGGGCTTCGGCCGTGCGTGTCCGGTGACCACGGAAACGGCGCAACGTCTCAAGTACGAATTGAAATTCAGCATGCCGCTTGGTCTCGCTGAGCCCCTCGGGGGCCGCAAGCGCCTGCGGTTGCGGGGTGTCGGCTTCGGCGGCGTAATGGGGCAACATCAGATCGACGGCCTGAATATGCAAGCCGCGAGCCATAATTAGCGCTCGCTGAATCACGTTGTCCAGCTCACGCACATTGCCAGGCCAGTCATAGGAGAGCAGTTGCTGACGGGCACTCTCACCGAGGCGATACCCCTGCTGTGCGGCGTAGCGTTCGATAAAGTATTCCGCCAGAGGCAGGATGTCATCCCGCCTCTCCCGCAGTGCCGGCCAGCTCATGGGGAGCACGTCAAGCCGGTAGAAAAGGTCCTCGCGAAACGCGCCCTGCAGCACCAGCTCCCTCAGGTCCCGGTTGCTGGCGGCGATGATCCGCACATCCAGCGCGATCACCTGATGACTGCCGAGGCGTTCCACCTCTTTCTCCTGCAACACCCGCAGCAACTTGGCCTGCAGCGCCAGCGGCAGTTCGGAGATCTCGTCGAGCAGCAGAGTACCGCCCTGGGCCAGCTCGAATTTTCCCTGCTGGTTGGCGGTTGCCCCGGTGAAGGCCCCCTTGCTGTGTCCGAACAGGATGGATTCGAGCATGGCTTCCGGGATGGCCGCACAGTTGATGGCCACGAAAGGCTTGCCGGCCCGGCTGGACATCTCGTGGATGTAGCGAGCCAGTCGCTCCTTGCCTGTCCCGGATTCGCCACCGATGAGGATGGTGGCCGATGTCTTGGCTGCCCGCCGGGCAAGCTGCAACACCTGCAGGCTCTGGGGAGACGTGGCGATCAGATTGGGAATGGCCTGGCGCAGGCGCAGGGCCCCTCTCACCACATCGAGGATCTGGCGCTGGCTGAAGGGCTTGATGATGTAGTCGATGGCGCCGGCCCGCATGGCTTCCGCCGCCAGGTAGGCTTGATGCTCGTTGACCAGAATGACGCAGTCGGTCCCTGTCAGCGTCTGCACCATGGCGGGCCCGGCCTCGGTCATGACCGCCATGTCGAGCAAAATGAGATCGACCGCATGGTTCGAGAGAAATTGCTTGGCCAGCGACACGGAATCGACACAGGAAACACGATAACCGGCACTGAGCAATATACGATCAACATCGTTTCCATTTGATAACGAAGCGGAAACTAATAATAAATGAGCATGCGTTTCAATACCGGTCGGTATTGAATTTTCCTTGCTAGATAAATCAGAAAACATATATCCCGAACCTGTGATTGCACATGAATCAATCAACAGAACTGATGCGTGAAAAATAAAGACACACAAATAGAGACCGCACCCGTTATTGAGTGAATGGTCTATATCAGTATAAAAACAAGGCGGGAAATCATGGCCTTGGTAACCCCGCTATCATTAGCATCAATGCTGTTAGACCGGAGGCTTTGCGTCCTGACTTTTCAGTTCAGTTTGCCTTTATCATGCGACGACCCGTATTTGGATGGCATGGCTACGTTGTCCCTGAAGCCATGTGATACATCCGACTATTTCTATTTTTTCTTTGCTGTCAGTATGTATCGCGTCAAAAGTCGTCACATGATAGCGGCTTTATATGACAATTCAAGCAGATATGCGGAATAGGCGCTTCCTGTCCCTGTGACGCCAAGGCAATTCCACTTCAGCCCAGAGTCCCGATGACTTCGACTCGCAAATCTTCCGGTATCTCGTTATAGGAGAGCACCTTGAGGCCTTTCGAGAAGGAACGGGCGTAACGGGCTATCAGTGGTCTGAGCTGGGGCATCACCACCAGCACGGGCGCATATCCCTGTTGCTGCAGTTGCTCCTTCACCAGCGGCATGTTCTGCTGCAACTGCGCCAGCAACTGGGGATCCACCGGGAAGCTGTCCAGCTGGATCTTGCCCTGCTGCTGTGACTGGCTCATGGCCGTCAGCAAGGTCTGCTCCAGCCGGTCATCCAGGGTGAAGGCCGCCAGCACGTCGCGGGACCCTATCGCCTGTCTGACGATCTGGCGCTTCAGTGCGCAGCGCACATCGGACGCCAGCAGGACGGGATCCTTGGTCAGCTCGCTCGCATCCAGCAAGGTGGTGGCGATGGTGCGGATGTCGGTGAGGCTGATCTGCTCCTTGAGCAACTGGCGGAAGACCCGCAGTTGCTGCATCTGGGTCAGGGCCAGATTGAGCTCTTCCGCAAGACGGGGGGACTGGGCCGCCAGATGCTGACCCAGCTTGCCCACCTCGTCATGACCAAACAGGCCGTCGAGCTGCTCCCTGAGCAGCTTGCTGGCGTGAGTCGCGATGACGGTGGCGGAATCCACCACCGAGTAGCCCAGATTGAGGGCCTTGGCCTTGTTGTCCGGCGAAATCCAGACCGCACTCATGCCATAGGCAGGATCCTGTGTCAGCTCGCCATCCAGGGCGCCATAGGTCTCACCGCTGCTGATGGCCATCAACCGCTGGCAATCCACATTGCCCGAGGCCAAAGGGATGCCGGAGAGCTTGATGCGGTACTCATCCGGCTGCAATTGCAGGTTGTCCCTCACCCGGATCTCGGGCAGCAGGAAGCCGTACTGCTCGGAGAGTGTCTTGCGAATACCGCGCACCCGGGCCAGCAGCTCGGCCCCCTTGTCCGCCTCCGCCAGCGGTACCAGGCGATAACCCAGTTCGATGGCGACCGCATCCACCGGGGGCAGGTCCTGCCACTCCAGTCCCTGGGGCTCCGGCTGCACCATCTGGCGCGTCAGCGCCTCGGCCGCATCCAGCGCGGGATCCTGCACCCGGCGCTTGCTGACGCTCCAGCCGGTCCAGGCCAGCACGGCCGCAAAGCTGAGGAAGGCCAGCATGGGCATGCCGGGAACCAGCCCCAGGATCAGCATGACGGTAGCCGCCGTGTAGATCACCCGAGGAGAGGCCAGGATCTGCTGGCCAACCTGATCCGACATCTCCCCTTCGTCACTCACGCGGGTGACGATGATGGCTGCCGCCGTGGACATCAGCAGGGAGGGGATCTGGGCGACCAGACCGTCACCTATGGTGAGCAGGGCATAGATGCGGAAGGCATCGGAAACCGGCAGCGAGTGCTGGAAGATGCCGATGGCCAGGCCCCCTACCAGGTTGATGATGAGCACCAGCAGACCGGCGATGGCATCACCACGTACGAACTTGGAGGCCCCGTCCATGGCCCCGTAGAAGTCTGCTTCCCTGGCGATCTCCTCCCGTCTTGCCCGGGCCTGGTGCTGATCCAGGGTCCCTGCATTGAGGTCGGCGTCGATGGCCATCTGCTTGCCCGGCATGGCGTCCAGGGTGAAGCGGGCGGACACTTCCGAGATCCGCTCGCCCCCCTTGGTGATCACCACGAAGTTGATGATCATCAGAATGACGAAGACCACCAGACCCACCACGTAGTTGCCACCGATGACCACTTCGCCGAAGGCCTGGATCACCTTGCCGGCCGCTTCGTTGCCCTCATGGCCGTGCAGCAGCACCACCCGGGTGGAGGCGACGTTGAGGGAGAGGCGCATCAGGGTGGCCACCAGCAGCACGGTCGGGAAGACGGAGAAGTCGAGGGGCCGGCGGGCCGAGACGGAGACCAGCAGCACCAGCACCGCCAGCACGATGTTGAAGGTGAACAGGGCATCCAGCAGCCAGCCTGGCAGAGGCAGTATCATCATCGCCAGGATGGCCAGCAGCATCATGGGGATGGCTGTATAGGATTGGGTAAAGACACGCCAGTTCACAACTTACCTCTCAGGTTGACGTAATTCGGGCGGTACGTGCAGGGGGGCAAGGGGATTGGGTTTCCTGCCCTTGCCAGCCTCATAGGCCCGTAGCTGCAATACATGGTTCAATACATAGGCGACCGCGGTGTACAGACCCGCCGGCACTTCCTGATCCACCCGGGTGGAGTAGTAGATGGCCCGGGTCAGCTCGGGCAGGCTCATCACCCGCTTGTCATGGGCTTTGGCCACCTCGCGGATCCGCTCCGCCATGCCGTCCACCCCTTTGGCAATCACATAGGGGGCGTTGGCCCGCTCGGGATCGTACTTGATGGCCACCGCATAATGGGTCGGGTTCACTATGATGACATCGGCCTGGGGCACACGCTGTTCGATGCGGGCCCTGGCCAGCATCCCCTGCACCTGGCGGATCCTCGCCTTGATTTCCGGACGCCCCTCGCTGTTCTTGTGCTCGTCCTTGACCTCCTGCTTGGTCATCTTCAACTGCTTGTTCAAGGACCAGCGCTGGTAGGGCACATCCAGCACCGCGATGAGCATCTGCACACTGCCTAGCAAGATGAATGCCTGGGAGAGGATCCGCAGCGCCTGCTCCATGGCCGCCTGGGGAGGCATGCGGTTCATCATCATCAGAGTGGGCCACTGGTGCTGGAGCATCATGGCCAGGGTGCCGCCGATCAGCAGCACCTTGAGCAGGGATTTCAGGAGTTCCATCAGGCTGTGAGTGGAGAACATCCGCTTGAGCCCCTTGAGCGGGTTGAGCTTCTCCCCGCTTGGCATCAGCTTCTTCCAGACCAGCACCATGCCGCCAGGCACGCTACTGAGCAGCACCAGCAGCAGGGCCAGCACGCCAAACAGAGGCAGCAGCACCCACAGCATCCCGATCAGGGCGTCCGCGGTCCACTGGATCATCATCTGGGGATCCCGTGCCCCCTGCCAGTTGAAACGCTGGGGCTGCTTCATCAGCTCGGCAAAGAAGAGCCCGAAACTCGGCACCATCCACTGCATGACCAGACCGCCGACGAGCAGCAGGCCGGCCGAGCTCAACTCCCTGGAGCGTGCAATCTGGCCCTCTTCCCGCGCCTTGCGCCGTTTCTGGGAGGAGGCCTCTTCGGTTTTGTCCTGGGCGCTGTGCTGGCTCATGTCGGCGTCAATGCCCTGAGCTGGGTCAGCACGTAACCGACCAGATCCAGATAGCGGGCCGGGACGCCGCTGATGGAGATGGCCATGGTGAGCAGCCCCAGCAGCAACGTCATGGGGAAGCCCAGAGAGAAGATGTTCAGGGAAGGGGCCGTGCGATTGAGCACCCCGAAGGTGAGGTTCACCATCAGCATGGCCACCACGGCAGGCAGGGTCAGGATGAGGGCGGCTCCGATGCTCCAGCCAAACAGGCCGATGACCCCCTTCAGATCGAGGACGTAGAGCGAGGTTCCCGGCGGCCAGGTGCGCAGGCTCTGCACCAGAACATCCAAAGTCACCAGATGGCCGTTCAGACCGAGGAACAACAGGGAGCAGAAGACCAGCATGATCTGGCTGACGATGGGCGCCGTGTCTCCGTTGGAAGGATCGTTCATCACCGCCATCCCCAACCCCATCTGCATGGAGAGGATCTGCCCCGCCATGGTCATCACCATGAACAGCATCTGTATGCAGAGCCCGAACAGCAGACCGAACAGCAACTGCTCCAGGGTCAGCACCATCATGCCGGCACTGAGGGGATCCAGCGCCGGCATACCTTTCATCATGGGGGCGATCAGCAGACTGATGACGAAGGCCAGCAGGATGCGAACCTGTGCAGGCACCCGGCCGTCGCCGAATACCGGCATCACCCAGAAGGCGGCCGCGATGCGAATGAAGGGCCACCACCACTGTCCCAGCCAGGCGGTCAGCTCGGCCGCACTGAACGACAGCAGGGAGTTCATCCGATAAGCCCGGGGATCTTCTGGAACAGGTCGGCGAACAGGGTGGTGATCTGCGACAGCAGCCAGTTTCCCGTGAAGATGAGGGTCAGCAGGGTCACGATGAAACGGGGCAGGAAGCTCAGTGTCTGTTCCTGGATCTGGGTCGCTGCCTGGAAGATGCTGACCACCAGCCCGACGATGAGACCGGGCACGATCAGCACCGAGACCATGATGACCACCAGGTTCACGGCCCCGCCCACCAGGGCCACACTCTGCTCGGGGGTCACGTCAGCCTCCCCCGCCGAAACTGGCCGCCAGGGTACCGACCGTCATGGACCAGCCATCCACCAGCACGAAGACCATCAACTTGAATGGCAGCGAGATGATGAGAGGGGAGAGCATCATCATCCCCATGGCCATCAACACGCTGGCGACCACCAGATCGATGACCAGAAAGGGGATGAACAGCATGAAACCTATCTGGAAGGCGGTGTTCAGCTCGCTCAGCACGAAGGCCGGCAACAGCACGCCGAACGGCACCTCGCTCTTGGCGAGGGTGGTCGGCTCTCCGGAGATGCGCAGCATCTGCTCGAGATCCGGCTCCCGGGTCTGGGCCAGCATGAATTGGCGCAGCGGTTTTTCGGCGCGGGCCAGCCCCTCCGTCAGGGTGATCTCGTTCTGGTCGTATGGCACGAAGGCGTTCTGGTACATCTCGGTCCAGACCGGCCTCATGATCACCAGGGTCAGGATCAGGCTGATGCCGATCAGCACCCGGTTGGGTGGGCTTTGCTGCAATCCCAGGGCCTGACGCAGGATGGCCAGCACTATGATGATCCGGGTAAAACTGGTCATCATCAGCAGCAGGGTCGGCAGCAGACCCAGCAGGGTCATGAAGAAGAGGATCTGCAGCTTGACGCTGTAGTCCTCTCCCCCAGCTTCGCTCGGCGATACCGAGAACAGCGTCATGTCCGCGCCCCAGCTCGGCAACGCCAGCAGGAGCAGGGCAACCAGCAGGTAACGCATCAGTCGTTCATGCCGCCCAGCAATTTGGTGTCCACGACGTCCACCAGCCGCAGCCCGTATTTGCCGTTGACCACCACCACCTCGCCCCTGGCCAGCAGGCGCCCGTTGACGCGGACATCCAGCGGCTCGCCCGCCAGCTTGTCCAGCTCGATGACGGCCCCCTCTTCCACCTTCATCAGCTCGCCCAGCGCCACCTCGGTGCTGGCCACTTCCAGCGTCACCTTGACCGGAATGTGATGAAAGAAGGAGAGATCCCGCTGCTTGGTACTGCTGGTCGGCGCCATGTAGTCGGCCGCACTCGGCATGCTGATGTCGTCCCCAAACAGCTGATCCAGGCCATCCAGATCCAGCGGGTCATTCATGTTGTGCTCGTTCACGATTCGACTACTCCTCTACCACTGTTGCGACCTGGTACACCAGGCTGCCTTTATGTTCGGCAATGCGTCCATTGAAACAGGGGCGCTGGCCGGTCAGGGCCGGCACCACCTCGGGTAAATCCAGCGAGAGCACGTCTCCCACCTTGAGGCATTCGAGATCCGCCAGCGTCATGGACATCTGTCCCATGACCACCCGCAGCCGCACCGGCACCTGGATCAACGCCTCTTCCAGTTGCGCCACCTGCACACGCTGACCTTCAGCGATACCGGGCGCCTCTTCAGGGGGCGCCAGCCAGAACTGCCAATCGTGCTGGCTGCCACCGGCCAGCATACTGGCCTGCGCCTTCCAGAGCGGGCCTGCGGGCAGGGCTTCCCGGGAGATCAGATTCAGCTGCCAGGAGAGGTCTCCCTGCCCCTGACAGGTCGACCAGATTTCCACCTGGTACTGGCACAGCCGCAGCAGCAGTCGCTGTTCAGTGTCGGTCAATCCCCTGCCATGGGCTGCCGTGGCCCCCTTGTGTTGCAGAGTGCCGCCGAAAAACAGCACGGCAAGCCGATAGATGACCGCAGGAGAGATGGAGAAAAAGGCGACACGCTGGGCATCCAGAGGAGTACGGGCTTCGACCCAGACCTGATGATCATCCTCCTCTTGCGGCAACGCAGAAGAAAAGTCCTGGTAACCCAGATCGCAATCCGCCGCATTGAACAACTGGGCCATGCAGCCCGACGCCTGCTGGGAAAAGACGCTCAGTTGGGTGTTGAGTTGCCTGAGACGAGCCTGGTTGGCCCTCTCGACCCCCAGCAAGTCATATTGAGGCAGGGCTCTGCCCCGCTCGGCACAGATCAACCGGGAAGGGGTGTGCATTACGCCGCTTGATGACATTACAAATCCACCTTTGCCATTTTCATCTCGTCCTGCTGCATGGAGACATGCCGGCTCCATGATCGATACCGATAGCCCAGACGACACAGAGCGACCGAAAGGGGCGAGAACTTTATTACAAAACCCCAAAAGGCGCCACGCGACCGCGTGACCAGCCGAAAATAAAAATCCCGGCACCAAAAGGTGCCGGGATTTCGAGGTAATCACTTACCAGAAAGAGGTCGGAGTCGGCCTGTAAGCCGGGTTCTGTACCGGGTTGCCCCGGGTAGCAATCATTCCTCTAGGCCAGCAATCGCTCGCTGGCTCAAGCAACCTACCCGCCCCCAACGCGGGCCGCGCCAATAGGGGCCTATTTGGTCTTGCTTCGGGTGGAGTTTACCGTGCCACGAACTGTTGCCAGTCGCGCGGTGCGCTCTTACCGCACCCTTTCACCCTTACCTGATCCCTTGCGGGCCATCGGCGGTCTGCTCTCTGTTGCACTGGTCGTAGGCTCGCGCCCCCCAGGCGTTACCTGGCACCCTGCCCTGTGAAGCCCGGACTTTCCTCCCCTCCGCCCGTCTGTCCCGAGGGACACAACGACGAAGCAGCGATTGCCCAGCCAACTCCGAGGCGCGGATTATAGCCTCGCGAGACGGACGGGGTAAACCGTCAATTCCGGTTTACGGCAATTAATAGTGCTCGAGACCGTATTTGTAGAGGGCGTTCTTCTTCACCCCGTGGATCTCGGCGGTGAGGGCTGCAGCCTTCTTGAGGGGCAGCTCGCCGACCAGCAGGCCCAGGGTGCGGATCGCCTCCGCAGGCAACTCATCATCCACCTTGCTGGCACCGGCGACCACCAGCACGATCTCCCCGCGGCAACGGTTATCGTCCTCTCCGAGCCAGGCCAGCATCTCGGAGGCGGGCAGACCGTGGATGGACTCGAAGGTCTTGGTCAGCTCGCGGCACACCACCACCTGGCGCTCGCCAAGGATGCGAGCAATCGCTTCCACGGTATCCTGCACCCGGCGCGGCGATTCGTAGAACACCAGAGAGCGGGTGTCTTCGATGACGGCTTGCAGGCGATCATCCCGCCCCTTGGCCTTGGCCGGCAGGAAACCCTCGAAGGCGAAGCGGTCGGTGGGCAGCCCGGCGGCGGACAGCGCCGTGATGGCGGCGCAGGGACCGGGCAGCGGCACCACCTTGACCCCGGCTTCGCGACAACGGGTGACCAGGTGATAACCGGGGTCGCTGATGAGCGGCGTCCCCGCATCGGAGACCAGGGCCACGCTCTTGCCCTCCTTGATGCGGGCGATCAGCACATCCGCCTTTTGCTGCTCGTTGTGATCGTGCAGGGCAAAGGTCGGTACCGAGATCTGGTAGTGGCTGAGCAGGATCCCGGTATGCCGGGTATCCTCGGCGGCCACCAGATCGACGCTGCGCAGCACGTCCAGTGCTCGCTGGGTGATGTCGGCCAGATTGCCGATCGGAGTGGGGACTATATACAGGGTTGGGATGTCACTCATGGGAGCTCCGAGTGTCCCGACAATTGTGTCGCCATATTGGCCCGTTTACACTATGGAGAATTTCAACACTGGTCGGGGAATGAACTTGAACCGGGTTATAAAGCAGCTAAGTGTATCACGACTCTTCGGCATCCTACTCGCGGCAGTCCTGCTCGCCGCCTGTGCGTCGGAGCCCAATCAATCTTCCGGACAACCCGGCATGCCGTCAGCCTTCTCGGATCTGACCAAGAATGCCCAGTGGTATCTGGAGCAAGTGGATCCCGCCAAACCGGCAGAGGCCTTCGTGTGGCAGATGATGGCGGCGCGCAGCTATCTGGCGCTCGGCCAGGCCAAACCGGCTGCCGCTCTGTATCAGCAGTTGCAGAAGCAGGCGAAGAGCCCGGTGCAGCAGGCGCAGTTGCAACTGCTGCAGGCACACCTGCTGCTCGCCCAGGGCAACGCCAACCAGGCGCTGATCCTGCTGGAAGGCAAGCCGGATGTGGTGCTGGATGCCGATACCCAGAAGGACTGGTACCGCCAGCGCGTGGTGCTGCAGCTCGACATCAACAACAAGTTTGGTGCGGCCAAGTCGCTGATCCTGCTGGAACCTTATCTGGCCAAGAATGAGCTGGCCACCAATCACCAGCAGATCTGGTCACTGCTGAAAAGCATGACCCCCTCCACCCTGCAGGCGCTCGAAGAGGAGCCAGCTCCCGATGTCACCACCGGCTGGCTGCGACTGGCGGCGCTGGTGAACGAGTTCGGGGCACAGCCGAGCCAGCTGGCCCGCCAGCTTGCCGGCTGGAAGCAGAGCTTCCCTAACCACCCTGCCCAGAGCGACATGCCGGCCGGCCTTGGGGATCTCGCTATCACGGACAACGGTTCGCTGCAGCAGATCGCCGTCTTCCTGCCGCTCTCCGGCAACCTGGAAGCCCAGGGCGCCGCCATCCGCAACGGCATGCTGATGTCCTACAAGGAAAATCAGAGCCAGTTCACCCTGAACTTCTACGATACCCAGGGCAAGGCGATGGGGGATCTCTACAAGCAGGCGATTCAGGAAGGGGCCAACATGATCATCGGCCCCCTGCTCAAGGATCAGGTGGAGGAGCTGCTCAAGTCGAATCCGACCGTGCCGGTGCTGGCGCTCAACGAGCTGGACAAGCCGATCGTCAACGACAACACCTTCTATTTCTCGCTCTCCGCCGCTGCCGATGCGAGCCAGGCGGCCCAGTACCTCTATGGTCAGGGCTATCGCAAGCCGCTGCTGATCGCGGCACAAGGCCGGATTGGCTACAGCAGTATCAAGGCGTTTGAGCAGGCCTGGGCCGGCGTCAGCCAGGAGAAGCCCGTGGTTGCCACCTTCGGGGCGCGCAACGAAGTGCAGGGCATGGTCAAGAACGCTCTGAGCGGCCGTTCCACCGCACGAGCCGGGGAGATTGTCCAGCTGTCCGATGCCGCGCCGCGCAGCATCGACGCCGTCTATGTGGTGGCCAACAGCCTGGAAACCCGGATGATCAAGCCCTATGTGGACATCTCGGTCAACCCCATGGGCAGCCTGCCCATCTACAGCAGCTCGCGGGGATACGACGGCGGGACGACCGAGGTGGCATCCGAGCTCAACGGTATGCATATCTCCGACATGCCACTGCTGCTGGGTGGCTTCGAGACGCAGCGTGAACAGATTGCCCTGCTCTGGCCCCAGACCCAGGGCGACCTGTTGCGCCTGTTCGCCCTCGGTTACGATGCCGTCAGCCTGGCAGGCAACCTGCCGCAAATGCGCAAGGTCAATGCCATGCAGCAACCCGGCATGAGTGGCCAGCTCAGCGTGGATCCCCAGGGCAACATAGTGCGCATGCTGGACTGGGCCACCTACCAGAATGGCAAGCTGGTCAGCGACAGCGCCGCCCCCCAGCTGGAGGATGCGACTCATGAAGAGGCTACTGACACAACTTCACCAGCAGTGGTTGAACCTGTTGCCGTCGGCAGCGACGAGCAAGGGACAACACTTTGAGCAAATAGCGGAACGCTGGTTGCAGGCCCGCGGCCTGCAACCCGTGACCCGCAACTACCGCTGCCGTGGCGGCGAGATCGATCTCATCATGCGCCAGGGAGAGACCCTGGTGTTCGTTGAAGTGAGATATCGCGCCAACGCCACCCATGGCGGTGCAGCCAGCTCGGTCACCCGGCGCAAACAGCACAAGATCGTGCTGGCCGCGCGCCACTATTTCAAGCACCATGCCATCAATGAGGCCAACCAGGCCTGTCGATTCGATGTGATCGCGTTCGAGGGCGACCAGCCGGACTGGATCCAGAACGCGTTTTAAGAGGACCCCATGACTGATCCCATCAAAGAGAATTACACCGAAAGCATCCAGACCAAGATAGCTGCCGCCGAAGCACTGCCGGATGCCATCCATACGGCAGCCCAGATGCTGACCATCTGCCTGCTCAATGGCCACAAGGTGATGGCATGTGGCAATGGTCCTTCCTCGGCATTGGCACAGCTGTTCATTTCCGAACTGGTGAACTGCTATGAAACGCCTCGCCCCTCCCTGCCCGGTCTCGCCCTGACGCCCGACATGGCGACCATCAGCGCCATCGCCACGGATCACGGTTTCGAAGAGGTCTATGCCAAACAGATACGTGCTCTGGGACAACCAGGCGACATCCTGGTGGTCATCACCACGACAGGCAACAGCCGCAGCCTCATCAAGGCTGCGGAGGCCGCCCTCTCCCGCGACATGACCATCATTGTTCTCGGTGGCGGAGACGGGGGAGAGATCGCCGGTCTGCTGGGCCCCAATGACGTGGAGATCCGCGTTCCTTCCGCTCGCCGTCCTCGTATTCTGGAAGTGAACCTGTTGACCCTGCACTGTCTCTGTGATCTCATCGACCAGACACTTTTCCCGCAACAGGAAGACTGAAACCATGAAGAAGCCTATTCTCGCTCTTGCCCTGCTGACCGGCGTCCTGCTGCTGCAAGGCTGTGCTGCCGTGGTGGTCGGTGGCGCGGCTGGCACCGCCAAGGCGAGCGGCGATCGCCGCACCCTGGGTGCCCAGTGGGACGATCAGACCATAGAGCTGAAAGCCGCCAACCTGTTGGCCGACAACAAGCCCCTGAGCGCCGCCAGCAAGATCAGTGTCTACAGCAACAACGGCCGTGTGCTGCTGGTGGGTCAGACACCCTCTGACGCTTACAAACAGGAAGCGGGCAGAATCGTGAGCCGGATTGAAGGGGTTCGCCATGTCTACAACGAGCTGCGCCTTGGCAAACCAGTCAGTATCGGCGTGCGCAGCAATGACACCTGGATCACCTCCAAGGTGCGGGCCGACATGCTGGGCACCAAGAACTTCGACAGCGCCAAGGTGAAGGTTGTCACCGAGAATGGCGAGGTATTTCTCATTGGGTTGGTCACCCGCCAGGAAGGGGATCAGGCCGTGGAAATCGCCCGCCACGTCAGCGGCGTTAAACAGGTGATCAAAGCCTTCGAGTTTGCCCAGAATTGACCATCTGGCAGGATGAAAAAACGCAGCCTTCAGGCTGCGTTTTTTTATTTGATGACTTTCAGGGTCGGGCGACCGCTCGGGCGCGGTGGTTCCGGCTCGGGGTCAACCGACGTTGGTGTCTGTGCCTGTTCCAGCCAGAGGTCATACCCGGGCTCCGGCGGGAACAGGGTCCCTACTCCGTTCTCCCTGGCATGGATGGCCAGTACGGCCGCCATGGGAATATAGACCTGCTGCGATACGCCACCGAAACGGGCGCTGAAGCTGACAGCGTCATTGTCCATGTGGAACTGGCCCACGGCCCGGGGGGCGATGTTCAGAACAATCTGGCCATCCTGCACGAACTGCATCGGTACCATCACATGGGGAATGTTGGCATTGACCACCAGATGGGGTGTCAGATCGTTATCCAGCAACCAGTCAAAAAACGCCCGCAGCAGATACGGGCGACTGGGTGTCATTGTCGGTTCCATGCTCATACGCCGGCACGGATCTCGCGCTCGGCCTCGGTCAGGGAAGCCTGGAAGGATTCACGCTCGAACAGGCGTACCATGTAAGCCTTCAGCTCTTTGGCGCCACGGCCGGTGAAATCGATGCCCAGGCTCGGCAGACGCCACAGCAACGGCGCCATGTAGCAGTCGACCAGACCGAACTCTTCGCTCATGAAGTAGGGCATCTCGCCGAAGATGGGGGCGATGGCCAGCAGGTTGTCGCGCAACTCGGCACGGGCGGCTTCGGTATCTGTGCCCGCCATGATCTTGTCGGCCAGAGAGTACCAGTCCAGCTCGATGCGGTGCATCATCAAACGGCTGTTGCCGCGCGCGACCGGATAAACCGGCATCAGGGGCGGATGCGGGAAACGCTCGTCCAGATACTCCATGATGATGCGCGAGGTGTACAACGCCAGCTCGCGATCCACCAGAGTCGGTACAGTGTTGTACGGGTTCAGCTCGGCCAGCTCATCCGGCAGGTTGGCAGGATCAACCTGGCAGATATCCACGCTAACACCCTTCTCCGCCAGGACAATACGCACCTGATGGCTGAACATATCGTTGGCACCGGAAAACAGCGTCATTACCGAACGCTTATTGGCAGCTACAGCCATTGAACCCTCCCGTCATTAAAAAGCAGAAACGGCAATGAAGCATGTCTGTCTTCATTGCCGTGCGTCATATTACTCCGATCTGGTCGCTTAGTGAACGTCGCGCCAGAATTCCTTCTTCAACAGCACAGTGAAGATGAAGAAGATAGCGATGAATCCGAGTACCCAGAAGCCCATGCGTTCGCGCTCCTGCTGCACCGGCTCAGCCGAGTAGACCAAGAAGTTTACCAGATCCAGTACCGTCTGATCATATTCTTCGTTGTTCATTTCACCGTTGCCGTCAGATTTGATGCTGACGACTTGCTGCATCTCCACGCCATCCAGGGTGTGCGTCTTGAACTCGGCGCGGGGCGTCCCCTGCAACGGCTCCAGCACATGGGGCATACCCACGGACGGGAAGACGGCGTTGTTCACCCCGAATGGACGGGTTTCGTCCACATAGAAGGAACGCAGATAGGTGTAGATCCAGTCTGCACCACGCACCCGGGCAACCAGGGTCAGGTCGGGGGGCGGCGCGCCGAACCAGCGAGCAGCATCCTTCTCGGACATGGCGCTCTTCATCAGATCGCCGATCTTGGCGCCGGTGAAGACCAGGTTCTCCTTCATCAGATCGTCCGGAATGCCAATGTCGGCCGCCACCCGGTTATAACGCTGGTACTGGGTGGAGTGACAGCCGGCACAGTAGTTCATGAAGGTGGCGGCCCCCCGTTGCAGGGATGCCTTGTCACTCAGATCGTACTCCGCCTTGTCGAGAGGGAAGCCACCGCCAGAGGCCAACACCAGACCAGGCAGCAGGGCCAGCACTGCAAAAATTATTCTTTTCATTTGAATGTCACCCTCTCCGGCAGCGGCTTGGTGTTCTCATTCTTGCTGTAGAAGAACAACAGGACGAAGAATCCGAAATAACCCAGAGTACAGAGTTGTGCAATCAGCGTCAGGGTCGGGGTTGATGGCAGCACGCCCAGCACCCCCAGGATAATGAAGCAGACCACGAACTGGGCGATGTTCAGCTTGTGCAGGGTGCTGCGGTAACGCACCGAGCGCACCTTGCAGCGATCCAGCCAGGGCAACAGGAACAGCACCACGATGGAGAGGCCCATCATGATGACCCCCAGGAGCTTGTCCGGCACCGCACGCAGGATGGCGTAGAAGGGGGTGAAGTACCAGACCGGAGCGATATGCGCCGGTGTCTTCAGGCCGTTGGCCACCTCAAAGTTCGGTTTCTCGAGGAAATAGCCCCACATATCCGGCTTGAAGAAGATGATGGCACAGAAGAAGAACAGGAAACCGGCTACCCCGATCATGTCCTTCACGGTGAAGTAGGGGTGGAACGCGACCGCATCCAGTGGCCAGCCGTTCTCGTCCTTGTGCTTCTTGATGTCGATGCCATCGGGGTTGTTGGAGCCCACCTCGTGCAGCGCCAGGATATGCATGGCCACCAGCATCACCAGCACCAGCGGCAGAGCGATGACGTGCAGCGCAAAGAAGCGGTTCAGGGTCGCACCCGAGATGACATAATCCCCCCGGATCCACAGGGTCAGATCGTCACCGATAACGGGGATGGCACCGAACAGCGAGATGATGACCTGGGCCCCCCAGAACGACATCTGCCCCCAGGGCAGCAGGTAACCCATGAAGGCCTCGGCCATCAGCACCAGGAAGATCAGCATGCCGAAGATCCACAGCAGTTCCCGTGGCTTCTGGTAAGAGCCGTAGATCATGCCGCGGAACATGTGCAGGTAGACCACGATGAAGAAGGCGGATGCCCCGGTTGAGTGCATGTAACGCAGCAGCCAGCCGTAATCCACATCCCGCATGATGTATTCCACGGAAGCGAAGGCACCTTCCGCCGAAGGGTTGTAGTTCATGGTCAGCCAGATGCCGGTGATGATCTGGTTGACCAGCACCAACATGGCAAGCGAGCCGAAGAAGTACCAGAAGTTCAGGTTCTTGGGCGCCGGATACTTGGCCATATGGTCGTTGTACATGGCCGTGAGCGGGAAACGATCATCGATCCAGCCCATGAGTTTGGCAAACATGGTCAGGCCTCCTTGCCATCGGCACCGACCAGAATGGTGGTGTCGCTAAGAAATTGGTATGGCGGAATGACCAGGTTCAGCGGTGCGGGGACGCCCTGGAACACTCGACCAGCCATGTCGAATTTAGAGCCATGGCAGGGGCAGAAGAAGCCGGAAGTTACCCCTTGGACCTGCTCGCCGAAGCTGTCGGGCAGATAGGACGGGGAGCATCCCAGATGAGTGCAGATGCCAACGGCCACGAAGATTTCCGGTTTGATGGATCTGTAGCCATTGTGGGCATAGTCCGGCTGCTGTGGCTCGTCTGACGCAGGATCCCGCAGCTTGTCATCGTGTGCAGCCAGAGCATCCAGCGTCTGTTTGGTGCGCTTCACCACCCAGACCGGTTTGCCACGCCACTCGACGCGGATCAGCTGACCCGGCTCCAGCTTGCTGATATCCACTTCAACCGGGGCCCCTGCCGCCTTGGCTTTGGCACTCGGATTCCATGACTTAATAAACGGCACTGCGGTAAAAGCAGCTCCTACACCGCCAACGGCAACCGTTGACCAGGTAAGAAATCTGCGGCGACCGGTATCAACTGGCGCATTGCTCATCCAAAAACTCTCCCATGTGGACTCCGCTCATTCTTATAGTGTCCCTGTTTACTTCTCCTCTCCCTCTGACAACTGCGATGGAAGCGGAGTGGCAATTGACACAGAAAGACCATGGAAATTTTAAAGAAAAGATAACAATTTGACAAGAAAGGGAGTCGATGGGCAAAAACAATAAATACACAATTTTTTGTCTTTTGTGACGTATGCTTAGCATTGCCACATGTAACATTACCAATAAAAAAAGCCTGGCAAATTGCCAGGCTTTTTTGACACTCCTGAGAGTGCGTACCAAAAGCGAATTAACGCTTGGAGTACTGCGGACGCTTACGCGCTTTGTGCAGACCGACTTTCTTACGCTCAACCTTACGGGCATCACGAGTAACAAAGCCAGCTTTACGCAGTTCGGAACGCAGGGTCTCGTCGTACTGCATCAGAGCACGAGTGATACCGTGGCGGATCGCACCAGCTTGACCGGAGATGCCACCACCGTTAACGGTAATGTACAGATCCAGTTTCTCGGTCATCTCGACCAGTTCCAGCGGCTGACGAACTACCATGCGGGCAGTCGGACGGCCGAAGTATTGCTCCAGGGAGCGCTGGTTGATTACGATTTTACCGCTACCCGCTTTGATGAATACGCGAGCAGTGGAGCTTTTGCGACGGCCGGTACCGTAGTATTGATTTTCTGCCATGTTGCCAGTTCCCGTTAGATATCCAGTACTTGAGGTTGCTGAGCAGCATGAGCGTGCTCTGCGCCTGCGTAAACTTTCAGCTTACGGAACATGGCACGGCCCAGCGGGCCCTTCGGCAGCATGCCCTTGACGGCAGCTTCGATTACCATTTCCGGCTTACGCTGAATCAGCTTGTCGAAGCTGATGGACTTGATACCACCCGGGAAACCGGAGTGAGCGTGGTACATTTTGTCGGTAAATTTCTTACCGGTTACGTGTACCTTCTCAGCGTTTACAACGATGATGTAGTCACCGGTGTCAACGTGCGGAGTGTACTCGGCTTTGTGCTTACCACGCAGACGAGCAGCGATCTCGGTTGCGATACGACCCAGAGTTTTACCTTCTGCGTCCACAATGTACCAGTCACGTTTTACGGTTTCTGGCTTGGCAACGAAAGTTTTCATTAAGTTAAACCCAATTACCTGTTACAGACCCAATTGCTTATGGGGGCTCTCCCACAAACAACAAACGATGGCCTACCTGTACCCCTTCGAATACAAGTAAAGCTTAAAGTGTTGCTGTCTTATCGACAGCTGTAACGTGGGCCGGGCGATTATAAGTGAAGTTGCCTTAAATATCACCTGCTAATTTCACTGCCATGAAGCTAGCAAATGTCGCCCGGCCCTACCTGCCGCAGATGCCCATCCGACTGGCAGGCGCGGTATTGTGACTAAGGAAGGTGCACTCTGGCAAGGTATTCGTGCGATTGCATCTCCTGAAGCCGTGAAAGGCAACGCTTGAATTCGAAATTCAGCAAGCCTTCGCCATAGAGCCCGGTCATGGGGACCGCCGCCGATATGATGAGCTTTACATGCCGTTCATAAAACTCGTCCACCATGGCGATGAAGCGGCGGGCCGCGTCATCCGTGCCGCTGCCCATGGGTTGCACATTGGCCAGCAGGACAGTGTGGAACTCACGGGCCAATTCGATGTAGTCGCCCTGGGAGCGGGGAGTACAGCACAGCTGTTCAAACTCCATATAAAGCACCCCTTCCCCCACGCCCAGTGCACTCAGTTGGCGATGGTTGACTTCCAGTGCAGCGGCAGTCACCTGCCCAATCCCGGTCAACTGGCTGAAATAACGATCCAGGTTGCTCCTGGCCTGCTCATCCAGCGGGGAGTGATAGATCTCTGCCTGTTCCAGGGTTCGCAGCCGGTAATCGACGCCGCCATCGACATTGATCACCTCGCAGTGACGCTCGATAAGCGCGATGGCAGGCAGGAAGCGAGCACGCTGCAACCCGTTGCGGTAGAGATCCTGAGGGGGAATGTTGGATGTGGCCACCAGCACTACGCCATGGCCAAAGAGTTCCTGGAACAGAGTGCCGAGCAGCATGGCATCCGTGATATCCGAGACGAAAAACTCGTCGAAGCAGATGACGTCGGTCTCGTCGGCCAGCTTGCGGGCGATCAGCTTGAGCGGATCGGACTGACCGGTCAGCCCTTTGAGCTCGTCGTGCACACGGTGCATGAAACGGTGGAAGTGGATGCGCAGTTTGCGCTCCCCCGGCAGGCTCTCAAAAAAAGTATCCATCAGCCAGGTCTTGCCTCTGCCCACACCGCCCCACATATATAACCCCTGGACGGGGTCACGGGTTTTCGGCTTTTGCAGCCAACCCAGCAGGCCACGGGATCTGGTCGGAGTCGGGCTTGCGCACAGATCCTGATAGAGTCGCTCCAGGCGGGCGAC
This sequence comes from Aeromonas sp. S19(2024), assembly GCF_041402625.1. Lineage (NCBI taxonomy): Bacteria > Pseudomonadati > Pseudomonadota > Gammaproteobacteria > Aeromonadales > Aeromonadaceae > Aeromonas > Aeromonas sp. S19(2024). The sequence goes on from NZ_JBGLQU010000005.1 coordinate 360,434, forward strand.
TGCCATGGCCTGGGCCGGATCGGCCACAAAGCCGGGGCGCTGCAAATCCTGCTGATATTTTTGCTGCGGGGTCATCCTGTAAACCGCCTCCAAGTCCCTGAATGAGGGACAAAATGGTATCACGCTCTCGGGGGGCACGGTATAGTGCCAACGAGGCGTTGCGGTCCATCCGACCGCTTCAAATTCATCGTGTTAGCTGTAACAAGGAGCTTCTATGACTCTGTTTAACGGGATCCTGCTGGCGATCGCCGCCCTGATCATCGGCGTGCTGATCGGCCGCTTCTCTGTCCGTAGCCGGGATGCCGGACGCCTGGAACAGGAGCTGAAAAAAGCCCACAAGGAGCTGGAAAGCTACCAGGGGCAGATCACCACCCACTTCGCCGACAGCGCAGCCCTGATGGAGCAACTGGCCGAACAGTACCAGACCCTTTATCGCCATATGGCGGAACAGAGCAAGTTCCTGGCCAAGGTACAGGAACCACTGTTCCGCGAACCCGAAGTGGAAGAAACAGGCGATGCCGCCAACAGCGAGGAGCCGGGCCTTCCTCCCCGCGATTACGCCGGTGCGTCCGGCCTGCTCAAGCAGCCGGGCTGATCGTCGGTTGAACTAATTACGCTTTATCGTGGTCAGACCTTGACGATTGCACTGCAACTTTTTCTGGGAGCTGTTTCTCATATGCGTAAATCTCTTTCTGTATTCAGTGTCTTAGCCCTCAGTGTCGGTATCGCCATGTCCTCAGCACCGGCGCAGGCCGCACTGCCCCTGATGGCGAACAACCAGGAGATGCCGAGCCTGGCCCCCGTCCTCGAGCAGGTGACCCCTGCCGTGGTCAACATCTCCGTCTCTGGCAAGAAGATCACCCGCCAGCGCCTGCCGGAACAATTCCGCTTCTTCTTCGGCCCCAACATGCCTGACGAGCAGGTGAGCGAGCAGCCCTTCCAGGCGCTTGGTTCCGGCGTCATCATCGATGCCAAGAAAGGCTACGTGATCACCAACGCCCACGTGGTCCACGAGGCGGACGAGATCAAGGTCAACCTGAAGGATGGCCGTGAGTATGCGGCCAAGAAAATAGGGGAAGACAAACAGTCGGATATCGCCCTGCTGCAAATCAAGGCCGAGGATCTGGTGCAGATCAAGTTCGCCGACTCCGACGAGCTGAGAGTCGGTGACTACGCGCTGGCCATCGGCAACCCGTTCGGCCTGGGCCAGACCGTCACCTCCGGCATTGTCAGCGCCCTGGGTCGCAGCGGCCTCAACATCGAAAATCTGGAGAACTTCATCCAGACCGATGCGGCCATCAACTCCGGCAACTCGGGCGGCGCCCTGCTCAACCTGCGCGGGGAGCTGATCGGCATCAACACCGCCATCCTGGGCCCCAACGGCGGCAACATCGGCATCGGCTTTGCCATCCCGTCCAACATGGTGCGCGATCTCTCCGAGCAGATCGTGAAATACGGCGAAGTACGCCGTGGCCAGCTGGGGATCACCGGCACCGAGCTCACCAGCGAAATCGCCAAGACCTTCGGCTACAACAAGAAGGACGGTGCCTTCGTCAACCAGGTCATGCCTGACTCCGCCGCCGCCAAGGCAGGCATCAAGGCAGGCGACATCATCATCAGCATCGATGGCAAGCCCATCCGCTCCTTCGGCGAGCTGCGTGCCAAAATCGCCACCATGGGGGCCGACAAGCAGGTCTCGCTCGGCCTCATCCGTGACGGCAAGGAGCAGACCGTCAAGGTCACCCTGAAGAAAGCGGATGACAGCGAGATCCTGGCCAGCGCCCTGCATCCGGCACTGGAAGGGGCCAAGCTGAGCACCACCACGGACCCCGTGACCGGCGTGGCAGTCTCCGACATCGATCCCCGCTCACCGGCAGCCGCCTCCGGCCTGCAGAAGGGTGACATCATCATCGGAGTCAATCGCCAGCGCATCAACTCCATGGGTGAACTGACCAAGGTGTTGAAAAACAAGCCGGAAGTCCTGGCGCTGAACATCCAGCGCGGTGACTCCTCGCTCTATTTGGTGATCCGTTAAGCCCCTCACACCCGCGGCAACCGCCGCGGGTGATTTTTATCCATCGATAATGTTATTCTCTGCCCGCAGCCTGTACGGACGAGAAAGACATGAAAATCCCACCTCTGATCAGCTACTTGGGCAAGTCCGTCGGCTTTGGCCTCGCCATGGCTGCGCTTTTGTTGCTGGTGTTTCCCAATTTTCGCGGCGGCGCCCCCCTGCCGGGCCTCATCACCAATGCCCGCGAGCTGAGCTTCTCCTACGCGGCCCATCGTGCCGGCCCAGCCGTCGTCAACATCTACACCCGCAGCTTCGCCGGCAATCGCGGTGAAAAAGCCGAACTCAGACCCCAGGGGCTGGGGTCCGGCGTCATCATGAACCAGCGCGGTCACGTGCTCACCAACTATCACGTCATCGCCGATGCGGACCAGATCATCGTCGCCCTGCAAGATGGTCGGGTATTCAGTGCAGAGCTGGTCGGCACCGACAAACTGACCGATCTGGCCGTGCTCTACATCGAATCGGACAACCTGCCGGTGATCCCTCAGGACCCGGATCGTCTGCCGGACGTGGGAGACGTGGTGCTCGCCATCGGCAACCCCTACAACGTCGGCCAGACCATCACCCAAGGCATCATCAGCGCCACCGGGCGTATCGGCCTCTCCAGCATGGGGCCGGACAGCAATGGCAGACAGGATCTGCTGCAAACCGATGCCGCCATCAACGAGGGCAACTCCGGAGGCGCCCTGGTCAATGGCCGTGGCGATCTGGTGGGTATCAATACCGCCGCCTACCACCTCAACGGCAATCAGGAGAGCTATGGCATCAGTTTTGCCATCCCCTACAAGCTGGCCAAGCGCATCATGGACGAGCTGATCGCCAACGGTCGGGTCATCCGCGGCTACCTCGGCATCTCCAGCGTCGAGATCAATCCCATCGTCGCGCGCATGCTGAACCTGGGGGACTTGCAGGGGTTGGTGGTGGAGAGCCTGGATCCCAATGGCCCAGCCACCAAGGCCGGTCTCAAACGTGGGGATGTGCTGCTCAAGATCAACGGAGAGGCCATCACCGGCGTGCGTCCCGTCATGGACAAGATCGTAGAGAGCCGCCCCGGCACCAAGCTCACCATCTCGGTGATCCGCAACGGCAAGCCGCTGGACGTCGATGTCATCATCGAAGAGGACCTGCGCTACCAGAATCAGACCCTGCCGACCAGCAGTGCGGCACCCGCCACCTGAGAGGCGGATCCTCGCAGGGCCCGACAGGGCCCTTTTTTGTGCCCGCTTTCCTCCGGCTCCCACCTGTGCGTGAGACAGCTCACACATTGCGCCAATAAACGATCGGGCGAAGGCGCCGTCAAAACCCGCCACCGATCACACTCCCTTGCCGCCAGTCCGCTCCTTTCCTCTTCTTGATCGCCAAAAGGGCTTCTTTTGATGCCTTCCCCTCCGGATTTCCACTTCGAATCGGAAAAAACCTGCCTCCTCCCGCACTCTCCTCCGCTTTATGGTGATCCCATCTTTTCTGCCAGCCTGGAGAGCAGACCTTGAACACCGACACCCATGACGCCCCCCTGACCCCGGACAGCCCGGCACTGCTGCGCAAGACCGACCTGACCCTGGCCCGCATTCACAACCTGCTGGCGGATCAGGGCATACGCCCCAACGACGTGCAGCAGCAGATGCTGGCCTCCCACGTCAAGGCCATGGTGTGGCGCTCCTACAGCGGGGAATCCCTGCCGGAGGTTGACCTCAGCCTGTTCGAGGAGATCTCCCCCCTCTCCCTGCGCCTGGCCGAACAGGTCGTCGCTTGGCTCGACCGCCTCGCCTACGAGGAGGCGCACCTCTTGTCCGTCCATTTTGAAGTGGCCAAAGAAAACGAACTCAGCTCAGTAAAAGGAGAAAGCTAAATGACTGCCATCAAACTCGTGATTGGAGATCGTCTCGGCAAGGGTCAGAAAGTGGGGGCGGGCGCAGAAGCCGCCGGCGCCACCGTGACCGTCATCCCCGGCATGGCCGCCGACATGAAGCTCGGTGATGTGATGAACAAGGAGCAGGCCGACCTTGGCATCTCCTTCTGCGGCAGCGGTGGCGCGGGCGCCATCACGGCCCAGACCAAGTACGGCTACAAGTGCCGCTACGGCATGCGATCCATCGAGGAGGGTGTCACCGCCATCAACGAGGGGTGCGTGGTACTGGGCTTCGGCTTCATGGACAAGGAAGAGCTGGGCCAGAAGCTGATCGAAGCCTTCGCCAAGAAACACGGGCGCACCTGATGAAAGAACACTTCACCACCCGGATCACGGTCAACGGCAAGGGGGCGACTCGCCAGCAGGCGTTCGCTGCAGCCCTCAGCCAGGTGCAACCCAGCCTGCTCAAGGAGAGCCCCAAGGTGATGCTGCGCATCGAACCCCTCGAGGTCGAGGTGCTCGAGGCCGAGGAGTCGGTACGGGTGGAGAAGTTCCTGTTCTTCTTCCTGCCACGCCAGCGCCACGAGTTCCGGGTCCGGCTGGCGATCACCGTCAAGGTCACCAGCCTGGATGTCGACAAGGTGGATTTCACCCGGGCCTGACCCCACAACCAAAAGGACAAGTTGGATGTTTCTAATCATTTTGATGAAGTCACTCATCATCGGCGGCCTGGTAGGCGTCGGGGTGGGGGCTGGCGCGGCGCGGATGTTCCACGCCCCGACCGTGCAGGGGATGGGCGCGTTCCGTACCCTGGGCGAGCTCAACTCCTGCGAAGGGGACCCCGCATCCCACTTCTCGTTCGGTCTGGGCTTCTTCTTCAACGCCTGGGCCTCCACGGTCGCGGCCGGCGCCTTCACCCAGGACGTGGATCACCGCATCCTGCCGAACTGGGGTGCAGCGGCCCTGATGATCAAGAACCGGGATCTCGCCACCACCCTCCATGATCCCAAAAAGATGGCCATCGCCTGCGGCATCATTGGTGCCATCGTAGTCGCCTTCCTCAACAGCACGGCCGCCGCCGTGCCAGCCGCCCTGCAGGTGACCGCGGTCAAGGTACTGGTGCCCGCCGCCAACCTGCTGGTCAATACCGTCATGCCGGTGATCTTCTGGCTGGCCGCCATCGAGGCAGGCAAGAAGTCCGGCTTCTGGGCCACCATCTTCGGCGGTCTGGCCCAGCTCATCATGGGCAACGCGGTACCAGGCCTGGTGCTTGGCATCCTGATCGGCAAGGGGGTGGAAGAGAGCGGCTGGAACCACGTCACCAAGGTGATGATGAGTGCCATCGTCCTGCTGTTCGTGCTGAGCGGCTTCTTCCGCGGCTTTGACATGAAACTCATTGAATCCTTCCACCTGGGCGTTCCCCTGTGGCTGGAAAACGTCCACAACCTCATGAGCGGAAAATAAGGAAGCACACCATGGATGAGAAACTGAGAAACAACTTCTGGTATGCCGACTGGTCCTTCCCCATCTTTGTCGGTCTGCTCTCTTCCGGCGTCTTCGCCGGTACCCACATGTTCTACCTCTACGGGGTCGGCGCCTTCAACGAGGTGGCCTTCGTTGCCATGCTCAAGGCCGGCATGGACACGGGGGCCTATGGTGCAGTCGCCGCCTTCGGTGCCAGCTTCCTGTTCGCCCGCATCATCGAGGGCTCCCTGGTGGGGATCCTCGACATCGGCGGCGCCATCCAGACCGGAGTCGGCCTCGGAGTGCCCGCCCTGCTGCTGGGGGCCGGCATCATCTATCCGGTGGAAAACTTCACCGCTTCCCTGATCACCGGCATGGGGATTGGGATGGCCATCGGCTACGTGATCATCCTGGCGCGCAAGTTCACCATCAACCAGAGCAACTCCACCTACGGGGCGGACGTCATGATGGGGGCTGGCAACAGCTCCGGCCGCTTCCTCGGTCCCCTCATCATCCTCTCCGCCATGGGCGCCTCCATTCCCATCGGGATAGGCTCCCTGCTGGGTGCCCTGCTGTTCTACATCTGGGAGAAGCCCATCACGGGCGGCGCCATTCTGGGGGCCATGCTGTTCGGGACCTTCTTCCCCATCGCCCTGGCTTAATCCAAGGCCGTCTCTTGGGCGGCATTCAAGAACCTGTTTGCGCTCTGTCGCGAGAGGTCGTCAGCAAGGTGAAGAGCAACACATGAGCCTTGGAAGCCGCCTCGCAGTAAGAGCGCAAGCAGGTTACAAGAGGGATATCAGCATGTACGACACGATCATCAGGGCGGGACGCCTGGGAAACGGGCAGCTTGTCGACGTCGCCATCAAGCATGGCAAGATAGCGGCGCTGGGTTCGCTGCCAGGGAGCACGGAGGCGAAGCAAACCCTCACTCTGGGCGGGCAGGTCCATGTGAGCGCCGGCTGGATCGACGGCCACACCCACTGCTACCCCGCCTCCCCCCTCTATCACGATGAGCCGGACAAGGTGGGGGTGGCGTCCGGCGTCACCACCGTCATCGACGCCGGCAGCACCGGAGCCGACGATGTGGACGACTTCCAGCGCATAGCCGCCACCTGCAAGACCCGGGTGAACGCCCTGCTCAACATCTCCCGCATCGGTCTGCTGCACCAGAACGAGCTGGCGGATCCGGCAGACATCGATCCCGCCCTCGCCCAGGCGGCCATCCGGCGCCATCCCGGCTTCATCGTCGGCATCAAGGCGCGCATGAGCGGCAGCGTGGTGGGTGAAAGCGGTCTGCAACCCCTGCGCATGGCCAAGCAGATCCAGCAGGCCAATGGCAACCTGCCACTGATGGTGCACGTGGGCAACACGCCGCCGGATCTGGACGAGATCGTCGCCCTGCTGGGGGAGGGCGATCTGCTGACCCACTGCTTCAACGGCAAGCCCAACCGCATCCTGACCCCTGCGGGTGAACTGCGCCAGGCGGTGCGCGAGGCGATGCGGCGGGGACTCTTGCTCGACATCGGCCATGGCGGTGCCAGCTTCAGCTTCGAGGTGGCAGAGCTGGCCATTGCCCAGGGCATCCTGCCCCACACCATCAGTTCAGACATCTACTGCAAGAACCGCATCAAGGGGCCCGTCTACAGCCTTGCCCACGTGATGTCGAAGTTCTTCGCCATCGGCATGACTCTGGAGCAGGTACTCGCCTGCGTCACTCACCAGGCCGCCGATGCCCTGCGCCTGCCCGGTAAGGGGCGACTCGAGGTGGGCGCCGATGCAGACATCACCCTGTTCGAGGTGAGCTGCGGCCCCACTCTCTTTACCGATACCGAGGCCGGCACCCGCAACGGTGACCGGCAACTGCTCCCTCTCGCCGCCCTGGTGGGCGGCGAACTGGTTCTGACTCACTACGGGAAATCACACCATGCCTTCTGTGTATGAGAAATACCGGCTCAAACCGGTGATCAACGCCTCCGGGCGCATGACCATCCTCGGCGTCTCCACCCCCGAGCAGGAGGTGGTCGATGCGGTCAACTTCGGCCTCGGCCACTACTTCGAGGTAAAGGATCTGGTCAACAAGACCGGCGCCTACCTGGCCGATCTGCTGGGCGTTGAAGATGCGGTAGTGGTCTCCTGCGCCAGCGCCGGCATCGCCCAGTCGGTGGCCGCCGTGATCGTGCGCGGCGACCCCTATCGCCTCGAGCAGTTGCATGCTCATGCCCACGACGTGCCGAGCGACATCGTGCTGCCCAAGGGCCACAACGTGAACTTTGGTGCCCCCGTCGGCACCATGGTCAACCTGGGGGGCGGCAGGGTGGTGGAGGCAGGCTACGCCAACGAGTGTTCACCCGCCCAGCTGGCCGCCGCCATCCATGCCAATACCGCCGCCATCCTCTACATCAAGTCCCACCACTGCGTGCAGAAGAGCATTCTGTCGGTGGCCGAGGCGGCCGAGGTGGCCAAGGCCCACGGGATCCCGCTCATCGTCGATGCAGCGGCCGAAGAGGATCTGCGTCTCTACTACAACCAGGGTGCGGATCTGGTCATCTACAGCGGCGCCAAGGCCATCGAAGGGCCCACCAGCGGCCTGGTGCTCGGCAGGCGTCAGTATGTTGAGTGGGTCAAGCAGCAGGCCAACGGCATCGGCCGTGCCATGAAGGTGGGCAAGGAGGGGATCCTCGGCCTGACCCACGCCATCGAGCGCTACCTGGCCAAAGAGAAGGAAAGCGGCACCGCCATGGTCGCCAAGATGACCCCCTTCATCGAGCGCCTCAACCAGCTGCCCGGCGTCAGCGCCAAGGTGGTGTGGGACAGCGCGGGGCGCGACATCGCCCGCACCGACATCGCCTTCGACCACCAGCAGATCGGCATGACCACGGTGGAAGTGGTCTCCCGTCTGCAACAGGGTACCCCCGCCATCTACTGCCGCGGCTACAAGGCCAACGAGGGGCATATCGAGATAGACGTGCGCAGCGTCACCCTGCCCCAGCTCGACCAGATTCACTCCGCCATTGCCCACCTCGCTCAGGAGAACAACTGATGTCTCTTACCCCCAATTACTACCGCGATCGGGTCTGCCTCAACGTGCTGGCAGGTTCCAAAGAGAATGCCGTCGACATTTATGAGGCTGCCGAGGGCCACGTCCTGGTCGGTGTGCTCTCCAAGAACTACCCGGACATCCCCTCTGCCGTCGCCGACATGCAGGCCTACGCCAAACTTATCGACAACGCCCTCTCCATCGGGCTGGGAGCAGGTGATCCGCGCCAGTCCGCCATGGTGGCCGAGCTGGCCCGCCAGTTGCAGCCTCAGCATGTCAATCAGGTGTTCACCGGGGTCGGGGCCAGCCGGGCGCTGCTCGGTCAAGCTGACACCCTCGTCAATGGCCTTGTCTCCCCCACCGGCACCCCCGGCATGGTGAAGATCTCCACCGGCCCCCTCAGCGCGCAGCAGGCTGACGGCATCGTCCCCATCGATACCGCCATTGCCCTGCTCAAGGACATGGGCGGCAGCTCGGTCAAGTTCTTCCCCATGGGGGGACTCGCCTGCCGCACCGAGTATCAGGCAGTGGCCGAGGCCTGTGCCCGCCACGGCTTCTGGCTGGAGCCCACCGGCGGCATCGATCTTGAGAACTTCGAGGAGATAGTGCGGATCGCGCTGGAGGCAGGAGTCGAGAAGGTGATCCCCCACGTCTACAGCTCCATCATCGACAGTGTCAGTGGCCAGACCCGCCCCGAGGATGTGCGTACCCTCCTCGCCATGGTGAAGGCACTGCTGGCATAGCAACCCCACAGGCACCGGTCCGATCACTGGGCGGTGCCTGGCTTGTTAATGACCCCCTTGTTAACATCGACCCACCATGCGCGACAGGAGTCCTCACCCCCTCATGACCAAGCTGCCCCACCCCAGACTCCAGCAACTGCTCGCCCTGCTTCACGCCGAGCCTCTGCCACAGGAGGAGCTGGCCCGCCGTCTCAATGTTTCCACCCGCACGGTGCGTACCGACGTGGCGACCCTGAACGAGCTCATTGCCACCCGGGGCGCCCACCTGATCCATCAGCGGGGCAGCGGTTACCAGCTCAAGATCTACAATCAGGGACTGTTCGATGCGCTGCTGGCCGCCCAGGGGCAGGAGAGCCCTCTGCCTCGCACCAGCCGCGAGCGGGTGCTGCACCTCCAGGTCTTGCTGCTGACGGCGGAACAGGGGATCAAACTCGACGAGCTGGCGGACACTTGGTATCTAAGCCGGGCGGCTTTGCAAGGGGACATGACGGAGGTGCGGGAGCGGCTCGCCCACTTCGGGCTCACCATCGACAGCAAACCCAGAGTGGGGATGCGCATTGCGGGAAGCGAGATGGCGATCCGCGCCTGCCTCACCCAACTGCTCTGCCAGGAGCTGCTGCACCAGCATCCGCTCCAGAGCCTGTTGCCCACCCTCTGCCCCAGCAAGACGCTGGAGGTAGTGGGCAACCACATTCACGAGCAACTCGGTCGCCATCAGCTGCGCCTGGCCGACGAGAGCCTGCAGCAAGTCACCGTCTACTGTGCCGTCGCACTGCTTCGCCAGGCGTCTGGCCACGAGTTGCGCCAGTTTGCCAGCGACGACATCACCCCACCCCTGGCAGTGGTGGCCCGCGACATCTATGCCGAGCTGCCAACCCTGACGTCACCGGGGCAGGAAGAGATCGCCTGTCTCGCCATCCAGATCCAGGCTCGCCTCACTGCAGAGACGCCCCTGCTCAGCCCGGCCATGGCGGCCGAGAGCGAGCAGCTGACTACGCACCTGCTGGGTTACATCCACCACCACTACCCCTATGACCTGCGCGGCGACCCGCAATTGCGAGCCGACCTGCAGACCCATATCGGCGCCATGCTGCTGCGGGTCAAATACCAGATTGGCAGCCACAATCCCCTGGCGGACCACATCAAGCAGTATTACCCCCTCGCCTACGACATCACCCTGGCGGCCATCTCTGAGTGGATCAGGCAGACCCCCTACCGGTTGACCCACCACGAGATCGGCTACCTGGTGATCCACATCGGGGTCGGCCTGGAGCGCCACTACGACATCGGTTACACCCGGCGCCCCCAGGCGCTGCTGCTGTGCGATGCGGGCAACGCCACCTTCCGGGTGCTGGAAGCACGCATCCGGCGGGAATACCCCCAACTGCAGCTGACCACGCTGGAGTCGGTGCGGGACTATGAGGGACTGGTACGAGTCGAGCAGGATTTCGTCATCAGCACCCTCAAGGTGAGCGAGAAGAATGCTCCCGTGGTGCAGGTCTCCCCCTTCCCGACCCAGTACCAGCTGGAGCAGCTCGGCAAGCTGGTGCTCGTCGATCGCACCCGTCCCTATCTGCTCGACAAGTATTTCGATGCCGACCACTTCATGGTGCTTGATGAACCAATCAGCCAGGGGGCGCTGTTTGATCGCATCTGCAGCCAGCTTGAGGCGGAGGATCTGGTGCAGAGCGGATTCCGGGGATCCTTGCAGGAGCGGGAGCAGATCGTCTCAACCATGCTGGGGGACGGCATCGCTCTGCCCCACTCCCTCGGCCTGCTGGCGCGCCGCACCCTGGTCTATACCGTGCTGGCCCCCCAAGGGATCGATTGGGGCAACGGCGAGAGCGCTACCCTCATCTTCGTGCTGGCCATCGCCAAGGCGGATTATGAGGAAGCCATGGGACTTTATGATCTGTTTCTGGCACTGATGAACGAAAAAGCCAGCAGAAGTCTGCTGGCTTGTCGGGATTTTGCCGCTTTCAAGGCGCTGGCTCGCAGCGCACCTTGAGCACGCCGAGGCGTATTACTCCTCATTGAAGCCCGAGGTGAACAGCGCCACCACGGCGGCCAGGGCCTCCACCTCTTCGGGGCCCTCCACCTGCACCTCCACCTGTTTGCCCTGGGCGGAGTCCAGCATCAGCAGGCCGATCACGCTGTCCGCGTCGGCCTCGACCCCCTCTTCGTTGCGCAGCAACACGTGGGCATCGAACCCCTGCACCAGCTCGAACAGCATCATGGCCGGTCGCGCGTGAATGCCTAACTTGTTTTTGACTTCTACCGAGGCGGAAACGGTCATCTGAGCATCCTGTGGATCTGTCAGGCGGGGTTTGAACGCTTGTCCAACGTGCGATGGCGGATCTGCACGTTCTTGCCAAGCAACCGGAATGCGCTGGCCAGCCGCTCGGCGATGAACACCGAGCGGTGTTGTCCGCCGGTACAGCCGATCCCGACGGTCACATAGCTGCGATTGTTGCGCTCCAGGTGGGGCAACCAGGTCCCCAGCATGTTCTCGATCTGCTGGATGAACAGCATGACATCCGGCTGGCTGGAGAGGTAGTTGGCCACGGGCTCATCCTTGCCGGTGAAGGGCTTGAGCTCCGGGATCCAGTGCGGGTTGGGCAGGAAACGGGCGTCGAACACGAAGTCCGCATCCTTGGGAATGCCGTACTTGAAGCCGAATGACTCGAACACTAGCACCAGCTCGTTCTCTTTCTTGCCGAGCACCCGGGTTTTGATGAGCTCGCTGAGATCGTGAATGCTGAGGTTGGTGGTGTCGATGCGCAGGTCGGCGGTCGAGGAGAGCGGCGCCAGCAGGTGGGTCTCTTCCCGGATCGCCTCGTCCAGCGAAAGCTTGTTGCGGGACAGAGGGTGCAGACGGCGGCTCTCACCGTAGCGTTTGAGCAGGGTCGCGTTGTCCGCATCGAAGAAGAAGCTCGAGAACTTGACTCGCCCCTCGTTGCGCACCTGGCTCAGCAGGTTCTCCAGCCTGTCTGCCTGGGCAGGCAGGTTGCGCACGTCGATGCTGACAGCCAGCTTGTCATACTGGCTCTCCACCGACACGATCAACTGGGGCAGCAGGTTGACCGGCAGGTTGTCCACGCAGTAGTACCCGAGATCCTCAAGCACCCTCAGGGCCACCGTCTTGCCGGAGCCCGAACGACCGCTTACTACTATTAACTGCATCTTGTCCCCTCACGCCAACGTGGCTGTGTCAGACCCGGCCTCAGGCCGACGTCATGATCTGATAGAGTTCTTCGTCGCTGGTCGCCTGGCGCAGCTGGCGGCAGACGGCCTTGTCACCCAGTTTGGATGCCATCAGGGAAAGAGTCTTGAGGTGCTGCTTGCACTCGCTTTCCGGCACCAGCAATGCAAAGAGCAGGTCAACCGGTTGATTGTCGATAGAATCGAAAGGGATGGGCTCGGAGAAGGTCATCAACACGGCGGTCGGCGCGAAGGCGTCGTCAATCCGGCCGTGGGGGATGGCGATACCGGCTCCGATCCCGGTACTGCCCATCTTTTCTCGCGCCAGCAGGCTTTCAAACAGGACCTGGCGGGAAGCGCCGAGGCGCTCTGCGGCCAGTTCACTGATGATCTCGAGCGCGCGTTTCTTGCTGGTACAAGGGACCGCACTCTTGGTGCAGTCCCGACTCAGTATGTGTTCAAGTTGCATAGTTATTTTTGATTTAACTTATCTTTGTGCTTGATGATCTGCCGATCCAGTTTATCCAGCAGGGTATCAATCGCCGCATACATGTCGGCATGCTGCGAATTGGCGAACACCTCTCCCCCGCTGACATGCAGCTTGGCTTCGGCGATCTGGTTCAGTTTTTCGACGCTCAACACCACGTGTACGTTGTTGATATGGTCAAAGTGACGCTCGAGTTTGGCAAATTTGTTGTTCACATAATCACGCAGAGCTTCGGTAATCTCGACATGGTGTCCGGTCAGGTTAATTTGCATAACGTCTTCCTTTTGTTTGCCTAAACCAGGCGTTTGCGCTGATTGGATGGCGGGATCAACAAGGATTCACGGTACTTTGCGATCGTGCGTCTCGCCACCATAATACCCTGTTCGGCCAGCAAATCCGCGATCTTGCTATCACTAAGCGGCTTGGCGGGGTTTTCCGCCGTCACCAGCTTCTTGATCAGGGCGCGAATAGCGGTCGATGAGCACTCTCCTCCTCCCTCCGTATTGACGTGACTGGAGAAAAAAAACTTCAGTTCAAAAATGCCGCGGGGCGTATGCATGTACTTCTGGGTCGTGACCCGTGAAATGGTCGACTCATGCATCTCCACCGCTTCCGCGATGTCGTTGAGTACCATGGGTTTCATGGCCTCTTCGCCGAACTCGAAAAAGCCCTGCTGCTGCTCGACGATGCAGCTGGCCACCTTGAGCAGGGTGTCGTTACGACTCTCCAGGCTCTTGATGAACCACTTGGCCTCCTGCAAATGAGAACGGATGAACTGGGTATCCGTGCTGCTGCGGGCATTGCGCGCCATGGCCGCATAGGCCTCGTTGACACGGATGCGCGGAGCAGAATCCGGATTGAGTTCAACCACCCACTTGCTGCCCTTCTTGACCACGGACACATCCGGGATCACGTACTGGGATTCACTCTGGATGATGCCGTTGCCGGGTCTGGGCTCCAGTTGCTGGATGAGATCCAGCACCTCCTTGAGATCGCTCTCCTTGAGGCGGGTCTTGCGAGCCAGGGTGCGGTAGTCGCGATTGCCGAGCAGGTCCATGTGTTCGCGGATCACCTCTCTGGCTTCGTCGAGCCAGGGCAGGTCCGGCGAATACTGGCCGAGCTGGATCAGCAGACACTCTTGCACCGAACGGGCGGCGATGCCGACCGGATCGAAATGCTGCACCCGCTTGAGCACGGCTTCGATCTCATCCAGTTCGACTTCTACCTCCTCGCTGCTGACTGCAGCCTGAATATCCTCGAGGGTGGCAGTCAGATACCCGGATTCGTCGATGGCATCGATGATGGCAAGGGCGATGGCAGCATCCACATCACTGAACGGGGTGAGCCGCATCTGCCACAGCAGGTAGTCCTGCAGGTTCTCGGTGGTCTCCCCCTGATAGACGCTGTCTTCCCCGTCATGGATGGGGCCTGCGCTCTGGGCCGTACCGGCCGAGTAGACCTCGTCCCAGGTGGTGTCCACCGGCAGTTCATCCGGCATGCTCTCCTGGGCCATGGCGTCGCTGGAGTCGAGTTGACTGGCGTCCTGTGTCTCTGTCTGACTGGTTTCCTGCGCCTCGTTCTCCTCTTGCTCCAGCAAGGGGTTGTTGTCGAGCGCTTGCTGAATTTCCTGCTGGAGTTCCAGGGTGGAGAGCTGGAGCAGACGAATCGCTTGTTGTAATTGTGGCGTCATGGTCAGGGACTGACCGAGACGCAACTGTAATGTCGGCTTCATCTACGTCGGGATATCCTTATGTTCAGCGAGGCAGTCACCTAACAAAAATGAGGGGTGCCCCCTTACTATAGACTGAATTGATCGCCCAAATAGACGCGCTTGACCTGCTCATCGGCGAGGATATCGGCCGGCGCGCCCTCGGCAATCATCTTGCCGTGGCTGACGATGTAGGCCTTCTCGCACACATCCAGCGTCTCTCTGACGTTGTGGTCCGTTATCAGCACACCCAACCCGCGTTCTTTCAGATGCTGGATGATCTTTTTGATATCGATGACAGAAATAGGATCAACACCTGCGAAAGGCTCATCGAGCAGAATGAATCTCGGCTCTGCCGCCAGCGCCCGGGCGATTTCCACCCGGCGACGCTCCCCACCCGAGAGGCTCTGGCCCAGGCTGTCGCGGATATGGGTGATATTGAACTCTTCCAGCAACTGTTCGACCTTATCCTCCCGCTCTTCGCGGCTCAACCCCTTGCGGGTCTGCATGACCCCCATCAAGTTGTCGAACACCGACAGGCGCCGGAAGATGGAGGCCTCCTGGGGCAGATAGCCGATGCCATTGCGGGCACGGATATGCATGGGCTGCAGGCTGATGTCCTGCTCGTCGATGGTGATGAGGCCAGCATCCCGCTGCACCAGGCCCACGATCATGTAGAAGGAGGTCGTCTTGCCCGCGCCGTTCGGGCCGAGCAGGCCCACGATCTGGCCCGTTCCCACCTCCAGGCTCACATCGCTGACCACCATGCGGCGCTTGTAGCTCTTTTGCAGACCCGTTGCTTTTAACACTGCCATGGCTGTTGTTTCCTACTTCTTCTGATCAGCGGGTTTGTCAAAGTTCTCCACCTGATCCGGCAGGAACACCGTCTTGACGCGCTGGGTGGGCCCCTTGCTCTCGGCAATCATCTTCTGCTTGACGATGTCGTAGCGAATCAGATCGCCGGTCACCTGGCTGTCTTCCTGCTTGAGCTGGCCGTTGCCGGTGATGGTCACCAGCCGGTTCTTAAGCTCGTAGCGGATGCTGTTGCCATGGGCATTGACCGGTTTGCCGTTGTCCAGCACCTGGAAGAAGGTGGCTGGGTTGCCATACGCGGTCATCACCTCGGCGCCCTTGTCGCCGGAGCGGATCACCACCACCTTGTCGGCCTTAATCTTGATGGTGCCCTGGGTGATGATGACATCCTCGCTGAAGGTGATGCGGTTGTCCTGCATCTCGGCCACCTGCTTGACCGCATCCACATAGACCTTCTCGGCAAAGTCGGACTCTTTGGCATTCAGGGAACCGCACAGCAACAGGGCCGTGAGGGCCAGATTAACGTTTTTCATTGAAATAAGTGGCATGGCCTTTATCCAGTAACTCGAAATATTTACGTTCCAGGTGACCCTTGAGGCCAACGCCCTCGGTCTGGAACTCCTGGCCCACAATGCTGATGTGCTGGTTGCTTCTCATCCCCTGCGTCACCAGATCCAGCTCCAGATAGGAGGTATCCAGCGTGGAGATGAAGGAAGCGGGCAGCAGACCGTCCAGATGCACCTTGTCACGGAGGATCACATTGTCATCGGTGTTGAGCACCCCGGTTTCGGCCGTCAGCTTCCATTCGGCCGCGCCCTTGTCATCGAACATGTAGACCACCGGCTTGGTGAAAGTGGCCTGCTCGAGTACCTGGTAGTACTCCGCATATTCGGATTCCAGCCGCTCGGTGCGCTTGCCCTGCTCGTTGAAGCGGGTCGTCACCAACTCTCTGGCGGTGAAGTCCGGTTGAAAATTTTCCGTCTTGGTGGTCGGCTCGGGGACCAGCTCGATCTCCCCCAGCTGCCAGGCCGCCAGCGCAGCCAGAAACAGCAGGCCGAACAGCACAGTCTGTTTGTTCATCGCGACGCCTCGGGTTGATAGTCAGCCAATCCCTGGGCCTGCAAGATCAGGTCGCACACCTCGCGCACGGCCCCGACGCCACCGCCAAGCCGCGTCACCAGATCCGCCTTCGCCAGCACAAGCGGATGAGCGTCGGCAACGGCGATACCCAGGCCGCAAGCCTGCATCACCGGCAGATCGATGGTGTCATCTCCCATATAGGCGGCTTGCGATGCATCCAGCCCGAGCTTGGTCAACAAGGCCTCGAAGTGGGGCAGCTTTTTGTCTGCACCCTGCACCAGGTGCTGGACTCCCAGACTCTTCATGCGATCGCTGACGATGCGGGAGGTTCGCCCCGTGATGATGGCAATCTCGATGCCCGCATTGAGCAGGGCACGCATGCCGGCACCGTCACGGGTGCAGAAGGTCTTCAGCTCTTCGCCGTTATTGCCCATATAGATGAAGCCGTTGGAGAGCACCCCATCCACATCGCACACCAGCAGGCGGATCTGCGCCGCCTTCTCGTACTGGCTGCGCGTCACCGGACCATAGAGGGTCGGTACGTCTTGCATCAAATTACTCCGGCTTTCAGCAGGTCATGCATGTTGAAGGCACCCAGCGGGTGTCTCTCCCCATCCACGACCAACAACCCGTTGATTTTCCTGGTTTCCATCAGCTTGACGGCCTCGGCCGCCATCATCTCAGGCCCTACGGTAACACAGTTCACCGTCATGACGCGGCTGATGGGGGTGTGATGGATATCCACCTGCAGGTCCAGAATGCGGCGCAGGTCACCATCGGTGAACAGACCGGCAAGCAGCCCTTGATCGTCCACCACCGCCGTCATGCCGAGCCCCTTGCGGCTCACTTCCAGCAGCGCCTGGCTGATGGTGGCATCTATCCCCACCTTGGGCAACAGCTCGCCGCTGTGCATCAGATCGCCCACTCGCAACAGCAACCGCTTGCCGAGGGACCCGCCCGGGTGCGACAGCGCAAAGTCATCGGCGGTGAAGCCACGGGCCTCCAGCAGGGCCACGGCCAGCGCGTCCCCCATCACCAGGGTGGCGGTAGTGCTGGATGTCGGGGCCAGACCGAGGGGGCAGGCCTCTTTCTCCACCTTGATGCACAGGTGCACGTTGGCCTCTTTCGCCATGGTGGAAGCAGGATTGCCTGTCATGCAGATGAGTGGAATGCCGCGGCGCTTGAGCACCGGCAGCAGAGCCAGGATCTCGTCGCTCTCGCCGGAGTTGGAAATGGCGATGATGAGATCCCCGGCTGAGATCATGCCGAGATCCCCGTGGCTGGCCTCGCCCGGGTGCAGGAAGAAGGCGGGCGTTCCCGTGCTGGCCAGGGTCGCGGCAATCTTGTTGCCGATATGACCCGACTTGCCCATGCCGGTCACCACTATCTTGCCGCCACAGCGCAGCACCATCTCGCAGGCGCGCTCGAACGCCTCGTCAAGGTACTGGTAGAGTCCATCAATGGCTTGTTTTTCTATGTCCAGCACCGCTCGGGCGCTGCGACGGAAATCGAACAATTCAGACACTTTTTCAGGCTTTACAGACATAAAGGCACAGCTCCGGGCCGAAATTTGCTGCGGGATTATAAAAAAGTCTGCCGAGATAAGCGAATCGGATGCGGAATGGGCGGTCATTGACGCAGGTTGTTACATAAAACTGTCGCGTACTTGGGGGGGAAACCCGCTCAATAGTTGTTCCTCGCTGTTGCTTAGACCTAGACTAGCCCATAAAATTCGCTCTTCATTTATACCGGATGGACAATTGTTTGAACGATGACCTGATCACCATCTCCGACCTGACCTTCAGTCACGGGGATCGGCTGCTGTACGACAGGATCAACCTGACCATTCCCCGTGGCAAGGTCACCGCCGTCATGGGTCCGAGCGGGATCGGCAAGACCACCTTGCTGCGCCTGATCGGGGGCCAGCTCAAGCCTGAGTCCGGTCAGATCCTGTTTGACGGGGAAGACGTTCCCACTCTCTCCCGTTCACGCCTGTATGAAGTGCGTAAACGGATGAGCATGCTGTTCCAGAGTGGCGCATTGTTCACCGGCATGACCGTCTTCGACAACGTGGCCTTCCCGCTGCGGGAGCACTCCGGCCTGCCGGAAGAGCTGATCCGCACCATCGTCATGATGAAACTGCAGGCTGTCGGTCTGCGCGGGGCGGCCAAGCTGATGCCGTCCGAGCTCTCCGGTGGCATGGCGCGTCGCGCGGCCCTGGCGAGATCCATCGCGCTGGATCCGGATCTCATCATGTATGACGAGCCCTTCGTGGGGCAGGACCCCATCACCATGGCGGTGCTGGTGAAGCTCATCAAGGAGCTCAACGATGCCCTCGGCATCACCTCCGTCATCGTCACCCACGACGTGAAAGAGGTGCTGAGCATCGCCGACTACGCCTACATCATCGCCAACCGCAAGGTAGTGGCACACGGCACACCGGAGCAGCTGCGCGAGGAGCACAATCCCGAAGTCGAGCAGTTCCTCAAGGGATTGCCCGACGGTCCTGTTCCGTTTCATTTTCCGGCAGGTGACCTGCTACAGGATCTGTGATGTTGACAAGTCAGATAAGCAAGCTGGGCCGCAGCGGTGTGCGTTTCATCAACGCCGTCGGCCGGGCAACCATCATGCTGTTTCATGCACTGGCAGGACGGCCCCAGCCACGCAAGCACTTCCCGCTGCTGGTGCAGCAACTGTATGTGGTGGGAGTGCAATCCGTCGCCATCATACTGGTGTCCGGCCTCTTCATCGGCATGGTGCTCTCCCTGCAGGGTTACAACGTATTGAAGGATTTCGGCGCAGAGCAGAGCCTGGGGCCTCTGGTTTCCCTCTCCCTGCTCCGTGAGCTGGGCCCTGTGGTCACAGCCCTGCTGTTCGCCGGTCGTGCGGGCTCCGCCCTCACCGCCGAGATCGGCCTGATGAAGGCCACCGAGCAGCTCTCCAGCCTGGAGATGATGGCGGTCGATCCGCTGCGTCGGGTCGTGGCGCCCCGCTTCTGGGCCGGGGTCATCAGCATGCCGCTGCTGGCCTTCATGTTCAGCCTGATCGGCATCTTTGGCGGCAAGCTGGTTGGTGTCGACTGGCTGGGGGTGGACGAAGGCAGTTTCTGGTCCGCCATGCAGGCCTCCGTCGACTGGCAGGACGACATCATGCAGGGCGCCATCAAGAGCCTGATCTTCGCCCTGGTGGTGACCTGGATAGCGCTCTTCAACGGCTATGATGCCAAACCGACCTCGGCCGGGATCAGTCAGGCGACGACCCGTACCGTGGTTCACTCATCCCTGGCCGTGCTCGGTCTGGATTTTATACTCACCGCAGTCATGTTTGGATAAGGGAAAGATGAAGTTCAGCAAAGTAGAATTTCTGGTTGGCGCCTTCATGCTGGCTGGCATCGCGGCCATTCTGGCATTGGCACTGCAAGTGGCGGGATTGAGTTTCAAACCGGAAGGAGAAACCTATACCCTGCGCGCCCATTTCGATAATATCGGCGGCCTGAAAGTACGCTCGCCGGTCAAGGTCGGCGGCGTCGTCGTCGGTCGTGTCAGCGACATCACCCTGGATCCCAAGAGCCAGGTCCCCATCGTTTCCCTGCAGATGCAGAAGAGTGCCGGCGAGTTCTCCGAGACCAGCACCCTCTCCATCCTGACTTCTGGCCTGCTCGGTGAGCAGTACATCGGTCTGGCACCGGGGTTCAGCGATGAGGAGATGGGCACCAGCATGCTCAAGGATGGCGACATGATCGAAGACACCAAGTCCGCCATCGTGCTGGAAGATCTGATTGGCAAGTTCCTCTACAGCCAGTCCTCTCCGGCCAACACACCCGCAACCAAGGAGTAACCATGTTCAAGAAGATCGCCCTGATGCTGGGTCTGATGACCAGCATGCTGTTCTCCCTCGTCGCCCGTGCGGATGTCAATACTTCGGACCCCTATGCCCTCGTGGATCAGGCCGCCCAGCAGACCTTTGCCCGCCTGAAAGCCGATCAGGCCCAGGTGAAGAGCAACCCCGATCACCTGCGCGTTATCATCCGCGAGGAGCTGCTGCCCTACGTGGACAACCGCTTCGCCGCCTACAAGGTGCTCGGCAACCAGATCAAACAGACGACCCCTGCCCAGCGTGACGCCTTTGTGGACGTCTTCACCGAGTACATGGTGAGCTCCTACGCCGACGCCCTGGCACACTTTGACAAGCAGACCGTCAAGGTCCAGCCCGGCAAAGCCGCCGAGAGCAACATCACCGCCGTCAACGTCAGCGTGAAAGAGGCCGGCAAGCCGGACATCTTCCTCGAGTTCAAGCTGCGCAAGAACAACAAGACCGGCGAGTGGAAAGCCTTCGACATGGTTGCCGAAGGGATCAGCCTGCTCTCCGCCAAGCAGAACGAGCTGGGTGGCCTCATTCGCCAGAACGGCATCGATGCGGTGATCGCCCAGCTGCGTGAACACAACGCCAAGCCGCTGGTGATCAAGTCATGATCCTGAGCGGTGACTTGCAGGCCCCGCAGGTCAACGATCTGTGGCAACGCCGCGCCGACTGGTGGCAGGACGACCGGCTCGAACTCGGTGCCGTCACTACCCTGGATTCCGCCGGCCTTGCCCTGCTGGTCAAGTGGGCCAAGGCGGCACTGGCACGGGGTGCCACTCCGACACTGGTGGGTGCCTCCAACGATTTCCATACGCTGGCCAACCTTTACGGGGTGGCCAGCCTCTTTCATTCAACCCCGCTCACAACTGAGGACTCATAATGCAAGTCTCTGAAATTGAAGCGATACTCCTCGAGGCTTTGCCATTGTCCGAAGTCCATGTCAAAGGGGACGGCAGTCACTACCAGGTGATCGCCGTCGGCGACATGTTTGACGGCATGAGCCGGGTCAAGAAACAACAGGCCATCTATGCCCCGCTGATGGACAAGATCGCCACCAACGAGATCCACGCTCTCTCCATCAAGGCCTATACCGACGCCGAGTGGAAACGCGAGCGTAAATTCCAGCTGCCCTCCTGATTTGGTAAAGAAGTAAACCATGGACAAATTCAAGATCACCGGCCCCTGCACCCTCTCCGGTGAAGTGACCATCTCCGGCGCCAAGAATGCCGCCCTGCCCATCCTGTTTGCCACCCTGCTGTGTGACGAAGAGGTTCAACTCTCCAACGTACCGCGCTTGAAAGACGTGGGTACCACCCTCAAGCTGCTGGAGATGCTGGGCGCCACCACCAAGGTCAACGGCAATGTGACCGTGCTGACCGGTGCGGTAAACAATCATGTCGCCCCCTACGAGCTGGTGAAGACCATGCGAGCCTCCATCCTGGCCCTGGGCCCGCTGGCAGCCCGCTTCGGTGCAGCAGACGTCTCCCTGCCCGGCGGCTGTGCCATCGGTGCCCGCCCGGTCAACCTGCATGTCCACGGCCTGGAGCTGATGGGCGCGAAGATCGTCATCGAAGAGGGCTACATCAAAGCCCGCGTCAACGGCCGTCTGAAAGGTGCCCACATCCTGATGGACATGGTTTCCGTGACCGGTACCGAGAACCTGATGATGGCCGCCACCCTGGCTGACGGTCGCACCGTGATCGAAAACGCCGCCCGTGAGCCCGAGGTGGTCGATCTGGCCAACTTCCTCAACGCGCTGGGCGCCAAGATCCAGGGCGCGGGCACCGATACCCTGACCATCGACGGCGTAGAACGTCTGCACGGTGGCAGCTACAGCGTGCAGCCCGATCGCATCGAGACCGGCACCTTCCTGGTGGGCGCCGCCGTGACCGGTGGCAAGATCACCTGCCGCAACACCGACCCCAGCCTGCTGGAAGCCGTACTGGTCAAACTGGAAGAAGCTGGCGCCCTGATTGAAAAGGGTGACGACTGGATCACCCTCGACATGACAGGTCGCACCCTGAAACCTGTCACCATCAAGACCGCCCCCTACCCGGCGTTCCCGACCGACATGCAGGCACAGTTCACCGTGCTGAACGCGGTCGCCCAGGGCACCGGCATGGTCACCGAGACCATCTTCGAGAACCGCTTCATGCACGTGCCCGAGCTGGTTCGGATGGGTGCCGACATCGAACTGCAGGGCAATGTGGCCATCTGCCGCGACACCCAGCAGCTCAAGGGTGCCCAGGTGATGGCGACCGATCTGCGCGCCTCCGCCAGCCTGGTGCTGGCCGGCTTCGTGGCCGAAGGGGCCACCATCGTCGATCGCATCTATCACATCGACCGTGGCTACGAAGACATCGAGCACAAGCTGCAAGGCCTGGGTGGTCGCATCGAGCGCATCAAGGAATAAGCTGGCTTCACCATGAGCCGACCATAAAAAGGCCCCCTCGCCAGGCGAGGGGGCCTTTTTCATGGCCGTGTACCAGATCGGACGGAGGGGGATCAGTGCCCCGCCAGTTTCATCTGCTCGACCAGTACGGAGCCGGTCTTGAGACTGGAACGCTCATCCTCATCACTGCCCACCGCCACGATATGGCTGAACATGTCGGCCAGATTGCCTGCAATGGTGATCTCCTCCACAGGATAGAGGATCTCGCCATTTTCAACCCAGAAACCGGCTGCGCCGCGGGAGTAATCACCATTGACGATGTTGACCCCCTGCCCCATCAGCTCGGTCACCAGCAGCCCGGTGCCCATCTCTTTGAGCATGCCATGGAAGTCCTGGCCGGTATTGGAGACCTGCCAGTTATGGATGCCCCCGGCGTGGCCCGTGGTGGTCAGGCCCAGTTTGCGGGCGGAGTAGGAGGTGAGCAGCCAGCTCATCAGCTCGCCGCTGCGGACGATGTCCATGTCGCGGGTGCGAACCCCTTCCCCGTCGAACGGGGTGCTGGCAAGTCCTCCCGGCAAGTGGGGGAACTCCTGGATGGTGAGCCACTCGGGCAGGATCTGCTTGCCCAGTTTGTCCAGCAGGAAGCTCGACTTGCGATAAAGGTTGCCCCCACTGATGGCCATCACCAGATGGCCCCACAGGCCGGCAGCGGTATCGGGGTGGAACAGCACAGGGGCATGGCGGGTGCTGATCTTGCGAGCCCCCAGGCGGGAAACAGTGCGCTCCACCGCCTCGTCAGCGATGCGCTGGGGGCTCCACAGCCCGTCCAGGGAGCGGCTGGAGGAGTAGCCGTAGTCGCGCTGCATGTCGCCATCCTGCTCGCCGATCAGTACGCAGCTCAGGGAGTTGCGCGATGCAGTATAGCCTTTGACGAAGCCGTGGCTGTTGCCATAAACCTTGACGCCCAGGTGGCTGGAGAAACTGGCTCCGTCAGAGTGCTTGATGCGGGCATCCCGCCCCAGGGCCAGCCGCTCGCACTCGATGGCCAGCGCGATGCCACGCTGGGGATCCAGCTCGATTTGGTGGCACAGTTGCAGGTCCGGGGCATCCCAAGCCAGCAGATCCGCATCCGCAAGACCGGCGCAGTCATCGGGAGAGGTGTGGCGGGCGATCTCCATGGCCGCTTCCACGGCGGCGCGAATGGCCGGCTTGGTCAGATCCGTGGTGGAGGAGGAACCCTTGCAACCGTCGCGATAGACGACGATGCCGAGTGCGCCATCCTTGTTGAATTCGATGCTTTCCAGCTCGCAGCCCCGGGTGTTCACCGAGAGGCCGGTCTGTTTGCTGATGGAGACTTCGGCAAGCCCGGCGCCCAGCCCTTTCGCTATCTCAAGGGCCTCGGCGACCACGGCCTCGAGATGGGATTGATCCTGGCGGATTTGATCTTGCTGGTCCATAACTCA
Source organism: Aeromonas sp. S19(2024) (assembly GCF_041402625.1). Taxonomy (NCBI): domain Bacteria; kingdom Pseudomonadati; phylum Pseudomonadota; class Gammaproteobacteria; order Aeromonadales; family Aeromonadaceae; genus Aeromonas; species Aeromonas sp. S19(2024). Next base: position 384,609 of record NZ_JBGLQU010000005.1, read on the forward strand.
CATCTGTATGAAGGGAAGGAAAGGGGCTAAGCATATCAGACCCCTGCGCCCAGCGGGAGAAGCTGGTAACATATCCGCCAAACGTGAATGACAGGAATACAGAGACCGATGAGTCAATATCAAGACGACAACGAGTGGGAAGACTGGGGCCCCAGCAAGAGCCAGCTCAAGCGTGATGCCGAGGCCTTGCAGAAAATGGGGGAAGAGATCGTCTCCCTGAGTCACAGCGAGCTGGAGAAGATCCCCCTGGATGAAGAGCTTGCCGAAGCGGTCGAGCTGGGCCGCAAGCTCAAGCCGAAGAAGGATGAGTCCTTCCGCCGCCATCTCCAGTTCATCGGCCGTCTGATGCGTAGCCGCGATGTCGCCCCCATCGAAGAGGCCCTCTCCATCATCAAGATGCGTCACTCCACCGTGAACGCCCGCCTGCACCGCCTCGAACAGTGGCGCGAGCGGCTGATCACCGAAGGCGACAGCGCCCTCAACGAGCTGATGTCCCAGTTCCACGAGCTGGATCGCCAGAAGCTGCGTCAGCTGATCCGCACCGCCAACAAGGAGCGGGAGCTGAACAAGCCGCCGGTAGCCTATCGCGAGATGTACCAGTACCTGCGCGGTGAAATTGAAGATCTGTTGTAAGTGATGACTCACGTCCGCCTCAGGGCGGCGTGCAGTACACAATCAAACGGGGCCGCAACGGCCCCGTTTTTTCATGCGATTTCCGCTCAGCTGCCCGCCATGCACTGGGTATGAGTAGCAGGTTGCAGATAGGGGACCAGCAGGGGGGCCATCCCCTTGAGCACCTGTACAGGCAGCGCCGACGTGAAGCGGAACTTGTCGGACTGGCTGCCGGGTACATAGGCCGTCAGCGTGCCGAAGTGATCATCCCCGATGTAGAAGACGAAAGTCGCAGTCCGGTTGCGAGCCAGTGAACTGGTCACATTGCCGTAGCGACCGACCGTCTCGATCCGGTTGTCCCCGGTCCCCGTCTTGCCCCCCAGGGCCAGGACAGTACCATCCTGCAAGGCGAAGGCCCCGGCGATGCGCCGCGCCGTCCCCCCTTCCACCACCTTGGAGAGTGCATTGCGCAAGGCGTTGGCCACCTCGGCAGGCATCACCCGTTCCCCCTGGGTGTTCGCCGGTTCAAAGACGGTGGCGAAGGGGGTCCCCTTGGCAAAGGAGAGGTGCTCGATGCGCAGGGTCGGTGCACGAATGCCGCCGTTCTGGATGATCCCCATCAGCTCGGCCAACGCAGCAGGACGATCGCCCGAGCTGCCCAGTGCGGTCGCCAGGGACGGAACCAGGTGATCGAACGGGTAACCCAGGCGAGCCCAGCGCTGATGGATGTCGAGGAAGGCCTCAACCTCCAGCATGGTGCGGATCCGGCTATCCCGGGCACTGCGATGACGGGTCTTGAACAGCCAGCTGTAGACCTCCTGACGCTCGTCACGGCTGGCGGTTACCGCATCGGTAAAGGTGGCCTTGTCAAACTCCTTGAGATAGGCAAGCAACCACAGCTCAAGTGGATGCACCCGTGCGATATAACCTTGATCCGGCAGAGAATATTTGCCGGGGCCGTAATTGGTATAGAGCTGCTCTATGCGCTTCTCGGTCAATTTCTCCCGCGGCAGGCGCTTGGCCAGGAAAGCGGCAAAGTCGGCCTGGGAGGCTTCCGGCATCAGATAGCGATGCACCGCGGCGAGACGCACCGCGCTGGGTTTGAGACCATCGAGGAAGGTATCGAGCTGCTCTTCTGCACTCTTGCCGCGATATTTGCGCCAGAACCTCAGCAGATAGGTCTGCCCCTCCTTGTCGGCAAACTTGGCGAGATACTCGGTACGGCGAGGATCCCTGTCATCTTTCAACAACTGGGCACGATTTCCCTCCTTGTAGAGGCTGTAGCGGACGATGTCCCGCATCAAGCGCACGAAGGGCAGGTTGATGGATTCCCGCAGCGCATCGCGAATGGGCGGGATGCGACCGTTGTCTTCCTTGCGGAAGTTGTTGAAAGTGTGCATGCCACCGCCGGTAAAGAAGCCTTCATAGGGGCTTGCGGAATACTTGCGGTCCAGTGCGGCCTCCAGCATCACCGGCAGGCTTCTGTCCTTGGCACTCATCAGATAGGCGATGGCCCAGCGGCTGATGTTGTCCTGATCGGACACTTCGATCTTTCGCAGGCTCTCCACCGGCATATTGCCGTAGCTGTCATGCAACTCGGTGACAATCTCGAGATAGGTCGTCAGCACCCGCAACTTGGCGGTGGATCCCAGTTCAAGCTTGCTGCCCTCATTGATGTCGAACGGCTGGTCCGTGTTGTCGGTCTGCACCCTCACCTTGACCCCTTCCGGCGTCTTCTCGAACAGGGTAAAGCTGTACTTCACATCACCCGTCTTCTCCGGCGAGAGCAGGCGCTCACCAAACAGGCCCACCTGGGCTGCGAATGCAGGGTCTGCCAGTTGCTGCAGATACCGTGACACCTCGTTCTGCAGCGGCATATTGAGGGTGGTGTTGGCCGTCAGATCCATGCGGTCCAGATCATAAAGCTGCACCCCGAGCTGACGACTGAGACGAGTGCGAGCCACCTGCAGCCCCTTGTTGTTGTTGACTCGAGTGATGGCAGGTGCCTGCAGGAAATCGCGGAAGACCAGCTTGGCCTTGAGAGCCGACTCCATCAGGGGGGGCGTGATCATTCCCTCCTGCACGAAGAGTCGCAGATAGCTGTCTGTCAGGGTAGACAGTGCTTCTCTACCCTGCGCCAGGTAATAGGAAGGACGGCGGTGGGCAATCATCAGGGAGACAACCTGGCGCAAGGCAAGGCCCTGCTCGGCCAGGGTAGAATCCTGGTTGCGAGCGGGATCCAGCAGTCGATTCACCTCATCGACATTGGCGCCAAACCAGACCCAGAGGCCATCACCGAGACCGTGCACCTCGCCATAACCGGGCGCAGCAGAGAGCGGGACCGAGTTGAGGTAGGCCCAGGCAACCAGCTTGCGGGCCTCCAGGGTCTCGGGCCCCAGCCGATAGGCACGAACGCTGGCCGAGACCATTTGGCGGATCTTCTCGGTCGGCGAAACGGTCAGTCCATCGGGAGAATGACGATACTTTTCCACCTGGGTCGCAAGGGTACTGCCGCCAGCAGATTGATCCTGCATATCCAGCGCCTTGCCCACCTGAGACAGCGCCGCCTTGGCAAAGCGCGGCCAGTCTACGGCCGGGTTGGCCAGCGGTTCCTTGTTGCTCAGGAGTTCACGGTTCTCGATAAACAGCAGAGACTGGATGACCAGGGGCGGTATGGCATTGAAATCCGGATAGTAATGAGTCGGATACTTGTACTGGTAGAAAGGCTCGGCACGGCAGTCATAGAGTGTCAATCCTGCCTGGACCTTCTCGGTATAAGGCACGAAGAAACCGTGGCTGGCGTAGTTGTAGAGCGCATCGGAAAAACGGACCTGTTCGCTCACCTGGTAGCCACGCTGAACGAGACGTTCCTGGATCATGGGCATCAGCACATAACCGAGTCGCTTGTCGAACGGGCCGTCGTCGGGGAAGGCAATCTGCTTGCTGGGGCCGGGTTCGAGCTGATAGGTCAGGGTGGCCGCATAGCGGGAGATCTCCTGTGACTGCAGTCGGGAGGTCTTCATTTCATAACCCACCAGGGCGACCACGGCAGCCAGGCAAAGCAAGAAGATAAAACAGAACAACCAGCGCCACCAGGGTCGGCGTTTACGCTGCTGTTGCCCGTCCGTATTAGGTACGGATGAATCCTGAGATGCCACTTTATTTGAATCCGTCTGTTTTGATGCGCCCATATCAGCCCCACCATGGTTGCGCAATTTATTGTCTTTCAATCAAGCTTAGTCGTTTCAAGTCAAGGGCTTGAAATCTATTGACCGCTTTGCAGCGATGTTAACAGGGCGATTGTGAAAATGGGAGCCGATTGTTGCAACGCGGCAAGAGATCCGAGCTGCGGCATGAAAATGAAACACCGGCCAGAGGCCGGTGTTGACGAGAGCGGGGCGGTATTATTTGCTGGTGCTCATACTCTTCAGCTTGGTACTCAGCTCCTTGCGCTCCTTGGAAAGCTCGGCATTTTTAATGATATGGTCATCTACGCGCTCTTCATAATCGGTCCGCATGTTGGCGATGATGGCCTGAACCTCGTCAATGCTCATACCGGGTTTGATATAGTCACTCAGGTTGTCGAGCAACAGTACCCGCTTCTGGTTGTCACGGATCTTTTTCTCGTTGTCCGCGATTTCACGCTTGAGCTTGTTCTGACGACGGGACATACGCACATATTCCAGCACATCGTTGAAGGTTGACTTGTTTACTTGTTCCATATCGGTACCACTGAGTGAAGGTGAATAAAAACAGGCGGAGAGTCCCATACCAGAAAAAGAAACCGAAACCATGGCACGGGCAAACCCGGAATGCCCCTTACTCTACCGAGTTATGATTCAGATACAACCCCAATCGCAGCGCGGGCGGCGGGTTTAGACAGAACGGATCCGACTGGGTTATTACGCGAAAAATGATGAAAACGGAGAGAGCCAACATGTGGGTTCAATGCGGCCAGAGCAGCCGCAACTTTTTCCGGTACAGGCAACAAGTGAACGACGAACAGCACCATAGTGCCCGTTTGCCCTCCAGTGAGTGCTGAATTTCAGGCAATAAAAAACCCCGCTCGAGTGAGCGGGGTTTCTTGTATTGGGTGCCTGGCAGTGTCCTACTCTCGCATGGCGAATGCCACACTACCATCGGCGCTACAGCGTTTCACTTCTGAGTTCGGCATGGGGTCAGGTGGTTCCACTGCGCTA
>NZ_JBGLQU010000006.1:0-239247 GCF_041402625.1 Aeromonas sp. S19(2024)
CCTGAACGACAACGAGGCGCACCCGACGGCGAACGGCAACAACAGCCTGTTCGAAGACTTCGCGGTGAGCCTGGTGGACAGCGACGGGGACTCGGCCTCGAACACCCTGAGTGTGCAGATCGTGGACGACGTGCCGACGGCGAAGGATAACAGCGTTACGGTGACGGAAGCCGGGTTGCCTCCATTCAACCTCGTCTTGGTGATCGATACTTCGGGCAGCATGCTCTGGAAGATAGGCACGACCACTAATGGATCCCCGAATCGTCTGGAACTGGCCAAGAGTGCGTTGAACCACATGATTGACTCTTATGTGGCTCTGGGGGTTCCCCTGACCATCACGGTAATCGATTTTGCCAGTGGTGCTTTGCTGATCCCGCAGACGAGCGATCCCGACGTGGCCAAGGCCAGCATCTCCGGCCTGCCAACAGATGGCGGTGGTACCAACTACAATGCGCCTCTTGTATTAGCACAGAACCAATTGACAGCCGATCTAGCCAATCCGGCATTGGCTGGTTACGAAACCAAGGTCTACTTCCTGTCGGATGGTGCACCCAATGAGGGCAACGTTCCGGCAGGCTGGACAAGCTTTGTGAACAACAACAACGTGGAGGTCTATGCCGTTGGCCTCAACGTCAGTGGCAACGCATCGGCCATTTCGCAACTGGCCCTGGTGGAGGATAACGGTGACACCGTGACTCTGGTCGATAATATCAATGACCTGGATGCCACCTTGCAAGCCACAGTGCCGCCACCGGCAACCGGCAACGTGATCACCGACGTAGATGGCAGTGCTGGTGTGGATGTTGCGGGTGCCGATGGCCCCGTGACCGTAGTGCAGATCAGCTTTACCGTCACCAATCCGGCTGCTTATGCCGGGGTGGCCGACAGCATCAACGGCAATGTCGTGACCTTCCTAGTGCAAGGCGGCACAACGGGTCCCATCCCGACGCCGGCAGGGGGCCGACTGACCGTGAATGCGGACGGTTCCTACTCCTACTCACCCCCCAATGATGTGGCGGCTCATACCCAGGAGGTCTTCACCTACACCATCGTGGATTCGGACGGCGATACCTCCAGCGCCCAGCTGAAAATCCTGGTACTGGATACGTCCCCCATCGTCGCCTCCGTGTTTGAAGACGGCCTGCCCACAGGCTTGCCAGGCAACAATCCTCTGCTGACGACGGTCAGTGGGTCTCTGGCGCAAATGGTGGCGGATAGCGTGGGGGTCAGCTTTGGCATGGGGTCGACGGCAGGGCTGCCTGCACTGACCTCGGGGGGCGTGGCGATCACCTATAGCATCACTCATGGTGCCGGGGTCGATACGCTGGTTGCCATGGCTGGTAGCAAACCCATCTTCACCCTGCAGGTGGAGAGTGATGGGGATTACACCTTCACCCTGCAAGGCTCCATTGATCATCCCCAGGGAGATGGAAACGATCTGGAGCTGAAGGCCCTCAACCTGTCCAGCGTGATCAGCGCACATGAAGGCGTGGACAATGTCGCATTGATCCGCAACTTCATCGTCCAGGTGGAAGATGATGTGCCCTTCGTGATGACGCCCGCCATGGGGGTCATGTTGAACCAATCGGGCGTGACCGGCACCTTCTTGCTGGATGGTGATGGTACCTTGTCAAACAACTATGGCGCGGATGGTGGGAGCATCCGCTTTGACAGTGCACTTAATGGCAGCAACAGCGGACTGACGTCCGGTGGCTTGCCCATTACTTATTCGTTATCCTCAAACGGAACAGTGCTCACGGCTGCCACGGCTGCAGGGACTGTCTTCATCGCGACCTTGCAGCCTGCCTCTGCCACTTACCAAGTCCAGATGATAGGAGAGGTTGATGGTGGTCAGACCACGATAGACTTTAATGGTGGTGGCTATAACTTCGTCGGTGGCAACGGTCCTTGGGCTGGATTCACCGCTGTGGCTAATGACAGCAAGGATCTGCTGTTGACGGCGATGACGGGTGGGGTGGACGGCGGTACCGTTAATACCACAGCCAATACCGGGGGGATCAGTGGTGGAGCATCTATCGGCCTCGGTGAGGCTATGCGGATCGACTTTGTTGTCGATCTTACAGGTTCTCCTGGGAGTAGTGGGTCTTATGGCGACCCAGCCACACATGCCTTTGAGGCACACTACGACGTCAATGGTGCCTCGGCTCTGTTTACCGCAATCGGCAGTAGTGGATCCAGCGTGAAGATCGTTGCCCGTCAGGATGTAGACAATGACAACGATATAGGCGATGGAAACAAGGAGTCGTTGACAGCGGTGGCCATCAGCTTCAACGGCTCGACTAAGGTTGTCAGCATAGCTGCAGGCATGTCGCAGATTGTCTCCGTGGGAGGGCGAAACTTTACGGTGAACTTCAGTGATGATGATCCCGGTGCTGGTGTGGCCTATGTCGCAACCGTGGTGGGGGTGGTGAGCAATACCAAGTTGGCTGCCTACACGGCGGATGGGTATAACAGCCTAGAATTCCACTACGCTGCGGGCAGTGACTTCAAGATAGGGGACTTTGGTTCCAGCGTTGCCACTCCTGGGATCCCGGTCAGTCTGCAACTGCCAGTCACACTGATTGACGGGGACGGCGATGCAGTCCACAGCAATATCGGACTAAGCCTGTTGCCGGAAGCCCCGTTCACAGCAGACTATGATGCCGCCGCCAGCGCTGTGAATGTGACCTTCAACAGCACGCAAGGGCATGCCATCGGCTCCGATTTTGGGGACAGCATAACAGGGAACAGTCTGGACAATATCTTGTCGGGTGGCGCCGGTGATGATCTGCTCTTAGGAGCTGGCGGCAAGGATACCTTGGTCGGGGGAACCGGAAACGACCAGCTGGATGGAGGCAGTGGTAACGATACCTTGCTCGGAGAGTCCGGCAACGACACTCTGACGGGTGGCCTTGGCAACGACATCCTGCTGGGGGGGGATGGCAATGACCTGCTGATTGGGGGTACCGGCAGTGATACCCTGACTGGTGGGGCTGGCAAGGATACCTTCAAATGGATGGCAGGTGATGCAGGAGGCACGGATACCATCAAAGACTTCACCACGGGGGCCAATGGAGATGTTCTGGACCTGAGTGAACTGCTCAGTGGTGAGCATGCCGATGCGAGCACACTGGATCACTATCTTACCTTTGCTCCTGGTCCGGGCAGTGGCAAGTCGACACTGACCATTGATCTGGATGGAGCGGGAAGTGGCACCACGACTCATACCATCCTCTTTGACAACGTGGATCTGACGGCTGGCAAATCCAATCTGCAGATCATTCAGGATCTGCTGGATCAGGGCAACCTCAAGGTCGATCCGTAAGCAGGGTATGGGGGCCGGGTGTGCCCGGCCCCTGTTATTTGATGGAGTGGGCAGATAAGATAGCTGCAGTATCAGGAGAGGGTCACCATGCAGTCATTCAACTGGGTCGACATCGACGGCATTCGCTATAGCTGGAACGGGCAGGACAATATCGTCTGCACCGGCCGCTTTGGCTATCAGGCCACGATGACGGGTGACACGCTCAACGGTCTGGAGCTGGAGAGCGAAGATGGTGAGGTGGCGGGGTTGCTGAATGTGGACTTTGCCGCTTCTCGTATCAGCTTCACGCCGGCAGAGGATGCGCCCCTGCCCCATATGATGGTGCTGGTCGGCCATGAGTGGGGGCAGCAGGAGTATTCGTTGCAGAGCCTGAGCGATACCTCCTTGCAGGGGCTGCTCAGCCACGGCGAGGAGCTTGACTGGGGTGCGCTGGCCGTTGTGACGACGTCCGAGCCGAATCTGCCATCACAAGGTCATGTTCTGTCGTGGGATTCGTTCCACTTTGAGGATGAATCGCTGTTTGGCAGCCCGGCGCCTGCTCCCGTGATGACAAGCCATGGCAATTCAGGAGGAGGGGAGATCAGCATCAATATCGACATGACCAATCAGGTGCTGGACCAGATCCCGCCGACACACGATATATGAATCCCAATCGACGACATGCATAATGACCTCCATCTAAATGATGGAGGTTTTTTTATGTGGCGTCCCCTTCTTACCCTGTCCGCGCTGGTTGTCAGTGCTCCGTTGCTTGCCATCGAGGTTCCTCAGGCCCCCCATCTGGTCGTCAGTGGCTATGCGGAGCAGAAGGCTGAACCAGACATGCTGACGCTCAATGTCGCCGTCACGGCACTGGAGAAGCAGGGCATCAAGGCCAAACAGCAGGTAGATACCAAGGTAGCAGCCTTCTTTGGCCAGCTGGAGAGCCTGGGCATCAAGCGCAGCGACGTGGAGGCTGGCAATCTGGTGATCTCCCCCGAGTACCAGTACCCCCAGAACAAGCAACCCGAAATGGTGGGTTACCGTGCCCAGCGTCAGCTGGCGGTCAAACTCTACCAGCTCGACAAGTTGAGCCAGCTGATGGACACCGCCCTCAAGGCGGGTCTGGAGTCCGTGACCCAGATAGAGTACGGCCTGAAGTCACCACAGGTCATCAAGGAGCAGGCCCGGCTTGGTGCTGTTGCTGATGCCACGAGCAAGGCGGAATCCCTGGCCAAGGCTTTCGGCATGAAGCTTGGCAAGGTATATAGCGTTGAATACCGCAACAGTTCCCCCATGCCGGTCTATACCCGTGCCATGAAGGCTGCGGCAGCCCCTGCCGCCGACATGATGGAAAACAGCTATCAACAGCAGCAGATCAGCATCACTGACAATGTAGAAGCCGTCTTCCTGCTGGAATAACACAGCCCCTTTGTCCATCACTCAAACCCGAGGCAACCCCTCGGGTTTGTCATTGCAGGGGCTGGCAGGACAAGTGAGCCGCGAACTGGGTCAGGTGAAACGGGAATGGAATAAAAAATGCCGGTCAGTGACCGGCATTTTTGCTGGAGAGGGATGATGCCTAGCCCAGGTTGGTAGCCAGCTTGCGTTGGCTCTTCTGTTTGAGCAGATAGCCGATACCGAGTACCAGGACCCAGGCCGGGATCAGCTCGACCGAGATGCGGGTGCCGTCGTTCATGTACATGATCACCAGGATGGCGGCCATGAAGGCGAGGCAGAGGTAGTTGCCAAACGGGCTCCACAGTGCCTTGAACTTGGTGGTGACGCCTTCTGCAGCCTTCACCTTGCGGAACTTGAGGTGCGCCAGGCTGATCATGGCCCAGTTGATGACCAGGGCGGAGACCACCAGAGACATCAGCAGACCAAAGGCCTTGCCCGGGATCAAATAGTTGATGAGCACGCACAGCAGGGTGGCCGCGGCCGAGATGGTGATGGCGGTCAGGGGCACGCCGCTCTTGTTGGTCTTGAGCAGGGCCTTAGGGCCGTTGCCCTGCTTGGCCAGGCCAAACAGCATGCGGCTGTTGCAGTAGACGCAGCTGTTGTACACCGACAGCGCGGCGGTCAGCACCACCAGGTTAAGTACGTTGGCTACCAGGTTGCTGTCGAGCGCATGGAAGATCATCACGAACGGGCTGCCGCCTTCCACTACCTTGCCCCAGGGATAGAGGGAGAGCAGTACGGTGAGGGCACCGATGTAGAAGATGAGGATGCGGTAGATCACCTGGTTGGTGGCCTTTGGGATGCTCTTCTCGGGATTGTCCGCTTCCGCTGCCGTGATGCCGACCAGCTCCAGACCGCCGAAGGAGAACATGATGAAGGCCATTGCCATCACCAGCCCGCCGACGCCGTTGGGGAAGAAGCCACCCTGGGCCCAGAGGTTGCTGACCGTGGCCTCGGGGCCGCCACTGCCGGAGAACAGCATCCAGCCGCCGAATCCGATCATGCCGAGAATGGCGACCACCTTGATGATGGCGAACCAGAACTCCATCTCGCCGAACGCCTTGACGTTGGAGAGGTTGATGGCGTTGATCAGCACGAAGAAGAAGGCCGCCGACATCCAGGTCGGGATCTCGGGCCACCAGTACTGGACATAGATACCGACTGCCGTCAGCTCGGCCATGCTCACCAGCACATAGAGCACCCAGTAGTTCCAGCCGGAGGCGAAGCCGGCGAAGTCACCCCAGTACTTGTAGGCAAAATGGCTGAATGAGCCGGCAACCGGCTCTTCCACCACCATCTCGCCCAGCTGGCGCATGATGAGGAAGGCGATGAAGCCGCCAATGGCATAGCCCAGCAGCACCGCAGGGCCCGCCATCTTGATGGTGTCGGCAATGCCGAGGAACAGGCCTGTACCGATGGCACCGCCCAGTGCGATAAGCTGGATATGGCGGTTTTTCAGACCGCGCTTGAGCTCCTCGCCGTGTTGTTGAAGATCCATGCTTCCTTCCTTACGTCGCTGAAATCACTCGGCTCGCGTCCCGTCAGCCACAGCACGTCCTCTGCCTGGCGCGGCATCTTGTGCCGAAAACGTGACGAAATCCGTATTTATATCGTTACGGTTTGCCGCTGGCTGTTTTTTGTAGCGGCTACCAACCCGAGCAGAATAGTGATAATCGACCGTCCATGCACCTGTTTTCCTCATCATTGGCTGCTGTTTTGTGCGCCATGCAGGTTTTTCATGATCTGGAAAGGGGTTTTGAGAGTGATTGCTGAATTTGTGTTCGGGTGGATTTCCATCTATTGACTCAGTCCGGTTTTCATGGCCTTGTTGCCCTTTGATAAAAAGGGACTCATATGATGGAGCGTATTGTGGGTGGCCTGGTGATGGTCGTGCTCTGGCTCGGGATCTGGCTATCCCCCATGTTGCTGACGATGGCGATGAGCAGCCTTGTTGTCTGGGGCTGGTTGGGAGCGGATTACCTGGTGAACCACATCGCCATGGTGCTCATCCTTGCTGCCGGGATGGGGCTGGTGCCAGCCTGCTGGCTGAGCGAGCGAGTCCGCAAGGGCAGGGGACTCATCCATTTTCACGGCATGTTGATTAACAACAAGGAGCTCAACAAGCCCTGAGCCTGCTCGCCCCGCGAGTGATGGGATGCCAGCGATGATGCTGGCATCATTTTTTCATCCTGTTCTTCTGTTTCGTTATCTTGCCACTGACTTGTTTAAATGGTGTGTTGTGCTGTCACAGCCTTGCAGGTTAGCAGAGCTGGCGGCGAAGGCCGGTCGCTTCCAGGATCTTGGCGCTGATCTCCTCGACCGAGTGGGAGCTGGTATCGAGGAAGCGGATCGCCTCCTGGCGGAACAGCCTCTCGACGCTGGCCAGCTCCTGTTTGCATTGATCAAGCGAGGAGTAGCGGCTGTTGGCGCGGCGCTGGTTGCGGATCTCGTGCAGCCGCTGCGGCATGATGGTGAGGCCGAACAATTTGTGGCGATTGGCCTTGAGGGCGGCGGGCAGCTCCAGCGATCCCATGTCCTGCTCGATAAAGGGATAGTTGGCGGCGCGAATGCCAAATTGCAGTGCCAGATAGAGGCTGGTCGGTGTCTTGCCGCAACGGGAGACCCCGATGAGGATGATGTCTGCCTCGTCATACTCCCTGGTGGTGATGCCATCGTCGTTGGCCAGCGCAAAGTTGACCGCTTCGATGCGATCGTCGTACAGCTTGCGGTTTTCCATGCCATGGGTGCGATGCAACCTGGGTTCGGCCTTGATACCGAGCTCCTGTTCGAGAGGGCTCACGAAGGTGTTGAGAAAATCGTGGCTGCTGGCCTGGGCCTTGAGCACCTCTTCACGCACCATGGGGTCGACGATGGTGTGAAACAGGATGGGGCGCACCCCGGTCTGGCGAAACTGCTCGTCAATGCGTGCCCGTACCTGGCGCGCTTTCTCCTGGGTCTCGACAAAGGGGATGGTGACCTGTTCGAAGGCCAGGGGAAACTGGCTCAACACGGCGTGGCCGAAGACTTCGGCGGTGATGGCGGTGCCGTCGGATACATAGAATACGGTGTGCACTGCGGACTCCTGTGGTGCGCTCCAGGGGGCGGCGAGAAATAAGTATCTCTCGAAACCATATCGTTTTTGTCAACAGATCTGCCATGCCCAAGTTGTGAACTCGCTTGCAAACCTGAGTCGTTACCTTTTTGTGTCGCTATTGTAGAATGCCTGTGTCAAACGACCATCCCCAACTCTTGCTCGGGGATTTTTTTGACAATAAATAGAAAACGTTTTCATGGTCGTTGACAACAGACACTAACAAAAACACACGACTTGGCACAGCAGGTGAATTGTCACCCTGGCCCCCCAACCTGGAGACATGCAAATGCAACAGTACGTACTCTGGTACGAACAGCTCGGTATGCAGGACGTTGAACGCGTCGGCGGCAAGAATGCATCCCTTGGCGAGATGATCAGCAACCTCTCGGGGGCCGGCGTGTCCGTGCCGGGCGGGTTTGCGACCACGGCCTTTGCGTTTAACGAGTTTCTGGAGTTAAGCGGCCTCAACGGCAAGATCCATGACCTGCTCGACAGTCTGGATGTGGATGACATCGCCGCCCTCAACCGGGCCGGTCAGCAGATCCGCGACTGGGTGGTGGAAGCACCCTTCCAGCCCGCTCTGGAGCAGGCGGTGCGCGAGGCCTATGACAAGCTGAGCGCCGGACTCGAGGCATCCTTTGCCGTGCGCTCCTCTGCCACTGCGGAAGACATGCCGGATGCGTCGTTTGCCGGTCAGCAGGAGACCTTCCTCAACGTGCGCGGTATCGATGCCGTCATGACTGCCATCAAGCATGTGTTTGCCTCGCTGTTCAACGATCGCGCCATCTCCTACCGGGTCCATCAGGGCTATGACCACAAGGGCGTCGCTCTCTCCGCCGGGGTACAGCGCATGGTTCGCTCGGATCTCGCCGCCTCCGGCGTCATGTTCACCCTGGATACCGAATCCGGCTTCAACGACGTGGTCTTCATCACCGGCGCCCAGGGCCTGGGCGAGATGGTGGTGCAGGGGGCCGTCAACCCGGACGAGTTCTATGTGCACAAGCCGACCCTCAAGGCCGGGCGCCCCGCCGTGGTGCGCAAGACGCTGGGCTCCAAGCTCATCAAGATGACCTACTCCGGGGATGCCGGTCATGGCCGTCAGGTGAAGGTGGTCGACACCACCGATGCCGAGCGCAACCGCTTCTGCATCACGGACGAGGAAGTGATGGCCCTGGCAAAGCAGGCCCTCATCATTGAGCAGCACTACGGTCGCCCGATGGACATCGAGTGGGCCAAGGATGGTCAGGATGGCAAGCTCTACATCGTTCAGGCCCGTCCGGAAACCGTGCGTAGCCGCCAGGAAGCCAATACCCTCGAGCGCTTTGCCCTCAAGCAAACCGGCAAGGTGCTGATCGAGGGGCGCGCCATCGGCCACAAGATTGGCGCGGGTCCGGCCCGTGTCATCTCCTCCATCAGCCAGATGGATGAAGTGCAGCCCGGCGATGTGCTGGTCACCGACATGACGGATCCGGATTGGGAGCCCATCATGAAGCGCGCTTCCGCCATCGTCACCAACCGGGGCGGTCGCACCTGCCACGCCGCCATCATCGCCCGGGAGCTCGGCATTCCGGCAGTGGTGGGTTGCGGCAACGCCACCGACCACATCCAGGATGGTCAGCTCATCACCGTCTCCTGTGCGGAAGGGGATACCGGCTTCATCTATGACGGCGAGCTCGACTTTGACGTGGCGGTGACCGAGGTGGGCAACATGCCGCGCCTGCCCATCAAGATCATGATGAACGTCGGCAATCCGGACCGCGCCTTCGATTTTGCCCAGTTGCCGAATGCCGGCGTGGGCCTGGCCCGCCTCGAGTTCATCATCAACCGCATGATCGGGGTCCACCCCAAGGCGCTGCTGGAGTTCGATCAGCAGACCCCGGAACTCCAGGCCACCATCACCAGGATGATCGCGGGCTACGAGAGCCCACGTGAGTTCTACGTAGCCAAGCTGACGGAAGGGATCGCCACCCTGGCGGCTGCCTTCTGGCCTGAGCGGGTCATCGTGCGGATGTCGGACTTCAAGTCCAATGAGTACGCCAACCTGGTGGGGGGCCGTGGTTACGAACCCCATGAAGAGAACCCCATGATCGGTTTCCGTGGTGCGTCGCGTTACATCGCCGACAGCTTCCGCCCCTGCTTCGCCCTCGAGTGCGAGGCGATGAAACGGGTGCGGGATGTCATGGGGCTGACCAACGTCGAGGTGATGATCCCCTTCGTGCGTACCCTGGGTGAGGCGGAGCAGGTGGTGGAGATACTGGCTGAGAACGGCTTGCGCCGTGGCGAGCGCGGCCTGAAAGTCATCATGATGTGTGAGCTGCCTTCCAATGCGTTGCTGGCGGACAAGTTCCTCGAGCACTTCGACGGCTTCTCCATCGGCTCCAATGACATGACCCAGTTGACCCTGGGGCTGGATCGGGACTCCGGGCTCATCGCCCACCTGTTCGACGAGCGCAACGAAGCGGTCAAGGCGCTGCTGGCCATGGCCATCGCCGCCGCCCGCAAGGCGGGCAAGTACGTGGGGATCTGCGGCCAGGGGCCGTCCGATCACCCGGACTTCGCCGCCTGGCTGGTCGAGCAGGGGATCGATTCCGTGTCGCTCAACCCGGATACCGTGGTCGACACCTGGCTCTATCTGGCCGAGCAGCACAAGGCCGGCTAAACCCGTCCCCGCTTTTTGATGACACGGCGCCGCAATGGCGCCGTTTTTGTCTGCGCCCCCCTTTTTCTGTTACAAGGGGAATGCGCAAGGCGCTCCGCACCCATCACAGGACGATCCCATGACCTCATTGCAGTGGCAATCCGCCACCCTGGCCCTGCGTGGCCACCACACCCTGGTTATTCCCGAACTCTGTCTCACCCCGCAGGCCTGCTGGGCCTTCGTCGGCAGCAACGGCAGCGGCAAGACGGCGCTGGCGTCGGCCCTGTGCGGCGAGCTGGTCGTGCGTGCCGGAGCGGTATCGGGTCGAGTCCGGGCCGAGCGACTCTCGTTCGAGTCGCAGCAACAGCTGGGGGAGCTGGACTGGCAGCGGCGCAATACCGACATGCTGGGGGAAGAAGAGGAGGCGGGGTATCGGGTATCGACCCTGATGCAGGAGGCAGGGGGTGAGGAGCATGAGGCCCGCGCGCTGCTGGCCCGTTTTGGCATTGAATCCCTGTGGGAGCGCCCCTATCGCTACCTCTCGAGCGGGGAGGGGCGCAAGCTGCTGCTGGCCCGGGCCCTGCTGGGGCGACCCGAACTGCTGGTGTTGGACGAACCCTTCGATGGTCTGGATCAGGGGGCCAGGGCTTCTTTGATGATGTTGCTGGCCGACCTAGTGTCAGAGGGGCTGCGCCTGGTGGTGATCGTCAACCGTTTTGACGAGATCCCCCCCTTTGCCACTCACCTCGGCCTGCTCGGTGAGTGTCGTCTGCTGCTGGCGGGGGAGCGCGAAGCGGTGCTCGGCAGCCAGGAGGTTGCCCAGCTGGCACGCGCCGAAACCACGTCCCCCCGTTTGCCGCCACCGCTGACGACACCCGAGCCCTTGCCTCCCGGCCCTCGGGTCGTCATGAAAGCCATGCGTATCGCTTACGGGGATCAGGTGATCATCGACGGGCTCGACTGGACCATTGACGAGGGGGAGCACTGGCAACTGGTGGGACCAAACGGCGCTGGCAAGTCGACCCTGCTCTCCCTCATCACCGGAGATCACCCACAAGGTTACAACAATGAGCTCCATCTGTTCGGACGGCGGCGGGGCAGCGGCGAGAGCATCTGGGAGATCAAGCGCCACATCGGGCTCGTGAGCCCGGCGCTGCATCTGGACTATCGTGTCAGCTGCCCGGTGCAGACAGTGATCCTCTCCGGTTTCTACGACTCCATCGGGCTTTATACCCGGCCGGGGGATCGTCAGCTGGCGTTGGCCAACGCGTGGCTGGCCCTGCTGGGGCTGGCCGATCAGGGGGCGCAGCCTTTCCACTCTCTCTCTTTCGGTCAGCAGCGACTGGTGCTGATCGCCCGTGCCCTGGTCAAACATCCGCCGCTGCTCATCCTGGACGAACCCCTGCAGGGACTGGATCCCCTCAACCGTCACCTGGTACGGGAGATGGTGGCGCGCCTCGTGGGCGAGGGAACCCAGTTGCTGTTCGTTTCCCATCATGCCGATGATGCGCCCCCCGGTCTGACCCACAGGCTGAGCTTCGTGCCAAGGGAGGAGGGGGGATACGACTATCTGCAGGAGCGTCTGGGGGGCTGAGTCGCCCGGGCGGCATGGTCAGAGAGGGGTTGGTTCGGCGAGGAGCGGCGGCATATCCAGCAGCGTCCACCACAGTCCGAAGAAGAGCATGATCCCCAGCCAGAGCCAGGCCAGATAGTGACGGGTGGCGGCCATCCCCGTCACCGTCACCATGAATGCCGTCCCGAAGGCGATGAGGGCGAACAGAAAGGGCGCCATGTTGTCCATCATGGCGGTCATTTCACCAGGGAGAGGATCTGGCGAAATGCCGGATGGCGGCAGTCCCCCATCAGCTCATAGAGGCACATCTCCACCGACGTCAGCGCAGCTCCCCTGGCCGCAAGCTGGCCGATGGCGAGATCCCGGTTGGCAGCGCAGCGAGACGACACCGCATCCACCACCAGCGAGACCCCGGCACCGCTGGCGAGAAGCCCCAGCACGCTCTGGTAGACGCAGATATGGGTCTCGATGCCACATACCAGCCAATGCTCGCTCCCGCTCTCGGCCAACGCGGCCGCCACCGTCGGCTCCCCCAGGGCGCCGAAGCTGTATTTGGGCAGCACAAGATCGCCTGCCTGCAGCGACTGCAATTCGGGCACGGTGGCACCGAGCTTGTCCGGGTTCTGCTCCAGCCAGACAACCGGCAGCCCCAGCACCCTGGCCCCTTGCACCAGCCTGGCGGTATTGGCAATCAGGGCGTCGCTCTCCTCGACCAGGCGGGCCAGTTTGCCCTGGATATCGACCACCAGCAGGCCTGGGTGATGGTGTTTGTGCATTTTTTGTCTCCTTTCTCCGTTGCGGATGAGATACAGCGCCATCCTGGGAGCCATTCTCGCGTACATCTTGATACAAATTGTGAGCTGACCGACGGCGTGGCGGGCACTAGGATGCGCGTCATGGAGCCCGTTTTCTCAGTTGTGGTGTGCATGACAAGGGGCGACGCATCAACCCGCTACTGCGTAGTTGGACGATTTTCCATTAACGATGAGAAGTACCATGAAGAAGATAATCCTGTTCGTCTCCCTGGCTGGCCTTTTGGCCGGTTGCGCCAGCCCGGCACAACGCATGGCGGAATGCCAGGCGCAAGGGATCAGCAAGGACGCCTGCTACCAGGCCGAGCAAAACCGCCAGGCGTCCATCATGAACGCCGCCGAGAAGCAGGCCTTGGAAAACGCCAGCAAGGCGGTCAAATAATCTAACCCGACTCATTACGTGTACTTCTCAGGCCCTGGATTCACCGAATGCAGGGCCTTTTGCTGGGTGGCACAGTGCTGCGATGTGTTTGCGGCGTGTGAGGACTCAATGTAGGTCATCGCCTCGATGTTGTTGCCATCGGGATCGCGCAGGAAGGCGGCGTAGTAATTGGGGGCATAGTGGGGACGCAGTCCCGGCAACCCATTGCAGGCAAAGCCTGCCTTGATCCCCGCGTGATGGAACGCATCCACCTGTGTCGCGTCGTCGGCCCTGAATGCGAGATGGCAGGAGGCGCCCTGCTGCCCCCGCTCAATCAGGAAGCCCACGTGATCGCGGCCCATCAGGCCAAAACCGGCCGCCGTCTCATCAGACCATTTGAGTTCTATCAAAAGAGGAGCCAGCACGGTGGCGTAGAAGTGCTGACAGGAGTCAAAACGCACCACCTTGATTTCTACATGATCGAACACGGTGACTCCTTGTGTTGCCTGGGTGTAGAGCAGCCCATCAGGCCCTCATGGGAACCGTTGAAATGGGTATCGAATGACCACGATAAGTCAGTTCGACGCCAGGCAGGGAGAGGGCAAGGCGCATAACTGCGTGCTCCGTCAAAGATTTTTCATCCAGTTGCGGGATGCGCTTTGCTTCGTGCTGGCCAAGCTTGCCCGGTTTTGTTGCTTGGCGAAGGCTACGAGCTCTGTTATGGTGTGCTCAATTAGCCGTTTGGATGGCTAGATGGGTGTGCGCTGACTGCATGTTCGCGCCCCCGACCGCTCACCGTTTTGATGATCATGTTGACAGGGAGTTTTTATGCAACGTCGTTCCTTCTTCACCCTTTCCGCCCTGGCGTTGCTCGCCAGCAGCCTGCCGCTGTCCGCCTTTGCCATCGATGAGGCGAAGAAAGAGATCGTCATCGGCACCACGGTTGGCGACTTTGCCGACATGGTCACCGACGCCATCAAGCCGCAGCTTGAAGCCAAGGGCTACAAGGTCAAACTGGTGGAGTTCACCGATTACGTGACCCCCAACATCGCCCTGGCGGACGGGTCGCTTGACGTCAACTGCTTCCAGCACAAGCCCTATCTGGAGAGCTTCGCCAAAGACCGAGGTCTCTCTCTGGCGCCCATCACCCAGGTACCGACCGGTCCCATGGGGCTCTACGCCGGCAAGCTGGGGGATCTGAAGGCGGTGAAAGAGGGAAGCACGGTCGCCATCCCGAACGATCCCACCAACCAGGCGCGGGCACTGCTGATGTTGCAGGATCTGGGCTGGCTGAGCCTCAAGGAGGGGATCAATCCCCTCAAGGCGAGCGAGTTCGACGTGGTGAAGAACCCCCACAACCTCAAGCTGGTGCTGCTGGAAGCGGCGCAGCTGCCGCGCTCCCGTGAGGATGTGGACTTCTCCGTCATCAACGGCAACTTTGCCGCCTCAAGCGGGATCCCGTTCAGCTCCGGCCTCTTCCTCGAGCGCAGCTATGACTTCATCAACTGGGTGGTGGTCAAGAGCGCCGATGCGGGCAAGCCGTTCGCCAAGGATGTGGCGGCCGCCTACAACTCCCCCGAATTCAAGGCTTATGCCGCCAAGCGCTTCGTCGGCTACAAGTATCCCGAGGGCTGGCAGCAGAAGGGGTGAGTGGCGTACAAGCGATAAAAACGGGCACCCAGGTGCCCGTTTTTTATTGGAGGTCAGTAGTGGCGCAACCACCAGCGGGCGGCCAGGAGGGCGGTAAGGCTGCCAAGCAGGGCGCTTGCCAGCACATCCAGGGGCCAGTGCATGCCGATAAGGGTGCGCGAGAGGCCGATCCCGATGGCCCAGAGTGGCAGCAGCCAGGCCCCGGCGGGTGCCCGGGCCAGCCAGATCAGGCCGAAGAACTGGGCGAGGCTCATGGCGGCGATGCTGTGACCGGAGGGAAAGGCGTAGTTGACCTCTGCCTGCCAGTGCTGACCGAGCCAGGCGGGCAGCGCCAGCAACTGAGTCGCGGCGTGGACCTGTTCACTACGAAGGGCCTGGCTTCCCCCATAGAACTGGCGGATGGCGGGGATCAGCTCCTGGCTCTCCAGCCAGATGAGGTAGGGCCTGGGCTCCTCGGTCAGCAGCTTGATGAGGCTCTTGATGACCCAGTCGCTCGCCAGCACGGCAAAGAGGGCGCCAGCCAGCGCCAACAAGGCGCGACCGTCCAGCGTCAGCTTGTGTCTTGTGAGCAGCAGCAGGGCGACAATAGTGAAGACCAGCCCCGGCAAGTCCACCATGCGGGTGAGGGCGTAGGGCCACCATAGCCAGCCCGATTGCAGGGCCTGGGTCATGAACGGCTGCCAGGGCAGGCAGACGAGCAATAGCAGGGGAAGGAGCAGGAGGGCATTGAAATGAAGCACCTTGCGGCGTGGCAACGAAGAGGAGTGAGTCGGCATCAAGGGGTCCGGTTCGGTGGCGCGAGCGGCTAAAAAGAGGCGTCATTGTGCCAGTCAGGTTGCTCTGGTCAAGGCGAAGGGGGCGAGGGCAACAGGCTGTTACATATGATGCTGCCGGGCATCGTGCCCGCACCTGAGGCTGGAAGGTGAAAAGATGGCCGCAGAGCGGTCTGCCAACAAGCCTCTGAAAATCCGCCGCGTTTGGGCTAGAATGGCGCGCCTGTGGCCCTTGTGGACGAGATGCGTGCCGATGAAGATCGTCGTTGATGAAAATATGCCCCATGCGGTGGAGCTGTTTGCGGAATTTGGTGAAGTGGTTCCCCTGCCGGGACGAGAAATAAAGGCCGCGGATCTGCAAGAGGTGGATGTGCTGCTGGTGCGCTCCGTGACCCGGGTCAACGAAGCGCTCCTGGCGAGTTGCCCCAGGCTGGGGTTTGTCGGCACGGCCACCATCGGCACGGATCACATCGATCAGGGGCTGCTGGCGGCGCGGGGCATCCCCTTCTTCAGCGCCCCCGGCTGCAACAAGGTGTCGGTGGGGGACTACGTGCTCTCCGCCCTGCTGGTTCTGGCCGAACGCCATGAGCTGACCTTGAGCGAGATGAGCCTCGCCGTCATCGGTGCCGGCAACACCGGCGAGAGCGTGGCCGGCAAGGCCGAGGCGCTCGGGATGAAGGTGCTGCGCTGCGACCCGCCCCTGGCCCGTAGCGGCGCCGCTGGCGACTTCGTGGATTACCGCACTGCCCTGGATGCCGACATCGTCAGCTTCCATGTCCCCTATCTTCGTGAAGGGGATGAGGCCACCTTCCACCTGCTGGGAGCCGAGGAGATCGCCGAGCGTCCGGCCGGGCAGATCCTCATCAACGCCTCCCGCGGCGAGGTGTGGGACAACCGTGCCCTGCTTGTCCGCCAGCAGGGACCCCATCCCCTGCGACTGGTGATGGACGTGTGGGAAGGAGAGCCCGAGCCCCTCAATGAACTGGTGCCCCATACCGAGCTGGCCACCCCGCACATCGCCGGTTACAGCCTGGAAGGCAAGGCCCGTGGCACCTGGATGCTCTATGAGGCGCTGTGCCGGCAACTGGGGCGCACCCCGCGCCAGGATCTGCAATCCCTGCTGCCTGCCCCAGAGGTGCGCGAGCTGACGCCGGGGCAGCCGGCGGATCAGGCGCTCATCAAGCAGCTTGTCCACCTTGTTTATGACGTGCGCCGTGACGACGCCCGTTTTCGCAACCGGATCGGGCTGCCCGGCAGCTTCGATGAGCAGCGCAAGCGCTACCCCGAGCGGCGCGAACTTGGCGCCCTGCAACTGAAAGGGCCCTTCGCCGACGACAGATTGGCCCGACTGGGCTTTGCCGTCTCGGGGCAATAAACCCGATTTCAACAAGGGGAGGGGCTTGCCCAGGCGGCGCCTCCCCCCGGCCCGGCATCAGGCGGGCCTGTCATCAAACCGATACGCGTGCCAGCCGGGGCCCTCATGCCCGGCCCCGACGGGCCGCATCATAGGAGAACAGATCAGTGAGTCAGCAATTCAACGTAGCGGTATTGGGTGCCAGCGGCGCCGTGGGTCAGGCCATGATCGAGATCCTGGAGGAGCGCGCCTTCCCGGTAGCGACCCTCTATCCGCTCGCCTCCAGTCGCAGCGCTGGGGACACGGTGCGTTTTGGCGGCAAGAACGTCGACATCCTTGATGTGGAGGCCTTTGACTGGAGCCAGGTGGAGATTGCACTCTTCTCCGCCGGTGCCGAGGTCTCGGCCAAATGGGCGCCTATCGCCGCCGAGCACGGCTGCATCGTCATCGACAACACCTCCTGCTTCCGCTACGACGAGGACATTCCCCTGGTCATTCCGGAAGTGAACCCGGACGCGCTGGCCGATTTTCGCAACCGCAACATCATCGCCAACCCCAACTGCTCCACCATCCAGATGCTGGTGGCGCTCAAGCCCCTGCACGACGAGGTGGGCATCAGTCGCATCAACGTGGCGACCTACCAGTCCGTCTCCGGTTCCGGCAAGGAAGGGGTGAGCGAGCTGGCGGGCCAGACCGCCCACCTGCTCAACGGCCGTCCGGTGGAGCCGACCCTCTATCCGCAGCAGATCGCCTTCAACCTGATCCCGCAGATCGATGCCTTCACCGACAACGGCTACACCCGGGAAGAGATGAAGATGGTGTGGGAGACCCAGAAAATTCTGGGGGATGCCAGCATCGCCGTGAACCCCACCTGCGTGCGGGTACCGGTCTTCTACGGTCACGCCGAGGCGGTCCATGTGGAGCTGCATCAGCCGCTGGACGCCGAGCAGGTCAAGGAGCTGCTGCGCAATGCCCCGGGCGTCACCCTGTTTGATGATGAAGGGGACTACCCGACCCCGGTACGCGATGCCACCGGCCAGGATGATGTGATGGTCGGGCGGGTGCGCCAGGATATTTCTCATCCGAGTGGTATCAATATGTGGATCGTGGCCGATAACGTTCGTAAGGGCGCGGCGACCAACAGCGTGCAGATTGCAGAACTGCTGGTACGCGACTACCTCTGAGGCCGGATGTCGGCCCCGGGCGGGGAGGGAACCCCGCCTTGATGTGGGCGCCCTGGCCCCGGGATGTGACCGGGAACCCACTCTCCGGTTTTTGGAATACCGTGTGATATCAGTGGACTAGGTTTTTTTCTACACTCTGGTTCGCGTCTGGGGCTGCTTTCTGGTCGCCGCCGGGCGCGAAATATGTCGGATCGCTGGCTTGAGACCGGCGCCTGATTTATATTGAGCCGATTGTTTTGGGGTAACTATCCAGATATTTCAATGTGATAGGGCCGTCATACGAAGGAACGAATATGGGACATTCCCGCATAACGCTGGCAACGCTACTCGCATTGGGGCTTCTGGGCACGGTTCAGGCCGAAGAGGGGGCGCGAGAACCCTTCTTTGTCGAACTCAAGGGACCGGATGGCTCACCGCCCCCCGCGGTGCAACCAGAGCCCCGGGCCCAGCCCGTGGCGCCCGTCACCCTGCCCAGAGCCGAGCCCATCGTGCGTCAGGTGCCTGCTGCGTCGGCTGGCAGTTATGGTCCCGTGCGTCCCACCGATACCCTCTGGAGTCTGGCGAGCAAGCATCGCCCGTCCAACCGGGTAAGCGTCTACCAGACCATGGTGGCCATCTATGACAAAAACCCCCGAAGCTTCGCAGACGGCAACATCAACCATATTCTGGTTGGGTCCCACATCCTGCTGCCCACCGCCGCAGAGGCGGGGCGCATCACGGATGCCGAAGCACGCCGTCGCTTCAACAGCGACAACGCGAGCTGGAAGGGGCTGAGCCCCAAATACCTGGCCAACAAGCAATCCCACGTCGCCCAGCCGGTGGCGAGCAAGCCTGCTCCGGCCAAGCCGGCTGTGGTGGCCAAGAATACACCGCCCAAGGCGGCGCCGATCCCGGCGGCACCCAAGGCGACGGCTCCTGCCCCCGAGGTGAAGGAGACCGCCAAGGCGGCTGTCTCCACCCCCGTGGTGGTGAGCGGTGCTGCGAGCAGCGCCGCCAGCACGGCGCCGGCGCCCCTGCCCGCCACTGCGGTGGGCAAACCCTCTACCGAGATGGCGCTGGCCCTGGAAGATGCCAACGCCCAGCTCGGCCAGGTCACCGAGATGAACCACAGGCTCAAGCTGCGCCTGCAAGCCCTGACCGAAGAGGTGGAGACCCTCAAGGCCCAGTTGCAGGATCAGACCGCCCTGCAAAAAGAGGTGGCGGAACTCAAGGCCAATCCGACGCCTCCCGTGGTGGCGCCGGTGCCCAAACAGAGCTGGCTGATGGAGCTGCTCTCTTCGCCGCTCAATCTCGCCATGATCATCCTGCTGCCGGTACTCCTGGTGCTTGCCCTGGTCACGCTCTGGCTGCGTGCTCGTGCCCGCCGCGAGCTGGAAGAGCAGGAGAAGAGCCTCTCCGAGTCGACCTCCATGGTCATGGGAGACGAGAACAGCGAGTTTGATCAGCTGATGACGGTGGGCATCGCGGATGACGAGCCCCTCCATGGCATGCCGGATCTCAACGAGCCGGAAGTGAGCAGGAAGCAAGATGGCGCCAGTGCTGCCGCCGATGTCATCTTCCGGGATGACGAGACGGCGCTCTCCGCTTTTGATGTGGAGCCTGCGGTGACGACGGCGAACCGGGATCCGGATCTGGTGCCCGAGCTGGATCTGGCCCACGAGGGGGACTTCGATCTGCCCGTGGTGCCGGAACTCGATCTCTCCGACGAGCCCACCTCCTCTGCTCGTGGTCATGACGAGATCATGACCGAGGAGGAGCTGCAGGCCGCCCTGTTTGCCGAGCTGGACGCGGATCTGGAAGCTGATCTGGCCCAGGCCCAGGAGGAGAGCCGCAGCCAGCGTGACGAGACACTGGCCAACTTCGATCTGAGCGATCTAGAGACCGGGTTTGGCGAGCCGACCGACGATGATCTTGCCGCCAAGGCGCCGCACATCGATGAGACGGGGTTTGGCAAGGACGATGTGGACGACATGCTGGCCGAGCTCGGGCTGGAGCCCACCAAGCCGACGGCGTCCGAGTGGGATCCCAGCGAGCTGGCCCTGGCGGACTTCGAGGATGCCTTCGCCGAGGTGGAGTCCCATCAGGGGGAGGTGAAACCCCGTGAACAGGTGCAAGACAGCGACTTCGTTGAAATCGACAAGCTGCTGGCCGATGCCGATGCCAGCAGCACGGAGCAGGAACCCTATCAGGGCTTCTCCCTGGATGTGGGGCTGGACGGTTTCCCCGAGGTGCTGCCGGAGTCCAACGGCTTTGATGTGGATGCCGATGACGGCGGGGTGGGGGCCAAGCTGGATCTGGCCCGGGCTTACCTCGAGATCGACGACAAGGAGAGCGCCCGCGAGCTGCTGGAAGAGGCGGTGGCCCAGGGCAGCGAGCACCAGCGCAGCGAGGCGCAGAAGCTGCTCAAACGCCTGGGCTAGGCAGGCCCTTGTCATCCATGCACCAGAGAGGGCAGCCCACGGGCTGCCCTCTCTCTTTGGGGGCCACGCACCGCGGCCTCGCCCGGTCTGGGACTTTTGAGCCCGAGCGCGTATAATCCGCCCCGTTTCATTCACTGCATCCTTTCATCAGAAGACACCGTTACCCATGCGAATTGCCCTTGGTATTGAATATGACGGCAGCCGGTACTTCGGCTGGCAGCGCCAGCGCGAAGTGATCAGCGTTCAGGAGGAGCTGGAAAAAGCCCTCAGCCGCATCGCCAACCACCCCGTCTCCATCCAGTGTGCCGGTCGCACCGATGCGGGGGTGCATGCCACCGGCCAGGTGATCCACTTCGATACCGAGTCGAACCGCGCAGAAGGCGCCTGGACCCTGGGGCTCAACTCCAACCTGCCCCCTGACATCGCCGTGCGCTGGGTCAGGGAGGTGGACGAGCATTTCCATGCCCGCTTCAGCGCCACCGCCCGTCGCTACCGTTACGTCATCTACAACCACAACTACCGCCCGGCCATCCTCGGCAGTGGCGTCAGTCACTACCACGAAACCATAGACGCGACGCTGATGCACCAGGCGGGCCAGAGCCTGCTGGGGGAGCACGACTTCAGCACCTTCCGGGCTGTCGCCTGTCAGTCCAACACCCCCTGGCGCAATGTGACCCACCTGTGTGTCAGCCGTTCCGGCCCCTACATCGTGCTCGACATCAAGGCCAACGCCTTCCTGCATCACATGGTGCGCAACATCACCGGCTCCCTGCTGCTGGTGGGGCAGGGGCTTCAACCGGTGGAGTGGATTGCCGAGGTGCTGGCGGCGAAGGATCGCAACCTGGCGGGCCCGACCGCCAAGGCGGGCGGCCTCTATCTGGTGGATGTGGATTACCCGGCCGAATTCGGGTTGCCCCGGCCGCCCCTCGGCCCGCTGTGGCTGCCGGACTCGGCACCGGGTACGACCAGTTTTTAGTAACTGGGCCCGAAAATTTGTGGTTTAATGATCCGTCGTTTATTGCCATCGAGCCGTTAAGTCATTGAACAATCAAGGCTCGATGTGTTTTGTCAGGCACAAATGCATTAAGGAATTCCATGAGCTGGCTTGAGAAGATCCTTCCCAAGAGCAAGATCACCACACCGCGTCGTCACAACATTCCGGAAGGGGTGTGGACCAAGTGTACTGCTTGCGAACAGGTGCTCTACCGGGCAGAGCTGGAGCGCAATCTCGAAGTGTGCCCCAAGTGTGACCATCATATGCGCATCAGCGCACGTGCCCGTCTCGAGAGCTTCCTCGACGCCGAGGGACGCAGCGAAGTCGCGGCCGAGCTGGAGCCGCAAGACATCCTGAAATTCAAGGATTCCAAGCGCTACAAGGATCGTTTGTCTGCCGCCCAGAAAGAGACGGGCGAGAAGGATGCGCTGGTGGTGATGAAGGGGACCCTCAGGGGGGTACCGGTCGTCGCCTGTTCATTCGAGTTCTCCTTCATCGGGGGCTCCATGTCCTCCGTGGTCGGTGCCCGCTTCGTGCGCGCCGTCGAGGAGAGCATCAAGGAGGGCCGCGGCCTGGTCTGCTTCTCCACCTCCGGTGGTGCGCGGATGCAGGAAGCCCTGTTCTCCCTGATGCAGATGGCCAAGACCAGTGCGGCCCTAGATCGCCTCACCAAGGCGGGCCTGCCCTTCATCTCCGTGCTGACCGACCCCACCATGGGTGGCGTCTCCGCGAGTCTGGCCATGCTGGGTGACATCAACGTAGGCGAACCCAAGGCGCTGATCGGCTTTGCCGGCCCTCGCGTCATCGAGCAGACCGTGCGCGAGAAACTGCCGGAAGGCTTTCAGCGCTCCGAGTTCCTGCTGGAGAAGGGTGCCATCGATCTCATCATCGACAGGCGCGAAATGCGCAACCGTCTGGCCGGTCTGCTGGCCAAGCTGATGAACACTCAGGTCATCGAAGACTGAAGATGAGTTCACACATGCAACAATCCCAAAGCCGGTCGCTGGTCGACTGGCTTTCTTATTTGGAGCAGATCCACCCGGCCAACATCGACATGGGGCTGGAGCGGGTCGGCACGGTTGCCCGCCGCATGGGCCTCACCGAACTGCCGTTCAAGGTGATCACGGTGGCGGGCACCAATGGCAAGGGCTCCTCTTGCGCCATGGCGGCCAGCATCCTGATGGCCGCCGGCTACCGGGTCGGTGTCTACTCCTCCCCCCATCTGCTGCGCTTTACCGAGCGGGTGCGCGTCAATGGCCAGGAGCTGGCCGATGGCGATCACTGCGCGGCCTTTGCCGAGGTGGAAGCCGCCCGGGGCGA
This sequence comes from Aeromonas sp. S19(2024), assembly GCF_041402625.1. Classification (NCBI taxonomy): domain Bacteria; kingdom Pseudomonadati; phylum Pseudomonadota; class Gammaproteobacteria; order Aeromonadales; family Aeromonadaceae; genus Aeromonas; species Aeromonas sp. S19(2024). The sequence continues at coordinate 22,939 of NZ_JBGLQU010000006.1, forward strand.
CATCGCCCTCACCTTCTTCGAGTTCGCCACCCTGGCGGGTCTGTGGCTGTTTCGCCGCGCCGCGCCCGATGTGCTCTTGCTGGAAGTGGGGCTGGGGGGGCGGCTCGACGCCACCAATGTGGTGGAATCGGACGTCGCCCTGATCACCTCCATTGCCCTGGATCACTGCGACTGGCTCGGGGATACCCGGGAGGCGGTGGCAGTGGAGAAGGCTGGCGTCTATCGCAAAGGTAAACCCGCCATCAGCGGGGAGCCCAATCCGCCATCGACCATTGCAAGCGAAGCGGCGCGCCTCGGCGCCTGCCTGCGTCAGGTCGGCATCGATTTTCGTGGTGACGAGCATGAAGGTGACTGGGATTATCACGGCCTGCACCACTGGTCGGGATTGCCCAAACCGGCCCTGCCGCTGATGAATGCGGTCACCGTGCTGGCGGCCCTGGAGTCCCTCGGTCTGCCATTGGCGGAGTCCGCCATCCGCGACGGTCTGGCCAATGCCCGCCTGGCTGGCCGGATGCAGCAGTTGCAAACCTCGCCGCTGGTCATCGTCGACGTGGCCCACAATCCCCACTCTGCCGCCTATCTCGCCAGCCAGCTGCGTCAGCGCCCCGGCAAGGGCAGGCGCCGCGCCGTGGTTGGCATGCTCAAGGACAAGGACATGGCGGGGTCGCTGGCCGAGCTTGACGGTCTGATTGACGAGTGGTTCCTGGCAAGCCTCCACGGCCCGCGCGCGGCCACGGCCGACCAGTTGGCGACGGCCCTTGGCAGCGGCCGGGGCGCGGCGCTCACCTTTGCCAGCGTGGGGGATGCCTACGGCGCCGCCTTGGCCGCATCGAGTCCTGACGATATGGTCATTGTGTTCGGCTCGTTTTACACTGTCGCCGACGTGCTGGCTCTGGGCTCGGTCTGAGCCGTTCGCTCCCCTGGCTCCGTCAACGTGACGACGGGCCGGGTTTTGCACTGGATAATCCCCTTTCAGGCCAAGTGGGTGGCGAGGGACCCGGCTTCGCCAGCCGGCGTGAGGGGAGGCGTTCTTTGCGAAGTGTGCAAGATTGCAATGGATCCTAAGTAACATGGGTGGAAATTAACTTGGCTTCGAAGTTTCAAAACAGATTGGTGGGGACCGTCATCCTGGTCGCCCTGGTGGTCATCTTTCTGCCGGACCTGATGGACGGCAACAAGCTGGAGCAGAAGGACGAGGCCTTCGCCAAGATCCCCCTGCGTCCGGAGCTCGAGCCCGCCAAACCTGCGCTTCAGGTCTCGGCGGCGAGCACCCTGCCGGCCGAGCATCTGGCGAGTCAGCAGCAGGCCTCTGCCGCGACCCAGTGGCAGGTAGAGGAGATTGGCGATACCGTGACCCTGGCCAATCAGGGGGGAGCCAATCCAGCGGGAGCCAGTCAGGCTCCCATCACCCAGCAGCAGCCGGTACAGGCCGTGGCGCAACCCAAGCCCCAGCCCAAACCCGAGCCCAAGCCGGAAGTGATCGCCAAGAAACCGGTGGAGCAGCCCAAACCCAAGCCGGTGCCAACCAAGCCGGTAGAGGTGCAAAAACCGGTGGAGGCCAAGCCACAGGCGGGCCAGATCAAGACCATGGATGATCTCATCGCGAGCAAGATGGCCCAGCCGACTACGGCACCGGCAGCAGCCCCGGCTCAGGGGAGCTGGATACTGCAGCTTGGCGCCTTCAAGAATGCAGACAGCGTCAATGCCCTGGTGAGCAAGCTGAGGGCGGCGGGCTACTCGGCCCAGACGTCGCCGAGAACCCCGGTGCAGGGGCAGATCAACCGGGTCTTCATCGGGCCGGATGTCTCCAAGGCCAAGTTGCAGGGCATGCAGAGCCGGATCAGCCAGATGACGGGCTTGAGCGGCTCCGTGGTGGCCTACAACCCCTGACAGGACGATGAAATGAAAAGACCGCGCCTCATGGCAACATGGGCGCGGTCTTTTTTTGTGTCCAACACGGGGGAGGCAGTGTGGCTATCGGGCTATCGGGCTGCCGAGGAGGACTAGATGCACTTCACCGGCTTGGGGAGGCCTGCGATCTTGGTAGCCTGCTTGGCGGGGCCTTCCGGGAACAACTTGTAGAGGTAGCGGCTGTTGCCCTTCTCCGGGCCGTACTGCTTTTCCATCGCCTTGACCAGGGCGCGGATGGCGGGGGAGGTGTTGAACTCCAGATAGAAGGCCCGTACGAAACGCACCACTTCCCAGTGGGGATCCTCCAGCACTATCCCCTCTTTCTCGGCCAGCACCAAGGCCAGCGCCTCGCTCCATTGCTCGCTGTGACGCAGATAGCCCTGGGCATCGGTCTCGATGAGTTGGCCGTTGAACTGCAAATGGTGTGGCTCGGACATGACGCTTCCTCGAAAAGGCTATCTCAATGGGGCGGGCATGGTAGCGCCTTGCGTCCCGTCCGGCAACCGGGGCGGCGCTTGGCGCCTGCCTCGGGCGGGATCGGCCCGGCGGCTATGTCCGGCTAGGTCGACCCTGACCTGTCAGCAACTGGCCGTCGTTGGCCAGCATCAGCAGCTCGTCTGCCAACTGGCTGATGAGGGTGAGCTGCTGGCTCAGCATCAGCTGCTCCTCGCTGCTCTCCGGAGCGATGGCCGGACAGGCTCCCGCGAGCGGCGTCGGCATCTGCCCCGCTAGGTGACCGGCGGCCTGCTCCAGGGTCTGGCTGATGTGGCGGCTTATCTCCTCCAGCCCCTCGATGGGCTCGAGTTTGTCGCGATGGGCCCCGAGCGCCGAGATATAGGAGAGCAGGGCATGGTTGCGCCAGGTGAGGGTAAAGCAGAGATCCAGGAAGCGGCGGCGCTTGCTCGGCTCCACCAGCATGCTCTGCCAGGCCATGGCCAGCTCGCTGTCGGCGAGGTGGGCACACTTGCGGGCCACCCGGTAGTCCAGGGATTCATCCCGTTGGCGATGCAGGCTGGCGAGTACCGCCGAGAGGTACTTCGCATTGGCGGACAGGGAGTTGGCGATAAGGGTCGGCAACCGCTTGTATTGCCAGTCGGGCCAGAGCCAGGCCACCAGGGCGTAGGAGAGCAGGCATCCGAGCAGGGTATCGAGCAGGCGGGGTCCGAGGATGGCGAAGCCGATGCCATCCAGCAGGTTGAACGCCATCAGCACGTAGAGGGTGATGAAGCAGACGGCGGCGCTGTAGTTGCTGCGCACCTGGGTGAAAAACAGGAAGGCGGCCAGCCCCATGATCCCCAGCTGCAGGTGCAGCTCGGGGAAGAACCAGAGCACGGGCACGCCGATGAGGATACCGGCAAAGGTGCCGAGCATCCGCTGCACCAGGCGACGGCGGGTGGCGCTGTAGCTCGGCTGGCAGACGAACAATACGGTGAGCAGGATCCAGTACCCCTTGTCCAGGTGAAACGCCTGCAGAATGCCATAGCCCACTACCAGCCCGAGGGAGAGCCGCAGGGCATGGCGAAACACCATGGAGTTTGGGGTCAGGTGCTGCCTGAGCAATGCCAGCAGGGGCAGGGCGATCGGCCGTGCCAGGGGAGGCAGGCTGGTGGGCGGCGCTGCGGGGTTTTGCAGCTCTTCGGCGCTTTGCAGCAACTGGTTGATGCTGGCCAGGTTGCGACGCAGGAACTTCATCGGTGTCAGCAGGGTTTTGGGGTAGTGCTGCTTGAGGTGGGTGAACTCCAGCTGATCGCCGAGGGCCTCCAGGGTCCAGTGAATGCGTTTGTGGTGGGTGTAGGGCTTGTGCACCAGGATGGCGTAGCCGAGCTGCTGACAGGCGTCGGCAAGCTGTGACAGCACCTCCTGGAAGCCGTCGAGGACGATACCCTGCTTGAGCTCCGCTTCCAGCTTGCTGTAGGGGTAGTGGCTGGAGGTGGCCCGCTCCTGGATCTCCAGGGCAAGCAGGTATAGGCGCAGCAGGCCCGCGAGCTCGGGGGCAACCCCGTGGCGGCCGGGGGCATGAAGACGGGCATTGAGCGCCGTCTTGGCCTGGTTCAGGGCATTGACCAGGTTGATGTTGAGCTGGGCCAGATTGTGGCGGATGGCCTGGGCGCCGTGTTCGTCGGCCGGGAAGAAGCGGGATTTCTCCTGCAAGTAGCGGGCGAGGGCGAAGTAGCTCTGGGCCAGTTGCTCGTGCAGGGTCTTGTAGGGCAGCAGCCAGAGCCAGATCAGGGACACCAGGCCGTACCAGAGGGCCCCGGCGCACAGGGCAAGCGGCTGATAGAAGAGATCCGGCGCCTTGGCGGCACCCAGCATGGTGTAGATGGCAATCAGCAGGGAACCGAAGCTGATGGTGGCGTAGCGTTGGCCGAGGGCACCCACCATGACGAAGATAAAGGTGGAGCCCGCGAGCCCGATGGCAAAGAGCCAAGGAGTGGGGAAGAGATACTGCACGCACAATGAGGCGAACAGGAAGCAGAGCAGGGTCATAGCGAGGTTCTTGACCCGGCCCCAGAGGCTGTCGTCGGTCTCGGCGATGGCGCCGGCCACCACCCCGAGGGAGAGCAGCACGGTGAGCTGGATGTCACCGGTTGCCAGCGCGAAGGCGAGCAGCCCCGCGATGGCGAGCAGGACCTTGAGGGCGAAATAGATGTGGCTGTCTGTCAGCAGCCGGCGCAGCAGGCCGGAGAAATCCATCGGCATGGGATGAAGGCAACCCTTGAGCGAAACGAAAGCGACAGCATAACCTGTCGATAACGAAACGGCCCTGATTTGGATCAGGGCCACTTCGCTTCATATCCTTGATTTGCAACTTATCCTGACAGAAATGGGCGCCAATAAAAACCCCGCCGAAGCGGGGTCTTGTGCATATCGAGCATCCATCAGTTGCGGTTGCCGCCAAGCAGGCTCAGCAGGCTCAAGAAGATGTTGTAGATGGAGACATACAGGGTGACGGTGGCAGAGATGTAGTTGGTCTCGCCGCCGCGCACGATCTGCTGGGTGGTCAGCAGGATGGCGCCGGAGGAGAAGAGCATGAACATGGCGGACAGGGCCAGGCTCAGGGCGCTCATCTGCAGGAAGATGTTGGCGACCATGGCTACCAGCAGTACCCAGAACCCGACGAACAGCATGCCGCCGAGGAAGGAGAGATCCCGCTTGGTGGTCAGGGCATAGGCAGACAGGCCGAAGAAGGTGAGCGCAGTACCGCCCAGCGCCGTCATCACGATCTCGCCGCCGCCGTTGTTCATGTACATGTTGATGATGGGGCCGAGGCTATAGCCCAGCAGGCCGGTCAGGGCGAAGGTGAACACCAGCCCCATGCCGTTGTCACGGTTCTTCTCGGTCAGGAACATCAGGCCGTAGACACCGATGAGGAACACGGCCCAGTGCAGGGGCGGCATGTTCATGACGGTTGCTACCCCGGCTACCACGGCTGAGAAGCCAAGAGTGAGGGAGAGCAGCATGTAGGTGTTGCGCAGCACCTTGTTGGTGTCGCGCACGGCACCCTGGGTGCCAGTGTAGATAGAACGGGTATCCATCTTGATGTCCTCTTGATTTCCGGGGTGAAGCGACCATTTGTGCTTCGTTAACGCATTGTATGCACTGAATGTGTGGATGACGAGCGCTGATTTCAAGCGCCACCCCACCTGCGTGGTGCCTACTATCCCAGAGCAAAGATGTATTGCGCATGAACAAGGAGGCTCAAGGCGTTGCAGAGGGCGCCAGCTCCTGCTCTTTACCCTGTCTGGCGATCCGCGTCGGCGAGAAGCCGAACTGCTTTCTAAACGCCGTGATGAAATTGGCCACATGGTCATAGCCGGCGTGGGCGGCGGCGCCTTGCAGAGAGAGGCTGCGCGCCTCCAGCCTGGCCCGCGCTTCTTGCAGCTTTCGCTGGCGAAGGTAGCGCTGCAGGCTCATGCCCAGCTCTTTTTTTGCGGCCCGCTGCAAGGTGGAGACGCTCATGCCGAGGGTGGCCGCGATCTCGGTCAGGGTCATCTCGTCCACTTTTTCATCCCTGAGCAGCATCTTGAGGCGCGTCGGTTGCTCGTTCTGGCGCTGGCAACAGGGGGAGGCGGCCTGCTGGAGGTGGGTCATCAGGCTCTCCCAGACACTGAGGGCAAAGGCCTTGCGCATCAGCATCTCGGAGGCGTTCTGGCTGCTGGTGAGATTGAGCGCTTCCGCAATCTGTCCAAGGGCAGCTGGCAGGGTCCAGTCGACGCGGCTCAGGTGGCGGCTGAAGGTCTGTGCGAAAGCCTTGCGATGCGCCTGTGCCAGGTTGTGGGCGAGCCAGGTGTGGTCCAGGGAAAGGACGATGCTGCGGCTGCGCACCTGGGCTTTGGCCGCCCCCTGCACGATGTCGGGCTCGGTATAGAGGATGGCGGTTGCCACTATGGGGTCGGACTCGTGGAAGCGACACCCCTTGAGCCTGTGAGTGGCGCCATAGGTCATCAGGGCCCGGCTCTCGAGGGGAATGGCGATGATCAACTGCGGCGGCAACTCCCGCTCGGTGGCGAAGTCTGCCTTGTGAACGATGTCCTTGTTGTGAAAGCGAAGACCCTCTTGGATCACCAGGTTCTCCACCCTGCCGGTGAAGCGCCCCCGCTGGCGTGCGCTGGTATCCCTTGCCACTGTGTCAGTCATGTGCAATTTGACCATGTCGAAGAGTGAAATGACCACACCGCAAAACTGCGGCGGAAGATGGAGTGATATATTAGCCCCCGGAAAATCAAATGAAAATGATTATCATCTCTATCTTGGGGTCACTCTTACTATGGTTGTCTTGAAGGATAAAGCGCGAAGCCCGCTGGCTCTGGCCATCTCTGCCGCTCTGGCCGTCACCTTTGCCGCCCCGGCAGGGGCACACACACCGGACATCAAGCCGGACGAAACCCTGGTCGTCTATGGCAATCCACTCTACGGGATGTCGCCGTCGGAGGAGACGGGAGGCTATGGGGTCGACTCGGCCACCGTCGGCACCAAGACGCCGGCGGCCCTCAAAGACATCCCCCAGTCGATCACCGTGTTGACCAACGACTACATCGAGGAGCGCAACTTCGTGGCGGTGGACGATCTGGCCAAGTTCACGCCGGGTCTGCGCACCCTGGTCAATGACAGCGGTCGCTCCTCCATCTTCTCCCGTGGCTATGAGTACGACGAAGTGAACCTCAACGGCCTGCCATCGCCCATGCAGAGCAAGTACGGCACCCTGCCGTCGCTGGCGGCGGTGGATCGGGTGGAGATCATGCGGGGCCCCTCCGGCCTCTTCAACAGCACCAGCGAGCTGGGGGGCGTGATCAACATGGTGCTCAAGCGTCCGACCGACGCCTTCAAGGGCTCGGTCACGGCGCGCTATGGCAGCTGGGACAGGCATTACCTGGAGGCGGACATGGGGGGCGCACTCAACGACGAGGGTTCCCTGCGCGGCCGCGTCGTGGTGGCCAACGCCGACATCAAGAACCAGGTGGACTACAACAACAACGACAACGGTACCTACTACGGCACCCTGGAGTTCGATCTCTCGGATCGCACCCGCCTCTCCGTCTACGCCCTGCACCAGACCAAGGACATCCTGCCCACCAACGGCCTGCCGGCGTACAAGGACGGTTCCCTGCTCGACATCGGCCGCAGCACCTACCTGGGGTCGGCTGAAGACTTCTTCGACGCCGACACCACGGATGTGGGGGCCTCGCTGCAACACGCCTTTGCCAACGGCGGGGTGGGTCAGGTCTCGGCCCGCTACATGGATCACGACATGCGGCTGGAGCAGACCTTCACCAACGGCCCCGTGGACGCGGCGGGCAACACCTGGCTGATGTTCAACGGCCAGGGGAACCAGCAGAAGAACATGGCCTTCGATGCCAACTACAGTCAGATGTTCGATCTGCTGGGGCACAAGAGCGAGTTTGTGCTGGGCTCCGACTACAAGCGCTACGAGTCGGACATCCAGACCTACACCAACCGCAACCTCGGCAAGATCAATGTGTTCGATTTCGACCCGACCCGGGTCGCCAAGCCGGACTACAGCTACACCAAGAATGACCATGAGGAGCAGTCGGAGCTCGGCCTGTATGGCAAGGTGACCTGGCGTCTGTTGGAGCCGCTGGCGGTGATCACCGGGGCCCGCGTCTCCTGGTACGATCTGGATGCCGTCAGCACGACCCTGAGTTCCGGAGCCCAGAGTGGCGAGTCCAGTGCGTTCAACGGCAAGCTCACCCCCTACGCGGGGGCCGTCTATGACCTGAGCGACGAACACGCCTGGTATGCCAGCTACTCCAAGGTGTTCAAGCCCCAGACCAGCCAGGACGAGAGCGGCAACCTGCTCAAGCCCCGGGAGGGCAGCCAGTGGGAAACCGGCATCAAGTCCTCGCTGCGTGACGGCCTGCTCAACACCCGGGCAACCCTCTTCCTGATGAAGGACGACAATATCGCGGCCCAGGCCTACGACGATCAGGGCATTGCCATCACCAACACCTACTGGGCGACCGGCAAGGTGGAGACGCAAGGGGTGGAGCTGGAGGCGAGCGGCTATCTCAGCCAGAACTGGATGGTGATGGCCGGCTATACCTTCACCGACATCGAGGAGAAGGCCGGGGATCACAACCCGAAATTCGACACCATCCCCCGTCACGCCCTCTCACTCTGGACCGACTACCACCTGGCCGACTGGGTGCAGGGGCTGTACCTCGGGGCCGGGATGACGGCGGTGAGCGACTACGGCTTCAACCAGAAGGGGGTCGAGACCCATCAGGGGGGCTATGCCCTGTTCGATGCGGCGGTGCGTTACGAGATCAACGACAGGATGCAGGCGACCCTGAACCTCTACAACCTGCTCGACCGGGAGTACTTCTACCGGGTCGGCTCCACCAGCACCTTCAACATGTACGGCGAGCCGGCGAACCTGATGGCAGGCTTCACCTACAAGCTGTAACGACCGACGACAGCAGGGCCTCGGGCCCTGCTGTCGTCTCTGTGCGCCGCCCTACGGGGGATCCCCAAGGCTGGCGACACAATCCTGGTTCATCCAATGACAAGACTCATCATCCTGCTGCTCACCATGATCACACTCTCTTCTGCCCAGGCAGACATGCTCCACTACGCCCAGCGCTTCACCCACCATTCGGCCCTGCTGGGGGAGACGCGGCAATACAGCGTCTCCCTGCCCCAGGAATATGAGCGCGAGCCCGGGGCTCGGTTCCCCGTGCTCTATCTGCTCGACGGGGAGAAGAGTCTGCTGGAGGTTGTCGGCATCACCCGGGCCCTGCGGGCCGGGCTCAATCCGGCTATCCCCCCCCTCATCATCGTCGCGGTGCACAACACCGACCGGATGCGGGATTACACCCCGAGCCACACCATGACCTTGCCCAATGGGGCACCGGCGGGGCCCGGCTATGCCGTGACGGGGGGCGGGCCCCGGTTCCTGCGCTATCTGAGTGAGGAGCTGCGCCCCCTCATCGAGGAGAGGTTTCGGACCCAGGCGCCGGCCCTGCTGGTGGGCCACTCCCTCGGCGGCCTGCTGGCACTCGATGCACAGGCGCAAGATAGCGGCCAGTTCCAGGGGGTGATCGCCATCGACGCCAGCCTCTGGTTCGATTACCCCCGCAATTACGAGCGCATCGCGTCGGAGTTGACCGGGCCGCTCAAGCACGCCTCCTCGCTGTTTATGGCGGTGGCCAACAACCCCTTCACCCCGGGATTCGGGCGCTCGGCGTTTCACCGGGATCGCCTGCAGCAGTTTGCGCGGCAGGTAGTGGGGGCTCCCGGCACAAACCTGCACGTCACCAGCCGCTACTTCGAGGAGGAGGATCATCACAGCGTCTACCACCTCGCCGTCTATCAGGGACTCCAGTGGCTGTTTCAGGGCTACCGGCTGGATCTGGCGCCCGGGCACTTCAGCCGACAGGGGGTGAGCGCCCGCTTTGATGCCCTGAACCGCCACCTCGGCAGCGCACTGCGCCCGGAGCTGGGGAGTCTGCGGGACATCAAGGTGAAGGCCGCGCGCTGGCCGCAGATGGCGATCTCCGTGGACGAGGCCGATGCCCTGCTGACCCACTACTACGGGTCGAAGCCGTGAAAGCCGATATTTTTGCCTGTGTCTGGAATCGTCACAACGGCGCAGGAGACGGGTGTCGGTCCGGCGCCATCCCTGGGTAGACTGCCGAAACGAGGGGCGCCGGGTCGGTGCCCCGACAGAGGCAGGGAGTGAGCGATGGCGGTTGCAGGAAAGAGGGGAGGCATGCTGGCTCTGTGGTGCAGTGCACTCCTGATGTCGGGGTGCAGTGGGTTTGCGCCTGCGCCCATTCCCGTCACCTATCTGAGTCAGGATCCGCCCCCAGGCAGGCTGCCCCTTGGGGAGACCGCCTATGTGGATGACGGTCGCTGCCCACCAGGGCAGGTCAAGCGGCTCATCGGCGGGGACGCGAAGCACAATGTGCCAAGAAAGGTGGAGTGTGTGGCAAGACCGCAATGATGATGTGATTTTCACAGCCTGAAACATCCCAAAAAGAGCCCTGAGGCAGTCGCCTTGGGGCTCTTTTCGTCTGGCTGGCCTGGTCGGTGTGATGCCGCAGCGGGCTAGAAGACATCTCCAGGGACCCGCACCCAGCCTTCCATCAGGATGCGGGCGGAGCGGGACATCACCGCTTTGGTGACCGTCCACTGTCCCGCTACCTGCTCTGCCTGGGCTCCGACTCTCAGGGTGCCGGAGGGGTGACCAAAGCGCACCGCTTCGCGCTCGCCGCCCCCGGCGGCCAGATTGACGAGGGTGCCGGGAATGGCCGCCGCCGTGCCGATGGCCACGGCGCAGGTGCCCATCATGGCGTGGTGCAGCTTGCCCATGGAGAGGGCCCGCACCAGCAGATCGATCTCGCCGGCAATAATCTCCTTGCCGCTGGCGGTGCGGTAATCCTTGGCGGGTGCGACGAAGGCAATTTTCGGGGTGTGCTGGCGAGTGGCCGCCTCTTCGGGGCGCTTGATGAGCCCCATGCGCAGGGCACCGGCAACCCGGATCGCCTCGAAACGGGCGAGCGCTTGCGGGTCTGTGTTGATCGCCTCGCGCAGCTCGGTGCCCTCATAACCAATGTCCTCGGCGTTGACGAACACCGTGGGGATGCCTGCGCTGATCAGGGTGGCTTTCAGTACGCCGCTCTTTACAACAGACGCGGGTACCTCCAGATCGTCCACCAGATTGCCGGTGGGGAAGAGGGCGCCGCCGTCTTCACCCTCGTCGGACGGGTCGAGAAACTCCAGCACGATCTCGGCGGCGGGGAAGGTCACCCCGTCCAGCTCGAAATCGCCTGTCTCCTGCACCTGGCCGTTCGTCACCGGCACGTGGGCGAGGATGGTTTTGCCGATATTGGCCTGCCAGATCCGCACCTCGCAGGTGCCGTGCTCCGGGATGCGGGACGGGTCCACCAGGCCGGCGTGGATGGCGAAGGCCCCGGCGCCGGTGGAGAGGTTGCCGCAGTTGCCGCTCCAGTCCACGAATGCCTTGTCGATGGCGACCTGGCCGTAGAGGTAGTCCACGTCGTGATCGGGTTGCTGGCTTTTGGAGAGGATCACGCACTTGGCTGTGGAGGAGGTGGCCCCCCCCATGCCGTCCATGTGGGCGCCGTAGGGATCGGGGCTGCCGATGACCCGCAGGAAGAAGGCATCACGTGCCGGGCCCGGCTGCTGGCAGCGCTCGGGCAGGTCAGATAAGCGAAAGAAGACCCCCTTGCTGGTGCCGCCGCGAAGGTAGGTGGCCGGAATTCTGACTTGTGGTATGTGGGCCATAGAGAGTGTCCTGAAAAGAGTCATAGATCCTGCTCCCTCTGGGAGAAGGTGCCCGAAGGGCGGATGAGGGGGATTTCCCCTCACCCCAACCCTCTCCCAAAGAGAGAGGGTGCCTTATGCCTTCCCCTTTTTCAAAGGGGCGGGGTTGCGATTTAGCTTGCGGCCTTTTGCGCGGTTGACGCCAGGAAGTCCTGGGCGAAGCGTTGCAGCACGCCGCCCGCCTCATAGACCGAGACCTCCTCGGCGGTGTCGAGGCGGCAGGTCATGGGCACCTGGATCACTTCGCCGCTGCGACGGCGGATCACCAGAGTGAGATCGGTGTGCGGCTGGCGTGCTCCCACCACGTCATAGGTCTCGGTGCCATCGAGGCCCAGCGTGAGGCGGGTGGTGCCCGGTTTGAACTCGAGCGGCAGCACCCCCATGCCGATGAGGTTGGTGCGGTGAATGCGCTCGAAGCCTTCCGCCGCGATCACCTCCACCCCGGCAAGGCGCACCCCCTTGGCCGCCCAGTCCCGGGACGAGCCCTGACCGTAGTCGGCACCGGCCACGATGATGAGGGGCTGCTTGCGTGCCATGTAGGTCTCGATGGCTTCCCACATCCGCATCACTTTGCCGTCCGGCTCGACGCGGGCGAGGGACCCCTTCTGCACCACGCCGTTCACCACCGCCATCTCGTTGACCAGCTGGGGGTTGGCGAAGGTGGCGCGCTGGGCGGTCAGGTGATCGCCGCGGTGGGTGGCGTAGGAGTTGAAGTCCTCCTCCGGCAGGCCCATCTTCGCCAGGTATTCCCCCGCCGCGCTGCCGGGCAGGATGGCGTTGGAAGGGGAGAGGTGGTCGGTGGTGATGTTGTCCGGCAACAGTGCCAGGGGCCGCATGCCGCGCAGGGTGCGCTCGCCCGCCAGTGCCCCCTCCCAGTAGGGCGGGCGACGGATATAGGTGCTTTGAGAGCGCCAGTCGTACAGGGGCGTCACCTTGGGACCCTGATCCTCTTCCTGGGTGAACATGGGGATATAGACCTGGCGGAACTGGGACGGCTTGACCGACGCCTTGACCACGGCGTCGATCTCTTCATCAGACGGCCAGATATCCTTGAGGCGAATTTCCTTGCCGTCCACCACCTCCAGCACATCTTTTTCAATGTCGAAGCGGATGGTGCCCGCGATGGCGTAGGCCACCACCAGGGGGGGCGAGGCGAGAAACGCCTGCTTGGCATAGGGATGGATGCGGCCGTCGAAGTTGCGGTTGCCCGAGAGCACCGCCGTGGCGTAGAGGTCCCGCTCAATGATCTCTTGCTGGATGGCGGGATCCAGGGCACCGGACATGCCGTTGCAGGTGGTGCAGGCAAAGGCCACGACGCCGAAGCCGAGCCGCTCAAGTTCCTCGTCCAGTCCCGCCTCTTTCAAGTAGAGGGCGACTGTCTTGGAGCCGGGGGCGAGGGAGGATTTGACCCAGGGCTTGCGGCTGAGGCCGAGCCGGTTGGCGTTGCGGGCCAACAGGCCTGCGGCGATCACGTTGCGCGGGTTGCTGGTGTTGGTGCAACTGGTGATGGCGGCGATGATGACGGCGCCATCGGGCAAGAGGCCGTCAGCCTCCTGGGCACGAGCTTTGTCCAGATCCACCGCGATGCCTCGCGTGGCAAGTTCGGTCACCGGCAGGCGACGGTGGGGATTGGAGGGGCCCGCCAGGGTGCGCACCACGCTCGACAAGTCAAAGTGCAGCACCCGCTCGTACTGGGCGCTCGCCAGGGCATCGGCCCAGAGACCGGCCTCCCTGGCATAGGTTTCCACCAGCCTGACCTGCTCGTCGTCACGGCCGGTGAGCTTGAGGTAGTCGATGGTCTGCTGGTCGATGAAGAACATGGCCGCGGTAGCGCCATACTCCGGCGCCATGTTGGAGATGGTGGCCCGATCGCCGAGGGTGAGGGCGGCGGCCCCCTTGCCACGAAACTCCAGGTAGGCGCCGACCACCTTCTGCTGGCGCAGGAATTCGGTGAGGGAGAGCACCAGATCGGTGGCGGTGATGCCGGGTTGCGGCTTGCCGGAGAGCTCCACGCCGACGATCGAAGGCAGCCGCATCCAGGAGGCGCGCCCCAGCATGACGTTCTCGGCCTCTAACCCACCCACCCCCACCGCGATGACGCCCAGAGCGTCAACGTGGGGGGTGTGGCTGTCGGTGCCGACGCAGGTATCCGGGTAGGCGAGGCCGCGATCGGCGTGGATGACAGGGGACATCTTCTCCAGGTTGATCTGGTGCATGATGCCGTTGCCTGGCGGGATCACCTCGATGTTCTTGAACGCCTGCTTGGTCCAGTCGATGAAGTGGAAGCGATCCTCGTTGCGCCGATCCTCGATGGCGCGGTTCTTCTCGAATGCCTGGGGGTCAAAGCCGCCGCACTCCACGGCGAGGGAATGGTCGACGATGAGCTGCACCGGCACGACCGGGTTCACCTGGGCGGGATCGCCCCCCTGATCGGCGATGGCGTCGCGAAGGCCGGCGAGGTCCACCAGGGCGGTCTGCCCCAGGATGTCGTGGCACACCACCCGCGCCGGGAACCAGGGGAAGTCGCGCTCGCGCTGGCCGAAAACGATCTGGCCGAGGCACTCGCCGAGGATGGCCGGATCGCATTTGCGAACCAGGTTCTCGGCGTGGACGCGGGCGGTGTAGGAGAGCCTGTCCCAGGCGCCGGGGACGATGGCGTTGACCGCCTCCCGGGCGTCGAAGTAGTCGAGCTGTGTGCCGGGCAGGGGCTTGCGATATTGCGTGTTGATCATCACTTGCGCTCCTTGAGCGGCACGAACCTGAGATCCTCCGGGCCGACGTAGTTGGCGCTCGGGCGGATGATCTTGCCGTCGATGCGCTGCTCGATGACATGGGCCGACCAGCCTGAGGTGCGGGCGATGACGAACAGCGGGGTGAACATGGCGGTGGGCACCCCCATCATGTGGTAGCTGACGGCGCTGAACCAGTCGAGGTTCGGGAACATCTTCTTGACTTCCCACATGGTGGATTCCAGCCGCTCGGCGATATCGAACATCTTGGTGTTGTGCTGCTCCTGGCTGAGCTCGCGCGCCACCTCCTTGATCACCTTGTTGCGCGGATCGGAGACGGTGTAGACCGGGTGGCCGAAGCCGATGACCACTTCTTTTTTCTCGACCCGGGCGCGAATGTCGGCCTCCGCCTCGTCCGGGTTCTCGTAGCGCTTCTGGATCTCGAAAGCCACCTCGTTGGCGCCCCCGTGCTTGGGCCCGCGCAGGGCACCGATGGCTCCCGTGATGCAGGAGTACATGTCCGAGCCGGTGCCGGCGATGACGCGGCCGGTGAAGGTGGAGGCGTTGAACTCATGCTCGGCGTAGAGGATGAGAGAGGTGTGCATGGCGCGAACCCAGGAATCGCGTGGCTTGTGCCCGTGCAGCAGGTGGAGGAAGTGGCCGCCGATGGAGTCGTCGTCGGTCTCCACATGGATGCGTTTGCCGTTGTGACTGAAGTGGTACCAGTAGAGCAACACGGAGCCGAGACAGGCCATCAGCTTGTCGGCGATGTCCCGGGCGCCCGGGTGGTTGTGATCGTCCTTCTCCGGCGACAGGCACCCCAGCACGGAGACGGCGGTGCGCATCACGTCCATGGGGTGGGCGGAGGGAGGCAACTGTTCCAAGGCGGTCCTCACCCCGGTTGGCAGGCCGCGCAGGGCCTTGAGCTTGGCCTTGTAGGCGGCGAGCTCCGCCACATTGGGCAGATGGCCGTGCACCAGCAGGTGGGCTATCTCTTCAAACTCGCAGCTGGTGGCCACGTCCAGGATGTCGTAGCCACGGTAGTGCAGATCGTTGCCGCTGAGGCCCACGGTGCACAGGGCGGTATTGCCGGCGGCGGTGCCGGAAAGGGCGACGGATTTCTTCGGCTTGAAGCCGGTGGTTTCGGGCAGGGCGCTCATCACATGTTTCCTCATTCAGTCCGTTGATGCGCCAGCCGCCAGCATAAGGCGGCCGGTCGCCGTCTTATTCCTTGGTCGAAAGATCCTGGGTGAACAGCCTGTCCAGGGTCTGCTCGTAGTGGTGGTAACCGAGAAAATCGTAGAGGGACTCCCGGGTCTGCATGGTGTCGACCACGGCGCGCTGGTGGCCGTCGCGGCGAAGCGTCTGATAGACGTTGAGGGCGGCCTGGTTGGCGGCGCGGGCGGCGCTCAGGGGGTAGAGCACCATGTCCACGCCGTGGGCGGCGAGCGCCTCCTTGTCAAACAGCTCGGTCTTGCCGAACTCGGTCATGTTGGCGAGGATCGGCACCCCGGCCGCCTGCCTGAAACGGTCGTACTGCTCGAGCTCGGTGACCGCTTCGGCGAAGATCATGTCGGCGCCCGCCTCCACATAGGCGGCGGCGCGCTCCAGGGCCGAGCCCAGCCCTTCCACCGCCAGGGCGTCGGTGCGGGCCATGATGACGAAACTCTCGTCCTGGCGGGCATCCACCGCCGCCTTGATCCTGTCCACCATCTCGGTGACGCTGACCACGGCCTTGTTGGGCCTGTGGCCGCAACGCTTCTGGGCCACCTGATCTTCCATGTGGACGGCGGCCACCCCGCCGCGCTCGAAGGCGCGGATGGTGCGGGCGATGTTGAAGGCGCCCCCCCAGCCGGTGTCGATGTCCACCAAGAGTGGCACCTGGGTGGCAGCCGTGATGCGTTCGGCATCGATGAGCACGTCATTCATGGAAGTCATGCCGAGGTCCGGCAGGCCATAGGAGGCGTTCGCTACCCCGGCGCCGGAGAGATAGAGGGCCTGGAAGCCGCTGCGCTCTGCCATCAGCGCCATGTAGGCATTGATGGTGCCGACAATCTGCAGGGGCTTTTCGTTGGCCAGGGCCGTGCGAAAACGCTTGCCGGCCGAGGGGGAGAGGTTGGACATGGTGACTCCTTTCATGGGGTGCGTGTCTGCTGGATGTGTAGGGTGAACGGTATCATCTCACACTACGTTTACGTTAACGTCAATTATGCTTAGGTCCAAGGTCGTATCAAGTGTGCTCTCCCCTGACGGCCTCCTGGCAACGCCAGTGCCACAGACTCGTTGGAACCATTTTTTGGTGTGATGCATCGTGTGGGAGAGAGGTGAACCTGGGAAAATGCCGAGTGTTTTTTGGCCAAACCTGGGCTTTTGGGGTCAAAATCTTGCGCGGCGTCAAACAGGATGCAAATTGTGTCTCAGCCATCCTCCCCGACTGGGTCTCTGCGTTGCTTGCCCGTAGGCGTTTGGCTACGCTCAGTGGGTGATCAAACAAGGGGTGTGCGCCATGAAGAAAAGCCAGGTTCATCTCATCGACGAAGAGGTGGATTTTCCTGCCAATGAACAGCTGGTCTCCACTACGGACCTGCAGGGTGTGATCACCTACGCCAATGATCACTTCTGCCGGGTAGCGGGGTACAGCCGGGCCGAGCTCATCGGCCAGCACCACAACATGGTTCGCCACCCGGACATGCCCAAGGCTGCCTTTGCTGACCTCTGGGGCAAGCTCAAGCAGGGCAAACCCTGGCGCGGCATGGTGAAAAACCGCTGCAAGGATGGGCGTTACTATTGGGTGGATGCCTATGTCACCCCTATCTTCGAGCAGGGGCGGATCAATGGCTACCAGTCGGTCCGCAGTCGCGCCGCGCCGGAGATGAAAGCCGTGGCCGGGCGCACCTATGCCAGATTGAAGAGCGTGGAGCGGGGGGAGCGAAAGGGCGGATTGAGCCTGCGCCCGATGCGCCACGGGCTGGCCATCATCGGTGTCTTGCTGATGCTGGCGGGGGGGGCCTATCTGATGGGGCCCTGGGGGCCGTTGTTCACCCTGTTGCCTCTCTTGTGGCTGGCCCTGATCTATCGTGACACCCTCATCACTACCCCCCGTTATCTGCGACAGCTCGCGGACGAATATGACAGCCTGACCCGGCTCATCTATTCGGGGGAGGATGCCAGTGCCATTGCAGACTTCCACATCAAGCTGTTGCAGGCCAGGATCCGCACCGTCCTTGGACGAGTGGACGATGCGACCCTCTCCCTGCAGGATCTCGCGGTGCATCTGAAAACAGCCTCCAGCGAGGCGAGCGCCGACATCGCCGAACAGGATGTCCAGACCCAGCAGGTGGCGACGGCCATCACCGAGATGGCGGCGACAGCCCACGAGATTGCCCGCAATATCCTAGAGACGGACAACCAGATAGCCCAGGCCAAGGCGCACTGCCAACACACCGATCAGCAGCTGGAAGATACCCAGCACAGGGTGACGGAGCTGGCCACCCAGGCAGAGCATGCCTTCACGGCCGCCGTGGCACTGGCGGAGGAGTCGGACCGCATCGGTGTGCTGATGAGCGAGATCCAGGGCATTGCGGATCAGACCAATCTGCTGGCGCTCAACGCCGCCATCGAGGCGGCGCGGGCAGGGGAGCAGGGGCGAGGCTTTGCGGTGGTGGCGGACGAGGTGCGAACCCTCTCCACGCGCACCCACAAGGCGACCGAGCAGATCCAGAGCAGCATAGGCCAGATCCAGCGTACCCTGAACGGCTGGAAGGGAATGATGCAGCAGAACCTGCAACAAACCCAATCCTGCGTGACCCTGACCCGCCAGGGATCAGAGAGCCTGCATCAGGTGCTGGCGGAAATAGAACGGGTGGTGGACCTCTCGGCCCAGATCTCGACGGCGGCAGAGGAGCAGCAGGCGGTGGTGGAGGACATCAGCCGCAACGTCAACGCCATCTCCCAGCACTCCCACACCAACAGCAACAAGATGCAGGACATGGACGCTTCGAGCGACATCCTGCTCACCAAGGCTCGCCAGCTCAAATCCCTGGGGCAGACCTTCGGGTAAGAGCGGTCAGACTCATGCAATGCAGGAAGGCCACCCCTGGGGTGGCCTTCCTGTTTATTGGTTTCATGGGGGTATCGGCTCTGTGTGCCGGGAGATGAACCAGTCAGCCGGACTGCTCCGCCAGCGTGATGACGCGGCCGCCCTTGTCACAATACATGGCCCTGTCGGCCTGAATGAGCCACTGCTCCGGGCTCCAGTCATGCTGGTAGTGGCTGACGCCGATGCTGATGCCCACCTGCATCGGCTGGTCATTGACCACGAAGGGGGCCTGCATGGCCTGGCGGATCACGGCGGTGACCTCCTCTGCCTGACGGATATCGTAGCCCGGCAGCAGCAGGATGAACTCGTCCCCCGCCAAGCGGGCAAAATAGCACTGGTGGCCGATGGCGTCGTGGATCCGTCGGGCCAGCTGGCAGAGGATGGCATCCCCCTGGCTGTGGCCGAAGTTGTCGTTGATGCGCTTGAAGTCATTGAGATCGCAAAACAGCAGGCAGCCCGGATTGTCGCTTTGCACCTGGTGTTTCAACTGCTCCATCAGGCTCAGGCGATTGGGCAGCCCGGTAAGGGGATCGAGGCGGGCCAGTTGCAGTATCTCCTGCTCTCGCTGCTTGCGCAGGGCCACTTCCTGGTTGAGCCGCTTGTTGCTCATCAGAAGATAGAGGGAGAGCAGCAGGATGAGACCACCAACACCCAGGCTCAGCAGGAACCATGGACGCCAGAAGCTCCACTGTTCTGAGGGAACCTGATAGAGAAAACGGGTCAGGGAGACCGGTTTGGCAAGGAGGCCTATCTCCACCAGCTGCTGCATGATGTGAGCGAAGCGATCCGGATTCATATACCCGATCTCCACATAGAGCGGCTGGATCATCTCCTTGCTCATCTGCAACTCGTATTCCATGTGGGCCTGACTGCGGTTGACGCCATACTCTGTGCGCAGCAGGGCGATGGCTTCCTCGGGGTGGGTGAGGGCATAGCGCCATCCCTGGAGGCTGGCTGCACGAAAACGTGCCACCCGCTCCGGATTGAGCCGCTCCTGTGCCTGGGTGGTGAAGAGAATGTCGCTGTAGAAATCGATGCCGTAGTTGCGAGGGTTGATGACGGACACCGAGATGCCGCGCTCTTCCAGATAGAAGGGCTCATTGCTCAGATAGGCGTTGAAGATGTCTATCCGGCCGGCGATCAGATCGTCGATGTTGACCGAAGTGGGTACCGGGATGAGCTGGCGCTCGTGAAGCCCCTGATAGTAGAGGGTGGCCAGCAGTTCGGCATCCTGATGACCCGGAAACATCATGATCCGTTTGCCACGCATGTCCGCAACGGTGAGAATGCCGCTGTCGCGGCGTGCCAGGAAGATGGAGGGAGAGTGCTGGTAGACGCTGGCCAGCGCCAGCAGTGGCTTGCCCTGGGCGTAGTGGGTCAGCACCTCGGTGTTGCCGACGCCAAAGTCGGCGCGTCCGGCCAGCACCTCCTGAACCGGACTTATTCCCTTGCCACCTGGCCTTATCTCGACATCCAGACCGGCGTCGGCGTAATACCCCTTGGCCTTGGCCATGTGATAGCCCACAAACTGGGGCTGATGCAGCCAGCGCAACTGCAATACCACCTTCTCCGGCAGATCACGTGTCCGTTCACTGGCCTGGAGGGGCGAGAAGCAAGTGATGCCAAGCAACAACAGCCAAAACAGGCATTTTTTCATTCGTGCGATTCTTGTGCTGAGGGTCCATGAAGATGGCCTGCAGGCCTGCATTCAAGTTGTTAACAAGTAACATTCTAAAGGGTTATACATGTACCGGATACAATTGCAGCACAAAGATTTCATGGTGATCAACAAGCGTCCGGGCATTGGCATGCACGATGATGCCGGCGAGCCGGGTCTCGTCAATCGGGTCAGAATGGATACCGGTCTTGACCTCTATCCGGTCCATCGACTAGACAAGATGACCTCTGGGCTGGTGCTGCTGGCCCGCACCGCCGAAGCGAATCGCGCCCTCAGCATGGCTTTCGCGGCGCGGGAAGTGAGCAAGCAGTATCTGGCACTCTCCGATCGCAAGCCGAAGAAGAAGCAGGGCTGGGTGAAGGGTGACATGGAGAAAGGGCGAGGCGGCAGCTGGATGCTGAGCCGCACCCAGGATAACCCGGCCATCAGCTGGTTCGATTCTGTCTCGGTGCGCGAGGGGCTGCGCCTTTATCGCATCAAGCCCCGGACCGGCAAGACCCACCAGATCCGGGTGGCCTTGAAGAGCGTGGGAGCCCCCATCCTCGGAGATGAGCGTTACGGCGGCACGGCGGCGGATCGCGGTTATCTGCACGCCTGGCGCCTCGCCTTCACCCTGGCAGGTGAGAACTTCGATCTCGTTTGTCCGCCCGATGAGGGAGCGCTGTTCCTCCTGCCCGAGTTGCATGCCGCCATCGCAGAGATCACCGAATGAGCGCTGCAACCGCGAGAGTCCCAGCCCGTGGCTGGATCCTGGCCGACTTCGATGACACCCTGGCGCCGGATGACAGCCATGCGGGGTTGCTGCGTTTCATCTTGCGCCGCCGTATCTGGCCGCTGCTGCTGTGGCCACTGATGGCGTTCGGTGCCGTGATCTATCTGCTGCCAGGTCAGCGCAGTCGCGGCATTGCACTCATCTGGTGGGCCATCACCCTCGGGCTATCCCCCCTGGCCTGGCGCGCCCTGGTACGGCAGTACAGCCTGACCCGGCCCGGTCTGTATCGGGAGGCGCGAGCCCTCCTGACGGGGGAGGGGCACCGCTGCTGGGTCATCTCCGCCAGTCCCCGCGCCCTGGTCCGTGCCCAGCTCCATCGTCAACTGCCAAGGTTCCCTCACCGCATCATCGGCTCGCGGATGGGTTACCGTTTCGGCGGCCTGGTGCCGCGCTTCTATTGCCATGGCAGGCACAAGCTGCTGCCCGAGCTCCTGACCCTGGAGGCCGCACTCACCCTGAGTGACAGCCTGCACGATCTGCCCCTGCTGGCGTTGGGGGAGCAGGCCTGGCTCATCAACCCGCAAAGGACTCGATTGCTAAAGGCGAGGGCGGTGCTGCCCCATATCGAACCCCGTTATTGGTCGCTGTAAGGCAAAGCTGACAGCCTTGCGGGACGCTAACGAGCGCAGTGCAAGGTTGGGGCTGCTATGTCACATTTCATTTACATTTTTTGGCGCGGATCCCCGCCAAACTATCTGAACGCCGCCCCTTCTCATTCCCTGCGCTCGCCACTCTAATGAAACAAGTTGTTAACAAAGCCGTGCGGGCTGCCTGTCGAGCCCTTGCGGCGTGAACCGTTTCGTTATCAGTTCATCGCAAGGAGCGCATTATGACCACCCCTTCTTCCCGTACTCACACCATCAACCCCCTTGGCACCGACGGGTTTGAGTTCGTCGAGTACACGGCGCCGGATCTCAAGGGCATTGCGGCTCTCAAGGCGCTGTTCGTCTCACTGGGCTTTGCCGAAGTGGCCAAGCACAGGCACAAGCAGTGCTGGCTCTATCGCCAGGGGGACATCAACTTCGTGGTCAATGCCGAGCCCCACTCCCAGGCGGAGGAGTTTGCCCGGGCCCATGGTCCGAGCGTGTGCGGCATGGCGTTTCGGGTGAGCGATGCCGGCCGTGCCCAGCAGTACGCCATTGGCCAGGGGGCCAAGCCGTTTGTGGGCAAAATCGGCCCCATGGAGCTCAACATCCCCGCCATCTACGGCATCGGCGAGAGCACCCTCTCCTTTGTCGATCGCTATGGCGATCGGGGCTCCATCTATGACGTGGACTTTATCTTCTACCCCGACTGGCAGGCCCGCATGGCCGAGGTGGACGCGGGGCTCTATGAGATCGACCACCTGACCCACAACGTCCATCGCGGCAACATGAACCTCTGGTCGAATTTCTACGAGCGGATCGGCAACTTCCGGGAAATCCGCTACTTCGACATCGAGGGCAAGCTGACCGGATTGCACTCGCGCGCCATGACGGCCCCCTGCGGCAAAATTCGCATCCCCATCAACGAGTCGGCGGACGACAAGTCCCAGATAGAGGAGTACCTGCGCCAGTACAAGGGGGAGGGGATCCAGCACATCGCGCTCGCCTCTGCCGACATCTATCACACCATCCGCACGCTCAGAGGGCGGGGAACCGGCTTCATGCCGACGCCGGACACCTACTACGAGAAGGTGGACAGCCGGGTGGCGGGTCATCAGGAGGATCTGGCGGCGCTGAAAGAGCTGCGCATCCTCATCGACGGCTCGCCGACGAAGGACGGCATCCTGCTGCAGATCTTCACCGACACCGTCATCGGTCCCGTGTTCTTCGAGATCATCCAGCGCAAGGGCAACGAGGGCTTTGGTGAGGGCAACTTCCAGGCATTGTTCGAATCCATCGAGCTGGATCAGATCCGCCGTGGCGTGCTGGACGGATCCACGCAAGGGGAGGTGAACAGTGCCGCGCAGGGCCAGAAAAACGGAGAACCGAGTGATGCGTAACTGGATAAGCTTCCCCCATCGGGAGGGAACCCACTCCCGCCAGGCCCATGCCGATCTGCCGGAGCAGGCCATCTATGAGCGCGAGCTGGGGCGCTCGGGCTTCTTCGGTCCGGCCACCCACATGCACCACAAGCACGCTCCCACCGACTGGGTCAACTGGGAAGGGCCGCTTCGGCCACGGGCGTTTGACTTAAACGATCTGCAGGAGGAGGTGAGCTCCCTCTCCCCCTGGGTGATGCCGGATCTGCTCAGCAACCCCCACTGCCGCTACCGCATCTGGCGCCTGAGCGAGAGGATGCCGTTTCTGGTGCGCAACGCCGATGGCGACGAGCTCCTGTTCATTCACGAGGGGGGAGGCGACTTCTTCTGCGACTACGGCCATCTGACCCTGCGGGAGGGGGACTACGTGGTGATCCCCCGTGGCACCATGTGGCGCATCGAGCCCACCGCGCCCCTCTTCATCCTGATGATAGAGGCGACGGAAGACAGTTATCAGCTGCCGGACAAGGGACTGGTGGGCAATCACGCCATCTTCGATCCGGCGGCCCTGGACGTGCCCGCCATCAATGAGCGCTTCCTGGCCCAGCAGG
The DNA here is from genome assembly GCF_041402625.1 of Aeromonas sp. S19(2024). Classification (NCBI taxonomy): domain Bacteria; kingdom Pseudomonadati; phylum Pseudomonadota; class Gammaproteobacteria; order Aeromonadales; family Aeromonadaceae; genus Aeromonas; species Aeromonas sp. S19(2024). The sequence continues at coordinate 46,509 of NZ_JBGLQU010000006.1, forward strand.
ATGAAAACCCCTGGTCGCTGCAGATCAAGCGCCACGATCAGGTCTCGGTCGTCACCTGGCCGTTCAACCCGCTGGATGCACAAGGGTGGCACGGGGACTTGTGCGTGGTGCGCCTCAACTGGCGGGATATCCGCCCGCTGATGAGCCACCGCTACCACCTGCCTCCCTCGGCCCACACCACCTTCGTGGCGAGCCGTTTTGTCATCTGCACCTTCGTGCCGCGTCCCATCGAGAGTGACCCAGGTGCCCTGCGGGTGCCCTTCTACCACAGCAACGACGACTTCGACGAGGTGCTCTTCTACCACGCCGGGGACTTCTTCAGCCGGGACAACATCAAGCAGGGCATGGTCACCTTCCACCCTGCCGGCTTCACCCATGGTCCCCATCCCAAGGCCTTTGCGGCGGGGCTGGCTCATGCCAAGACCTTCACCGACGAGGTGGCGGTGATGCTCGACACCCGTGATGCCCTGGCCGTCGGCCCGATCTGCGAAGGGGTCGAACACCCCGGTTATGTCACCAGCTGGCAGCGTCCAGAGACGCTCGGCAAATAAGGAATTCGATATGAAACTGGCAACCCTGAACAATGGCAAGCGCGACGGCGCCCTGGTGGTGGTGAGCCGCGATCTGGCGCGCGCCGTCCACGTGACGACCATTGCCCCGACCCTGCAGTCGGCCCTCGACCAGTGGGGCGAAGTGGCGCCGCAATTGGCGAAGGTTTATCAGCGACTCAACGAGGGCGCCTGCCCCGACGCCTTCCCCTTCGATGAGGAGGCGTGCCTCTCCCCGCTGCCCCGCGCCTACCAGTGGATTGACGGCAGTGCCTACGTCAATCACGTGGAGCTGGTGCGCAAGGCCCGCGGCGCCGACATGCCAGGAAGCTTCTGGCACGATCCCCTGATGTATCAGGGAGGCTCTGACAGCTTCCTGCCGCCCCGTGGCCCCATCGTGATGGGCTCCGAGGAGTGGGGGATCGACTTCGAGTCGGAAGTCGCCGTCATCACCGACGACGTGCCCATGGGCACCCGTTCGCAGGGGGCGGCGACCCACATCAAGCTCTTGATGCTGGTCAACGACGTGAGCCTGCGCAACCTCATTCCCGGGGAGCTTGCCAAGGGCTTCGGCTTCTTCCAGTCCAAGCCCTCCAGCAGCTTCTCGCCGGTGGCCATCACCCCGGACGAGCTGGGGGATGACTGGCGCGATGGCAAGGTCCACCTGCCCCTGGTGACCCACCTCAACGGCGCCCTGTTCGGGCAGCCCGACGCCGGGGTGGATATGACCTTCACCTTCCATGAGCTGATTGCCCATGCCGCCAAGACAAGGCCGCTCGGGGCGGGCTGCATCATCGGCTCGGGCACCGTCTCCAACTACGACAGAAGCCGGGGATCCTCCTGCCTTGCCGAGCGGCGGATGCTGGAAATTATCGAGTCAGGTCAAGCCACTACACCCTTTCTGCGCTTTGGTGATACAGTGTCCATCGCGATGCAGGATCGCAACGGGATGAGTCTGTTTGGCACCATTTTGCAGCGGGTCACGCAAGCAACGGCCGAGCGGGCGAGCTAGGAGAGCCCGACCCCTGGAGGGGCGGGCGACACGGCAGGTGGCAGACACCTGCCACCACAGGGACACACTATGCTGCAGTTGTTTGGATATTGGCGCTCATCGGCCAGCTTTCGCGTGCGTTTGGTACTGCAACTCAAGGGGCTCGATTATGAGCAGCACCCGGTCAACTTGCGGCAGGGTGAGCAGAAGGAGAAGGCCTACCGCCGGGTCAATCCTCAGGGGCTGGTGCCGTTTCTCGTGGACGATGACGTGCATCTGGGTCAGTCGGTGGCCATCATGGAGTACCTCGACGAGACCTATCCCGCCTACCCCCTGATGCCCTCCGCCCCCATCGAACGTGCCCGGGTGCGCCAGATCGTCAACATGATCGCCTGTGACACCCACCCCCTCAACAACCTGCGCGTGCTGCACTACCTGGAGCAGGAGCTGGGGCAGAGCAAGATGGCGCGGGATGCCTGGTATCGCCACTGGATTGACGAGACCTTCACCGCGCTGGAACAGCTTCTCATGACCACCGCCGGCATCTATTGCGTGGGCAACGAGGTCACCCTGGCGGACTGCATGCTGGTGCCCCAGGTCTACAACGCCCGCCGCTTCGACATGACCCTGGATGACTACCCCACCATTGCGCGCATCGTCGCCAACTGCGAGCAGTTGCAGGCCTTTATCAAGGCTGCCCCCGCCAATCAGCCAGATGCCCAGCCCTGAAGCTGTGCAGACCGGGCCAGCGCGTTGGCCCGGTCTGCCGTCTCTTTCCTTGCCCGGGTTATCTTGCTCGCCTCAGGGCGTGCCATTGGCCCCATAGCGTCGAAACCCCGGCCGCTCTTTCAGTCGCTGATAGTAGTCGTCCACGGCGGGTAGCGACGGGCGATCATAGGGCGTCTCCAGCCAGCGGTTGACTGACAGCCCGATGGGAATGTCTGCCAGCGAGAAGTGCGGACCGGCCACATATCCTCCGGTTGTTTGAAGCTGTCTCTCCAGGATCTCCATGCAGTGAGACCACTGCAGGCAAGCTGCATGAAGGGCCTGATGGTCTTGATGCTGGGGGGAGCGCCTCACCAGCGACAGGAAGGCGTAGCGCCAGGCGGTGTTCAAGTCCGATGCCTGCCAGTCAATCCATTGATCGACCCGAGCCCTGGCTCTCGCCTCGGCGGGATAGAGTGCATTGGCACCATGGCGCGTCGCCAGGTAGCGGATGATGGTGTTCGACTCCCACAGCGTAAAATCCTCATCCTGAATGACGGGCACCATGGCATTGGGGTTGAGCGCCAGAAACGCCGGGGTGTCCGTGGGTCTGAAGCCGGATCCCCACTCCTCCAGCTCGAAGGGGAGGGTCAGCTCGGCACAGGTCCACAGTACCTTGCGCACATTGATTGACGACGCCTTGCCCAGTATTCGCAACATCTTTTTCGTCCTTGTCCGGGGTGATGGATGGCCTGTTTGCGTAGCCATCAAGGCCCTGCACTGTCACTGACCGTGCGGGGCCCTGTTTGATTGACTGGCGAGTCAGCCGTGGGTGGTCCTGGGCTGGAAATAGGCGATAAATTTGCCGAGTTTCTCCCCGTCGTAACTCTTCCCCTTCTCCAACAGCCCGGTGTTGAAGGACTCGAGCAGCCTGCCCGTGGCATCCAGCACGTAGAAGTGGGGGACCCCCAGATACTCGGGATAGGCTTTCAGGAAGGATTCATTCTTGTTCTGCTCGCTGACGTTCACCTTGACCACCACGAAGGTGCGGTTGAGCTGGCCGGCGAGATCGGGTTCCTGGTCCAGAAAGCGGTTCATCTCCTGGCACCAGCTGCACCATTCACCCCCCACCAGCAGCAGGACTTTCTTGCCCTCGGCACTGGCCTTGGCGGTCGCGGCGGCGAGATCGCGGGCCGGATCCCGCGTCTCGTCATAACCCTGGCTGTAAGCGGGCAGGCTCTGACTCCAGAGGTGGTCGCCCGCGCAGGCGGCGCCATTGAAAAGGAGGGTGCCCAGTATCAGGGGCAGTAACAGTCGTTTCATGGTCTCTTCCTTGTGTCGTTATCTTTGCTTCCAGGCGCAGACAATGTGACACGAGGCGTTTCCTGCGCCAAGCCGCAAACAGGGAAGGGGAAGGCAAAAAGCGGCAATGGAATGGCAGAAAACAACAAAGCCCCTCGAGAGGGGCTTTGTATTCAGGTCAGGGGCGATCAGTAACCCTGCTGGTGGACGTCCATCACGGCGCGACCGGAGGGGTCGGCCATCTCCTTGAACTTGGCATCCCACTCCAGTGCCGTCGGGGTGGAGCAGGCGACCGACTTGCCGTAGGGCACGGTGCGGGCGGCGGACTCCAGCGGGAAGTGCTCGTCGAAGATGGCGCGGTAGTAGTACGCCTCCTTGGTGAGCGGGGTGTTGACGGGGAAGCGGAAGGCCGCGGCCTCGAACATCTGATCCGTCACCTCTTCCTCGACCATGGCTTTCAGGCTGTCAATCCAGGAGTAGCCCACGCCGTCGGAGAACTGCTCCTTCTGGCGCCACGCCACTTCGTGGGGCAGCAGATCCTCGAAGGCTTCCCGCAGGATGTGCTTCTCGATCTTGCCCTTGCCGCACATCTTGTCGGCGGGATTGAGGCGCATCGCCACGTCCATGAACTCCTTGTCGAGGAAGGGCACGCGGCCTTCCACGCCCCAGGCGGCCATGGACTTGTTGGCGCGCAGGCAGTCATAGAGGTGCAGGGAGGCGAGCTTGCGCACGTTCTCCTCGTGGAACTCACGGGCGTTGGGGGCCTTGTGGAAGTAGAGGTAGCCGCCGAACAGCTCGTCGGAGCCCTCTCCCGACAGCACCATCTTGATGCCCATCGCCTTGATGTAGCGGGCCATCAGATACATGGGCGTGGAGGCGCGGATGGTGGTGACGTCATAGGTCTCGAGGTGATAGATGACGTCACGCAGGGCATCCAGTCCTTCCTGCACGGTGAAGTGGATCTGGTGGTGGATGGTGCCGAGGTGATCGGCCACCTTGCGGGCGGCAGCGAGATCCGGCGAGCCTTCCAGGCCGACGGCGAAGGAGTGCAGCTGCGGCCACCAGGCTTCGCTCTTGCCATCGTCTTCCACCCGGCGGGCGGCATAGAGCTTGGTGATGGCGGAGATGACGGACGAATCCAGACCACCGGAGAGCAGCACGCCATAGGGCACGTCGCACATCAGCTGGCGCTTGACCGCCGCTTCCAGGGCCGCTTTGAGCTCGGCCTTGTCGCTGACGTTGTGCTCGACCGGCGCGTACTCCATCCAGTCCCGCTTGTACCAAGTTTTAAGCTCGCCATCCTTGCTCCACAGGTAGTGTCCCGGCGGGAAGGTTTCGACGCTCTTGCATACGGGCACCAGGGCCTTCATCTCGGAGGCGACATAGAAGTTGCCGTGTTCGTCGCGGCCGGTATAGAGGGGGATGATCCCCATGTGGTCGCGACCAATCAGGTAGGCATCCTGCTCGGCGTCATAGAGGATGAAGGCGAAGATGCCGTTCAGATCGTCCAGGAACGCCGGGCCCTTCTCCTTGTAGAGGGCCAGCAGCACTTCACAGTCGGAGTGGGTCTGGAACTGGAAGTCGACCTTGAGGTTCTTCTCCAGCTCCTTGTGGTTGTAGATCTCGCCGTTGACGGCCAATACGTGCGTGCGCTCGGGGTTGTAGAGAGGCTGTGCGCCGTTGCCCGGATCGACGATGGCCAGGCGCTCGTGCACCAGGATGGCCTTGTCGGAGCTGTAGACGCCGGACCAGTCAGGCCCGCGGTGACGCAGTCGCTTGGACATCTCCAGGGCCGATTTGCGCAGGGCAGTGGCGTCGGTCTTGATGTCCAGAATGCCGAAAATAGAACACATTGGCGGTAATCCTCTTGATTTTTATATGAGCCCCCCACGTTTGGGCTCGAAATTCCATTTACATTCCTCGCCAATCACAATGCCTAGCGGAAAACCCTTTTGCAAGCGGGAAAACCGCAGAAAATCATGCCGTAAGCGTCAAGTTGCGCAGGGGATGGCGGCCGTCCGGCCGCCTGAAGAGAGAGGGTCAGGGTTGACGTGCACGTCAAGTCGCGGCGGGTTCGAAGATCACATAGAGCTTGCGACAAGGGGTGAGGGTCTCCCACTGCCCGACAAAACCGGCGGGAATGACGAACTGATCCCCCGGTTTGAGGTGCAGGCGGCCGCCCTGCTCGTCGTGGATCACCGCCTCCCCTTCCAGCATCTGGCAGTATTCGTGTTCGGTATAGTGAACGGCCCAGCAGCCCGGCTCGCAAGCCCAGAAGCCCACGTGAAACTGCTGGCTCGGGTCGGAGTAGTGGTTCCATGCCGTCTGGCTCGGCGTTCCGGCCCTGATACGCTCGGGGGCTGGCATCATCGGGGTGGGGGAGACAGTGTGCTTGTCCAGCAGGATCCAGTCGTTCAGGCTCTTCATGGTGCGTCCTTGAGTGGCGAAGGAGCATCCTGCTCCCGTTTAGTTTGTTTAACGATGTTGCGCTTACGTTAAACGAAACGGGCCCCCTTTGCCAAGGGGGCCCGTGCAGGCTGAAGGCTACCGGAAAGGCGGCACCCGGGATCAGACGATGTCGATGTCCACCACGGAGTCGAAGATGTGGTTCGGTCGAAACGGCATGCGGTCGATGTCCGCCACCTTGCTCACCCCGGAAAGCACCAGCACCGTCTCGAGACCGGCCTGGAAGCCTGCCAGGATGTCGGTGCGCAGGTTGTCGCCGATGATGATGGTGTCGTCGGAGTGGGCCTCCATCCGGTTGAGGGCCGCGCGAATGATCCAGGCGCTCGGCTTGCCGACATAGAAGGGCTTCTTGCCGGTCATCCGCTCGATGGGGGCACACAGGGCGCCGCAGGCCGGGTACATCAGGGGGCCGTGGGTGTCGGGGTTGGTGGCGATGAAGCGGGCCCCCTGATCCACGAACTTGGCGCCCTGCTGCATCATGGTCCAGTTGTAGTTGCGGGTCTCCCCCACCACCACGAAGTCCGGGTCGATGTCGGTGATGGTGAAGCCGGCCTTGTAGAGCTCGTGGGTCAGGGCCCCTTCGCCAATCACATAGGCCTTCTTGCCATCCTGGCGCTTGAGAAAGTCGGCGGTGCCCATGGCGGAGGTGTAGAAGCACTCCTCGGGCACCTCTATTCCGGCGGAGCGGAAGCGGTTTTGCAGATCTTTCTGGGTCTGGGCCGGGTAGTTGGTGAGGAACAGGAGCTTGCTGCCCTGCTCCAGCAGGCGGTGGACGAAGCGGTCGGCGCCGGGAATGAGATCGTTGTTGTGCAGGATGACGCCGTCAATGTCACAGATGACGTTTTTCTTCATGAATTCTCCTTGTAGGGCGCAAGAGCGGGGACAGGGCATCCCTCTGTTCGTCTCTTCAATCGGTTATGGTTTTTGTGCCGCCATTATAAGGCCCTTTGATGACAAGTCTCCTCCGGCGGGCCAGATGGGTGCACAATGAAGGCGAAGGGAGGGCGCCGCCCCGGTGGTGTCCGCACGGAGTCTGACGATGGAGCCGTCATCATGGAGCACTTTATTGCCGGCTTGCCCAAGCTGGAACTGCACCTGCATATCGAGGGGACCCTCGAACCCGAGCTGATGTTCGCCCTCGGTCAGCGCAACGGGGTGGCGCTGCCCTGGCCCGATGTTGGCAGCCTGCGCGCCGCCTATGAGTTCGACGGCCTGCAATCCTTCCTCGATCTCTACTACCTCGGCGCCAGCGTGCTCATCCACGAACAGGATTTCTTCGACCTCACCTGGGCCTATCTCGAGCGCTGCGTTGCCGATCACGTGGTGCACGTGGAGATCTTTTTCGACCCCCAGACCCACACCGCCCGCGGCGTGCCCTTTGCCACCGTGCTGGGGGGCATCGAGCGGGCGCTGCAGGCTGGCGAAGCAGCCTTTGGCATCAGCTGGCGGCTCATCATGAGCTTCCTGCGCCACCTGAGTGAAGAGGCGGCATTCGCCACCCTGGCAGAGGCCGCTCCGCACCTGGCGCGCCTGCACGGGGTCGGCCTCGATTCGGGGGAGCGGGGCAACCCGCCCAGCAAGTTCGCCCGGGTCTTCGCTCGCTGCCGCGAGCTGGGGCTGCCGGTGGTGGCCCACGCGGGGGAGGAGGGGCCGGCTGACTACATCTGGCAGGCGATCCGGGAGCTCGGAGTGCAACGCATCGATCACGGGGTGCGCTGCGTCGAGGATCCCGCGCTGCTGAGCTATCTTGCCGACACCCGGCTGCCCCTCACCGTCTGCCCCCTCTCCAACGTGCGGCTCAGGGTGTTTGACCAGATGGCCCACCACAATGTGCTGAGGCTGCTGGAGCAGGGGCTCTGCGTCACCGTGAACTCCGACGATCCCGCCTATTTCGGGGGATACCTGGGGGCCAACTTCCAGGCCCTGGCCGACGGGCTTGGCGCCAGCCAGGAGCAGTTGTGCCGCCTCAGTCTCAATGCCGTGGAGGCGAGCTGGCTGAGCCTCGCGGACAAGGTGCGTCTGACCCGGGACATTCGCCTCCATGCCGCCCTGCACGGGGTGAGCCTGCACTGAGCAGGCCGCCTTGCACACCTTGAATGCAGGAGGCCCGCCATGGCGGGCCTCTTTGTGCCATCGTTGGGCGGGTATCAACCCACCCTCACCAGATACTTTTCCCCTTGTCCCTCCTGCTTGACGCGGGTGAGCAGGGCGGGCAGGGCGTCGAAGTCGCCCACCACCAGCGGTGGCAGGGTCAGCTCGCCGCTCGCCATCTGCGCCATCATGGCGACACCGGCCGCCACCAGACGGCTCCACTGTTTGTCCGAGCCAAAGGCGTGCTGGGCGCCGAGGGCAATCTCGTGCAATGAGTGGCAATGGCTAAAGGCGGGCAGCGGGTTGCGCGCGATGCGCCCGAGCACCGTCACCATGTGGCCGTAATAGCCAAGGGCAGGCAGCAAGGCTTCTGCCTGCTGGCTGGAGACCAGATCGATGATCCCCTCGAAGGGTTCACCGCCGTTGGCGGCCTGCAACTGGGCCAGCCAGTCGGGATCCCGATAGTCCGCCACCCCCTGCACGCCTAGCTGTTTGAGCCACTGGTGGTGGCGCGGGCTGGCGCTGGCAAAGACGCGGGCCCCCTTCTGGAGGGCAAGTTGCACCGCGAAGCGGCCGACACTGCTGCCAGCCCCCGTGATGAGCAGGGCCTCCCCGTGCAGGTGCGGCAGCTTGGCCAGCGCCTGCCAGGCGGTGAGGCCGGGGCAGGGGAGCGCGGCGGCCGCCTCGTCGCTCAGGGCATCGGGCACCGGCATCAGGGCGCGAGCCGGCACCAGGGTGTGGCGGGCAAAGCTGCCGCCGTGGCGCAGGTCGGTGTGATAGGCGACCCGGGTGCCGGGGCGCAGGTGGGTGACGTTGGCCCCCAGTGTCACCAGGGTGCCCATGCCATCGACGCCAGGCACATGGCCTGGCTGCCAGTGGGGATGACCCTGTTCGATGAGTTTCCAGTCCACCGGATTGAAGGCGATGATCCGGTTGGCGACGAGGACCTCGTCGGGGCCGGGGGTGGGGAGCGCTTGCCGGGTGAGGGTGAGCTGGTCCGGTTCGCCGGGGGCGTGCCAGCACCAGGCCTGGGTATGGGTCATGGTGACTCCTTGAAAGAGAGGGGGCGCAGATTGAGTCATATGGCGTAACAATGTGTTGAGTTGTTGTTGCACTGGCAAGACAACAAGGCGGACCCCACGCTGGTGAGGCCCGCCCGGGAAGAGGTTCGGCGCCAGCCGCCTTATGCCCGCTCTGCCCCATAGACGGGGTAATCGGTCAGCCCTTTCTCGCCGCCGCCAAACAGGGTGGCGGGATCATGGGGGGCGAACGGATGGCCGTGGCGCAGGCGGTTCGGCAAGTCGGGGTTGGCCACGAAGGGGCGACCGAAGCCAATCATGTCGGCCCAGCCCGCCTCGATGGCGGCGCGGGCGCGTTCCCCATCGTACTTGCCGGCGTAGATGAGGGTGTTGGGGAAGGCGTCGCGCAGCCCCTGCTTGAAGCTCTCCGCCATCAGGGGGGCGTCGTCCCAGTCCGCTTCGGCGACGTGCAGATAGACCACGCCGAGCTGGCCCAGCAGGCGCGCGGCGGCCAGATAGGTCTCCTGGGGGTTGGCATCCACGGTGCCGTTGAGGGTGGTGAGTGGCGCAAGGCGTACCCCGACCCGGTCGGGACCGATCTCGTCACAGACCGCCTCGGTCACCTCTTTGAGGAAACGCAGCCGGTTTTCGAGCGAACCGCCATAGCTGTCGGTGCGGGTATTGGACTCGGAGTCGAGGAACTGGTTGATGAGATAGCCGTTGGCGGCGTGCAACTCGATGCCGTCAAAGCCCGCTTCCATGGCGTTGCGGGCGGCCCGGCGAAACTGCCCCACCACGGCGTCGATGTCGGCCTGGGTCATGGCGCGCGGGGTGACGGTCTCCACAAACCCCGGGGCATCGCTGCCGTTGTCGACGAACACCTTCACTCCCTTGGCCTGGATGGCGGAGGAGGAGAGGGGCTGGGCGCCGCCGATGTTGTCAGGATGGGTGACCCGGCCCACGTGCCAGAGCTGGGCGAACATGATGCCCCCCTCGGCGTGGACCGCGTCTGTTACCTGCTTCCAGCCTGCCACCTGCTCGGCGCTGTGGATGCCCGGCGTCCAGGCGTAGCCCTTGCCCAGGGGATCTATCTGGGTGCCTTCGCTGATGATGAGGCCGGCCCCGGCACGCTGGGCGTAGTAGGTCGCCATCATGGCGTTGGCCACGTCCCCGGGCTGGCTGGCGCGGGAGCGGGTCATGGGGGGCATGACGATGCGGTTGGCAAGGTGCAGCTGGCCGAGGCGAAGGGGGCAGAACAGGGGATCGTGGTGCATGATGGATTCCTCAATCTTTGGGAGTGAGGTGACTCTAAAGGGGATTGTTATTGTGAAAAAGAGGGGGTATTGCAGAAGAGAATTGCCGTTATCGCAGCAATGGCCCGGGAGGGGCCGGGCTCGCGCCAGAAAAAAGAGGGCCAAGGGCCCTCTTTTGCTGTGATTGCCGCCGATGATCAGGGGGAGAGTGGGGTAACCCGTACTCGCTCGATGCGCCGCTCGCTCACGGCCATGACCTCGAAGCGGAACTGGCCGAGGTGCAACTGCTGACCGACGTCGGGCAGGCTGCCGAAGTGGGAGAGCAACATGCCCGCCAGGGTCACGTACTCGTCGCTCTCGCTCACCAGACCGTCGCAGTTCAGGGCCTGCTCCACCTGATGGATGTTGGTGGTGCCGTGGATGAGCCAGTGTTCGCCCTCGCGCACCACATCGGGGGTCTCGTCCTCGTCCGGCAGCTCGCCGACGATGGCCTCCAGCAGATCGTGGTTGGTGACCAGCCCCTGGATGACGCCAAACTCGTCCGCCACCAGGATGAGGCTGCCCCTGGCCTGGCGCAGCTCCGCCAGCAGCCGGATCACGTTGATGGTCTGGGGCACGATGACGGGCTCGTTCTGTCTGGCTAGTGCTGCCAGGGATTGCCCCTCGTTGAGGGCAAACAGCAGATCCCGAGCCTTGACCACCCCGATGATCTCGTCCAGCTCCCCGTCACAGACCGGGAACAGGCTGTGGGGGGCCCGTTGCAGCAGGGCGCGGATCTCGTCCTCGCTGTCGCTCACGTCGATCCACTCCATCTCGGAGCGCGGGGTCATGATGGTGCGAATGGAACGCTCGGCCAGCGACAGCACGCCGCTCACCATGTAACGCTCCTCTTCACCGAAACCAGGGGGCAGGGGCTGAGCCTGCACCTCTTCTTCGTCCTCCTGCAGGTGGGCTGAGCGTTTGTTCCCCCCCATCAGCTTGAAGATGGCGGCGGTGGTGCGCTCGCGCAGGGGCTGGCGCGCCTCATGGCGCAGGGCACTGCGCTGGGCGAGCTGGTTGAAGAACTCGATGAGCACCGAGAAGCCGATGGCCGCGTAGAGGTAGCCCTTCGGAATGTGGAAGCCGAAGCCCTCCGCCACCAGGCTGAAGCCGATCATCAAGAGGAAGCTCAGGCAGAGCACCACCACAGTGGGGTGGGCGTTGACGAAGCGGGTCAGGGGCTTGGAGGCGAGCACCATCACTACCATGGCGATGGTTACGGCCGCCATCATGACGCCGAGGTGATCCACCATGCCGACGGCGGTGATGATGGAGTCCAGGGAGAAGACCGCATCCAGCACCAGGATCTGGGCGATCACCACCCCGAACCCGGCATAGACGCCGGTGCCGCCTTGTTCCTCGGGCTTGGCCTCGAGTCGCTCATGCAGCTCGGAGGTGGCCTTGAACAGCAGGAAGAGTCCGCCTCCCATCAGGATGAGATCCCGACCGGAGAAGGGGTGATCCCAGATGTGCAGCAGAGGAGCCGTGAGGGTGACCAGCCATGACATGATGGTGAGCAGTCCCAGGCGCATCAGCAGGGCCAGGGAGAGACCGATGATGCGCGCCTTGTCCCGCTGGGCGGGGGGCAGTTTTTTCACCAGGATGGCGATGAAGACCAGGTTGTCTATCCCGAGAACGATTTCCAGGATGATCAGGGTAAGCAGACCGACCCAGATTGACGGGTCCAGCAAGAATTCCATGTGATTGACCTCAATGAAGACAGATGCAGTGAATCGTGGTCACGGCGTGGCCGTGGTGACGGAGACGATCGCTTCAGAGGCGTTGGTTGAGCAGGTACAGATAGGCTTTGATGGGAAAAGACGAAGGGCTACTTCGGGGATTGTCCATGATGGGCAATAAAACCTCGGGTCAAAAGTGAGCCCTGATGATAACGACTCGCCGCCATTTGGCAAGGGGGCTGTCAGGGGGACGCGACGAGGGGATTGCCGACGGGGGAGGCAAGGGAAAGAGGCATTGATGCGCAGCCAAGTTTGACTGGAGATAAAAGAGCGACACATTGACACAATCACAAATATAGGTGCTGAACAAGGAAAATAAACGATCTGATACCAACAACCGGATTCATCAGGCTCATATATATCCATTATTTTTGTAATAATTTGTTTCAGGGGGGAATATTGCGGCTGTGTCATGGGAGAAAGAAGGAATAGAGGGGGTTATGGTGTTTGATATGGAGTTATTATTCTAAATTTAACTTGTTCGCCACCAACTAATTCACATTAATCATATATTCAGCGTATAAAAAGCAAGGAGGCCCAGGCCTCCTCGTTTGCGCTCACACGGGTTGTTTCAGGGGACGTTAACCCTGGTCGTCAGGTCAATTGCCGGTATAGGCCGCGCCCTGAACATGCCCCTTCTTGTCGCTCAGACAGGACCAGGGGGCATCGGCACCCGGCACCTTGATGGTGACGCCAACCCCGGCTTCCGAGTCCATCACGTCGATCACCTGGAGCTGCTGTTGTGCCACGTCTGTCTTGTCGGAGACCGCCTTGAGACAGGCTTTCTCTGCGGGACTGGCCTTGTGGGAAGTCGCAGCAGCAGGGGCTGCGGTGGAGACGGGATGACAGACGCCGGAGCCATTCTTGCTGTTGTAAGAGACGTCGTATTTCCCGTTGATGTTGCTGATGGAGAGAATGACTCCTGACCCCTTCACCTCGAAGAAGTCCTCACCGTACTCCTTGACCTTGGCCTCTTGGCCGTTGATATAGACGGGGCCCCCTTCATCGCTGTGAAACTGGATCTGGCCCGGGCACTCATAATTCAACTGGGGAATGGCAGCTTGTGCCGCACCGGTCATGATCAGCGTCATGACAGCAATGACTGTGTTTTTCATGGATATTGCCTCAACTGTATAATGATACGATGTTTGTTATTTTATTTTTTCGGTTAATAACAACTCCCTCTTTGGCATTCAATCACCGCCTCCCTGCACACAAATAAATAGCGGTGACACTTTCTTTTAGCAACGAATTTTTATTTGTTTGGTATGGGATGAAAATAAATCTTGATCCAACAGGGGTGGCAAACGTTTGTGTCTTTGGCGGGGGAGGAACACTGGTGGATGTCCTGGGACCAGAGGTCCGTTGAGCACACCCGCAGAGGGCAGAACACGGGGAGACTCGGGAGACGCGGGAGACACAGGAGAAAAGTGCAGAACAACCAACGCCGGAGTGGGGATCCCGGATGAGTCATCGAGCGGGGCTGTGCAGCCCCGCGCGTCATTCAGCGTGCAGTCCGGGTCAGAGCCAGCGTTTCTCGCGGGTGAAGCAGACCGACAGCCAGGCGTCTCCCAGGGTGTCGCCGAGGCGGGACCAGAGCTCCTGGCGCAGGGCATCCTGGCGCTCGACGGGCCACTCCTGGCCGGGGGCCACCAGGATGTTGAGCTCGAGATCGAAGCGGCGGCCGCTTTTTGCCAAGTGGCTGTAGCATTCGATGCCATGGCGCAGGCGCAGGGCTTCGACTTCGCTGGCCACCAGCCGGGAGACATCCCCCTTGGGGGCAATCTTCAGCACCTCCCGCAGGTTGCGACCGAGCACCTTGATGGGAATGAGGGTGGCGCACAGGGCCAGCAGGGAGACCAGCATGGGGTCTATGTAGCGGTTGTAGTGGCCGTAACCCAGGGTATCGAGCCCGATGGCGACCAGAAAGCCGATGAGCAGGGTGGCGCTGAGCAGGGTATCCACCAGCCACTCCTTGGAGTCCACCCGCACCAGCTCGGAGTTGACCCGCTCGGCCACGTCGGCCTCGATGAGATAGAGGATGCTGCAGAAGAAGGTGGAGACGACGGCATAGATGAGGGCGTGGCCGAGATCGATCTCCCGTCCGCCCGCCAGTAGGGAGGTGATGCCGCCATAGAGGGCACCGAGGCAGAGCAGCAGAATGATGGCGCCGTTGATGACGTTGGCGATGGGTTCGAAATGGGCGTAGCCGTATTGGAAACGGGCGTCGGAGGGGCGGGTAACCAGGTAGGCGGTGATGAGCCCAAGGCCCGTCATGCCCATGCTGAACAGGGTGAAGATGCCGTCCAGCATGATGGCGTTGGAACCGACGAACAGACCATAGCCGATCCCGAAAATGGCAAAGGTGATGCAACCAAACAGCGACAGGGTCAGCGCCTGTTTTTCGGTGCGAATAAGCGTACTGATAACATGGCTGTAGTGAGCCATAAAAGTCCTCCTTTCAAATGGTGCAGATTGCGCGCGCAAGCGGTTTTCTAGCTGATATACTGCCCGCTCACATGTGAGCGGACTGGTTCGGACACCCGCAAAGAGGCAGGCCCGAACGGTCGTTGTCGCCGGAATGCCGGCATCAAGCAAAGGATGGGAACAAGGATTCATGATCCCGAGACTCGATTACCAGGACAGTTTGTCACCTACAACCCTGCAGTTTCTTGAGTTGCTGGCGCGATCAGCATTTCGTGGTGATATCGAAAAGTCTTATGCAAGCCGGTTGGCGATGGCGACGGATAACAGCGTCTATCAGGTAGTACCTCAGGCGGTTCTCTATCCGCGCAGTGCGGATGATATTGCGGTGATGCTCAAGCTGGCCCAGGGGCCCGAGTACGCAACCTTGAGTTTCTTCCCTCGCGGCGGCGGTACCGGCACCAATGGTCAATCCTTGGGCGGCGGCATTATCGTCGATCTC
The DNA here is from genome assembly GCF_041402625.1 of Aeromonas sp. S19(2024). Lineage (NCBI taxonomy): Bacteria > Pseudomonadati > Pseudomonadota > Gammaproteobacteria > Aeromonadales > Aeromonadaceae > Aeromonas > Aeromonas sp. S19(2024). The sequence goes on from NZ_JBGLQU010000006.1 coordinate 61,588, forward strand.
TCGCGCCATATGAACCAGATCATGGAAATTAATCTGGAAGAGGGCTGGGTGCGGGCCCAGGCCGGGGTGGTCAAGGATCAGCTCAACGCCTATTTGAAGCCCCACGGCTACTTCTTCTCGCCGGATCTCTCCACTTCCAACCGGGCCACCCTGGGGGGCATGGTCAACACCGATGCCTCGGGGCAGGGCTCCTTGGTGTACGGCAAGACCTCGGATCATGTGCTTGGCCTCAAGGCCGTGCTGGAAAACGGCGATCTCATGGCGACCGAACCGGTGACCGGTCAGCGTCTGGCGGACAAGCTGGCGCTGAAGAACCGGGAGGGGGAGATCTATCGCACCCTCTATCGCATCGGCCGCGAGCGGCGCGCCGACATCGAAGCCACCTTCCCCAAGCTCAACCGCTTTCTGACCGGGTACGATCTCAAGCACCTTTATATCCCCGAGAGCGACACCCTGGACGTGAGCCGGGTGCTGTGCGGTTCGGAAGGCTCCTTGGGCTTCATCACCGAGGCGAAGCTCAATATCACCCCCATTCCGCGTTACCGCACGCTCGTCAACGTCAAGTACGACAGCTTCCCCTCCGCGCTCAGAAACGCCCCCTTTATGGTACAGGCCCACGCCCTGTCGGTGGAGACGGTGGACTCCCGGGTGCTGGGACTGGCCCGCGCCGACATCATCTGGCACTCGGTGAAGGATCTCATCCAGGATGTGCCGGGCAAGGATCTGCAGGGGCTCAATATCGTCGAGTTTGCAGATACCGACGAGGATGCGCACAAGGCCAAGGTGGACGAGCTGTGCCGGCGCATCGACGGTCTGCTGGCGCGTGGTGAGGCCGGGGTCATTGGCTATCAGGTGTGCGACCACCTGCCGAGCATCGAGACCATCTATGGCATGCGCAAGAAGTCGGTGGGGCTGCTCGGCAACGCCGAGGGGCGCAAGAAGCCGGTGGCCTTCACCGAAGACACCGCCGTGCCGCCGGAATCCCTGGCGGACTTCATCATGGAGTTTCGCGCCCTGCTGGACGCCCATGGCCTTGACTACGGCATGTTCGGCCACGTGGATGCCGGGGTGCTGCACGTGCGCCCGGCGCTGGACTTGTGCGATCCTGAGCAGGAGGTGCTGCTGCGGCGCATCTCCGATCAGGTGGTAGCGCTGACCGCCAAATACGGCGGCCTGATGTGGGGGGAGCACGGCAAGGGCTTTCGCTCCGAATACAGCCCCGCCTTCTTCGGCGAGCTGTGGGAAGAGCTGCAACGGGTCAAGGGGGCATTTGACCCGGCCAATCGCATCAACCCGGGCAAGATCTGCATGCCTTATGGCAGCGGCGCTTCGCTTGTCTCGGTGGACGGGCCCAAGCGCGGCAAATTCGACCGCCAGATCCCGATTGCCGTGCGCGAGAGCTATACCCGGGCCCTCGATTGCAACGGCAACGGTCTCTGCTTCACCTTCGAGACTGACTCCCCCATGTGCCCCTCGGTCAAGATCAGCCGCGACCGCCGTCACTCCCCCAAGGGGCGGGCTGGCCTGATGCGTGAATGGCTGCGCCAGTTGTCGGAGCAGGGCTTCGATCCCCTTGCCGAAGAGGTGGCCCTGCAAAACGGGGGTTTGCGCTTCAAGCAGATCGTCGACAAGTTCCGCAATACGGTGGCCCGCGCTCGGGGCGAGTATGACTTCTCCCACGAGGTGATGGAGGCGATGGAGGGGTGCCTTGCGTGTAAGGCATGCACCAGCCAGTGCCCCATCAAGGTGGATGTGCCCACCTTCCGCGCCCGCTTCATGCAGCTCTATCACAGCCGCTATCTGCGCGGCCCCAAGGATTACTTCGTGGGCACGGTAGAGAGCTATGCGCCCCTGCTGGCCAAGGCGCCGAAACTGGTCAACTTCTTCCTCGAAAAAGAGTGGGCCCAGAAGGCGAGCGAGAAGAGCATCGGCATGGTGGATGTGCCGCTGCTCTCCGTGCCGACCCTGGCCGAGGAGCTGCGGGATCACCGCGCCCGCTATTTCGATCTGCCGGGCTTGGAGGCCATGAGCCCCGAGCAGCGCCAAAAAGTGGTGCTCATCGTGCAGGATCCCTTCACCAGCTACTACGACGCCCCCGTGGTGCGTGACCTGGTGAAGCTGGCCAGCAAGCTGGGCTATCAGCCCTACCTGCTGCCGTTCAAACCCAACGGCAAGCCTCAGCACGTGAAGGGATTCCTGCGCGCCTTCGCCCGTACCGCTGCCAGCAGCGCCCAGTTCCTCAACAAGGTGGCGGCCCTCGGCATCCCCATGGTGGGGGTCGACCCCTCTCTGGTGCTCTGCTACCGGGACGAGTACGTGAAGGCGCTCGGCCCCGCCCGCGGCGATTTCCAGGTGCTGCTGCCCCAGGAGTGGCTGCTCTCCCTGCCTGCCGAGGCGCTGCCGCTGCGGGAAGAGGCTGGCACCGACCCCTGGTATCTGTTTGCCCACTGCACCGAGAAGACCGCCAAGCCCACCACCCACGGTGACTGGAGCACCCTGTTCGGCCGCTTCGGTGCGCGTTTGCAGCCGGTGTCGGTGGGTTGCTGCGGCATGGCGGGCACCTATGGTCACGACGCCAGACAGGTGGAGAACTCCAAGGGGATCTACGGTCTGAGCTGGGCCGAGCCTCTTGAACGCCTGCCCAAGGCTCGCTGCCTGGCCACCGGATATTCGTGCCGCAGCCAGGTCAAGCGGATGGAGGGGGAGAAGCTCAAGCACCCGCTGCAGGCCCTGCTGGAACTGCTCTGATGCTCCACTTTCCCAAGGGATTCCGGGTGCCGAAGGCCTATCGGCACCCGCATTTTCTGTTGCTCCCCACCACGCCGTCCCAGGCCGTGGTGGAGTTTGTCGCCATCCTGCGCGAGCGGGAGCAGCTCCATCAGCTGTTTCGCCCGGACGATGTGTGGCCCTCCGCCCATTTCAGCCTGAGTCAGCACGAGGCCGACTTGGAGTGGCAGCACTCCGAGTTTCTGGCCAAGCGCTCCTTTGCCTATGGCCTCTGGAGCCCGGACAGGGAGCCCCGCTTCTGGGGCGGTGTCTACCTCTATCCGTCGGTGCTGCCGGAGGTGCAGGTGGAGCTCTTCTTCTGGAAGGTGGTCGAGGCGCCGCTCACGGACAGCGAACTCGAAGCCGAACTGCGCGCCTGGCTCGGCAAGGTATGGCGCTGGTCCGAGCCGCGTCTGCCGGGGCGGGACGGCCCTTGGGCCGAGTGGCCAGGGGTGACCTATCCCTGGTGAGGGTCAATCTCGATGCAAGATGCCCCGGCGTGGGCATCTTTTTTTTTGCGCCTTTTTCGCCGACACTGCTGGTTTGCCGCTACGGCGCAGCGATAACCCGTTGATCACGCAAGGAGTCCGCTCACCATGAGTCAAGAAAGCAGCCCCATCTGGCGCAAACCCATGAGCCTGGAGGGGCTCAACGCCAGCTCCTGCAACACCCTGATGGCCCACCTCGACATCGTCTACAGCGCCTTTGGCCCCGACTGGCTGGAGGCCACCATGCCGGTGGATCACCGCACCCATCAACCACTCGGCATGCTGCACGGCGGCGCCTCCGTGGTGCTGGCGGAAACGCTGGGATCGCTTGCGGCCAACATGGCGGTCGGGGAGGAGAGTTACTGTGTGGGGCTGGAGGTCAATGCCAACCACCTGAGGGCCAAGCGGGAAGGGGTGGTGACGGGGCGCTGCAGCCCGCTGCATCTGGGGACCACGACTCAGGTGTGGCAGATCGAAATTCGGGATGAACGTGGTCGTTTATTGTGCACCAGCCGATTGACCATGGCGGTGCTCAAGCACAAGCGGGACAAGGACTCTGGCGAAGCGTGATCCGCAATAACGCATCATGAGTGAAAAATAAGCAAGCCATAGTCGCGAGATCCCTCTATAATTGCCAACGTCTTGAGACACCTATCACATTTTTCAAGACAGCAGAACAAAGTGGCGCTATAATCGCCGCCTTTTTGCTATTCCGCGGTGTTAGCCGCCTGCCTTAATCTGGAAGAATCTATGTCTGATACCGAACAACTGCCCCTTTTTAGTGAGCTTGGACTGGCCGCGCCTGTATTGAAAGCGCTGCAGGACGTGGGCTATGAGCGCCCGTCTCCCATCCAGGCCGCAGCAATTCCCCACCTGATGGCGGGACACGATCTGCTGGGGCAGGCACAAACCGGTACAGGGAAGACCGCTGCTTTTGCCTTGCCTCTGTTGTCTCGTCTGGAAGCTGGTAACCGCAACACCCAGATCCTGGTGCTGGCCCCGACCCGCGAGCTGGCCCTGCAGGTGGCAGAGGCGTGCCAACGCTATGCCCACCACATGCCCGATTTCCACGTGCTGCCCATCTACGGCGGCGCTTCCTACGAAACCCAGACCCGCGCCCTGCGCCGCGGTGCTCAGGTTGTCGTGGGTACCCCGGGCCGCGTGATGGACCTGATCCGTCGCAAGAACCTGGACCTCTCCGGTCTGAAAGCCCTGGTGCTGGACGAAGCGGACGAAATGCTGCGCATGGGCTTCATCGACGACGTGGACTGGATCATGGATCAGTGCCCGGCCGGTCGTCAGGTTGCCCTGTTCTCTGCCACCATGCCGGAGCAGATCCGTCGTGTTGCCCAGAAGCACCTGAAGCAGCCCAAAGAGATCAAGATCGCCTCCAAGACCGCGACCGCCACCACCATTCGCCAGCGTTACTGGCAGGTGACCGGTCTGCACAAGCTGGACGCCATGACCCGTCTGCTGGAAGTGGAATCCTACGAAGCCCTGCTGGTGTTCGTGCGTACCAAGAACGCCGCCGAAGAGCTGGCAGGCAAGCTGGCTGCCCGTGGTCACGCCTGTGAAGCGCTGCACGGTGACATCCCGCAGAAGCTGCGTGAGCGTACCGTTGACAAGCTGCGTCAAGGCCAGTTGGACATTCTGATCGCCACCGACGTGGTCGCCCGCGGTCTGGACGTTGAGCGCATCACCCACGTGGTGAACTACGACATTCCCTACGACACCGAATCCTATGTTCACCGTATCGGCCGTACCGGCCGTGCCGGTCGCAAGGGTGAAGCCATCCTGTTCGTGGCTCCACGCGAGCGTCGCATGCTGCGTGCCATCGAGCACGCTACCCGTCAGGCCATCGAACCGATGAAGATGCCGAGCACCGAGGACATCAACCAGCACCGTCTGGCCAAGTTCAAGGAGCGCATCCGCGAAACCATGATGGGTGAAGAGCTCGAGATCTACCACAACCTGGTGAACGAGCTGATCGAAGAAGATTCTGCCGATCCGCTGGAGCTGGCTGCCGCACTGGCCAAGCTGGTACAGGGCGATCAACCGCTGCTGCTGGATGACTCCATCCCGGATCCGGTGTTCAACGCCGGCAACGATCGCGGTGGCTTCGAGCGTCGTGAGTTCAACGACCGTGGCGGTCGTGACTTCGGTGACCGTGGCGATCGTCCGGCCCGTCGCATGCCGTCCCTGGAGCCGCGTCCGCTGAAAGACAACCCGGACGTGGAGATGGAGCGTTACCGTGTCGACGTGGGCGCCCATCACGGCGTCAAGCCGGGCCAGATCGTGGGTGCCATCGCCAACGAAGCGAACATCGAGAGCCGCTTCATCGGCAACATCGACATCGCCGATGACTTCTCCACCGTCGATCTGCCCAAGGGCATGAGCGCCGAGGTGCTGGAAGTGATCAAGAAGGCCCGTGTCTGCCAGCGTCCGCTGCAGATCACCCGTTACACCGAAGTGCCGGCCGGTGGCAACACTGCTCCCCGTCCGCCCCGTGGTGATCGTCCGTTCCGTGGCGACCGTCCTTTCAACAAGGATCGCCGTCCCCAGGGTGACCGTCCCTTCAACAAGGATCGCCGTGAAGGCGGTTTCGACAAGGGTCGCAAATTCGGTGGCAACAAGCGCCGCGACAGCTAAACCCTGACTGCACTGATGAGAAGGCCGCTCCATGGAGCGGCCTTTTTTGTGTCTGTTTTTCAGATGTGTAGCGAAGATTGTCACCTTTTTCCGGCTGTGGTGGGCACCTAGCTTTATGAGGAGCCAGTGAAAAGAAAATGGTGCAATCCATTTGCCTGGGGGTGGCGCCTGGTGTCATTCTTTGGGAAGCGATTGGGTACTTTTGGAAGGGGCAGAGATAGTTGCTGGTTGCAAACGACTGCGACTTTGGTCTGAAGGTGCATTCTGTTGTTTGCATATGAGTCAGCAGAGTGAGATGAATAAATAAACCGTATGACAGGGAGGTGCGTGATGGGCAAGTGGCTTGGCAAGGTGTTGCTGATATCTGGATGGCTCGTGTCGGGTATGGTGTTGGCGGAGGAGCCCTTCTTCAGAATTGCGGGGGCGGGGTGCTGCAATGGCAAGGGGGAGGTGGCGCTGACCCGTGCCGAGTTTGAGGCCTTGCCGCAGACGGAGGTTAAGACGGGGACGCCCTGGACCGAGGGGGAGCACCTCTATCGCGGGGTGTTGCTGCGGGACCTGGTCAGGATCTACGGTCTCAAGAGCCAGGAGGTCAAGGCCCTCGCGGTCAATGAATACTGGGCCGCACTGCCGCTGGAAGACGGGGAGAAGTACCCGGTGCTGGTGGCCGAGAAGCAGGATGGCAAGGCTCTGACCCTGCGCAACAAGGGGCCGCTCTGGGTCATTTATCCCCTCACCGACCATCCCGAACTCAACAAGGAGCTCTATCACAGCCGGATGGTGTGGCAGCTGACGGCGCTGGAGAGCAAATAAGATGCTGCGCGGCAAGTTCTTGAGCCTGATCCTGATGGTGACCACCTTTTTGGGGGTGACCCTCTGGTCGGTCTGGAACTATGACCGCGCGTTCAATGCGGTGACGCGTTACACCCAGCTCTCCGCCTGGGCATTGGCCCAGCTCGAGCTGGAGATCCACGCCTTCGAGGAGGGCTTGCAGCTCTATCGTGCTGGTGCCGCCAGCCGGGAGGAGATGAACAAGCGCTTTGACATTGCCTGGAACCGGCTCGATGTCTTCCTGCACGGGGAGGAGGCAAAGTCGGTCAGGGCCCGATTCGGCGCGGACAAGGCAGTCGGCAAGATCCTCGCCCTCTTCGAACGCTATGAGCAGGATGTGGTGCAAGGGGAGCCGGATTCCCCCGCACTCAAGATGTTCACGGCCGCGCTCGATGACGAGATGCGCGGGGTGCGGGACGTGATGGTGAAAAACTTTACCGGGCCCTCTGCCATCGCCCAGCGCGAGCTGCTCAACGAGTCGAGAACCCAGAACTTCTTCATCCTGGGATTTCTGATGCTGGCGACCATGGTGATGTTGATGGTGCTGTTTCGCGAAGTGCGCCGCCAGCATTTTCTGGCGTGGAACGATCCCCTCACCCGTCTCCCCAACCGGGCGGCGCTCATCAAGCACCTCCAGCAGTGGACCAGCCACCCCGGTCGGCGCAGCAGCATCACAGTCTGCCTCATGGATCTGGGGCATTTCAGGGAGGTCAATGACAGTCTGGGTTACGAAGTGGGGGACGCCTTGCTCAAACGGCTTGCGGAGCGGATCCGCGCCGCCTCTGGCCAGGGGATCTTCGCTGCCCGAACCGGCAGTGACGAGTTCACCCTCATCATCACCGGCACCATGCCCACCTATCTGCGCTTCCCGTTTCTGGAGCAACTGCGCAGCGAGCTGGCGGATCTGGTGTTTGCCGCCGATCCGGCGCACCGGGTGCGGGTCTTCATGGGCACCAGCCAGTACGTGAAACCGGATCATTCACCGGAAGAGATGCTGCTGTTTGCCGATATCGCCCTCGACAGCGCCAAGCGCAAGCGGCTGAATCGCAATGTACTCTTCTCCAGCAGCATGTATCAGCACTATCAGCGCAAACGCCGGCTGTCGACCGAGCTGCGGGAGCTTATCCACTGCCCGCAATGCCCGCAACTGGCCCTTTACTATCAGCCCATCGTGCGCGGCCAGAGTGTGGTGAGGCTGGGGGCGGAGGCGCTGATCCGCTGGCATCATCCGGAATATGGCTTTATTGCCCCCCTCGACATCATCTCGCTGGCAGAAGAGAACGGGTTGGGCGAGGCGCTCGGGGGCTGGATCATCCGGCGCATGCAGCTCGATCTGTCCGGCTTCCCGAAGGAGGTACTAGCACCGCTCGAGATCTCCATCAACCTCTCTAACTCCATGTTCAACATGGGGTTGGCCAGGGAGATTGAAGAGAAGATGGAAGATGGACCGTTGGGGCTGCACCAGTTGATAGTGGAGCTGACCGAAACCATCGCCCTCGATGACATCGCCCTCAGCAAGCAGATCATTCACTCCCTGCGCCAGATAGGGGTGCGGGTGGCCCTCGATGACTTCGGGACCGGCTGGTCCTCGTTCTCTTACCTGCGTGAACTCTATTTCGACAAGCTCAAGATAGACAGATCCTTTATCACCGCGATCGACAGTGACACCCGGCAGGCGCTCTTCGTCGAGACCATCACCACCCTCTCTCATCAGTTGGGGGTGCGTGTCGTGGCAGAAGGGGTGGAAAACAGCGATGAGCTCAAGGCGGTGCTCACCATAGGGGTGGATGAGATCCAGGGTTATTTCTACTCGCGTCCCTTGCCGCTGCCGGAGTTCATGCAGTTCTGTCACCGCTATTTCGCCCACAGCGCCGCCATTCAGGAAGTGGCACTGGGGTAGCCTTGGGGCAATCGAGCCCCTGTAGCCTTGTCTTCGAGTCCCTCTGTTCGATCGTTCCTGGTTGATATTTCATCCCGACACCTTTCTTCCATGGCAGGACCGCCCTTGACGCGGTTTTCTTGTGCCTCCAGCCAGAACGAGGGTGCGAGAGGGCAGGCCCGGTGCTACCTTGTGCCACGAACAGTGCCACAGGGCAGAGGAGCCATAAATGGATCGCTTGGGGGTGATGGAGGTGTTCGTGCTGGCGGTGGAGACCGGCTCGTTTTCGGCGGTGGCCCGCCGACTGGGGATGGGGCAACCCACGGTTTCCAGATTGATTGCCCAGCTTGAGGCGCACCTTGGCAGCCGCCTGTTGCTGCGTTCGACCCGGGGGCTGGCGCCCACCGAGGCCGGAGAGGCCTACTATCTGCGGGCGAGAGAGATCCTGGCCCAGGTCCACGAGGCCGATGCCATGGTGCAGCAATGCCGGGCGGGCCTGAGCGGGCGTCTGCGGGTGAGCGCTCCCGTCACCTTCGCCCGCCTGCATATCATTCCCCATCTTGCCGGTTTTCTGGCGGCTCACCCGGGACTGGATCTGGAGATCCTGCTGGATGACGGCAATGTGGATCTCATTTCGGCGGGCATCGAGGTGGCTCTGCGGATCGGCAAACAGGCCGACTCGTCGCTGGTCGCCCGCTGTCTCGCTCGAAGCGACATGCGGGTGCTGGCGACGCCGGCCTATCTGGCCGCCAAAGGAGAGCCTGAGACCCCTCAGGCCCTGCAACAGCATGACCTGGTGCTTTACAGTCCACGGCCCGGAATGGGGCAGCAGTGGCGATTTCGCCGTGGCGTCGAGGAGAGGGTGGTTTCCGGAGAAGGCAGGCTGACGGTCTCGGCGGCCGAAGGCATGCGCGCCGCCGTGCTGGCAGGACTGGGGCTCGGTATCGCCTCGGAGTGGATGTTTGCCCCCGAGCTTGCCCGCGGCGAGGTGGTGGCGGTGCTGCCCGAGTGGCAACTGCCCATGCAGGAGCTCTGGACCCTGCTCCCGGCAGGTCGCCAGCCTGGTGCCAAGGCGAGCGCCTTTCTGGCATTCGTGACCGGCCTGCCCGGCGTGGGGCATACGCCAGCGGAATAACTGTTATGGTCCCCACCGCTCTACTGGTGGCGACGCTCCCCGGGTAGGCTGTGCGCATGGGGCCCGTATCCTGGCGGGAGCCCTTCTACCACGAGGAGAAGATCATGAGTACATCGCCTTCTGCCGGAGGGGCCGCAACCCCCGGCCCCTCCCTGCTCTTCGCCATGGCCCTGTCATGCGGCCTGGCAGTTGCCAACATCTACTACAACCAGCCCATGCTGGCGGTGATGGCGCAGGACTTTCCCGGGCACTCGGGCATGCCATTGATCGCCATGCTGACCCAGCTCGGCTATGCCATGGGTCTGCTTTTGCTGGTGCCGCTTGGCGATGTGGTCGAGCGCCGCTGGCTCATTCCGGGGCAGTTTGCACTGATCGCGCTGGCTTCCCTGCTGGCGGCCACGGCCACGAGTGCCACCACCTTGATGCTGGCCTCAGTCCTGCTCGGCATCGGGGCCACGGCTGCCCAGCAGATAGTTCCGGTGGCGGCGACCCTGGCAGATCCTGCCCGCCGTGGTGCCGTGGTCGGCAGCGTGATGAGTGGCCTACTGGCCGGGATACTGCTCAGCCGAACGGTCGCCGGCCTGGTCACCGCCTATGGCAGTTGGCGCGCCATGTTCTGGCTGGCCATTCCCCTGGCCCTGTCGGGGGCCCTGCTGATGGCCAGGATGATACCGTCCGGATTGCCGCGCTCTCCCCTCGGTTATGGCCGTCTGCTTCATTCTCTGGTCGGTCTGTGGCGCGAGGAGCCCGCCCTACGCCGCGCGACCCTGACCCAGGCCTTGCTGTTTGCCTCCTTCAGCGCCTTCTGGACCGTGCTGGCGTTCTACCTGGCCGAACCTGCCTATGGGTTGGGGGCCGACATGGCGGGTCTGTTCGGCGTCATCGGGGTGGCTGGGGTGGTGGCGGCCCCTCTGGCAGGCCGGATGGCGGATCGGTTGGGGGCCAGACCAGTGGTATTGGCCGGTGCCGTGCTGGTGGTGCTTGCCTGGATCTGCTTCGAGCTGTGGCTCTCTCTGGCCGGGCTGGCGTGCGGGGTCATCTTGCTGGATCTCGGAGTGCAGAGCGCACTCATCGCCCATCAGCAGCGCATCTATGGTCTGAGACCTGAGGCCAGGGGGCGCATCAATACCCTCTTCATGACCGGCATGTTCCTGGGGGGAACCCTCGGCTCCAGCCTGGGGATGCTGGTCTGGCAACAGGGACATTGGCTCGGGGTGGGAGCAGCCGGCATGGGGTTGGCCCTGGGGGCCTTTCTCTGCGCCCTGGCCGGCAGGCGGGGGCTGCAACCGGCCATCTGAGGCATGTGCAAGACAAGGAAGGCGACCTCGGGGTCGCCTTTTGTCTGTCTGCTCGGGATGGACTCAGAGCACCATGGCGGCAATCCAGCCGAAGATCACCAGGGGGATGTTGTAGTGGATGAAGGTTGGCACCACGCTGTCCCAGATGTGGTCGTGCTGACCGTCGGCATTGAGGCCCGATGTGGGGCCGAGCGTCGAGTCGGAGGCGGGGGAACCCGCGTCCCCCAGAGCGCCCGCGGTACCCACCAGGGCGATGGTCGCCATGGGCGAGAAGCCGAGGTGGATGCACAGGGGCACATAGATGGTGGCGATGATGGGCACGGTGGAGAAGGAGGAGCCGATCCCCATGGTGATGAGCAGGCCCACCAGCAGCATCAGGAAGGCCGCCAATCCCTTGTGACCTGCCATCATGCTGGAGACGGACTGCACCAGACTCTCCACCCCGTGGGTCTCCTTCATGACGGCGGCGAAACCTGCGGCGGAGATCATGATGAAGCCGATGAGGGACATCATGCGCACACCCTGGGTGAAGGCATCCTGGCTCTCGCGGAATTTGATGACGCCGCCGCAGGTGAAGATGATGAAGCCTGCGAGCGCCCCCAGCACGATGCTGTTGGTCATCAGTTGCAGGCCGAGTGCCACGGCGATGGCCAGCAGGGCGACCCAGATGTGGTTGAGATTGAGCTCGACCGTCTCGGGTTCGGCGGCCAGGATCTTCTCCAGATCATACTGACGAGGCTTGCGGTAGCTGAAGAAGACGGCGATGAGCAGGCCGAGGAACATGCCGAATACCGGGATGGCCATCGCCAGGGGCAGTTGGCTGAATTCCACCGGTACGCCGTTGTCGACGAGATTCTTGGCCAGGATGTTGTTCAGGAAGATGCCGCCAAAGCCCACCGGCAGCAGCATGTAGGTAGCGGTCAGGCCGAAGGTGATGACGCAGGCCACCTGACGGCGGTCTATCTGCATCTGGGCCATGACATGCAGCAGCGGCGGGATCAGGATGGGAATGAAGGCGATGTGCACCGGGATCAGGTTCTGGGAGGAGATGGAGACCGCGAGCACCGAGGTGAGCAGCAGGCTCTTGACCCAGAGAATGCGGGTGCTGCTGGCATCCTTGCCGAGCTGGTTGATGACCTTGCGGGCCAGCAGATCGGTGATGCCGGAGCGGGAGATGGCCACCGCGAACGCCCCCAGCATGGCGTAGGAGAGGGCGATTTCTGCACCGCCGCCCAGGCCGCCGGTGAAGGTGCTGAGGGTCTGCTCGAGGGAGAGTCCGCCGAGCAGGCCACCCACGATGGCACCGATGGCGAGGGAGACCACCACATTGATCCGCAGCAGGCTGAGCACCAGCATCAGCGCCACCGCGATAACAACAGGATTCATTTGATTTCCTTATGGATTGTGTTGCTGTCAGTCGTGTGAAAGCCAGCTAGTTTGCGAAAAACAGGCTAAATGTCGAGAAAAAAATCGGCAGATCCCGGCCAAGGGACGCATCTTCTGCTGGAGGTGAACGGGAACCGGGAAAATGGCCCTTCTTCGTTGCCCAGACAGGTCCCCTCATGCAGACAGGCTGCCATGGGCAGCCTGTCTGGGCAGGGGCTGGGAGTGTTCAGCCCTCGTCTTCGGTGTCCGTCGTTTCATCCGGGTTGGCCAGAGGCCAGCCTCCCAGGCTCTTCCAGCGATTGACGATGTGGCAGAAGAGCTCTGTGGTGCGCTCGGTGTCGTAGAGGGCCGAGTGGGCCTCTTTGTTGTCAAAGGGGATATTGGCGCTCTGACAGGCCTTGGCCAGCACCGTCTGCCCCAGGGCAAGACCCGAGAGGGCGGCGGTGTCGAAGGTGGCGAAGGGGTGGAACGGATTGCGCTTGAGGCCGGCCCGCTCGGCGGCGGCCATCACGAAGCCGTGGTCGAAGGTGGCGTTGTGGGCCACTATGATGGCGCGACCACAATCCTGCTCCTTCATGCCCTTGCGCACCCCCTTGAAGATCTCGGTGAGTGCTTCCTTCTCGTCCACCGCGCCCCGCAGCGGGTTGAAGGGGTCGATGCCGGTGAACTCCAGCGCCGCTTTCTCCAGATTGGCGCCCTCAAAGGGCTGGACATGAAAATGGAAGATCTGGTCAGGGACGAGCCAGCCCTGCTCATCCATCTTGAGGGTGTGGGCGGCTATTTCCAGCAGGGCATCGGTCTTGGCATTGAATCCGGCGGTTTCAACATCGATGACGACGGGGTAAAAGCCGCGAAAACGGCCCTTGAGGGTGTGAACGGCGTCGGTCATGGTATCTCGGTCGGCGTGAAAGGAGGCGGCATTATGGCAAAAAAGCGTGCCCTTGTCCCTTATCTGCCGCCATGGGACGGCAAGAGGACCATTTTGAAACACCTGTGCTTATAATGGGCGACGTCAACCATGGAGGGAGAGGACGATGAAGAAGCTGGGATTGGCACACAAGATGATGTTGGTGGTCTGTCTGCCGCTGTTGGCCCTGCTGTTTTTCTCCGGCCGGTACGTCTATGAACGTTATCGGGTCGAACAGGAGATGAGCGGGGCCTTGGTCGCGCTGGCGGTGGTGAAGGAGGCGGCGCAGCTGGCCCATGAGCTGCAACGGGAGCGCGGCATGTCGGCCGGTTTCCTCGGCTCTGGCGGCAACAAGTTTCGCGATGCGCTGCCTGCCCAGCGCAAGGTGGTGGACAGCCTGTTGCAGCGTTTTCATCAGGATCCTGCCTTGCTGGCGCTGACCGAGGTGCAGCAGGGAGTGGCCGGACTCACCGCCATGCGTGAGCGGGTCAGCGCCCTGGGGGTCGAGGTGGCGGAACAGGTCGGCTTCTATACCCGCCTCGTGACCGCCTTGCTGGCGGTGGTGGACAAGATAAGCGTCGACAGCATGGATGCCACCATCGCCCTGCAGACCAATGCCTACGCCGCCTTCCTGCAGAGCAAGGAACGTGCGGGGCTGGAGCGGGCGACGCTCAGCAACGTCTTTGGCCGTGACAGCTTCACGCCTGCGCTGTTGCAGCAGTTCATCTCCCTGCTGGCGGCCCAGAACACCTATCTCGAACGTTTCCAGGCGGTGGCGAGTCCCGCCCAGCGTCAGTTGCTGAACGACAGCCTCGCCTCACCCGTGGTGGTCAAGGTGGCCGCCATGGAGAAACTGGCCCTGGACAAGGCGGCCAGCGGCGGTTTTGGCGTCGATGCGGAGGCCTGGTTTGCCTTGAGTACCGACAAGATAGGCCTGCTCAAGGAGATAGAAGACAGCCTCTATCAGCAGCTCTTCGAGCGTGTGGAACAGATGCGGGTCGGGAGTGCCAGTGACTTCTGGTGGGGGGCGGCTGGCGTGTTGCTGTGCATCGTCCTGACCACCTTCGTCTGCTGGCGGGTAGTGCGGGATCTGCATCTGGGCTTCATGGCCCTGCACCAGACCTTCAAGCGCCTGGTGCAGGAGAACGACCTGACCGTGCGGGTCGACTGGCGATCCGGGGATGAGCTGGGGGCCCTGGCGCGGGATCTGAACCATTTCCTCGGGCACCTGGAGAGTTTGCTGCTGGCTGTGCGCCACTCCTGTGACGTGCTGATACGCAGCGCCGCCAGCTCTGCCGAGGTCATTGCCGAGGTGAATGCCGGCGTAGTCAGGGGATGCGGGCAGGTGGATCTGGTGGCGACTGCCGCCACCGAGATGGCATCGACTGTCGCGGAGATTGCCCGCAACGCAACCCAGACCTCCCAGGCGACTCAGCAGGCCATCGGCCGGGCGAAGCAGGGTGACAAGGAGGTGGATCAGACCATCCACACCATCCAGCAGGTGGCGGGCACGCTGGTGGATACCCGGCACCTGGTGGACAGCCTGCATCGGGATACCGAGTCGGTGGGGGAGGCCTTGAGCCTCATCAAGCAGATCTCGGACAGAACCAACCTGCTGGCCCTCAATGCCGCCATCGAGGCGGCCCGTGCCGGTGAATCCGGGCGCGGCTTTGCAGTGGTGGCCGACGAGGTGAGAGCACTTGCCTCCCGTACCCAGCAGGCGGCGGATGACATAGAGCGGATGCTGGGCCGCTTGCGCCAGGGGGCCAACGAGGCGGTGGCTGCCATGCACACGGGGACCGAACAGGCGGGTCTTAGCGTGACGGAGGCCAAACGGGCGGGGAGCGAGCTGACCGACATCGTCAACGAGGTGCGCAAGGTGAGCGACATGACGGCCCAGGTGGCCACCGCCACCGAGGAGCAGCGTTACGTGACCGACGACATCCAGCAAAACGTGATGACCATCCGTGACGTGTATGAGGCCCATCGCCAGCACTCCCATACCCTGCAACAACACAGTGCCGAACTGGATGCCCTGGCCCGGGACCTGGCGGGACGCATCGCCAGCTTCAAGCTGATGGCCCCTTCTTCCCCCCACTGAGCGTTTTGACCTAAAGCTTGTCCTGCCGCTGCCGATAGATAATTCGAGATAGTGTGGAGGACAAGCCGTTGAATGCTTGGGTGTTGGGGTTGATCAGCATATCAGTGAGTATGCAGTTGCAGGCGGGCGTGACCGAATTTGGCGCCGGTCTGGATCAATCCGTCTGGCGCCTGACCTCTGATACCCAGGTGGAGTGCAGGCTGGAGCATCCTATTCCCCGCTGGGGAACCGGGGCCTTTGTCAGCCGGGCCGGGCGCAAGATCAATCTGGATTTCGAGCTCAAGGGGCAGCGACCCCAGGCGCGTACCCAGACAGTGAGCCTCGGGATCATGCCCCCCAGCTGGCGTCCCGGGGTGGCCGGGCGACAGATCAGCCAGTTGCAGTTCTATCAGCAGTTTGACGGCCTGGTGGCGGGGCAGACCGCCTGGACCATGCTGGACGAGCTGGAAGGAGGGCGTATGCCGACTTTCCAGTATCGCGACTGGTATCGTCAGGACAGGCCGGTGCGGGTATCGCTCTCGTCGGTCAATTTCAGGGTCAAGTACCAGGCGTTCATGGACTGCCTGAGTGGCTTGCTGCCCTACAGCTTCAACGACATCGCCTTCAGCGTGCTCTCCTATGACAAGAACAGCGATCAGTTGTCACCGGCCTCCAAGCGGCGGCTGGCGATGATCGGTGATTATGTGAAGGCAGACAAGAGCATCGATGTGGTGGTGATCGACGCCTACAGCGACAGCTATGGCGGCCGCTGGCCAAACCAGAAGCTCTCCGAGAAGCGGGCGGATGCCATCAAGCAGGTGTTTGTGGATCTCGGCATCGAGGAGGGCAAGATCTCGGTGGAAGGGCACGGTGAGAAACAGCACGTGGCCTCCAACGAAACGGAAGCTGGCCGAGCCAAGAACCGCCGGGTGGTGATCAACATGGGACGCAACGGCACTATCTGATCCCGTTGAGTCATCGAGAGGGGCTGCATTTTCGCTGTAGTCAGGAATAAAAAATGCCAGTCGGCGAACCGACTGGCATTTTTTTCGCGGGTATCCGGGATTACTTGGCCAGGGATTCCGGCAGGTTTTCGCGGATCTTGCCGAGCATCTCTTTCAGCACGCGGGGGTTGGCCACCACGATATTGCCGGAGTTTTCGTAGTTGTGACCACCGACGAAGTCGGTGACGATGGCGCCGGCTTCTTTGGCCAGCAGCTCACCGGCGGCTGTGTCCCAGGGTTTCAGGCCGATTTCCCAGAAACCGTCGACGCGGCCAGCGGCCACATAGGCGAGATCCAGCGCGGCGGAGCCAGCACGACGAATATCGGCACACTCGATGAACATGCTCTGGAACATCTTCAGGTAGGGTTCGATGTGGTGCTTCTGCTTGAACGGGAACCCGGTGGCCAGGATGGTGCCGGAGAGCTCTTTGGCCTTGCCGACACGGATGCGGTAGCCGTTCAGCTGGGCGCCGCTGCCGCGGGTGGCAGTGAACAGCTCGTCACGGATGGGATCGTAGACAACGGCTTGTTCGGTCTTGCCCTTGACGCGCAGAGCGATGGAAACGGCAAAATGCGGAATGCCTTTGACCAGGTTGGTCGTGCCATCCAGTGGGTCGATGATCCATTGGTAGTCCGGATTGGTACCGGCAATCTCGCCAGACTCTTCAGCAACGATGCTGTGTTCCGGGTAAGATTTTTTGATGGTGTGAATGATGGCCGCTTCGGCGTCACGGTCAACGTTGGTCACGAAGTCATTGCTGCCTTTTTGGATAACCTCGATGTTCTCGGGTTGAGAAAAGGCTTTTACTACTACTTGACCGGCGTTGCGCGCAGCGCGCACGGCGATATTCAGCATCGGATGCATAGGTTCACCACTGGATGTTAAAGAACGGGGGATAAAAGGACGCAACATCTTACCAAGATATTCGGAAATTGCAACTGCTATGCCCTCATTCGGTCAGGGGGGGGACTGACAGATCTGACGGCTCCAATAAAGACCTGTAATCAACTAGTCTTATCGCGACAGCCGGATAACAGGCTGTGGTGAGCATAGGGATATGAGCCATGAATCTGTCATTAGTCAGTCAGAAACCGTCGTCGCCGACGACTCTGGGTGTGTTGGCCGCACTGCGTGCCGCCAGCGAAGAGAGCGATTATGTCACCGAGGTCCGGGTGGCACAGCCCCAGCAGTGGCAACCGTCGAAGGACGAAGCGGCGATCCTGCTGCTGGAAGAAGAGGGCGCTGCCTGGCCTGTTCCGCTCTGGCCAGCAGGAGGCAGTGCACTGGGATTGCCGGTGCTTCCCCTGTTGGTGCATCGACAGTATGAACATCCTCCACAGGGGCCGGATGTCCGGGATCCGCATTTTTATTTTGTCTCCAACGGCATTCTGCTGGATGAGGCCGAACTGGCGGATCCTGCCTGCAGCCTGGTGCTTCAAAGCAAGTTTGAATCCTATTTCCCGCTGCTTTCCCGTCTTATCTTGCTGCGCCAGCGCCAACCAGGGGTACTGAGCAGCTAATCATCTCCCCCTCGATGCGGGCTGTTCAAGCGGCACAATATTTGTCATAACTGACCGACATTGTGCCGCTTTGCTATGGCCTGCGCAGCGGCTCACTGTGTGTTCGTCGACGGAGGTGACATGAAGGTTTATGAGCTGAGGCGAGCCCCCAATGCCCGTCGGGTCAGAATGTTTCTGGCGGAGAAGGGGATCGAGATGGAATATCAACAGGTCGATCTGGGGGCGGGGGAAAACCTGGCGCCCGCCTTTTTGACCAAGAACCCGGCCGGGCGCATTCCTGTGCTGGAACTCGATGACGGAACCTGTCTGAGTGAAACCCTGGCCATCTGCCGCTATTTTGAAGAGCTTCACCCCGAACCGAACCTGTTTGGCTGCACCGCGCTGGAGCGCGCCACCATAGAGATGTGGAGTCGCTTCATCGAGTTCAACCTCTGGTTGCCGACCGGTATGGCGTTTCGTCATATCACCGGTTTTTACAAAGACCGGGAGCGGGTCTTCCCCGAATGGGGGGAGGAGTGCAAGCAACAGGCTCAGATCTGGTTTGACAAGCTCGATGCCCGTCTTGCCGAGGTGCCCTATATTGCGGGGGAACGCTTCACCATCGCCGACATTCTTGCCTTCTGTACCATTGATTTTGGCAAGGTGGTTGGCCTGCGTATCACCCCCGAACAGCCCCATTTGCAGGACTGGCATGACCGGGTAAGTGCCCGGTCCAGCGCCCAGGCCTGATCCTTTCCCCTGAACGTTCAAGGAGTCCAAGATGATAGAGTTGTACACTGCCGCCACGCCCAACGGGTTCAAGGTGTCGATCGCCCTCGAAGAGCTGGGGCTGCCCTACAAGGTCATTCCCCTTGATTTCGCGACCATGGAGCAGAAGAAGCCCGAGTTCCTGGCCATCAACCCCAATGGCCGCATCCCGGCCATCGTCGATCGGGACAATGGTGACTTCGCGGTGTTCGAGTCCGGCGCCATCCTTATCTATCTGGCGGAAAAAACCGGCAAGTTGCTGCCGCAGGATCCCAAGCGTCGCTCCCAGGCCATCCAGTGGCTGATGTTCCAGATGGGGGGCGTCGGTCCCATGATGGGGCAGGCCAACGTCTTCTATCGCTATTTCCCCGAGAAGATCCCGGCCGCCATCGAGCGTTACCAGAAGGAGGGGCGACGCCTGTTCGAGGTGCTCGACGGTCATCTGGCACACCATGAGTATCTGGCGGACGAGTACAGCATCGCCGACATCGCTACCTGGCCCTGGGTGCGCATCCACGACTGGAGTGGTATCTCCATTGATGGGTTGGTGCATTTGCAGGCCTGGATGGCACGCATGGAGGCCAGGCCCGCCTGCCAGAAGGGCATCACCATTCCACCGCGCAATGAGAGCCCCGAGGATCAGGTCAAGCGGGCGCAGCAGATGGTGACTCGCTGACGCCATCATGATGGCCCTGACGGGCCATCTTTTTTATTCCCCTTTGACTCCCCGTTGTTTGACGATCTGCATCGCAGTCGCTTTTTGTCTTTCAAATAAGCCATTTATCAAAAATCAAAAGTCATTCTTCCTGATTAATTGTTATGTTATAACGCCATCTATTTGGTTGATGAACATGAAGCTTGGATGGAAAGGATGACAAAAAAATGCACCGCAGCCGGGTGGTTCGCCCTGGCTCTGATGGCAGGAACGACTGCAGCCGACGGCAAACCGCTTGCCATGGTGGGGCCTTGGGAGATCCACAGTGTCGACCCCGCCAGCAACGGGGTCTTCTTTACTCGCATGCAGGTGGCGGAGACCCTGGTGGATGTCGATGGGAAAGGCAATCTGCAACCCGGGCTTGCCAGTGAGTGGTCGCGTAGCGATGACGGTCTGCAATGGCGATTCACGTTGCGCCCCGGGGCCCGTTTTCACGATGGCAGCGAGGTGAGCGCCGAGCAGGCCGCTTTTGCCCTGCAACAGGCCTGGCGCAAGCCCGGCGTGATGACCAGCGCTCCCATTGCGTCCATCGAGGCTGGAGATGGCGTCTTGAAGGTCACCCTGAGCGAACCCTTCGCCTCCCTGCCGGCCGTGCTGGCCCACCCCAGCACCCAGATCCTGGCGAAGGCCGCCTACGATGCCAAGGGGGAGGTAACCCAGGTGATAGGCTCTGGCCCCTACCGCATCACCCGCCTGCAACAACCCCAGCGGATAGAGACTGTGCGTTTCGACGGCTGGCAGGGGGCAAGGCCCGCAATCGAGGAGGTCAGCTACCTGACGGTGGGGCGTGCAGAGAGCCGCACCCTGATGGCTGAGAGCGGTCAGGCCGACATCGCCTGGGGGCTGGATCCGGTCAGCATCCGCCGCTTGCAGCAGGCATCACGGGTCTCCATCGCCTCGGTCACCCTGCCACGGACCATCCAGCTCAAGCTCAATGGCGCCGATCCCCGTCTGAGCGATCCGGTGGTGCGCCGTGCCCTGAGTCTCGCCATCGATCGTCGTGGTATGGCAGCCGCCTTGCTGCGGGATCCCGAGATGGCGGCAACCCAGCTCTTTCCCCCCACTCTGGGGGAGTGGCACCAGCTCGGGTTGACGCCGCTTGCCTATGACGTCAAGGCGGCCCGGGCGGCCTTCGCGGCGGCAGGCTGGCAGCCGGGAGAGGACGGTGTGCTGCGCAAGGGGGAAGAGCGCTTCGCCCTGACCTTGCGTACCTTCCCTGACCGTCCGGAGCTGCCGCTCCTCGCCACGGCACTGCAGGCGCAGTGGAAGGCGGTGGGGGTGGATCTCAAGGTGGCGGTGGGCAACTCGAGCGAGATCCCGGCGGGCCATCAGGACGGCTCCCTCCAGCTTGGTCTCTACGCCCGCAATTATGCCCTGGTACCGGATCCCCTGGTCACTTTGCTGGGGGACTTGGCCCCTGCCGGTGCGGACTGGGGGGTGATGAACTGGCACTCCCCGGCCATGACGCAAACGCTGACCCGCCTTGCCACGCAAGCCTTGTCGCCCACAGACGCCGCTGCGGCTCGCCGGGAGATAGCCACGACACTGCAACAGGAGTTGCCGCTCCTGCCCATCGCCTGGTACCGCCAGAGCGCGGCGGTCAGTCGGGGGCTGGAGGGGTTTGAACTCGATCCCCAGGAGCGCAGCTATGGCCTGGACAAGTTGACATGGAGCGCACGATGACAGCGACACCCTTGTCTCGCGTCATGGGGATACTGGGTCAGCGTCTGGTGCAGGCGCTGGTGGTTGCCCTGCTGGTGGCCGGACTCTGTTTTCTGATGGTGCAGTCCCTGCCCGGAGACATCGCCTTTCGCATCGCGGCGGGTCGTTATGGCTATGACTATGTCACCGCCGAGGCGGCCAACGCGGTGCGCAGCGAGCTGGGGCTGGCCGGCTCGGCCCTTGCCCGTTTTGGTGACTGGCTATGGGCCTTGCTGCAAGGGGATCTCGGCAGCTCCCTGGTGACGGGCGCACCGGTCGCCGCCGACGTGGGTCATCACCTGGGCGCCACCCTGACGCTCGCGAGCGCCTCCGTGGTGCTGGCGCTGGTGGTGGCGCTGCCGCTTGGCAGCCTGAGTGCGCTGCGCCCGGGGGGATGGTGTGATCGCCTGACCCTGGGCTGGAGCGTGCTGATGCGTGCGTTGCCCCCCTTCTTGCTCGGCCTGGTGCTCATGGTGATGCTCTCGGTGGAGCTGGGCTGGGTCAGTGCGGCAGGGCACGGGGAGGGGAGCAACCTGCTGCTGCCCGCCCTGACCCTGGGATTGGGGCTCTCCGGCGTGCTCTCCCGGGTGGTGCGTGAAAGCGTGCTCACCGTGGTGCAGTCCGGTTATTACCGATTTGCCCTCACCAAGGGGCTTTCGCCGGCCCGGGTTTTCTGGCGCCACGGTCTGCGCAACACCGGGGTCAGCATCATCGCCTACACCAGCGTGCAGCTGGTGCTGCTCATCGAGGGGGTCGTGGTGGTCGAGAGCCTGTTTGCCTGGCCCGGGATCGGCCATGCGCTGGTGCACGCCATCTTCTGGCGCGACATCCCCATGGTTCAGGGGACAGTGCTGGTGCTGGCGGTGCTCTTCGTGTTGCTCAATACCCTCACCGATCTGCTTTGTCTTGCCATTGACCCCCGTGGTCCCAAGGAGTCCTGATCATGTCGTTGTCTGTCAAAACGGGGCTGGGCCTGCTCCTGCTGGTGGTGCTGTTTGCCCTGCTGGGTCCCGTGCTCTGGCCCGATCCGGCGGCTCAGGATCTGGCACAGTTTCTGGCTGATCCCTCCTGGCAGGAGCCCCTCGGGCGGGATCAGATGGGGCGCAGCCTGATGGCGCGCCTCGCGGCGGCGACCCGGCTCTCCCTGCTGCTGGGACTGCTGTGCGTCATCACGGCGGCGCTGTTGGGGTCATTGCTGGGCTGGCTCTCGGCCTGGCGCGGCGGCTGGGTCGACGGTCTGCTGCGCAGCCTGGCCGACGGCGTGCTGGCCCTGCCAGGCCTGTTGCTGGTGCTGCTCTTCTCCGCCATGGCCCAGGGGGGCTTTGCCATCCTCTATCTCGGCTTGGCCATGGCCCAGTGGGTGGAGTATTACCGGGTAGTGCGTGCCCGCAGCCGGGGGCTGCTCG
Source organism: Aeromonas sp. S19(2024) (assembly GCF_041402625.1). Classification (NCBI taxonomy): domain Bacteria; kingdom Pseudomonadati; phylum Pseudomonadota; class Gammaproteobacteria; order Aeromonadales; family Aeromonadaceae; genus Aeromonas; species Aeromonas sp. S19(2024). Next base: position 84,101 of record NZ_JBGLQU010000006.1, read on the forward strand.
CCTCGCCCCAGGTGGAGGCGTCCCGTCTGCTGGGATTCGGCCATGCCCATGTGGTGCGGCGCCATCTCTGGCCCGAGCTCGCCCCCCAGTTGCTCACCATGATGGCCTTCGGCCTAGCGGGTGCCATTCTAACCCTCTCTACCCTGGGCTTTGTCGGAGTGGGCATTCAGCCGCCCACGCCGGAGTTGGGGCTGATGATGACGGAGGCGCTGCCCCACTATCAGGAGGCTCCCCGTCTGTTACTGGCCCCCATTCTTGTCATGGGGCTGATGTTGCTGGCTCTGGTGCTGCTTCATCAGACGCGCGGCCTTGACATGCCATCTTCACAAGGAGCCACCTCATGACGGCCATTCATATCAAGGGGTTGCAGGTCGATGATGGCCCCAAAACCCTGTTGCAGGCGCTGGATTTCACCATTCATCCCGGCACCGCCCTGACTCTGATCGGGGAGAGCGGCTCGGGCAAATCCCTGTTGGCTCATGCCCTGATGGGGACGTTGCCAGCCCCCCTGACAGGCCGGGGCGAGATGGTGTCGGGTGGCCGCCATCACAACCTGGCCGAGACGCCTCGCCTGCGCACTCTCTGGGGGCGGGAGCTGGCGATGCTGCCCCAGGAGCCGGTGCTGGCGCTGGATCCCACCATGGGGTTGCTTGCCCAGGTGGAGGAGGGGTGGCTGCCAGGCGGCAAGGAGGCCCGATCGCGGGCCCGCGCCGCCCTCGAGCGGCTTGGACTGGCCGGGCGGGAGGGCGCCTTTGTGCACCAGCTCTCGGGAGGCATGGCCCAGCGTGCGGCCTTTGCCGCCGCCACCCTGGGGGAGGCCCGTCTGCTGGTGGCCGACGAGCCCACCAAGGGGCTCGACAGCCGGGCCGCAGCCAGGCTGGGTGCCTTGTTGCTGGGCTACCTGGCCCGTGGGCGCCATCTGCTGACGATCACCCATGATCTCTCCCTGGCTCGCGCATTGGGGGGCTGGGTGCTGGTGGTCAAGGGAGGAGAGATCGTGGAGCAGGGGCCCGCCGAGCGTGTGCTGCACACGCCATCCCATGCCTATACCCGGGCCCTGCTGGCGGCGGAGCCCTCCGCCTGGCCCGAGGCGGCTGTCCCTCCCACCGGTGACTGGCTCATCCGCGGGAAGGGGCTTGCCATGGGATATGGGGATCAACCCCTGTTCACGGGGCTCGACCTTGCCCTGGCGCAAGGGGAGCGAATGGCCATCATAGCGCCGAGCGGCGCGGGCAAGAGCACCCTCGGCAACGTGCTGCTAGGTCTGCAACGCCCCCTGCAAGGGGAGGTGCTGCGCCGGGAAGGGATAGCCCCCTGCCGCTGGCAGAAGCTCTATCAGGATCCGGTGCAGGCCTTTGCAAGCCAAGTGCGCCTCGCCACCCAGTTCGATGATGTGCTGCGTCTGCACAGGCTGCCTCGCCATCGGCTTGTCGACTATCTGGCCCGGTTGGGGCTGGATGAACGGCTGTTGACGCGCCTGCCAAACCAGGTCTCGGGAGGGGAGCTGCAGCGGCTGTCGCTTATCCGGGCCCTGCTGCTGCGCCCCGTGCTGCTGTTCGCCGATGAGCCCACGTCCCGGCTCGATCCCCTGAGCCAGCAACAGACCATCGCCTGTCTGCTGGAGGAACTGGAAGAGATAGGCTGCGCCTTGCTGCTAGTGACCCATGACGAGGGGCTGGCCGGCAAGGTTGCTCCTCGTTGTCTGAGACTCGGGGAGGCAGGTACCCCCATGTTCGAAGGCGCGTCGGCCGAGGTGAGAAGAGTGGGGTAAAGAGGGGACAGGATGAACCCTTCCCCCATGATGAGATGACAGTGACGGGGCCTTGGGCCCCGTCGCATTAGAAAAACTTGGGTAAGCAGATTATAAAGTTTTGTTCGTTTTTTGTGATATGAATCACTAAGATTGTCGCAAGCCAGAGAGCGTCCTGCTGCTGGCGGGTGCGGGTCCTCCGCCTTGTTCCTCTTCAACGACCTTTGTCAGACACCTCCTGCAGATCCCTGCCCGGAGGGTGGCGGCTTTTTGATTTTTTTCGGACGAGATATGTATCGGCACAGCTTCTATCCCCTGTTTTTCCTGACCATCCTGATGGTCGCCGTGGGTCAGATGACCCAGACCCTCTATGTGCCCTCCATTCCCATGATGGCGGGGGACTTCCATGTGGCCTCCGGCCAGCTGCAGGCGGTGATGGCCTGCTACCTCATTCCCTACGGCCTCTCCCAGTTCGTTTATGGCCCCTTGTCGGATCGCATCGGTCGTCGCCCTGTGCTCATCATCGGCATGATGATCTTCCTGGTCGGCACCCTCACCATCCAGCTGATCCCGAGCTTCACCGCCTTGCTGGCGGGCAGCCTGATCCAGGGGCTGGGCACCGGGGCAGGGGGCGCCATGAGCCGGACCGTCATGCGCGACCGTTACAGTGGCGCCGAGCTCAACCGTGCCAACAGCCTGGTGAGCATGGGGGTCATCTTCTCCCCTCTGCTGGCACCTGTGCTGGGCGGCTGGCTCACCGAGCTGTTCAACTGGCGTGCCGGCTACTGGTTCCTGTTCGGTTTTGGTGCCCTGACCACCCTGGCGCTGCTGGCCTGGTTTGGCGAGACGCTGCCAGCATCCGCCCGCCAGCATTCGCTGCGGGTGGGCGCCGCCTATCGTCATGTGCTCGGCAACCCGCGCTTTCAGGGCAACCTGCTCTGTCTTATGGCCACCTTTGCCGGCCTCGCGGTGTTCGAGGCGGCGGCCGGGGTGTTGCTGGGGGACGTGCTCAAGCTGAGTGCCCGCACCGTCAGCGTGCTGTTCGTGCTGCCGCTGCCCGGTTATCTGTTCGGCGCCTGGCTTTCCGCCAGACTGAGTTTTCGCCTGAGCCAGGGCAAGCTGATGCGCCTTGGCATCGCCTTCCTGGCCCTGGGGTCGCTCATCATCCTGGTACCCGGGCTGCTCGGCATGGTGAGCGCTGCCTCCCTCGTGGGCGGGGCTGCGGTCTACTTCATTGGCAGCGGCATTCTCTATCCGACCGCCACCTCCTGTGCCATCGAGCCCTTCCCGGGTCAGGCGGGCACCGCGGGAGCCGTGCTCGGGGGCATGCAGAATCTGGGGGCTGGCGTGGTAACCCTGCTGGCCGCCAGCTTCCCGATGACGGGGCAGGTGACCCTGGGGGCCATCATGACGGTGATGGTGCTGATCGTGGCCTTGAGCTTTGTGTGGCTGCGCCACCACGGCGCGCCCCACGAGCAGATGGCCGTCTGACACGGCCAAGAGCCCGCTCCGTTGGCGGGTCTTTTACTGCCTCCTGCCGGGTGGCGAGACGCCGCAGGGGAGTGGAAGGGGGGTTGCCGCGCAGGCAAAGAAAAAGCCCGTCGTGATGACGGGCTTTTTTGGGTAGGTACCCCGGAGATGCCGTTGCCGGTTTGGGCCCTTGAACCGTCGGTTCAAGGCGGAGATCTAATCTGGCCGCAGGCTTCTCGGTCGGGCCGAGCATGCTCAATAGCCAGAAGGCAGACCCCCTGTTTGGTATGAATATCGGCTCGGGGACTTGAACCGGCTGACAAACACTCCAGGGAATTTCAAAACTCGGTGCGATTAGGGCTGTTGCGCCTCTTCGCTGGATTCACCGTATTGTCCGTGCTCGATCAAGGCGGCTTCGATGGTGCGTTGCAGCATCTTGATCCGCTTGTCCATGGTCTCAGAGTATTGGTGGTTTTTCTCTTTTTCAAGGCAGAGCTCATGACAGAAATTGAGCGCTGCCATGACGGCCAGCTGTTCGTTGCTGGAGACCTTGGAACGTTGACGAAGCTCAATGAGCTTGTCGGTCAGCTGGTCGGCGGCCTGGCGCAGGGCATCTTGTTGTCCCAGGGGACAGGACACCTTGTAGGGACGTCCCAGAATGACGATTTCTACGGCCTCTATGCTCATGCCTTCCTCAATACGGCGGGGCTGATTTCCGCCTTTATCCACGTGGACAACTGGGCGGGACTATATAGCGCAGATGCAGAAGTTTCAAGGCCTTGCTGGCTCTGGCAGGGGGAGAATGCTAGGATCTCGGCCATAAATTCTGCATATTTGCCTGAACTTTGAGCGGATCCTAGATGAGCAAAACAAACCCCCTGAAATACGCCGCCGTGGCGGACCTGATGGCACAGCACGACCTCATGGCGACGGCCGTCGAGGCCCATGGGGTGATCTGCGGCCTGGTGTGCGGTGGCGTGGCCCTGGACGACAAAAGCTGGCAGCCCCATTTCAATGATCTGATTAACGACGGTTTCGGTCTGCCGGCACCGGTGCGCCAGGTGATGACCGACCTCTATCACGAGGTGATCGAGAGTCTGATGGCACAAAAGGGCGTCGAGCTGCTGCTGCCAAGCGACGAGGCGCCGCTCGATGAGCGCATCGACTCGCTGGTGGACTGGTCCCAGGCCTTCCTGGCCGGCTTTGGCGTGGTGCAACAGGAGCTCTCCAAGGCATCCGAAGAGCTGCAGGAGATGATTCAGGACATCGCCAGCATCACCCAGGTCTCTGCCGAGTTCGATCAGGAAGATGAAGAGAACGAAGCCTCCTTCCTGGTGCTCTACGAACACGTGCGCCTCGGGGTCATGATGGCGTTCGAGGAGTTTGGCAAGCGCCCGGCCGCACCGAGCACGCCGCCGACCCTGCACTGATCTGCCCGCCCACCGGGTCAATGAAAGAGCGCATCACGGCGCTCTTTCTGTTTTACAAGGGGTGAGAGCAGGGGAGGTACTCTGCTAACCCATGGCGCCAAAGCGGTTTTTTGCCCGTGGCTTCGCATCCCGTCCGCCACCTTTGTGGTAGGATTGGCCCACGTTTTTTCGCCTATGCCCTCTTCTCATGTCTCAATCTGATCTGGTTCACGTCGACGTGGCTATCGTCGGCGGTGGTATGAGCGGTGCCGTGCTGGCCCTCTCCCTTGCCGCCCTGAAAGGACAGGATGGCGCCCCCCTGCAGATCCTGCTGCTGGAGGCGAGTGCGCCCGAGCTCAATGCTCATCCCGGTTTCGATGCCCGTGCCATCGCGCTTTCCGCCGGTACCTGCGAGGCGCTGGCCCGTCACGGCCTCTGGCCGCACCTGGCGCCCCACTGCTCCCCCATCACCCATATCCATGTGTCGGATCGGGGCCACTGCGGCCAGACCCGGCTGTCGGCGGCAGAGTATGGCCTGCCCGCCCTCGGTCAGGTGATCGAGCTGTCGGCGGCGGGCATCGTGCTGCAAGAGGCGATCGCCGCCAGCCCGCAGATCCGTATGTTGTGCCCGGCCAGGCTTGAGGCCATCGACCCCGACGAGGGGGGAGTGACGCTTGCCCTGGAGGGGGGCGCGCGCTACCGCACCCGGCTGCTGGTGGCGGCCGACGGGGGCCACTCCTTCGTGCGCCAGCATTTCAAGATGCCGGTCAGTCGCCACGATTATGGCCAGAGCGCCATCATCGCCACCGTCAAGACCGCCGAGGATCCCGCTGGGCGGGCCTTCGAGCGCTTCACCGATGGAGGGCCGCTGGCCCTGCTGCCCATGCAGGACGGCCTCTCTTCTCTGGTGTGGAGCGTGCCGCGGGACGAGGCACAGGGGCTGCTTGCACTGGATGACGCCGCCTTTCTCGCCCGTCTGCAGCAGGTTTTTGGCTGGCGCCTCGGGCGCATCGAGCGTACCGGCGTGCGCCACCTCTATCCGCTGGTGCTGACGGTGGCCGACTACCCGCTGGCCCAGCGCACCGTGCTGGTGGGTAACGCCGCCCACCTGCTGCACCCCATCGCCGGTCAGGGGTTCAACCTCGGCATGCGGGATCTGGACGTGCTGACCCGGACCCTGGCCCGTGCGCTCGCGGCGGGTGAAGACATCGGCGGCTTTGAGGTGCTAAGCGGCTACTGGCAGCAGCGGCGGGACGATCAGGCCCAGACCGTCTGGCTCACGTCCTCCCTGGCCCAGCTCTTCTCAAACCATCACGCTCCCCTGGTGGTGGGCCGCAATCTGGCGCTCTCCCTGATGGGCAGAGTGCCCTGGCTCAAGGCACCGCTCGCCTCCCGCACCCTGGGATTCGTGGACGAGGTGTGCGGCCAATAAGCGCTGTCGCCCCGGCGGCAAAGACGATTTCGAGCAAGAGGCACGCCTGTGGGCGTCGCCTCGCAGATCCTGGCGACTCGCCCGGAAAGGACACAAGAGAATGCAGATGCAAGATGTGGATGTGGTGATCGTGGGGGGGGGCATGGTGGGCCTGGGGCTCGCTGCCGCCCTCAAGAACCGGGCGATCAAGGTGGCCATCGTGGAAGGCCGGCTGCCCGATGCAACGCTCGGTGAGACGCCGGACAACAGGGTCAGTGCCCTGAGCCTCGCGAGTCAGCACATCCTGCAAGGGGTCGGCGCCTGGGACGGCATAGTGGCGCGCCGCCTGCAGCCCTACGAGAAGATGCAGGTGTGGGAGCAGGACAGTTTCGGCCACATCGATTTCGATGCTGCCAGCCTGCGTCAGGGGGCCCTTGGCCACATCGTCGAGAACCGGGTGATCCAGCTTGCGCTGCTGGACGCCATCGCGGGGGCCAGCAATATCCAGATGCTGACCCCGGCCCGGGCCACCAGCCTGCAGTGCGGGCCAGCGGGGGCCCTGCTGCTGCTGGAAGATGGCCAGGCCCTCTCGGCCAAGCTGGTGGTGGCCGCCGATGGCGCCCACTCCTGGGTGCGCCGTCAGGCCGATATCCCGCTCACCAGCTGGGATTACGGTCATCACGCCCTGGTGGCGACGGTGCGTTGTGCCGAGCCCCATGAGGCGGTGGCGCGCCAGATCTTCACCCCCGAGGGGCCGCTCGCCTTCCTGCCCCTGTGGCAACCGGATCTCTGCTCCATCGTCTGGTCGGTGCCCGCCAAACGGGCCGAGGCGCTCTGTCAGTGCGATGAAGAGCAGTTCAACCGCCAGCTCACTACCGCGTTCGACGGCCGGCTGGGTCTGTGCAAGGTGGAAGGGGTGCGCAGCGCCATCCCGCTCACCGCCCGCTATGCCCGCGACTTTGCCCGCGAGCGGCTGGTGCTGGTGGGGGATGCGGCCCACACCATCCACCCGCTGGCGGGGCAGGGGGTGAATCTGGGCTTGCTGGATGCCGCCGCTCTGGCGGAGCAGATCCTCATTCATCACGGCAAGGGCGCGGACATCGGCCTGCTCGCCAACCTGCGGGGCTACGAGCGCTGGCGCAAGAGCGAGGCGGCGCGCATGCTGGCGGCCATGGAGGGGCTCAAGCGACTGTTTGCGGGCAGCAACCCCCTCAAGAAGCTGGTGCGCGGGGTGGGGCTTCGCGCCGTCGACGGTCTTGGCCCCCTCAAGCAGGGCATGATCCGGGCCGCCATGGGGCTGGATGGGGAGCTGCCCACCCTGGCCAAGGGTGAAAAAATCTAATCTTACCCCGGGGTTTTAACAAAAAAACTAATCTGACAGGGCGAGATGACCCTTTGGGGGGTCAGCCTTTAATGTTGGCGAGAAGCGAAACGTTTTTCTGTAAATTGTGACGGGACGGTAAAAATCAACATTAAATCCCGCAATGGCGCGGTTTTGGCTGTTTTTATCACTGTTTTTGCCTTAGTGTCTGGTGTCAGTGAGTCGGGTGAGGATTAGTTTTTTTTGAGCGGTGCCCCGGCACGCTTGTCATATAATCCGCTCCGTTCAAGGAATCACTCCTGCCCGCCCGGGCGGGAACGAGCACAGAGCTTGTGGTCCGTAGTTCCCGACGAGCCGGGGCGGATTGCGAGTGTTGTCGCGAACGCTTAAGGAAACACAGCGATGATCCAGACTACTGTATTGCATCCGAAACACCTGGAAGCGGGTGCCAAGATGGTGGACTTCCACGGTTGGGAGATGCCCATCAACTACGGTTCCCAGTTGGAAGAGCACCATGTGGTGCGCACCGATGCAGGCATGTTCGATGTCTCCCACATGACCATCGTCGATTTGACCGGCGAGCGGGTCAAAGCCTTCCTGCAACACCTGCTGGCCAACGACGTGGCCAAACTCACCGTCCCCGGCAAGGCCCTCTACAGCGGCATGCTCAATCCGGAAGGCGGCGTCATCGATGACCTCATCACCTACTTCCTGACCGATACCTTCTACCGCCTGGTGGTGAACTCCGCCACCCGCGAGAAGGATCTGGCCTGGATCCGCCATCACGCCATCGACTTTGCCGTGAGCGTGACCGAGCGCCCCGAGCTTGCCATGATCGCGGTGCAGGGCCCCCACGCCAAGGCCAAGGCGGCCAAGGTGTTCACCCCCGAGCAGAATGCGGCGGTCGAAGGCATGAAGCCCTTCTTCGGTGTGCAGGCCGGGGATCTCTTCATCGCCACCACCGGCTACACCGGCGAAGATGGCTACGAGATCGTGGTCCCCCAAGAGAAGGCGTGCGATCTGTGGCAGGCCCTGCTGGACAACGGCGTGGCCCCTTGTGGCCTGGGTGCCCGTGATACCCTGCGCCTGGAAGCGGGCATGAACCTCTACGGTCAGGACATGGACGAGTCAATCTCTCCGCTTGCCGCCAACATGGCCTGGACCCTGGCCTGGGAGCCTGCCTCCCGCCAATTCATCGGCCGCGCCGCCCTGGAAGCCCAGAAGGCCGCCGGCAACCAGCCCAAGCTGGTGGGTCTGGTAATGGAAGAAAAGGGCGTGCTGCGTGCCGGCATGCCGGTCACCTTCACCAGCGAGAGCGGCGAGACACGGGAGGGGGTGATCACCTCCGGCTCCTTCTCGCCCACCCTGGGTTACAGCATTGCCCTGGCGCGGGTGCCCCGCGATATCGGCGAACAGGCCCAGGTGGAGATCCGCAAGAAGCAGGTCACCGTGAAAGTCACCAAGCCGGCCTTCGTGCGCAACGGCCAGCCGCTGGTGTAATCATTGATTGCGGCGAGGGTTGACCTTCGCCGCCCCATTTTTGTTGAAGCGATCCAAGAGCATAAAGGAAGCACAAATGAGCCATATCCCGAGCGAACTGAAATATGCCACCTCCCACGAGTGGGTCCGTGTTGAAGCCAACGGCGAAGCCGTGGTCGGCATCACCGAGCACGCCCAGGATCTGCTGGGGGACATGGTGTTCGTCGATCTGCCGGAAGTGGGCAAGCAGGTGAGCGCCGGTGAAGATTGCGCCGTGGCGGAGTCCGTCAAGGCCGCCTCCGACATCTACAGCCCGGTGAGCGGCGAGATCCTGGCCGTCAACGAAGAGCTGGAAGGCAGCCCCGAGCTGGTCAACTCCGACCCCTACGGCGCCGGCTGGCTGTTCCGCATCAAGCTGGACGACGCGGGCGAGCTCGCCAACCTGCTGGATGCTGAAGGCTACCAGAACGTGGTGGACGAAGAGTAATGCCCCCGGGCCCTGCCAACACAGCAGGGCCCACTTGTATGACTGCCATCCTGCGGCCATGGCGGTTGCAGGAAAGGCGCAGCCTTTGCGCCTTCGGGATGCCCTTGCCGCATTCCCCGTCTGCCTGCGGCGGACACAGAACATGAGTGGAGCCGGTATCGACCGGCTACAGGAACATCAGGTCTTGGTTGTCAGGATGTCATGCCAGGACCTATTACCAGGAAATAGGGAAATGACCCAGTCACTGTTTGAACTCGAGCAAAAAACCGATTTCATCCGCCGTCATATCGGCCCGGGTGAGGAAGAACTGCGGGCCCTGCTCGCCACCGTGGGTGCCGAGAGCCTGGACGATCTGATTGAGCAGACGGTCCCCGCCGCCATCCGCCGTCCGGGGCCGCTTGGTATCGGCGCCCCCATGACCGAAGTGGAGGCCCTGGCCAAGCTCAAGGGCTATGCGGCCAAGAACCAGATCGCCAAGAGCTACATCGGCATGGGCTACCATGACACCCACGTGCCCCACGTCATCCTGCGCAACGTGCTGGAAAACCCGGGCTGGTACACCGCCTACACCCCCTATCAGCCCGAGCTGGCCCAGGGCCGTCTCGAAGCCCTGCTCAACTTCCAGCAGCTCACCCTGGATCTCACCGGCATGGATCTGGCGAGCGCCTCCCTGCTCGATGAAGCCACCGCCGCCGCCGAAGCCATGGCGCTGGCCAAGCGCATGGCCAAATCCAAATCCAACCTCTTCTTCGTGGCCGACGACGTTCACCCCCAGGTGATCGACGTGGTCAAGGAGCGCGCGGTCCACTTCGGTTTCGATGTGGTGGTCGGCCCTGCGGGCGAGGCCGTGAGCGAAGAGGTGTTCGGTGCCATGTTCCAGTACCCGGGCACCACCGGCAATGTGGCCGATCTGCGTTCCCTCATTGCCGCCGTCCAGGCCCAGAAGGGGCTGGCCTGCGTCGGGACCGACATGCTCTCCCTGCTGCTGCTCAAATCCCCGGGTGAACTGGGTGCCGACGTGGTGTTCGGCAGTGCCCAGCGCTTCGGTGTGCCCATGGGTTACGGTGGCCCCCACGCCGCCTTCTTCGCCACCCGCGATGCCTACAAGCGCTCCATGCCGGGTCGCATCATCGGCGTCTCCAAGGATGCCCGTGGCAAGAGCGCCCTGCGCATGGCCATGCAGACCCGCGAGCAGCACATCCGCCGCGAGAAGGCGAACTCCAACATCTGTACCGCCCAGGTGCTGCTGGCCAACATGGCGAGCTTCTACGCCGTCTACCACGGGCCGGTGGGGCTCAAGACCATCGCCTCCCGCGTGCACCGTCTGACCACCATCCTGGCGCTCGGCCTCACCGCCAAGGGCGTGGCTCTCAAGCACGGAAGCTGGTTCGATACCCTCACAGTACTGACGTCGGACAAGGCTGCACTCATTGCCAAGGCCGAAGGGCTCGGCATCAACCTGCGTGCGGATCTCGATGGTGCGGTCGGTGTGTCCCTCTCTGAAACCACCACCCGAGGGGATGTGGCCGAGCTGTTCGACCTGTTCCTTGGGGCGGGTCACGGCCTCGATGTGGAGGCCCTCGACCAGGCCGCCCAGACGCATCACGCCATTCCGCAAGATCTGCTGCGCACCGACGCCGTGCTGACCCACGAGGTATTCAACAAGTACCACTCCGAGACCGAGATGCTGCGCTACATCCACCGTCTCGAAGCGAAAGATCTGGCCCTGAACTACGCCATGATTTCTCTCGGCTCCTGCACCATGAAGCTCAACGCCACCGCCGAGATGATCCCGGTGACCTGGCCCGAATTCGGCAAGCTGCACCCCTTCGCGCCGCTCAAGCAGACTCAAGGCTACCAGCTGCTGCTGGCAGATCTGGAAGACTGGCTGGTGAAGGTGACCGGCTACGATGCGGTCTGCATGCAGCCCAACTCCGGCGCTCAGGGCGAATACGCGGGCCTCTTGGCCATCAAGAAGTACCACGAGTCTCGCGGCGAGGGGCATCGCGATGTCTGCCTCATCCCGGCCTCTGCCCACGGCACCAACCCGGCCTCCGCCCAGATGGCGGGCCTCAAGGTCATCGTCACCGCCTGTGACAAGGCAGGCAACGTGGATCTGGACGACCTGCGGGCCAAGGCCGCCGAGGTCGGAGACCAGCTCTCCTGCCTGATGGTGACCTACCCCTCCACCCACGGGGTGTACGAGGAGACCATCAAGGAGGTGTGCGACATCGTTCACCAGTATGGTGGTCAGGTGTACCTGGACGGCGCCAACATGAACGCGCAGGTCGGGCTGACGGCGCCAGGCTTTATCGGCGCGGACGTCTCTCACCTCAACCTGCACAAGACCTTCGCCATTCCTCATGGCGGTGGCGGTCCGGGCATGGGCCCCATCGGCGTGAAGAAACACCTGGCACCGTTTGTGGCCGGTCACGCCGTGGTCAAGACCGACAAGGAGAGCCGTGACAACGGCGCCGTGTCTGCCGCCCCGTTCGGCTCGGCCAGCATCCTGCCCATCAGCTGGATGTACATTGCCATGCTGGGTGACGAGGGGCTCAAGAAATCCACCCAGGTCGCCATCCTCAACGCCAACTACCTGGCCAAGAAGCTGGGTGAATCCTTCCCCGTGCTCTATACAGGTCGCAACGGCCGGGTGGCCCACGAGTGCATCCTGGACATCCGCCCGCTCAAAGAAGCCAGTGGCATCAGCGAGATGGACGTGGCCAAGCGCCTGATGGACTACGGCTTCCACGCGCCGACCATGAGCTTCCCGGTGGCGGGCACCCTGATGGTCGAGCCGACCGAATCCGAATCCAAGCGCGAGCTGGATCGCTTCGTGGAAGCCATGACCGCCATCCGCGCCGAGATTGCCCGGGTGCAGGACGGTCACTGGAGCCTTGCCGACAACCCCCTGGTCCATGCGCCGCACACCCAGGACGACGTGATGGATGCAGAGTGGAACCGTGGCTACAGCCGCGCCGAGGCGGTCTTCCCATCCGACGCGGTGCGCGCCAGCAAGCTGTGGCCGTCGGTCAACCGTATCGACGACGTCTATGGCGATCGCAACCTGTTCTGCTCTTGCGTACCCACCGAGGATTACGCCAAGTAATCGCGGCGCAGTAAGACTGACAGCCAATATGCACAAGGCCACCCCCAGGGGTGGCCTTGTTGTGTGTGGCGCCCGTGCGAACGGGCTACTCGCCCCGGCGCGCCGCCTCGATGGTGGCAATGTCAATCTTGTCCATCTGCATCATGGCCTCGAAGGCGCGTCTCGCTGCCTCGGGGTCGGGATCGCTTATCGCCTCGATGAGGACCTGAGGGGTGATCTGCCAGGAGATGCCCCACTTGTCCTGGCACCAGCCGCACTCGCTCGCCTGACCGCCGCTGTCGATGATGGCGTGCCAGTAGCGATCCGTCTCGGCCTGGTCCTGGGTGGCCACCTGAAACGAGAACGCCCAGTTGTGGCGGACCCCGGGCCCGCCGTTGAGGCCGAGGCAGGGGATCCCCATCACCCTGAACTCGACCGTCAGCACATCCCCTTTCTTGCCGGCGGGATAGTCGGCCGGGGCCCGGTGTACGGCACCGATGGCGGAGTCGGGGAAGAGGCTGGCGTAAAACCGTGCCGCCTCCTCGGCATCCCCGTCATACCAGAGGCAAATCCTGTTCTTGACTGGTCTCATTGTGTCGCAGCTCCATCCTGGTGTTTGTCCTTCGACGCCCGTGAGCGGGCGCCCCGATGGGTATCCTGCCGCCCCAGCGCCTGCTGTTTTGCTGGGTGGCAAGCCAGCCTGTACGCCGTTTGCCACCCGCTTGGGGCTTGCATGATGGGGTCAAGTGTAGTGGCATGGGGATCCTGGTCACCAGGCCGGGAGCCGGCATGAAGGCCGCAGCAAGAGAGGAGTCTGCCATGGACAGTACCCAGCGATTCTCGACCCGGGTCGAGGCCTATGTGAAATATCGACCCGGCTATCCCGTCGCCATGCTGGATTTTCTGGCAAGGGAGCTGGCCATGGGGCCCGAGGCCCAGGTGGCGGACATCGGCGCGGGCACCGGCATCCTGACCGCCCTGCTGGCCCCCCGGGTTGCGCGGGTCTGGGCGGTGGAGCCCAACGACGATATGCGGGCTGCCGCCAAACGGCTGCTTGCCCAGGTGGGGAACATCGGCTGGCTGCACGGCAGTGCGGAAGCCACGGGCCTGCCCACGGGGGCGATGGATCTGGTCACGGTCGCCCAGGCGTTTCACTGGTTCGATCGCGCGGCTTTTCGGCAGGAGTGCCAGCGGCTGCTCAAGCCCGGTGGCCAGGTCGCCCTCATCTGGAATGACAGGCTGACGAATACCCCGTTTCTCAAGGCCTATGAAGAGGGGTTGCACGCCTACTCGGGGGATTACGAGGAGGTCAATCATCGCAACCTCGGCGAGGCGGATTTTCGCGCCTTCTTCACTGGGGAGTACCGGCTCGATCGCTTCGAGAACAGCCAGCTGTTCGATCTTGACGGGGTGCTTGGACGGCTCAACTCCTCCTCCTATGCGCCTGTGGCGGGCACGCCGGCCCACGATCAGATGACGGCGCTCGTTCGCCGCGAGTTTGCTCGCCATGCCGTTGACGGCAAGATAGCCTTCAACTATTGCACCCTGGTCTACAGTGGCCGGGTGTAGAACCGTTCAGCGCTGACATCCGCAGTGAAAAGGCCCCCGCCAGTGATGGCGAGGGCCTTGTTTCATTTTGGCGGTCTGTATCCGGGCGATGCGAAAGAGACCGTCGCGCGGCGAAGGGGCGGTATCAGCCCTGATCGATGCTGAGAATGGCCATGGCCTTGGCCAGGGTATCGACCGATTCCTGATGCTTGCCCGCGTTGTGCAGGGTCTCTCCGTCCGCCCTCAACTGCTTCACCTCGGCCAGTTGCTCGGCACTGAGGGCGGGGTCTGCGGCCAGGGCGTCGTCTATCTTCTTCATGTCCATGGGGCAGTGGAAGGCGAGGGCGCTGCCGCAAAAGAGCAGGGCGGCCAACAACAGCATGAGTCTCATCTTTCGGATCTCCATGTGGGGTTCCCGTCAAGCATAGCCCCGCAGGGGGAGGGCATTCGGGTTGAAGGGGGCGGGAGGCAGGGGCTACCATGACCCTTTTGCTGCGAGGAGGCTCCATGGCACTGACAAGGTTGCTGTCCCCCCTGACCAGTCTGGTGATCTTCATTCTGGGTCACGGTCTGTTCAATACCCTGCTGACGGTGCGTCTCTCCGCCGAGCAGGTGTCCGCCCAGGCCATCGGTCTGGTGTCGGCTGCCTATTTCGGCGGCCTGGTGCTGGGGACTTTCATCAATGCCCGCCTCATCATCCGGGTGGGGCATATCCGGGCCTATGCGGCTTATGCCTCCCTGCTCTGTTTTCTGTTTCTGCTGCACGGCATGGTGGTGGAGCCTGTCACCTGGGCGGCGCTGCGGCTGATCGGGGGGTTTGCCACCGGCGGCCTGTTCGTGGTGCTGGAGTCCTGGATGCTGGTCTCAAGCACCCCGGCGAACCGGGGGCGGTTGATGTCCCTCTACATGATCCTGCTGTACGGTTCACTTGCCCTGGGCCAGCTGCTGCTCAAGCAGGTGGACCCCATGGTGCTGACGCCGTTCGCCCTGTGCGCCATGGCGGCGACTCTCTCCGTGGTGCCTCTGGCTCTCTCCCGAGTGGCGACGCCGGCCATGGTGGCACCCCAGCCGGTGGGAGTGCTGGAGCTGGTGCGCCTCACTCCGGCGGGGATGGGCAGCAGCTTTACCTCGGGCCTCATCCTCGGGGCCATCTATGGGCTGTTGCCGCTCTATTTCACCGACAGCGGCGCCTCCCTATCCCAGGTGGCGGACATGATGGCGCTGGTGATCCTGGGGGGGATGTGTCTGCAATATCCCATCGGGCGTGCATCTGATCGTTACGACAGACGGTTGGTGATCCTGCTGCTCTGCGCCCTGCTGACCCTGATCGCGTTGCTGATGGTGCTGCTGCCGGAGCCCTGGCGCGAGCCAATCGAGGGGACTCTTGTCTTCCTGCTGGGGGGCATGGCGTTCTCCATCTATCCCTTGAGCCTCAGCCATGCTTGCGATGAACTGCGCCCGGATCAGGTGCTGGGGGCAAACCAGGGGCTGCTGCTTGCCTACAGCCTGGGAGCCATGACGGGTCCGCTGCTGGCCCCCTTTACCATGGCGACGTTCGGACCACAGGGGCTGTTCGTCTACTTTGCCCTGTGCGGTCTGCTGCTGTCGGCCTATCTCGGCTGGCGCAGGCGTAAGCGAGCCCCCATTCCGCTGACGGAGCATCAGGTCTTCATGCCGGTGCCCCCCAACACCCCCATGACGGCGGAGCTGGAGCCAAGAACGGATCTGGAAGGGGAGGCAGTGCCGGCGAGCTATGCCGCGCCTGATGCAGAAGAGAGAGCGGTGAGTGAAGAGGGGCAGGAGAGGGACGCGCCGCAAGGGCGTTGAAGGCTGCCGACCCAACGACAGGGATAAAAAAACCGACTCCAGGGAGTCGGTTTTTTGTTGAGCGGCGGTTATCAGGCGGTCACGGCATCGGCCTGGGTGGCTTGTGCTTCCGGCGCCGGGTTGCGAATGAGGTAATCAAACGCACCCAGGGCGGCGGTGGCACCTGCCCCCATGGAGATGATGATCTGCTTGAACGGTACCGTGGTGGCATCCCCTGCGGCATAGACGCCGGGCAGGGAGGTGGCACCCTTGGTGTCGATCTCGATTTCGCCAAAGCGGGTCAGGGCCACTTCGCTCCCCTTGAGGAACTCGGTGTTCGGCACCAGACCGATCTGGACGAAGATGCCGGCCACCGCCAGATGCTTGATCTCGCCGGTAGTGCGATCTTCGTAATCCATGCCCACCACCTTGCTGCCGTCGCCGATCACTTCGGTGGTTCGGGCGCTCATGATGATGTCGATATTGCCCATGGAACGGGCCTTCTTCTGCAGCACGTCGTCGGCACGCAGGGTATCGGCGAACTCCACCACGGTGACGTGCTCGACGATGCCGGCCAGATCGATGGCCGCCTCGATGCCGGAGTTGCCGCCCCCGATCACCGCCACCCGCTTGCCCTTGAAGAAGGGGCCATCACAGTGCGGGCAGTAGGCCACGCCCTTGGTACGGTACTCGAGTTCACCCGGCACGTTCAGGTCGCGCCAGCGGGCACCGGTCGCCAGGATCACGGCGCGGCTCTTCAAGGTGGCACCAGAGGCGAGGTCCACGTTGACGTAACCATCCTTGCTGATGGCGGCGGCGCGCTGCTCGGTGATCACTTCCACGCCGTACTGCTTGACGTGCTGCTCCAGGCTGGCGGCCAGCTTGGGGCCCTCGGTGTAGGGCACGGAGATGAAGTTCTCGATGCCGACGGTGTCCATCACCTGGCCACCGAAACGTTCGGCGACAATGGCGGTGCGAATGCCTTTGCGGGCGGCATAGATGGCCGCGGCGGCACCGGCCGGGCCACCGCCCACCACCAGCACGTCATAAGGCGCTTTTTCGCTCAGCTCTTGCGCCTTGCGCTCGGCAGCGCCGGTGTCGAGTTTGGCAAGGATCTCTTCCAGCGAGATGCGGCCCTGGCTGAACGGCTGACCGTTCAGGTAGACGTTCGGGACCGCCATGATTTGACGCTCGTTCACCTCATCCTGGAACAGGGCACCGTCGATCATGGTGTGGGTGATGCCGGGGTTCAGGGTGGACATCAGGTTCAGGGCCTGTACCACGTCCGGACAGTTGTGGCAGGAGAGGGAAATATAGGTCTCGAAGTGGAACTCGCCCTTGAGGTTCTTCACCTGCTCCAGCACGGCCGGATCGGCCTTGGAGGGGTGACCGCCGCTTTGCAGCAGGGCGAGCACCAGGGAGGTGAATTCATGACCCATGGGAATGCCGGCAAAGTGCACGCGCGGGGCCTGGCCCTGGGGCGCGATGCTCATGGAAGGCTTGCGGGCATTGGTGCCATCGGTCAGGGAAATCTTGGGGGACATCTCGGCTATCTCGCTGGCCAATGCCAGGAGTTCGGCGGATTTGTCGCTGTCATTGCCGGACACGCTGATCTCGATGGGATTGACGATGTACTGCAAGTAACCGTTGAGTTGTTGTTTGAGGTTGGTATCTAACATGGTCGAATTCCTTCTTGCTGAATGCGGGTCGGCACGATGACCGGATACAGAAAACAGAGGTCCACACAGCAGACCGGCGCATTTTCTGAGGGCCGTAAACAAGACCGGCCCTTGAACGGGCCGGTCTTCAGAGCGGGGAGGCTTAGATTTTGCCTACCAGATCCAGGGACGGGGCCAGGGTGGCGTCGCCTTCTTTCCACTTGGCCGGGCACACTTCACCCGGGTGGGAAGCAACGTACTGGGCAGCCTTGACCTTGCGCAGCAGTTCCAGTGCGTCACGGCCGATGCCGCCAGCGTTGATTTCAACGATCTGGATGACGCCTTGCGGGTCGATGACGAAGGTACCGCGGTCAGCCAGGCCAGCTTCTTCGATCATCACGCCGAAGTTGCGGGTGATGGTGCCGGTGGGGTCGCCGATCATCGGGTACTGGATCTTCTGGATGGTGTCAGAAGTGTCGTGCCAGGCCTTGTGGGTGAAGTGGGTGTCGGTGGAGACGGCGTAGATCTCGACGCCCAGCTTCTGGAATTCGGCGTAGTTGTCGGCCAGGTCGCCCAGCTCGGTCGGGCAGACGAAGGTGAAATCAGCCGGGTAGAAGAACACCACGGACCACTTGCCTTTCAGGTCAGCGTCAGACACCTGAACGAATTTGCCATTGTGGTAGGCGGTGGCGTTGAACGGCTTGATTTCAGTGTTGATGTAGGTAGACATGTATTTGCTCCTTGGTGATGTACATATGCCTGTCTGGTGTTGAAGAGTCGTGCCAGACGAGGCGCTTAACTTTCGATGGAGTCATCATAGTGACTTTTTCTAATCGGTCAAAGCCACAATTTTGAATCACATAAATCTATTTATTAGATAGACCATCACAACTGTACCTAACATGAATATCTCAGGCCTTCGGAGATAACTCATTGTCGAAGTTCAATTTCTGTCCTGCATGTCACATTTTCAAGGGCTGGGCCGGATTTGTTTTCATTGCGTGAGCAGAGAAGGGGGCAGACGAGGCGGCGCAGTAGAAAAAAGAGGGATAAAAAAATCCCGGCGCCGTCGCACAGACAGGGCCGGGTCATCAAACAAGGAATGGCGATAAATATGCTTTACAGCAAAGACTAACTACGGGGTGTGCAAACTTGCAGACATATGAAGAGAAGATGGCGGGTGCACAATCCTCATCTCCTCTTCGGCAACCATTGCATGGTGGGCATCATAGTGTGATGAATGTCACAACGCAAGTTTTGTGGTGTAATTTTACAGTCAAATTGAAAGTGTTTCACTTAAATAGCCGTTAAATTAGGCTGAAAACGCTTTTATTGTAATTTTATTACAGAATTTTAAGATCAAAAGTCGGTTGGGGGCTCCTGCTCCTCCATCAGCTCCAGCAGATTGATGGCCACGGCGATGAAGTCCGACTCGGTGACGATGCCAACCAGCTTGCGCCCCTTGAGTACCGGCAGACAGCCATATTTGTGGCGCTGCAGATACAGGGCCGCCTCCTTGATGCCGGCGTGGGGATCCACGCTCGCCACCTGACGAGTCATGATCTCGTCGAGCTGGACGCTGTCGGTGAACTCCGCCTCCCGCTCGGGGTTGATCAGCAGCAGCTTGGATTCACGGGTGGCCAGGATGTCCGAGAGGGTGACCAGACCAAGCAGATGCTGGTGTTCATCGACGATGGGAACGTGACGGATCCGCTCCTGCTGCATCAGCTCCATCGCCTGCTTGACGCTGTTTTCCGGACCCAGAGTAAAGGGGTGTTCAGTCATGATCTCGGAGAGGGTCATCATGGTGGGCCTCCTTGTGTGTCTGCTTCCACCCTAGCCCAGCCCCCGTCGCCAGAACATGATCGGGGTCAATACAAAACCTTAAAGGATTTTTAACGGGCCCAGCCTCACAAAATGGCCCGCTATCCCTTGTCTTCCTTGGGTTTTTAGTCTTTTGGGTTGCCTTGGAAGAGGGGGATAACTAGACTAGCCGCCGATTCCCCCGAGGTGAAAGATGCAAGTATCCGATTTTCATTTTGATCTGCCAGACGAGCTGATTGCCCGCTATCCCATGGCGGAGCGTACCGCCAGCCGCCTGCTGCAGCTCGATGGTCAAACCGGCGCCCTGCGCCACGGTCATTTTGTCGATGTGCTTGACCAGCTCAACCCCGGCGATCTGCTGGTGTTCAACAATACCCGGGTCATTCCGGCCCGCATGTTTGGCCAGAAGGCCAGCGGCGGCAAGCTGGAGGTGCTGGTGGAGCGCATTCTGGACGAGCACAGCGTGCTGGCGCACGTCCGCTCGTCCAAGTCCCCCAAGCCAGGTACCCGTCTCCTTCTGGATGGCGGTGCCGACGGTGTGCCCGTCGAGGCCGAGATGCGTGCCCGCCACGACGCTCTGTTCGAGATCCACTTCCTGGACCCGCGCCCTGTGCTGACCATTCTGGATGCCATCGGCCATATGCCGCTGCCTCCCTATATCGACCGTCCCGACGAGGATGCCGACAAGGAGCGCTACCAGACCGTCTACAACCAGAAGCCGGGTGCCGTGGCGGCGCCGACTGCCGGTCTGCACTTCGACGAGCCGCTGCTCGAGCAGATCCGTGCCAAGGGCGTGGAGATGGCCTTCGTGACCCTGCACGTGGGGGCGGGCACCTTCCAGCCGGTGCGCGTCGACAAGATTGAAGATCACCACATGCACTCGGAATACGCCGAAGTGCCCCAGGAGGTGGTGGATGCCATCGCGGCGACCCGCGCCCGCGGCGGTCGGGTGGTTGCGGTGGGCACCACGTCGGTACGATCCCTCGAGAGCGCAGCCAAGGCGACCCTGGCCCAGGGCAAGCCGCTGGCGCCCTTCTTCAATGACACCGACATCTTCATCTTCCCCGGTTACGAGTTCCAGGTGGTCGATGCCATGATCACCAACTTCCACCTGCCCGAATCCACCCTGATCATGCTGGTCAGCGCCTTTGCCGGCTATGACAACGTGATGGCCGCCTATCAGGCCGCCGTGGCGGGACAGTACCGTTTCTTCAGCTACGGGGACGCCATGTTCGTCACCCGTCGCCGGGTGCAGGGTTAAGCCTTGCCCTTCAGAAGTCGTTCAGGCTCTGCTTGTCAGTATGCCGGCCGGCTTCATATTACCGGGCCCCTCGGGCCCTTTGTTGTCAGACTGTTTCTCTGACTGAATAGAGGTAGCAATGAAATTTGAATTGAAAACCACCGATGGGCGTGCCCGTCGCGGTCAACTGGTGTTCGAGCGTGGCGTGGTCCAGACCCCGGCCTTCATGCCGGTCGGCACCTACGGCACCGTCAAGGGGATGACACCGGAAGAGGTACGTGAGACCGGTGCCCAGATCCTGCTTGGCAACACCTTCCACCTCTGGCTGCGCCCGGGTCAGGAAGTGATGCGCGCCCACGGCGATCTGCACGACTTCATGAACTGGCAGGGGCCGATCCTGACCGACTCCGGTGGTTTCCAGGTGTTCAGCCTGGGGCACATCCGCAAGATCACCGAGGAGGGGGTGCACTTCCGTCATCCCATCAACGGCGAGAAGATCTTCCTCGACCCCGAGAAGTCCATGGAGATCCAGTACGATCTGGGTTCCGACATCGTGATGATCTTCGACGAGTGCACCCCGTACCCGGCCACTTACGAGGAAGCGCGCAAGTCCATGGAGATGTCCCTGCGCTGGGCCAAGCGCTCCCGTGACAAGTTCGATGCGCTGGGCAACAAGAACGCCCTGTTCGGCATCATCCAGGGTTCTGTCTACGAACCGCTGCGGGATGTGTCGCTGGACGGTCTCCTTGAGATCGGCTTCGACGGTTACGCGGTCGGCGGTCTCGCCGTGGGTGAGCCCAAAGAGGACATGCATCGCATCCTTGACCATGTCTGCCCGAAAATTCCGGCCGACAAGCCGCGCTACCTGATGGGGGTGGGCAAGCCGGAGGATCTGGTGGAAGGGGTGCGCCGCGGTATCGACATGTTCGACTGCGTGATGCCGACCCGCAACGCCCGCAACGGTCATCTCTTTACCACCGATGGGGTAGTCAAGATCCGCAACGCCAAGTACCGGGAAGACACCAGCACCCTGGATGCGGACTGCGATTGCTACACCTGCAAGAACTACACCCGCAGCTATCTGTACCATCTGGACAAGTGCAACGAGATCCTCGGTGCCCGTCTGAATACCATCCACAACCTGCGTTATTACCAGCGCGTGATGCAGGGTTTGCGGGACGCGATCGAGCAGGGTAAATTAGACGACTTTGTAACTGAGTTTTACCGTCGGCAAGGGAAGCCTGTGCCTCCACTGGCTGAAAATGACGTGAAATAACAACGACATATAAGTTAGTATTCAAATCTACATCAATAAGAGGTTGTTAAATGAGCATTATCTCCAAGGCGTATGCAGAAGGCGCGGCTCCGGCAGCACAGGGTGGTGGCATGGAAATGATCATCATGCTGGCCGTGTTCGGTCTCATCTTCTACTTCATGATCTACCGTCCCCAGGCCAAGCGTGCCAAGGAGCATCGCAATCTGATGAGCTCCCTCTCCAAGGGCGACGAAGTGCTCACTTCCGGTGGCCTGGTCGGCAAGATCGCCAAGGTTTCCGCCGACAGCGACTACATTGTGCTGGCCCTGAACGATCAGACCCAGGTCACCATCAAGCGTGACTTCGTCTCTGCCGTTCTGCCCAAGGGTTCTATTCAGTCCCTCTAATCTCCCGAGGAGCACAGCGTGTTAAATCGCTATCCGCTGTGGAAATACCTGATGGTGATCGTCGTGATCGCCATCGGTTTTCTATATGCAGCCCCCAATCTTTACGGCGAAGACCCGGCCTTGCAGGTCTCTGCCAGCCGTGGTGCCGAAGTCAAACTAGAAACCCTCGATCAGGTGAAGGAAACCCTCGACGAGGCGAAGATCCCGGTCAAGCATGCGGCGTTCGAGCACGGCTTCATCCTGATCCGTTTCAACAACACCGAAGACCAGCTCAAGGCGCGTGACATCGTGGCCAACAAGCTGGGCGACAATTTCATCACCGCCCTCAACCTGGCACCGTCCACCCCCGCCTGGCTTGAGGCCATCGGCGCGGCGCCCCTGAAGCTCGGTCTTGACCTGCGGGGCGGTGTGCACTTCCTGATGGAAGTGGACATGGCCGAAGCGCTGGCCAAGCAGCAGGAACAGATGGTGCAGGATTTCCGCGCCGAGCTGCGCACCCAGAAGATCCGCTACTCCGGTGTACGCCGGGTCGGGGATCAGGTGCAGGTGGTCTTCCGTGACGAGGCCGATCAGGCCAAGGCACTCTCCTTCCTGCGTCGCCAGAATGCGGATCTTGTCTTCACCACCGACCAGAAAGGGGATGACTTCATCCTGCTGGCCAGTCTGAGCGAAGCCAAGGTCAAAGAGGTGAAGAAGTATGCCCTCGAGCAGAACATCACCATCATCCGCAACCGGGTGAACGAACTGGGTGTGGCCGAGCCGCTGGTCCAGCAGCAGGGCGGTGAGCGTATCATCGTCGAGCTGCCGGGGATCCAGGACACCGCCCGTGCCAAGGAGATCCTGGGTGCCACCGCGACCCTGGAGTTCCACATGGTCGATGAGGCTGCCGATATCCAGGCTGCTGCCGCAGGCCGCGTGCCGCCGAGCTCCAAGGTCTACAACGATCGCAACGGTCGTCCCGTGGTACTGCAAAAGCGCGTGATCCTGACCGGTGACCACATCGTGGGTGCCCAGTCCGGTTTCGATGAATACAGCCGTCCCCAGGTCAACATCAAGCTCGATGGTCAGGGTGGCAACAAGATGGCCAACTTTACCAAGGACAACGTTGGCAAAGGCATGGCGACCGTCTTCATCGAGTACAAGCCGGTGGGTCAGCCTGGTCCGGACGGCAAGCGCAAGTTCCGCAAGCAGGAGGAGGTGATCAACGTCGCCACCATCCAGTCTCGCCTGGGTAGCCAGTTCCGCATCACCGGGATCGACAACGCCAACGAAGCCCACAACCTGGCGCTGCTGCTGCGTGCCGGTGCCCTGATTGCTCCGATCCAGATCGTCGAAGAGCGCACCATAGGCCCGAGCCTGGGTCAGCAGAACATCGACAGCGGGATGGAAGCCATCGGCTGGGCCATGCTGGTGATCGTGCTCTTCATGGGGATCTACTACCGTGCCTTCGGTTGGGTGGCCAATCTGGCGCTGACCATGAACCTGGTGCTCATCGTCGGTATCATGTCGATGATCCCGGGGGCCACCATGACCCTGCCGGGCATCGCCGGTATCGTGTTGACGCTGGGGATGGCGGTGGATGCGAACGTGCTGATCTACGAGCGTATTCGTGAAGAGATCCGCAATGGTCGCGGGGTGCAGCAAGCTATTCACCTGGGCTTTGATCGCGCCTTCTCCACCATCGCCGACTCCAACGTCACCTCGCTCATCACCTGCGTGATCCTGTTCGGTATCGGTACCGGTGCCATCAAGGGCTTCGCCCTGACCCTCGGGATCGGCCTGACGGCGTCCATGTTCACTGCCATCACGGTATCCCGCGCCATCATCAACCTGGCCTGGGGTGGACGGCGCATCGACAAGCTGCCGATCTAAGGAAGAGACATGTTTCAAATTCTACATTTTGAAAAGCCCATCCCCTTCATGCGTTTCGCCAAGCTGGGTATGGTCCTCTCTGCTCTGGTGACGGTGCTCGCCCTCTACGTTCTGTACGATCGTGGCCTGAACTGGGGGCTGGACTTCACCGGCGGTACCACCATCGAGGTGGGGTTCCAGCAGTCGGTGAGCCTGGACAAGATGCACGAGGCGCTGGATCAGCAGAAGATTGACGGGGCGACCCTGCAGTTCTTCGGCTCCAGCCGTGATGTGCTGGTGCGCATGGCCCCCCAAGAGGGCGTCAAGGTCGAGCAGCAGGGCAACGAGGTCCTGGCGGCCGCCAAGCTGGTCGACGAGAGCGCCGTGCTCAAGCGTGTCGAGTTCGTCGGCCCCTCCGTGGGTGACGAGCTGGCCACCGACGGTGCCCTGGCCATGCTGGCCTCCATCATCTGTATCCTGATCTACGTGGCGGTGCGCTTCGAGTGGCGTCTGGCCACGGGGGGCATCCTCTCCCTGGCTCACGACGTGATCATCACCCTCGGCATCTTTGCCTACTTCCAGTACGAGTTCGACCTGACCGTGCTGGCGGCGCTGATGACGCTGGTGGGGTACTCCCTGAACGACACCATCGTTGTGTTCGACCGGGTGCGGGAGAATTTCCGCAAGGTACGCCGTGGGGACACCGCGGAGATCATGGATCTCTCCATGACCGAGACCCTGAGCCGGACCATCATCACCTCGGGGTTGACCTTCGTGGTGGTGGTGGCGCTGCTGCTCAAGGGCGGACCTCTGATCCACGGTTTCTCCATCGCCATGGTGATCGGGGTGGCCTTCGGGACCTACTCCTCCATCTATGTGGCGAGCGCCTCAGCCATGTTCCTCGGGATCAAGCGGGAGCACATGCTGCCGACCCAGGTGGAAAAAGAGGGCGCGGATCAGCAAGAGATCCTGCCGTAACAGACAAGGGCGCCGCAAGGCGCCCTTTCTCTTGTGGCCGGGGTGAGTCATGATGCTCCCCACAACCCAGCATCCATTACCCAAAGCAAGGAGCAAGCCCATGCAACACAATCCCCGTTTTCTGGCCCTGGTAGAGGCCATCCGCCCGCAGGTGCAGGAAACCGATGTGCATCAGATCAAGCGCTGGCAGGATGAGGGCCGAGCATTTCATCTGATCGACGTGCGCGAAGAGAGCGAGTGGGCCAGGGGCCATCTGCCGGGGGCCACCTATCTCGGGCGCGGGGTGATAGAGCGTGACATCGAGACCCGGTATCCGGATCCCGACACCGAACTCTACCTCTATTGTGGTGGGGGATTTCGCTCCATCCTGGTGGCGGATAACCTGCAGAAGATGGGTTATTCCCGGGTCGTCAGCGTCGATGGAGGCTTTCGCGGCTGGAGCGATGCCGGATACCCTGTCGAATCCTGATTTATTTGAGGGAGAGGGGCTGCGCCACATGACAAACGGCCCCGTGATCTTTACCATATGCGGGGTCAAGCGTAAGCGTCGGAGTGTTCATTGAACGTCAGGATAGGGATTGGATACCTCACGGGTATCCTGTTGTTGCTCCCCTTGTGGGGTTGCAGCAGTAGCAGTCAGGTAAAAGCGCCTCAAGTTCCCAAGCCGCAACCCGCTTCACTGGTATTGGCGACCCCCTTGCAGGTCTCCTACCAGAGCGAGTTGGCGTTGGCGCGACTCGGGCAGATGCTCAGTGAAATGGAATTGACGACCGAACAGCGGGCAGAACTCTTCTATGAGCGTGCCGTGGTGTTTGACCGGGTGGGCTTGCGTTCCCTGGCGCGACTCGACTTCAACCGCGCCCTGCGGGAGAAGCCGGATTTTGCCGAGGCCTACAACTTCATCGGTGTCTATCTGGTTCAACAGCAGAACTACGACGAGGCCTATGAGGCGTTCGACTCCGCTCTGGAGCTCGCCCCGGATTACGACTACGCC
The DNA here is from genome assembly GCF_041402625.1 of Aeromonas sp. S19(2024). Lineage (NCBI taxonomy): Bacteria > Pseudomonadati > Pseudomonadota > Gammaproteobacteria > Aeromonadales > Aeromonadaceae > Aeromonas > Aeromonas sp. S19(2024). The sequence goes on from NZ_JBGLQU010000006.1 coordinate 110,077, forward strand.
TATCTCAACCGGGGAATCGCGCTCTATTACGGCAATCGCCCCGAGCTTGCCGCGGCGGATATGAAGCGCTTCTACGAGGCGCAACCGGAAGACCCTTATCGGGTGATCTGGCTCTATCTGGCCGAGCAGAAGCTCAACGGACCGGCGGCCATGAGCCGGATGCGCGAGCGGCTCAACAAGTATGACGACGACGCCTGGAACTGGGATCTGGTGCGCCTCTATACGGGCGACATCAATGCCACCCAGTTGATGAGCAACGTGGTGAAAGGGGTCAAGGACAACAGGGAGCTCGCCGAGCGCCTGTGCGAGACTTACTTCTACCTCGGCAAGTTCGAGCTGGCCAAGGGTAACCGCAAGGAAGCCATCAGCTACTTCAAGCTGGCGCTGGCCAACAACGTCTATGACTTCATCGAGCATCGCTATGCCTTGCTGGAGCTGGAACTGATGGCGCGCAAGCCCCAGCCACCCGGAGCCCAGGGCAAGAGCGGCAAAGCGTGACTAAATGGGTTTGAACCCCATGAAAAAGGCCTCTTGACGAGGCCTTTTTGCTGTCTGGTGATACGGGTTGTACCGCTACTCCACCAGGCTCATGCCGGGGATCTGGCGCCAGTAACCGTTGCAGTCCCGCTCCTGCTGCAGGGGCAGGGGGGCCATCCCCTGTTCGTTGGCCTTGAAGCGCTCCAGCATCTCCAGGGTCTCCATGCCTTCGGGAGAGAGGCGCACCACATCCACCAGGCCCTCCATCCCCTTGAGCTCGTTGCCCAGGTTGTAGCAGTAACCGGACTGTGTCTGGATGCCGTTGAGGTTGAACACCTTCTGCCCCTCGCGACTGCTGGCAAGTCGCCCGGTGGGGTAGTCGATGCAGGCCAGTTCGCAGTTGTCCTTGGGCCGGTCGAGGGAGCGGGCGGTGAAGCAGCGTGCCGAGTAGGCGAGCGGCAGATGACCATAGGCGAACACCTCCACCTCGAACTGCTGGCGCTCCCTGCCCAGATCCTGATTGAGCTGCATCAGCCAGTCGCGGGAGAGCTCCACCGGCATCACCCAGCGCTGCATCCCCTGTTTAAGCAGCATGCGCAGCACGTCGGCGTTGTAGGCGTTGATGGCAGGGCCGCAGACGAACGGCAGCCCGGCTTCACTGGCGAGCTGGACGGCCCCCAGATCGTTGGCCTCGATCATCAGCTCGCCGTTGTCGATCAGTCGCTTGACCTCCTTGAGCTCGGAGGGGGCAGAGATCAGCGCCAGCGTAGAGAGCACCGCCTGCCTGCCCGAGGCGGTCACCTGACGGGCGAGGGCAATCCAGTCATCCACTTTCAGTTCGCGGCGCTTGCTGCAGACGGTTTCCCCCAGATAGACGATGTCGGCCTGGCTGGCGGTGGCCGCCTGATAGAAGGCCTGGGTGTCGGCCTTGGGCCAGTAGAAGAGCAGGGGGCCGAGAGAGAATTTCATGAACAGGGCTCCTTATTGCCACTGGCGATGATAGGCACCGAGGGTGGTCTGGCTCCCCTCGGAGACGCGGGCGAGCTGGGCATCCCACTCGGCCTTGACCTGATAGGCCTCGGGGTTGGCCTGATAGGCGTCGATGGCGGCGCGCCAGACCCGGGTCACCTGCTCCACATAGGCGGGGCTGCGCTGGCGTCCCTCGATCTTGACTGACTGGATGCCGGTCTGGAACAGCTCGGGCAGGAGGCCGAGGGTGTTGAGGCTGGTGGGCTCCTCCAGCGCGTGATAGGTCTGGCCATCCACCTCGAAGCGCCCCTTGCACAGGGTCGGGTAGCCGGCATTTTCCCCCGGGCCGTAACGATCGATCAGCACCTCGTTGAGGCGGGATTCGAGGCCGCTCGGGGTCTCCTCCCAGCGCACGAACTTGGCCGGTGAACAGGCGCCGACGGTGTTGGGGCTCTCGCCTGTCATGTAGGAGGAGAGGTAGCAGCGCCCCTCCGCCATGATGCAGAGGCTGCCGAAGGCGAACACCTCGAGGCCGACGTCGGTCTCGCGGGCAAGCTGCTTCACCTGATGCATGGAGAGCACCCTCGGCAGCACCACCCGGCCGACGTTGAAGTGCTGCTGGTAGAAGCGGATGGCAGCGGCGTTGGTGGCGCTGGCCTGGACCGAGACATGCAGCTCCATGTCGGGATGGCGGCGGCTGGCATAATCGAGCACGGCGAGATCGGCGATGATCAGGGCATCGGCACCGAGCGCCACCCCTTTGTCCACGGCCTGCTTCCAACGGGCATCGGAGCCCGGGTGGGCAAAGGTATTGATGGCGATGTGCAGCTTGCGGCCATGCTGGTGGACATAGTCAACCGCTCTTTCCAGCTTGCTGTCGGTGAAGTTGAGCCCGGCGAAGTGGCGGGCATTGGTGTCATCCTTGAAGCCGATATAGACCGCATCGGCCCCGTTATCCACGGCTGTTTTCAGTGCCGGCAAACTGCCTGCCGGACAGAGTAATTCCATCGGGTACGCTCCGAGAGGGCAAAAAATGCAAAAGTGGCCCGATTGTATTCACCGGCGTCCTTCCACTTTTTGACCTGAGGCAGCTTTGTGTGGCTTTACCCTTCTTGAGGTAAGTGGGCACAAGTTTGATTTCCAACAGGATCATGGCTGCGGCCCTGTGCTTGAATGCGCAAAAAACTGGGAGTTTATCGTGTTTCAACAACTGCAACGTCGCCTGGTCGAACAGGCACCCCGTCTCTTGCGCCACCCCCTCAAGCTGGTGCCCTTCCCGCTGCAACAAAACCTGATGGAGGCCCTGCTGGGCAGGGTATTCCGGGAGGCCATCGAAGAGGGGGAATTTGCGTTTCTTGCGGGCAAGTGGCTGAAAGTGGAAGTCAGCGATCTGGGGCTATGCTGGTTTATCAGCGAGCAGGAGGGCAAATTGGTAGTGGCAAGGAAGTGTGAGCACGTCGATGTCTGTTTCAGCGGCAATAGCCAGGATCTTGTTCTGATCGCCGGGCGCAAGGAAGATCCCGACTCTCTCTTCTTCCAGCGCAAGCTGAAGATAGAGGGGGATACAGAGTTGGGTCTGGAGGTGAAAAACCTGATGGACAGCCTGGATCTTGACGGGCTGGGATTGATGAAATACCCCCTGATGGATCTGGCGACCTTTATCGAGCGGGCCCGCGAGACGCACGTGCCCACTGCCGCGACAATGAGCTGAGCCGTTTTCTTGCCCGAGTGCTGCGGAACAGGTGAACTTGAGCCGCAGTACCCCACTGTCAGCGTGACCACGCAGGGTGGGGATGTATCATCTGTCTGTTTGTGCAGAAATGCCTGGTCGGAAGCGGTGCCACAATAGCGATTGGTTATGTTACAATTGCGCGCCATTTTTGACTGAAGATTGACTGGGCATGTTGGATCAGATTCGTATCGTGTTGGTAAACACCTCTCACACCGGCAACATGGGATCCGCGGCGCGGGCCATGAAGACCATGGGGCTGACTCAACTGGTGCTGGTCGATCCCCAGGCCCAGCCGGATGAGGAGGCCGTCGCCCTGGCAGCGGGGGCCAGCGATATCCTGGCTCGCGCCCGAATCGTGCCGACCCTGGATGAAGCCATTGCCAACTGTGGTCTGGTCATCGGCACCAGTGCCCGTTCCCGCACCTTGAGCTGGCCCATGCTGGATCCCCGTGAAGCGGGCGAGAAGCTGGTTGCCGAGGGCATGGAGCACCCGGTCGCGCTGGTGTTTGGCCGTGAACGTACCGGCCTCACCAATGACGAACTGCAAAAATGCCACTTCCATGTGGCCATTCCCGCCAATCCAGAATACAGCTCCCTCAATCTGGCCATGGCAGTGCAGACCCTTTGTTACGAGGTGCGGATGCGCTGGCTGGAAGTACAGAACCAGGAGCATTCGGCCCCGGAGGATGAGCGGGTCGAGTACCCCAGCGCCCAGCAACTGGAAGGGTTTTATCAGCATCTGGAGCAGACGTTGCAAAAGACGGGGTTCATTGCCGATGACCATCCAGGCCATGTGATGAGCAAACTGCGTCGTCTATTCAATCGGGCCAGACCCGAAGCAGTGGAGTTGAACATCCTGCGGGGCATTCTCACCTCTGTCCAGAAGTCCAGGGCACAGGATTAATCCCGACTGATTTACTCAAGCATATACTTGACTGATTTAGTCGGGTATGTGACCATATGCCACATATTGATTGGTTCGCAAGACGGTAAGGCATATGAGACTGACCTCAAAAGGACGTTACGCGGTGACAGCCATGCTCGACGTGGCGTTGCATGCAGAGCAGGGGCCCGTGCCCCTGGCTGATATTTCAGAGCGCCAGGGCATCTCCTTGTCCTATCTGGAACAACTGTTTGCCCGTCTGCGCAAGCATGGTCTGGTGAGCAGCGTACGTGGTCCCGGTGGCGGCTATCGCCTCGGTCTGGCCCCTGGCGAGATCTCGGTCGGTCAGGTGATCACTGCGGTCGATGAATCGGTCGATGCGACCAAGTGCCTCGGCAAAGGGGGCTGCCACGGTGGTACCCAGTGCCTGACCCACTCCTTGTGGCGGGATCTGAGCGAACGCATCTCCAGTTTCCTAGGGGATATCACCCTGGCCGAGCTGGTTGGTCAGGCCGATGTGCGCCGTATCGCCGGCAAGCAAGATGAACAAATGAAGACCGTGTTGTCCCTGGTTGATCGGGCCGAACGCGGTGATGTGAGCTTGAAAGTCCAACTATAAACGTGCTTTCCACGACGAGTCGCTGTGTGACCCCGTCGTAACGGAGAAAAAGATGAAACTGCCTATTTACCTTGATTATTCGGCAACCTGTCCGGTGGACCCGCGTGTCGCAGAAAAAATGATGCAGTGCCTCACCATGGACGGCCTGTTCGGCAACCCAGCCTCCCGTTCCCACCGTTTCGGCTGGCAGGCCGAAGAGGCGGTGGATCTGGCCCGTAATCAAGTGGCAGAGCTGATCGGCGCGGATCCGCGCGAGATCGTCTTTACCTCCGGTGCGACCGAGTCCAACAACCTGGCCATCAAGGGCATTGCCCATTTCTACGCCGGCAAGGGCAAGCACATCGTCACCTCCAAGACCGAGCACAAAGCTGTGCTGGATACCTGCCGCCAACTGGAGCGTGAAGGCTATGAGGTGACCTACCTTGAGCCCATGCCCAACGGCCTGTTCACCCTTGAGCAGATCGAAGGCGCCCTGCGTGATGACACCATCCTGGTCAGCATCATGCACGCCAACAACGAGATCGGGGTGGTGCAAGACATCGCTGCCATCGGCGAGTTGTGCCGTTCCCGCAAAATCCTGCTGCACGTGGACGCCGTCCAGAGCGTGGGCAAGATCCCGGTCGACGTGGAAGCGCTCAAGGTTGATCTGCTCTCCATGTCCGCCCACAAGGTATACGGCCCGAAAGGCATTGGCGCCCTGTATGTGCGCCGCAAGCCCCGTGTTCGTCTGGAAGCCCAGATGCACGGCGGTGGTCACGAGCGCGGCATGCGCTCCGGTACCCTGGCAACCCACCAGATCGTCGGCATGGGGGAAGCCTTCCGCATCGCCAAGGAAGAGATGGCGAGCGAGAGCCAGCACATCATGGCCCTGCGCCAGCGTCTGTGGGATGGCATCAAGAACATCGAAGAAGTCTATATCAACGGGGATCTGGATCAGCGTGTACCGGGTAACCTGAACGTCAGCTTCGCCTATGTGGAAGGGGAATCCCTCATCATGGCACTGAAGGATCTGGCGGTCTCTTCCGGTTCTGCCTGTACCTCGGCCAGCCTGGAACCTTCCTACGTGCTGCGCGCCCTGGGTCTGAACGACGAGCTGGCACACAGCTCCATCCGTTTCAGCATCGGTCGCTTCACCACCGAAGAAGAGATCGACTACGCAATCAAGCTCATCTGCGACTCCATCGGTCGTCTGCGCGAGATGTCCCCCCTGTGGGAGATGTTCAAGGATGGCGTCGATCTGAACACGGTCGAATGGGCACATCACTGATCCTTGCCAGCATGGCAAGGGTCTGGTGAACAACGGAATTAGCAGGAGTTAGATATGGCTTACAGTGAAAAAGTAATCGACCACTACGAGAATCCCCGCAACGTCGGTGGTTTTGACAAGAACGATCCCAGCGTCGCCACCGGCATGGTCGGTGCACCGGCCTGTGGTGACGTCATGAAGCTGCAACTGAAGATCAGCGACGATGGCATCATCGAAGATGCCAAGTTCAAGACCTACGGCTGTGGTTCCGCTATCGCCTCCAGCTCCCTGGTGACCGAGTGGGTCAAGGGCAAGACCCTGGACGAAGCGGCCGGTATCAAGAACACCGACATCGCCGAAGAGCTGGCGCTGCCGCCGGTGAAGATCCACTGCTCCATTCTGGCGGAGGATGCCATCAAGGCCGCCATCGCCGATTACAAGCAGAAGAAAGGTCTTTAAGGTCCGGAGAGCAGTATGGCCATAACCATGACAGATGCCGCAGCGGCGCGGGTTTCCTCCTTCATGATCAACCGGGGCAAGGGCATCGGCCTGCGCCTCGGCGTCAAGACGACCGGCTGTTCTGGCCTTGCCTATGTGCTCGAGTTCGTGGATGAGCTGGCTGCCGAGGATCAGGTATTTGAGCAGAAAGGCGTCAAGATCATCGTGGATGCCAAGAGCCTGATCCACCTGGATGGCACCGAGCTGGACTTCGTGAAGGAAGGCCTCAACGAGGGCTTCCAGTTCAACAACCCGAATGCCAAGGGCGAATGTGGTTGTGGCGAAAGCTTCAGCGTGTAAGTGGTTCGATTGACAGATCGCCCATGTTTGCAACGCCTCGTAGCCCCAAGGGTGAGCCCTGTTGCGGCGAGTCTCTTGTGATCAACACCTTGCTCATCAACACAGTGGTGTGGACGCCAGTCCATGCCACTGCTTTCAAGTTCAAGACGAGTGTGGTTGCACTCCCAGCGCTATTGTCTGAGGACGAAGGATGAATCATTTCGAGCTATTCGGGCTGGCTGAGGGCTTCGAGCTCGATACTCGCCAACTGGCTGACACCTATCGTCAGCTGCAGACCCGGTTCCATCCCGATCGTTTTGCGACTGCCCCCGAGCGGGAGCAGCTTGCTGCCGTGCAGCGTGCTGCCCAGATCAACGATGCCTTTACCACCCTCAAGGCCCCCTTGCGCCGAGCCGAGTATCTGCTCTCCTTGCGGGGCACCGATATTCGCGGCGAGCAGCAGACACTACAAGATCCTGCCTTTCTGATGCAACAGCTGGAGTGGCGAGAGCGGCTGGCTGATCTCAAGGGCGACGCCGACCCTGAGGGGGCCATCAAGGATTTTCGCCAGGAGATCAGGCATGATCACCAGGCGTTGATGCAACGGCTGACCGACTCTCTCACCAGGGGTGAGGATCTGCAGGCGGCGGATTGCGTTCGCAAGCTCAAATTTGTCGACAAGCTCCTCGAGGAGCTGGAACGATTCGAAGACTCGCTGTTCGAGTCTTGACCCTCTAACGCAGGAATTGTGATTACCCATGGCATTACTGCAAATTGCCGAGCCAGGCCAGAGCGCCGCACCTCACCAGCATAAACGTGCCGTCGGCATCGATCTTGGCACCACCAACTCCCTGGTCGCCGCCGTGCGCAGCGGCCAGGCCGACACCCTCTGTGACGAGCAGGGGCGTGATCTGCTGCCTTCCGTGGTCCATTACCAGGCCGATACCATCCGGGTTGGCTTCGATGCCAAACGTGAGGCGGCCCTCGATCCCCACAACACCATCGTCTCGGTCAAGCGGATGATGGGCAAGGCGCTGGCCGACATCGATACCCGCCAGCAGCCTTACGAGTTCGTGGCTACCGAGACGGGCATGCCCCAGTTGCGGACCCGCCAGGGGCTGGTCAATCCGGTGCAGGTCTCGGCCGAGATCCTGAAAAAACTGGCCGAGCGCGGTGCCGCGTCCCTCGGGGGAGACCTCGACGGCGTGGTCATCACGGTGCCCGCCTATTTTGACGATGCCCAGCGTCAGGGTACCAAGGACGCGGCCAGACTGGCCGGTCTGCACGTACTGCGGTTGCTCAACGAACCCACGGCGGCCGCCATCGCCTATGGCCTCGACTCAGGCCAGGAAGGGGTGATCGCCGTCTATGACCTGGGTGGCGGAACCTTCGATATCTCCATCCTGCGCCTGCATCGCGGGGTGTTTGAGGTGATGGCCACCGGTGGCGACTCGGCACTCGGTGGTGACGATTTCGACCATCTGCTGGCGGACTGGCTCAAAGAGCAAGCCGGGTTGTCCGGTCAACTCGATGCCCGTACCCAGCGCGAGTTGCTGGATGCGGCGGCCAGCATCAAGCACGGCCTCACCGATGCCGATGCCGTTGTCTGCGCCTTTGCCGGCTGGCAGGGTACCGTCACCCGCAGCCAGTTTGACGAGCTGATCCAGCCCCTGGTCAAACGTACCCTGCAGGCCTGTCGGCGCGCCCTGCGCGATGCGGGTCTCGAGCAGGAAGAGGTACTGGAAGTGGTGATGGTCGGCGGCTCGACCCGGGTGCCGCTGGTGCGCGAGCGGGTGGGCGAGTTCTTCGGCCGCACGCCATTGACCAGCATCGACCCCGACAAGGTGGTGGCCATCGGTGCCGCCATCCAAGCCGACATCCTGGTGGGCAACAAGCCTGATGCCGAGATGCTGCTGCTGGACGTCATCCCGCTTTCCTTAGGGTTAGAGACCATGGGCGGCCTTGCCGAGAAGGTGATCCCGCGCAATACCACCATTCCGGTGGCCCGCGCCCAGGAGTTCACCACCTTCAAGGATGGCCAGACCGCGATGGCCATCCACGTGGTGCAGGGGGAGCGCGAGCTGGTGGCGGATTGCCGCTCCCTGGCCCGCTTCACCCTGACCGGCATTCCGCCCATGGCGGCCGGCGCCGCCCATATTCGCGTCACCTTCCAAGTGGATGCGGACGGTCTGCTGTCGGTCAGCGCCATGGAGAAATCCTCCGGCGTGCAGGCCGAGATCCAGGTCAAGCCCTCCTACGGGCTGGGTGAGGATGACATCCTCAACATGCTGAGCGCCTCCATCGCCAATGCCCAGCAGGACATGGACGCCCGCATGCTGGCGGAGCAACAGGTCGAGGCCGACCGGGTGGTCGAGAGTCTCAACGCCGCGCTGGCCGCCGATGGCGAGGCCTTATTGAGCCCCGCCGAGCGGGCCGAGCTGGATGCCGCCATCGCCCATCTGCTGACCATGCGCAGCACGGGCACCACCAACCAGATCAAAGAGGCCATCGAGGCAGCGGATGCTGCCAGTGGCGAATTTGCAGCCCGCCGGATGGATGCCTCCATCCGCAAGGTGCTGACCGGACAAAACGTCAACAAGGTGTGATATGCCAAAACTGATTATTCTGCCCCATCCCGAGCTCTGTCCGGACGGCGCGGCCCTCGAAGGTGCGACCGGTGAAACCATTCTGGATATCGCGCTGCGCAACGGCATCGAGATCGAGCATGCCTGCGAGAAGTCCTGTGCTTGTACTACCTGCCACTGTGTGGTGCGGGAAGGGTTCGACTCCCTCGAGCCGAGCGACGAGCTGGAAGACGACATGCTGGACAAGGCGTGGGGGCTGGAGCCGGAATCCCGTCTCAGCTGCCAGGCCAGACTGGCGGACGAGGATCTGGTGGTGGAACTGCCCAAGTACACCCTGAATCTGGCGTCCGAGCGCCACTGATGACCCCTTAATTACACATGAGTGAATTGCGCGTGCAGCATCTCATGGTGCAGTAATGATATGGTGAAGGCCGTGACCCTTGAGGGAGCGGCCTTTTTTGTGCCCGTGATTTCCCTATTCGTTGATGAAAGTGCCAATAAAAAGGAAGCAAGAGAACATGGCTGACATGATGAACGTAAGGTTGTCGTCCCAGGCTGCCGCCGCCCACTGGGGCGAGGGTGCCCTGCTCAGTTTCAACGGCGACGAAGCCCATCTCCATCTGGGCAGTGGCCAGGAGAAGGAGGCGCTGCGCGCCATCCAGCGGGGGGCCAGACGCCTCGAGTCGAGCGGCATCAAGCGCGTCAAACTGGTGGGTGAGGGCTGGAATGGGGAGCGTCGCTATGCCTTTGCCCAGGGCTTCTATGCCGCCAAGGGGGATCGCGAGCTCGATTTCGGCGAGCAGAGTGATCAGGAGGCTGCCGAGCTGGCGGCTTTGCTCAAAGCGACCCGCTGGGTGCGCGAGGTGACCAACGGCTGCCCGGAAGCCATCTACCCCATGAGCCTGGCGGAGTCCGCTCTGCTGCTCATTCGCAGCCTCGGCGGTGACAAGGTGACCGCCCGCATCACCGCTGGCGAAGCCTTGCGTGAATCGGGTCATATCGGGATCTGGTCGGTGGGCCGTGGCAGCGAGCGCGAGCCGGTGCTGCTGGAGCTCGACTACAACCCGACCGGGGATGCCAACGCCCCTGTGGTCGCGGCGCTGGTGGGCAAGGGGATCACTTTCGATTCCGGCGGTTACTCCATGAAGTCCTCCGACAACATGCTGCCGATGAAGTCCGACATGGGCGGCGCCGCCATGGTGACCGGCGCGCTGGCGCTGGCCATCAGCCGCGGCCTGAACAAGCGGGTGAAACTCATCCTCTGCTGCGCCGAGAACCTGGTCTCCGGCCACGCCTTCAAGCTCGGCGACATCCTCACCTATCGCAACGGCATCTCGGTCGAGATCCAGAACACCGATGCGGAAGGTCGCCTGGTGCTGGCTGACGGCCTGCTGGCCGCGAGCGAAAGCGGGGCTGCCTACATCCTCGACGCCGCCACCCTGACCGGCGCCGCCAAGACCGCGCTGGGCCGCGACTACAACGCCGTGTTTGCCCTCGATGAGGCGGAGCAGGTGCGCGCGCTGGCTGCCGCCAACGCCGAAAACGAGAAGGCCTGGCCGCTGCCGCTCGAACCCTGGCACGCAGGCCAGCTCACCTCGGCCTTTGCCGAGCTGGGCAATGTGGCGTCCGCAGAAGGTACTGCCGGCGCCACCACGGCAGCGGCTTTCCTGTCGCGCTTCGTCCGTGACGAAGGCAAGGGCTGGGTGCACCTGGACCTGGCCGCTTCCTATCAGAAGTCGGGCAATGAGCTCTGGGCGACCGGGGCCAAGGGCCATGGTCTTCGCACGATTGCCCGCTGGTTGCAGGAGGTGTGCGCATGAACGTCTGGTTGAGCCGAGAGTTTGCACCGGCCGAGTGGGGGGAGGGGGCACTGCTCTCCCACCGTGCCGACGGCATGGTGATCCATCTGGTGAGCGCCACTCCCTTGCTGGATATCCAGCAGGCGGCGCGGCGCCTGTGTAGCCAAGGGATCCAGCAGGTTGTCCTGGCTGGCCACTGGGAGCGCGAGCAGCAGTGGGCCTTTGCCCAGGGGCTGCAGACGCCCAAGGCGGAAGTGGGGTTGCAGTGGGCCACTTCGTCCGAGGAGGACAGGGAGGAGCTGGAGGCTCGCTGGCTGTGCGGGCGCTGGGTGCGGGAGATGACCAACGCCACCCCGGAGCAGCTGGGGCCGCTGGAGCTGGCGGTCGAAGCCGCCGCCTTCCTCACCGAGCTGGCACCGGACCGGATCAGCCATCGCATCCTCAAGGGAGAGGCGCTGCAACAGGCGGGTTGGGTCGGTCTCTATCAAGTGGGTCGTGGCAGTGACCGCGAGCCCGTGATGCTGGAGCTGGATTTCAATCCGGGCAAGGATCCCAAGGCGCCGGTAGCGGCCGCCCTGGTGGGCAAGGGGATCACCTTCGATTCCGGCGGCTACTCCATGAAAACCTCCCAGGGCATGCTGACCATGAAACACGACATGGGCGGTGCCGCCATCGTCACCGGCGCGCTGGCGCTGGCCATTCTGCGTGGCCTCGACAAGCGGGTGAAGCTCATCCTCTGCTGCGCCGAGAACCTGGTATCCGGCCATGCCTACAAGCTGGGTGACATCCTCACCTACAAGAACGGCACCACGGTGGAGGTGGTCAACACCGACGCCGAAGGGCGTCTGATCCTGGCCGACGGCTTGCAACTGGCCGGCGAGTCTGGTGCGCCGCTCATCATCGACGCCGCCACCCTCACCGGGGCGGCCGTGATGGCGCTGGGGGGGCGTTACAACGCCCTGTTTGGACTGGACAAGGGGCTGGTGAGCCGCGCCATGGCCTATTCGGATGCGGAGCAGGAGCCAGCATGGCCGCTGCCGCTGGAGCCCTGGCATCGCCAGCAGTGCCCGTCCCACTATGCCGACACCGCCAACAGCCGCCCCGTGCCGGGCGGCGGACCGGGGGGGGCCTCCAATGCGGCAGGCTTCCTCTCCCGCTTTGTCCCTGATGAGGGAAGAGGCTGGCTGCATGTCGATCTCGCCGCCTGTTTCAGTGAGAACGGCGACAGTCTGTGGGCGCCCGGGGCCAATACCCTGGGGATGCGCACCATCGCCCATACCCTGATGGCGGAGACGCGCTGAGTCAGTGAACGGCATCACAAGGGCACCTCAGGGTGCCCTTTCCAGTGCTGCTTTGCTGAGCAATTGATACGGTTTTGAGGCATTAGCATGCCGATCGTGCGCAAGCGCACATTTTTTCTCTCTGTCCTGGCACAAGATGAGTCACCATGTTGTTTCAAGGATTCTTTTGTTTAACAAAAAGTTGATTTTTTGTGTGTTATTTCGTTTTTTGTTTACGTATAATCGCCGCCGAACATGGATTCCTACAATAAAACTCTGTAGTTAAGGAAAGAACTCAATGGCTATCGAACGTACCTTCTCCATCGTCAAGCCGGATGCGGTCAGCAAAAACCTGATTGGTGCCATTTACAGCCGCTTCGAAAGCGCCGGCCTGAAAGTCATCGCCGCCAAGATGCTGCACCTGACCAGCGAACAGGCCGCCGGTTTCTACGCCGAGCACCAGGGCAAGCCGTTTTATGATGGTCTGGTCGGCTTCATGACCTCTGGCCCCGTCATGGTACAGGTGCTGGAAGGTGAAGACGCCATCCGCCGTCACCGTGAAATCATGGGCGCCACCAACCCGAAAGAGGCGCTGGCCGGCACCCTGCGCGCCTGCTACGCCGAGAGCATCGATCGCAACGCCGTCCACGGCTCCGATGCCCCGGCCTCTGCCGCCCGTGAAATCGCCTACTTCTTCTCCGACGACGAGATCTGCCCGCGCGGCTGATGTTGTCTGCTGGTGACCAAGGGAGCTTCGGCTCCCTTTTGTTTTTTGGTCATCCTGCCAATATCCACTTATTCTCCAGGTGGAAAGCCAGACCCATTATTTGTACAATGCCGCCCCCTGACGTAGGTCAGCCGATAATTTATGAAGTGTGTGAGCTGAGGCCCCTGATGAGCGAAACAAAAACCAACCTGCTGGATCTCGACCGGGATGCCATGCGTGCCTTCTTCGTCGAGTTGGGCGAGAAGCCGTTCCGGGCAGACCAGATAATGAAGTGGATCTATCACTTCGGTTGTGATGATTTCGATCAGATGAGCAACGTCAACAAGGCGCTGCGCGAGCGGCTCAAGGCCATTGCCGAGATCCGAGCCCCCGAGATCAGCCGTGAACAGCGCTCCGCCGATGGCACCATCAAATGGGCGCTGCAGGTGGGCGATCAGGAGGTGGAGACTGTCTACATTCCGGAAGCGGACCGCGCGACCCTGTGCGTCTCCTCCCAGGTGGGCTGCGCCCTGGCGTGCACCTTCTGCTCCACCGCCCAGCAAGGGTTCAACCGCAACCTGAAAGTCTCCGAGATCATCGGCCAGGTGTGGCGTGCCGCCAAAGTGGTGGGTGGCAAGCGCCCCATCACCAACGTGGTGATGATGGGCATGGGTGAGCCGCTGCTCAACCTCGCCAACGTGGTACCGGCCATGAAGCTGATGATGGATGACTTCGGCTTCAGTATCTCCAAGCGCCGCGTCACTCTCTCCACCTCCGGTGTGGTGCCGGCGCTGGACATGCTGGGCGACCAGATCGACGTTGCCTTGGCCATCTCCCTGCATGCGCCGAACGATGCGCTTCGCTCCGAGATCATGCCGATCAACGACAAGTACAACATCGAAGCCTTCCTTGCCGGGGTACGTCGCTATCTGGCCAAGTCCAACGCCAACGGCGGCCGGGTGACCGTGGAGTATGTGCTGCTCGATCACATCAACGACGACATGCAGCATGCCCATGAGCTGGCCAAGGTCCTCAAGGAAACCCCTTGCAAGATCAACCTGATCCCGTTCAACCCCTTCCCGGGCAACCCGTTTGGCAAGCCGAGCAACAGCCGTATCGACCGTTTCTCCAAGGTGCTGATGGAATACGGCCTGACCGTCATCGTGCGCAAGACCCGTGGTGACGACATCGACGCCGCCTGCGGCCAGCTGGTGGGGGAGGTGATCGACCGCACCAAGCGCACCATGAAAAATCGGATGCAACAGGATGGGATTTCCGTCAAAATGGTTTAACTCCTAAGCCATTGTATAGACAGGAAATGGATATCCGTACATTGATCGTAGTGGCAGCGCTCTGTGCGCTGCCAGGCTGTGTCACAGAGACCACTTACGCTGGCCAGAATTCGACCCAGCGTGAAGTGGGTCCCGACCTCAAGGCCGCCGCCCAGACTCGTCTCGATCTGGGTATCCAGTATCTGCGCCAGGGCAATGCCGAGCAGGCCAAATTCAACCTCGACCGCGCCCTTCAGTACGATCCCAACAATCCTCAGGTCTACATCGGTTTTGCCTATTTCTATCAGCAGGTGTCGGATTTCAAGGCCGCCGAGGCGAGCTACAAGAAAGCGCTGGCCATGGATCCGTCCAATGCTGACGCGATGAACAACTATGGCGCCTTCCTCTGCAACCGTGGCCGCTTCGACGAAGCGGAAAAGGCGTTCTTGCAGGCCGTCAGCCAGCCCGATTACGTGAAGATCGCCGATACCTACGAGAATGCGGCGCTCTGCTCGATGCAAAATCACAGAAATGACAAGGCTGGCGAGTATTATCGTCTGGCCTTGGGGTATAATCCCCGCAATCCTAGGTTATTGCTGGACATGGCCGAGCTTTCCATGAAAGATGGCAAGCTTCCTGATGTCCAGTCTTACCTCGCGCGCTTTGCCGATGTGGCAGAGGAGAACGAGGAGAGCCTCTGGCTCCGGCTGCGGCTGGCCCAGGCCATGGACAAACCGGCATTACTTCACCAATTCGGGACTGAGCTGGTAAGGCAATATCCCACTTCGCAACAAGCCAAGCGTTACTTAGCCAATGACTACTGAACAGCCACACGATTTCCAAGACGACTCCCAGGCAGCGGGCCCAGGCCAGCTGCTGCGCAACGCCCGTGAACAGCTCGGCTGGACCCGGGAACAGGTTGCGTCCCGCATTCACCTTCGTCTGACCCTGATCGCCGCCATCGAAGCGGATACCTATGACAAGCACACGTCCCATACCTTCATTCGTGGCTATCTGCGGGCCTATGCCAAGCTCGTGGGCATCCCCGAGGAGACCATCCTCGCCGCCTACGAAAAGCTGGGACTGACTCCCCCCGACAATATCGACATGCAGAGCTTCTCCCGTCGCTCCCGCCAGCAGGCCAATGACAGCCGGCTCAAGGTGGTGACCTGGCTGGTGATCCTGGTGCTGATCGGGCTCTCCGTCGCCTGGTGGTGGCAGAGCACGGCGCGCCGCTCTGCCGGTGACGACGCCTTGGCGGCGACCGAGATGAGCGCGACCGTCAATACGCCGGAAGCGAATGTTGCCCCCGCCGTGGAGGTCGCCGAGCCGGTGCTGCCCGCAGCGTCCGATGCCGTGTCCACCCAGGTTGTGGTGAGCGGTGCCACCGCGACCCTGCCTGTGGTCGCTACGGATGCCAGCGCAGCCGTCCAGACGGACGTTTCCGGTGCGGTCTCGACTGCCGAGAGCACGACCACCGAGCCCGCCAAGGCGCCCCAGCTCAAGATGAGCTTCACCGCCGATTGCTGGCTGGACGTCAAGGATGCCAACGGCAAGACCCTGTTCAGCGGTCTGAAGAAGGCAAACGACGAACTGGTACTGGAAGGACCCGAGCCACTCAGATTCATCATTGGCGCGCCCATGGCGGTCAATCTCGAATATCAGGGCAAGTCCTTCGACATGAGCCGTTACAACAACGGCCGGACTGCCCGCTTCTCACTGCCGCAGGAGTAATCAGTCCGCCATGTCTGTTCACGAAAAGCCCGCACACGAATCACCCATCGTTCGTCGCAAATCCAGACAGATCATGGTCGGCAACGTGCCGGTTGGGGGCGATGCCCCCATCACGGTACAGACCATGACCAACACCAAGACCACGGACGTGGCCGCTACCGTCGAGCAGATCCAGCGGATCGAGCGGGTCGGCGCCGACATCGTCCGGGTCTCCGTCCCCACCATGGAGGCGGCGGAAGCGTTCAAGCTCATCAAGCAGCAGACCCGCATCCCCATCGTGGCCGACATCCACTTCGACTACCGCATCGCCCTCAAAGTGGCCGAGTACGGGGCCGACTGCCTGCGCATCAACCCGGGCAACATCGGCAACGAAGAGCGGGTGCGTGCGGTGGTGGATTGCGCCCGTCACTACAACATCCCCATCCGGATCGGCGTCAACGGCGGTTCCCTTGAGCGTGATCTCCAGGAGAAATACGGCGAGCCGACCCCGGAGGCGCTGCTGGAGTCCGCCATGCGCCACGTGGATTACCTGGATCGCCTCGACTTCCAGAACTTCAAGGTGAGTGTCAAGGCGTCCGATGTCTTCCTGGCGGTCGGAGCCTATCGCCTGCTGGCAAAGCAGATCGATCAACCCCTGCATCTGGGCATCACGGAAGCGGGCGGTTTTCGCGCCGGCGCGGTCAAGTCCGCCATCGGCCTTGGCATGTTGCTGAGCGAAGGGATTGGCGACACCCTGCGCATCTCTCTGGCCGCCGATCCGGTGGAAGAGGTGAAGGTGGGCTTCGACATCCTCAAGTCCCTGCGCATCCGCTCCCGCGGCATCAACTTCATCGCCTGTCCCTCCTGCTCCCGTCAGGAGTTCGACGTCATCGGCACTGTCAACGCCCTGGAAGAGCGGCTCGAAGACATCATCACCCCGATGGATGTCTCCATCATCGGCTGTGTGGTGAACGGTCCGGGGGAGGCGCTGGTCTCCGATCTCGGCCTTGCGGGCGCCGCCAACAAGAGTGCCTTCTACGAGGGGGGCCAGCGGGTCGACCGGCTCGACAACAAGGATTTGATCCCGACCCTGGAGCGTCGCATCCGTGCCCGGGCCGCCATGCTGGATCCGGCCAACCAGATCCAGGTGGACAAAGGTTGAACCATGACGGGGCCACCTGGGGTGGCCCCGGCTTTAGGTTGTTGATTTTACATCCCGCATCCGGGCACCCGATTTTACCTCGGGGTCGAAAATCCCTATAATGCGGCCAAATTTTACCTCTTTTTCTCGAGTATCAACGTGGCAAAACAGATCCAAGCTATTCGCGGTATGAATGATTGCCTGCCGGAGCAGAGCCCGGTATGGCAGAAAGTAGAACAGATCCTGCGCCAGGTCGTGGCCAGCTATGGCTACAGCGAAGTGCGCATGCCCATCGTCGAGCAGACCCATCTGTTCAAGCGTGCCATCGGTGAAGTGACCGACGTGGTCGAAAAAGAGATGTACACCTTTGAAGACCGCAACGGCGACAGCCTGAGCCTGCGTCCGGAAGGGACCGCCAGTTGCGTCCGTGCCGGCATCGAGCACGGTCTGCTGTACAACCAGGAACGCCGGATGTGGTACATGGGCCCCATGTTCCGTCACGAGCGTCCCCAGAAAGGCCGTTATCGCCAGTTCCACCAGTTCGGGGTCGAGCTGTTCGGCATCAACGGGCCGGACATCGATGCCGAGCTCATCATGCTGACCCACCGCCTGTGGCGTCTGTTCGGCATCAGCGATCACGTGACCCTGCAGCTCAACACCCTCGGTCAGAGCAGCGAACGTGCCGCCTATCGCGATGCCCTGGTCGCCTATCTGGAACAGTACAAGAGCGAGTTGGACGAAGAGAGCCAGCGCCGCATGTACAGCAACCCCCTGCGGGTGCTCGACTCCAAGGACGAAAAAGTGCAGGCCATCCTGGCGGGTGCCCCCCGTCTGTTCGACCACCTGGGCGAAGAGAGCCTGGCTCACTTCGAAGGGCTCAAGCGCCTGCTCACGGCGGCCGGCATCCAGTTCGAGGTGAACGAGCGTCTGGTGCGCGGCCTCGACTACTACAACCTCACCGTGTTCGAGTGGGTGACCAACAGCCTGGGGGCCCAGGGCACCGTCTGTGCCGGTGGTCGCTACGACGGCCTGGTGGAGCAGCTCGGTGGCCAGCCGACCCCGGCGGTGGGCTTTGCCATGGGCATGGAGCGTCTGGTGCTGATGCTTGAAACCCTCGAACTCAATGCTGACATCCGCCCGGCGGTGGATGTCTATCTCTGCATGGTGGGTGAGGGGACCGAGCAGGCTGGCTTTGCCCTGGCCGAGCGCCTGCGCGATGCTCTGCCGGACTTGCGCCTCATGAGCCACTGCGGCGGCGGCAACTTCAAGAAACAACTCAAGCGTGCCGACAAGAGCGGCGCGGCCATTGCCCTGATCCTTGGGGAGACCGAGGTGCAAAGCGGGGAGATCACCATCAAATATCTGCGTGGCCAGGCCGAGCAACAGACCGTCTCGGTCGATGCCGCCATCGCCCTGCTGGCAGCGAAAGGAGAGTAAGCTGTGGAAGTGTATACCACTGAAGAACAACAGGTTGAGGTCATCAAGAGCTGGTGGAAAGAGAACGGCACCTCGGTGATCGCAGGAACTGTTATCGGTCTGGTCGGCCTCTTTGGCTGGCGCTACTACAACGAGATGCAGCAGAACAACCAGGAAGCCGCCTCCCAGGCTTACAACGAGATGACCGCCCAGCTGGCCAGGGGGGACGACGCCGCCCTGGAGCAGGCAAAGAGCTTCATTACCGCTCACAAGGGTGACGCCTATGCCGAGCTGGCCGCCCTGCAACTGGCCGCGGCCGCCGTCAAGGCGGGCAAGCTGGATCTGGCTGCCGAGCAGCTGACCCAGGTGGCCGCCAGTGGCGACGACAGCATCAAGCCCATCGCCGCCCTGCGTCTGGCACGGGTCCTGAGCGATCAGGGCAAGGCTGACGAGGCCCTGGCCCAGCTTGGCAAGATCAACAACGACGCCTTCAAGGCCCAGGTGGCGGAAGTGCGCGGCGATATCCTGCAAAAGCAGGGCAAGGCCGAAGAAGCGCGCGATGCCTATCAGGCGGCGGCGGATGCTGGCGGCCTGCAGAGCAGCGCCGAACTCAAGCTGAAGATGGATGATCTGGCGCTGCCAGCCGTCACTGCGGGCGAGGCACCGGATGCGTAATCTGTACAAGCGAATGGCGCTGGGGGTGGCTGTCTCCTTCGCCTTGCAGGGCTGCTCCCTGTTCAGTTCGGAAGAGGATCTCAACCCCATGGCGCCCCTGCCCAAGGTCGAGTCCGCGTTCACTGCCGATACCGCCTGGTCCTCCTCGGTCGGGGATGGCATCGGCGACTTCTACTCCCAGCTCAAGCCGGTGGTGGAAGAGGACCGCATCTATGCAGCGGCCCGCGATGGCGATGTGACCGCCTTCGAGCGCGAGAGCGGCAAGGAGCTGTGGAGCGTGGATCTGGCAGATCTGCCCATCAACGCCGACAAGCGCAGTGCCCGTCTCTCCGGTGGCCTGGTCTCCCGCTACGGCAAGCTGTTCCTCGGGTCCGAAAACGGGGTGGTCTACGCCCTGAACGAGGCCAACGGCGAAGTGCTGTGGCAGACCACGGTGCCGGGGGAAGTGGTGGCGAGCCCCGCCGTCGAGGATGGCCGCGTGGTGGTGCTGACCACCTCCGGTCGCCTGGTGGCGCTCGATACCGACGAGGGCAAGCTGCAGTGGACCCTGTCCGAAGAGCAGCCGCCCCTGACCCTGCGCAGTGCCGGCGCCCCCATCATCACCAACGGTGCCGTCATCTATGGCCGCGCCGATGGCAAGGTGGGCATCGCCCTGCTGAGCAACGGCCAGCCGGTGCGTCAATCCAAGGTGGCTGACCCGCGCGGCGCCACCGAACTGGATCGGATGGTGGACGTCGATGCCAGCCCGCTGATTGCCGGTGATGAGCTCTACGCCATCGCCTACAACGGCCAGTTGATGGCGCGCAAGCTGATGAGCGGTGACGAAGTGTGGAAGCGCAAGTATTCCGGTTATCGCGATATGGCGGTGACCGGCAATGCCATCGTGCTGACCGACAGCCGCAGCCATCTGTTTGCGGTCGATCGTCGCAACGGTCTCGAGCTGTGGTCCAACACCCAGCTGGAAAACCGCACCGTGACCGCCCCCGTCATCCTGGGTGACTATGTGGTGGTGGGCGATGTGGAAGGTTACCTGTATTGGCTGGACCGTACCGACGGGACCATCAAGGCCATGCAGCAGCTCGACAGCAGTGGTCTCTATGCCGCTCCGCTGGTGGAGGGTGACACCCTGTATGTGCAGAGCCGTGACGGCAAGTTGTACGCCCTCAAGCGTCCTTGATCGTCCGATAATGTGAATATCCGGCTCCTGGTCTTCGGACCCGGAGCCTTTGTCGTCTTGAGAATGAGGCTTTTATGACTCCTGTAGTTGCCCTGGTGGGCCGCCCCAACGTGGGGAAATCCACCCTGTTTAACCGCCTGACCCGTACCCGGGATGCCCTGGTTGCCGACTTCCCCGGCCTGACCCGGGACCGCAAATATGGCCAGGCGAAGCTGGGCGAGCTGGAATTTATCGTGGTCGATACCGGCGGTATCGATGGCACCGAGGAGGGGATCGAGCTGAAGATGGCCGAGCAGTCCCTGCTGGCCATCGAAGAGGCCGATGTGGTGCTCTTCATGGTGGATGCCCGTGCCGGTCTCACCGCGGCGGATCAGGCTATCGCCGAGCACCTGCGCAAGACCCACAAGAAGGTGTTTCTGGTGGCCAACAAGACCGACGGCATCGACGGTGACTCCGCGGTGTCCGAGTTCTACGGTCTGGCCCTGGGCGAGGTCTACCAGATGGCGGCCGCCCACGGCCGTGGCGTACTGAGCCTGCTGGAGCTGGCCCTGGCCCCCCACCTCGAGACCCTGGTCGGCTCTGCCACCGAGGCACAAGAGGAAGAGGAGCTGGAGGAGTTCGACGAAGAGGCCCTGCTGCGTATGGTGGCCGCCGGTGAGCTCGACACCCGGGAAGACACCAAGGAGACGCCGTTCGCCGACCTGCCCATCAAATTTGCTATCGTCGGTCGTCCCAACGTCGGCAAGTCGACCCTGACCAACCGCATGCTGGGTGAAGATCGGGTCATCGTCTACGACATGCCGGGGACCACCCGCGACTCCGTCTACATCCCCATGGAGCGCGACGATCAGAAATACGTGGTCATCGACACCGCCGGCGTGCGTCGCCGTGGCAAGGTGCACGAGACGGTGGAGAAGTTCTCCGTCATCAAGACGCTCAAGGCGATTGAAGATGCCAACGTCTGCCTGCTGGTCATTGACGCCCGGGAGACCATCACGGATCAGGACTTGAGCATCCTCGGCTTCGTGCTCAACAGCGGCCGCTCCGTGGTACTGGTGGTCAACAAGTGGGACGGCCTGGATCAGAAGGTGAAAGAGGACGTCAAGAACGAGCTGGACAGACGCCTGGGCTTCATCGACTTCGCCCGGGTGCACTTCATCTCCGCCCTGCACGGCAGTGGCGTCGGTCACCTGTTCGAATCCATCAACGAGGCTTACGAGTCCGCGACCCGCCGCACCAGCACCGCCATGCTGACCCGCATCATGCAGATGGCCCAGGAAGATCACCAGCCGCCCATGGTGAATGGTCGCCGGGTCAAGCTGAAGTATGCCCACGCCGGTGGTTACAACCCGCCGCGCATCGTGATCCACGGCAACCAGTTGAACGACCTGCCTGACTCCTACAAGCGCTACCTCATCAACTACTTCCGCAAGTCGTTGAAAATCATGGGGACGCCGATCCGGGTGGAGTTCCAGGAGTCGGTCAACCCGTTCGAGGGCAAGAAGAACACCCTGACCCTGAGCCAGGAACGCCAGCGCAAGCGCCTGCTCAAGGCCAAAGCGAAGAAATAAAGCCCTGCGGCTGCCCTTACCGGCAGCCGTTTTTCTTGATGGCCCTCCTCAGGGCAGACAAACCGGGGGAGGGGCTGCGAGTGACGCCGGTGCACAGTGACGTAAAGAGGAGTCGAGAAGAGAATGAACACGCTGACCTGCCCTGCCTGTCAGGGCGAACTGGACAGCCGCAGCCGGGAGACGACGTGTGGCCAATGTCAGGCCCGTTATCGCATCCGGGCCCTGTGTCCTGCCTGCGGGCAGGAGCTGGAGCGGCTTAAGGCTTGCGGCGCGGTGGATTATTTTTGCAACCACTGCAACACCCTGGTCTCCAAGCGCACCGTTCTGTTTGAAGCGCAGCCTGACAAGGCATAAAAAAACCCGGCTGATGCCGGGTTTATACTGTGTGCTCCGCTATCAGCAGCGTGAAGGAGCGGTTTCTGTGCCAGATCTTGCGTTTCATGTCGGCCAGCTTGAGCTTGCGTCTCGGGCTCCAGGCACATTTGGTTTTTCGGGCCAACATGGCTCTTCTGCGTGCTCGCATCCTGTTCTCCTCCCTGGTCTTGCGTGGGGTCGAAAGGGCCCTTGGCAGGAACTGCAACGCAATGAATACATTGCAATAAGTTCGCTCCAGCGCCCCTCGTATACCCAAGGATGGTAACAGAGAACAGGGCAGGAAAACACACCCCCGGCGAGGCTAGGGGGTGATGATCTGTTTGACCACTTCGGCGATGATGGCCGGACGCTGCGCTTGCACGTCCGGCTCGCTGCTGTCGTCCTCGTCCAGCTCCTCCCGACGATGGGCCTTCTGCTGTTCGTTGTCGAGCCAGAGCAGGCTCTGGTAGTACTGGCGCACGTTGTTGACATAGTTGCGCGCCTCGCCGCCACGGGCATAGCCATAGCGCACCTTGCGATGCCAGCGTGACTGCTGCAACAGGGGCAGCACCTCTTTCACGTCGCTCCAGGCGTCCGGGTTCTTGCCCAGCTCCTTGGTCAGGCGGCGGGCATCCATCATGTGGCCGTAGCCGATGTTGTAGGCGGTGAGGGCAAACCACACTTTCTCGTCCGCCGGGACCGAGTCGGGCACCTTCGCCATCATCTCCTGCAGGTAGCGGGCGCCCCCCTTGATGCTCTCTTCCGGGTGGGTGCGATCGTTTACCCCCATCGCCTTGGCGGTCGGACCGGTGAGCATCATCATGCCACGCACCCCGGTGTAGGAGCGTGCCTGGGGATCCCAGTGGGATTCCTGATAGCTGATGGCGGCCAGCAGCCGCCAGTCGATATCCTTGGCGTGGGTCTGGAACAGAGCCTGGTACTTGGGCAGCAGGCTCTTGGCCCGTTGCAGGAAGGTACGGGTGTCGACGAAGTCGAAGTTCTGCACGTGGCCGAAGTACTTCTCGTCGAGCTTGGCGATGGCGCCATCCATGAAGCGCTGACCGAAGAAGTCGATGATGCTGGCGTAGAGGCTGTCGTCGGGCAGCTTGGTCATGGCCCAGGCCACGGTCTGCTTGCTGGCGAGGGTCAAGCCCTCGGTGAGTTCGGGGTAGTAGCGCTGGGTACGGGCCAGTATGGTGTCCTGCACCACCGTGTAGTCCACCTTGCCGTCGGCCACCTGCTTGAGCAGCTCTTCCACGTCCGCATCCCGATTGGTGCTCCACTTCAGGTTGGGGTACTGCTTGGCCAGCTCCTTCATCAGGTCCTCGCCGGTGGAGCCCGCCGGCACCACTATGCTGCCCTTGATGTCACCGAGGTTCTTGGGCCTGGAGGAACCGTTGCGATAGACCAGCTTGGGGGAGACCTGGTAGAAGCCTGGGCCGAAGCGGAACAGCTTGCGCCGCTCCGGGGTCACGACGATGGCGGCGGCGGCGAGATCCAGCTTGCCCTTTTGCAGTTGCTCGACCAGCTCGGCGGTGCTGTAGGCCGGTACTATGGTCAGCTTGACCCCCAGCCAGTCGGCGTAAAGCTGCGCCAGCTCGTAGTCGAACCCCAGTGCGGTGTCGTCACGCTGGTAATAGGAAGTGGGGCCATAGAGGGTGCCAACCCGGATCTCGCCTCGCTGGCGGATCTGCTCCAGTTGGCTGGAGGGGTGGTAGAAGTCGCAACCGGCCAGGGCCAGCGTCAACATCATCCCGATGAACAGTCGAAAAATGCAGCGCAAGTAGGTGAGTACCCTTGTTGAAAAAAACGGCATTTGTCAAAAAAGAGGCACCTTTATACCAGAGAGTATGAAGGGAGTCACACCGCGCGAGATGAGAAAAACGTTTGTTCAGGATGGGCCTGATCCCTATAATACGCGCGTCTCAAATCCCCCCACACTCTAAAACTTGGTGAGAAAGGTATATGGAAATCTTGCGTGGTGCCCCAGCACTGTCTGAGTTTCGTGTCCACAAGCTGCTGCAGAGCTGCGCACAGAGAGGAGTAGAGATAGCAAGCGTCTATGCGGAATACGTGCATTTTGCCGAGCTGACGAGCCCGCTGTCGCCCCCCGAGCGAGCGACCTTGGGCCAGCTTCTGCGCTACGGCCCGACCATCCCGGAACACACCCCCAGCGGTCAGCTGTTCCTCGTTACCCCCCGCCCCGGCACTATCTCCCCCTGGTCTTCCAAAGCAACCGACATCGCCCACAACTGCGGCCTGAAACAGGTCAAGCGGCTGGAGCGCGGCATTGCCTATTACGTGCAGGCCAAGGGTGAGCTGAGCGTGGCCCAGCGTAGCGAGATCGCGGCCCTGCTGCACGATCGCATGATGGAAGTGGTCTTTGCCGAGATGAACGAGGCCGCCGCCCTGTTTGCTCACCACGAGCCGCGCCCCTTTACCCAGGTAGATGTGCTGGGTGGTGGTCGCGCCGCCCTGGAAGAGGCCAACGTGACCCTGGGTCTGGCCCTGGCCGATGACGAAATAGATTACCTGGTGACCAACTTCACCCGGCTGGGTCGCAATCCCAACGACATCGAGCTCTACATGTTTGCCCAGGCGAACTCCGAGCACTGCCGCCACAAGATCTTCAACGCCGACTGGACCATCGACGGCGAGCAGCAGCCCAAGTCGCTGTTCAAGATGATCAAGAACACCTTCGAGCAGACGCCGGACCATGTCCTGTCTGCCTACAAAGACAACGCCGCGGTGATGGAAGGCAGCCAGGGTGGCCGCTTCTTCCCGAGCCCCGCCAACGGTGAGTACCAGTATCACCAGGAGCGCGTCGACATCCTGATGAAGGTGGAGACCCACAACCACCCGACAGCCATCTCTCCCTTCCCGGGTGCCGCCACCGGCTCCGGCGGCGAAATCCGCGACGAGGGTGCGACAGGCCGTGGCGCCAAACCCAAGGCGGGCCTGGTGGGCTTCTCCGTCTCCAACCTGCGCATCCCCGGTTTCGAGCAGCCCTGGGAGCAGGACTTCGGCAAGCCGAGCCGCATCGTCAGCGCCTTTGACATCATGCAGGAAGGGCCCCTTGGTGGCGCCGCCTTCAACAACGAATTCGGTCGCCCAGCCATCCTGGGTTACTTCCGTACCTTCGAAGAGCAGGTGCCGAGCCACAACGGCGTCGAGGTGCGCGGCTACCACAAGCCCATCATGCTGGCGGGTGGCATCGGCAACATCCGCAGCGAGCACGTCCAGAAAGGGGAGATCCCGGTGGGGGCGGCCCTCATCGTGCTGGGTGGTCCGGCCATGAACATCGGCCTGGGTGGCGGCGCAGCCTCCTCCATGGCGTCCGGCCAGTCTGCCGAAGATCTCGACTTCGCCTCCGTGCAGCGTGACAACCCCGAGATGGAGCGTCGCTGCCAGGAAGTGATCGACCGCTGCTGGCAACTGGGGGACGACAACCCCATCGTCTTCATCCACGACGTGGGCGCCGGTGGTCTCTCCAACGCCATGCCGGAGCTGGTGAGCGACGGGGAGCGCGGTGGTCGCTTCGACTTGCGTGCCATTCCGAACGACGAGCCGGGCATGAGCCCGCTGGAAGTCTGGTGCAACGAATCCCAGGAGCGCTATGTGCTGGCCGTGGCCCAGGACAAGCTGCCTCTGTTCAAGGCCCTGTGCGAGCGCGAACGCGCCCCCTATGCCGTCATCGGCACCGCCACCGAAGAGAAGCATCTCACTCTCTCTGATGATCACTTTGACAACCAGCCCATCGATCTGCCGCTGGACGTGCTGCTTGGCAAGGCGCCCAAGATGCACCGCGACGTGCAGAGCCTGCCCGCCCAGGGCAAGGCGCTGCAACTGGACGGCATCACCCTCAGCGACGCCGCCGAGCGCGTGCTGCGCCTGCCGACCGTGGCGGAGAAGTCCTTCCTCATCACCATCGGCGATCGCACCGTAACGGGCCTCGTCAACCGCGACCAGATGGTCGGCCCCTGGCAGATCCCGGTGGCTGACTGCGCCGTCACCGCCGCGACCTACGACAGCTACCACGGTGAAGCCATGTCCATGGGCGAGCGCACCCCGGTGGCGCTGCTCTCTCATGCCGCCTCCGCCCGCATGGCGGTGGCCGAGGCCTTGACCAACCTGGCACCGGCCAATATCGGCTCCCTCAAGCGGGTCAAGCTCTCCGCCAACTGGATGTCCGCAGCCGGCCACCCGGGTGAAGATGCGGGTCTCTACGAAGCCGTGAAAGCGGTGGGCGAAGAGCTCTGCCCGGCCCTTGGCATCACCATCCCGGTGGGCAAGGACTCCATGTCCATGAAGACCCGCTGGCAGCAGGACGGGGAAGAGCGCAGCGTCACCTCGCCGCTCTCCCTGCTCATCTCGGCGTTTGCCCGGGTCGAGGACGTGCGCAATACCGTGACCCCGCAACTGCGCACCGATCTCGGTGAGACCGACCTTATCCTCATCGACCTTGGCAACGGCAAGCAGCGCCTCGGCGCCTCGGCCCTGGCCCAGGTTTACCGCCAGCTTGGGCAAAGCGCTCCGGATCTGGACAACCCGGTCCAGCTAAAGGGCTTCTTCAATGCCATCCAGGCGCTGGTGGCGGATCGCAAGCTGATTGCCTACCACGACCGCTCTGACGGCGGCCTCTTCGTCACCCTGACCGAGATGGCGTTTGCCGGTCACTGCGGCCTCGACATCCAGCTCGATCGCGTGGGTGGCGACCTGCTGCCGGCCCTGTTCAACGAGGAGCTGGGGGCCGTCATCCAGGTTCGTCGCGAAGACAAGGAAGCGGTGCTGACCCTGCTGGCCGGTCACGGTCTGGCAGCCTGCTCCCACGTGCTGGGCACGGTGCGCGAAGACGACCTCATCCTGTTCCAGCGTGCCGGCAGCGAGGTTTATCGCGCCAGCCGCACTGCCCTTCGCACCATCTGGGGCGAGACCAGCTGGCAGATGCAGCGCCTGCGGGACAACCCGGAGTGCGCCGATCAGGAGCATGCCGCCCGCCAGGACGCCACCGATCCGGGTCTGCAGGCCAGGCTCACCTACAACCCGTCCGACGACGTGGCCGCGCCCTATATCGCTCGCGGGGTTTCTCCCCGCCTGGCGGTGCTGCGCGAGCAGGGGGTCAACTCCCACGTGGAGATGGCGGCCGCCTTTGACCGCGCCGGCTTCACCGCTGTCGACGTGCACATGAGCGACATCCTCGAGGGGCGCATCAAGCTGGAAGATTTCCAGACCCTGGTGGCCTGTGGCGGCTTCTCCTACGGGGACGTGCTGGGGGCGGGGGAAGGCTGGGCCAAGTCCATCCTGTTCAACGACAACGCCCGTGAGCAGTTCCAGCGCTTCTTCGAGCGTGGCGATACCCTCTCCCTGGGGGTGTGCAACGGCTGCCAGATGATGTCCAACCTGCGCGACCTCATCCCGGGTGCCGATCTCTGGCCGCGCTTCGTGCGCAACCGCTCCGAGCGCTTCGAGGCGCGCTTCAGCCTGGTGGAAGTGCAGGACTCCCCGTCCGCCTTCTTCGCCGGGATGGCGGGCTCCGTGATGCCGATTGCCGTTTCCCACGGGGAAGGGCGCGTGGAAGTGCGCGATGCCGCTCACCTGGCTGCGCTGCAACAGAGCGGTCTGGTGGGGCTGCGTTTCGTGGACAACCGCGGCAACGTCACCGTGCAATACCCGGCCAACCCCAACGGCTCCCCTGACGGTATCACCGCGGTGACCAGTGCGGACGGCCGCGCCACCATCATGATGCCGCACCCGGAGCGGGTGTTCCGCACCGTGGCCAACTCCTGGCACCCGGACAACTGGGGTGAGGATGGCGCCTGGATGCGCATGTTCAGAAACGCGAGAGTCCGTCTGGGCTAAGCGTCAGCAAGAAACCAAAAACCGGCCCCTGTGGCCGGTTTTTTTATGGGCATGGGTCTGAGAATGGGGAGGGCAGGAGGAGGCGAGCACGATGGGGGCAAGGCCGTCTTCAGCCCACTGCTCCGCCAGCTGCTTGCTGGAGGATATGGCATGGATTGAGAGGACCGATCTGGTATCGCCTGCCAGACGGGCAAGCCGGACCGGGCCTTGGCGGACATAAAAAACCGGCCACGGAGGCCGGTTTCGCTGTGTGAACTGTGAACCTGAGGCTAGCGCAGCACCACGTGCTGGAAGCCCTGTACCAGACTGATGACGGGCTGGGGGTAGATGCCGAGCAATACCACCAGAATGGCGGAGAGCAGCACCACCAGGCCCCCGGAGGAGAAGGCCCAGTCGGCCCTGGCATCGCGCAGTTGCATGCCGGGTTCACGCAGGTAGAGGGTGACCATGACCCGCAGGTAGTAGTAGAGCCCCAGGGCACTGCCGAGCACGATGGCGCCACTGAGCCACCACAGCTTGGCATCGACGGTGACGCCGATGAGGTAGAACTTGCCGATGAAGCCCAGCGTCATGGGGATACCCGCGAGGGAGAGCATCATCACCGTCATCACCGCCGTCAGATAGGGGCGCTTCCAGAACAGACCGCGATAGCTGTGCAGGGAGTCCGCATCCTTGCCGCGATAGGGGCTGGACATCATGCTGATGACGCCGAAGGCCCCCAGGCTGGTGAACAGGTACATCAGCAGGTAGACACCCGCCGCTTCCACCGGCATCTCGCCGAGGCGGCTTGCCACCACCACCGCCAGCAGATAGCCGAAGTGGGAGATGGAGGAGTAACCCATCATCCGCTTGATGTTGGTCTGGATCAGCGCCAGGAGGTTGCCGACCACGATGGAGACGACCGCCATGGCCGCCAGCAGCCAGTGGATCATGGGATCCGAGGTGGCGGGTACTGCCAGGTAGAAGCGCAGCAGCACGCAGAACACCGCTATCTTGCTCACGGTGGCGAGGAAGGTGGCCACCGGTGCCGGCGCCCCTTCATAGACGTCCGGGGTCCAGAGGTGGAAGGGGGCGAGGGACAGCTTGAACGCAAAGCCGACCAGCATCAGGCCAAAGCCCCCCATCAGCAGCGGATGGTGAGCCGGGCTCTGGGCCAGGGTCACACCGAGATCGCTGAAGCTCAGGCTTCCGGCCTGGGCGTAGAGCAGTGCCATGCCGAACAGCAGGAAGGCGGTGGCACTGGCGGAGAGCACCATGTACTTGATGCTGGCTTCCAGCGAGCGCCGCTCGCGATAGGCATACCCCACCAGACCGAACATGGGCAGGGTCAGCATCTCGATCCCGATGAAGAGCGATGCGAGGTGACGGGAGGCTGCCAGCACCAGACCACCGGCGGTGGCGATGAGCAGCAGCAGGTAGAACTCTTCCCGGTTGTCCGGATAGCCCTTGAGCCAGGTGCGACCGAAGGTGCAGGTGGCCAGGGCCCCGATGAGTACCAGCCCCATGTAGAAGACCGCGTAAGCGTCCACTTGCAGCAGGGGAGTGACCCCCTGATCCCCCTGGGCCATCACGATGGGCAGGGAGAAGAGCGCGAGGTTTAGGCCGATGATGGTGACCACGAAGGCGGTGTCGTCACAGCGCTTCCAGGCGATGGCCAGCATCAGGGCCACCATGGCCCCCGTGGTCAGCAACAGGGGCAGCAGGGCCAGCAGTTGAGAAACAGTAAACGTCATGACAGTGCTCCCGACATGGACAAGGAAGGCGAAAGAGAAAGCATCATTGCAGCGCCCCCGTGCCCGGCAGCGTGTACCAGTGCAGCACGCTCAGGAGGCTGCTGCTGGCGGTGTCGAGCACCGGCTGGGGATAGAGACCGAGCAGCACCAAGAGGCCGGCGATGGTCAGCATCATGGTCAGTTCCCGGGTATCCAGCCCCTTGAGCATGCTCTCCTCCCGGGGCGTCCCGAAGCAGGCCCGTTGCAGCATGATGAGGGAGTAGACCGAGGCCAGCACCAGCCCGAAGGTGGCGATGACGGTGATGACGGGGGCCACCTGGAAGCTGCCGATGAGGATCAGGAACTCGCCGACGAAGTTGCCGGTCCCCGGCATCCCGAGGGATGCGACGGAGAAGAACAGCATCACGCCGGGCAGGTAGCGCAACCGTCCCCAGAGACCGCCCATCTGGCGCAGATCCCGGGTGTGCAGGCGCTCGTAGAGCTGGCCGCACAGGATGAAGAGGCCGGCGGCCGAGAGCCCGTGGGCAATCATCTGTACCACTGCCCCTTGCAGGGCGAGCTCGCTGCCGGAGTAGATGGCGATCAT
This sequence comes from Aeromonas sp. S19(2024), assembly GCF_041402625.1. Taxonomy (NCBI): domain Bacteria; kingdom Pseudomonadati; phylum Pseudomonadota; class Gammaproteobacteria; order Aeromonadales; family Aeromonadaceae; genus Aeromonas; species Aeromonas sp. S19(2024). The sequence continues at coordinate 140,646 of NZ_JBGLQU010000006.1, forward strand.
CACGAAGCCCATGTGGGAGATGCTGGTGTAGGCAACCAGCCGCTTGATGTCGGTCTGGGCAAAGGCCAGCAGGGCGCCATAGACGATGCCGATGAGGCCGAGCACCATGGCGTAGGGGGCAAACTCGGCGGACGCCTCGGGGAAAAGCGGCAGAGTGAAGCGCAGCAGGCCGTAGGCCGCGGTTTTCAGCAAGATGCCCGCCAAGTCCACGGAGCCTGCGGTGGGCGCCTGGCTGTGGGCATCAGGGAGCCAGCCATGGAGCGGCACCAGGGGCATCTTGACCGCGAAGGCGATGAAGAAGCCCAGCATCAGCAGCCACTGTACCGTGCTGCTCATGGGGGTGTTGAGCAGTTCCTGATAGTTGAAGGTGAAGACACCGGTGGCGGCGTGGTGGGTCAGTACCAGGCCCAGGATGGCCACCAGCATGATGAGGCCGCTCGCCTGGGTGTAGATGAAGAACTTGGTGGCGGCGTTGATGCGCGACTTGCCATCGGTGACCGAGTGGCCCCAGAGCGCGATCAGGAAGTACATCGGCACCAGCATCATCTCCCAGAAGAAGAAGAAGAGGAACAGATCCACCGCCATGAAGACGCCGAGCACGCCCCCCAGGATCCACAGCAGGTTGAGGTGGAAGAAGCCGATGCGCTGGACGATCTCCTTCCAGGAACAGAGGATGGCCAGCACGCCGATGAAGCTGGTGAGGATCACCATCAGGAGCGACAGCCCGTCCACGGCGAGGTGCAGGGAGATGCCGAAGCGGGGGATCCAGGGTTGTTGCCACTCGGCTGCCCAGACGGGGAGGCCGGGGTTGGCGAGGGTGAAGTCACCACCGAGCCAGATGGCGCTGGAGAGCACCAGACAGGCGCTCATGGAGGCGAGGGCCACCCAGCGGACAAACTGTCCGCCGAGCCGCTCCATCTGCCAGCAGAGCAAGCCGCCGATGAAGGGAATTAGCAAGATCCAGAGTAAGGTCACGATATCAGCTCTCATCTAGGTTCTAGTCGGGCAGGCGCTGAGCCTGCCACACAATATTGGGCTCATGGATCAGCCGAGCAGCAGCAGGGCCAGGATCAGGGCGGCGCCCATCCCCATGGAGGCTGCGTACCAGCGCAACTTGCCGGAGACGGTCCAGGCCAGCAGCTGATGCCCCCCCTGGGCCAGCACGGCGGGCAGGTTCATCATCCTGTCCAGCGGATCCTTGCCGAGCAGGCGAGTCGCCAGCAGGTAGGGCTTGACCCAAATCAGGTCATAAAGCCAGTCAAAGCCCCAGGCATTGAACCAGAGGGTGGACAGAGCCCGCCCCGGTGCACTCTGTGCGATCCCTTTCGCCAGGCGACGTTCGCCGAGGAAGAGGAAGGCGGCCAGCGCAATGCCTGCCACGGCGATGACGCCGGAGAGGATCTCGAGGCCATGGCGTCCCTCTTCGATGTGATCTCCCGGGCCGGCCGGCAGCACTCCTGCCAGCGGTGGCACGATGAGGGCGCCGACTCCGGTGGAGAGCACCAGCAGCACCAGCAGTGGCAAATGGTGGGCAAGGCCCTGTCCGGCGTGAGCCTGGGTCTGCTCCTTGCCGTGGAAGGCGATGAAGATGAGGCGGAAGGTGTAGAGGGAGGTGAGGAAGGCACCACCCAGACCGGCCCACAGCAGGGCGCTCTGGCCACTGGCCTGCACCTGCCAGAGGATGGCGTCTTTACTGTAGAAACCGGCGGTCACCAGTGGCAGCGCGGCCAGGGCCGAGCCCCCCACCAGGAAGCAGGCGTAGACCAGCGGCAGCGATTTGCGCAGGCCTCCCATCTTGAAGATGTTCTGCTCGTGGTGGGTCGCAACGATGACGGCCCCGGCGGAGAGGAACAAGAGCGCCTTGAAGAAGGCGTGGGTCATCAGGTGGAAGATGGCCCCTTCCCAGGCACCGACCCCCAGGGCCAGGAACATGTAGCCTATCTGGCTCATGGTGGAGTAAGCCAGGATCCGCTTGATGTCGGTCTGCACCAGGGCGGCAAAACCGGCCAGCACTAGCGTGATGGCACCGACCAGCGCCACCAGATGGAGGATCTCCGGGGCCAGCAGGAAGAGGCCGTGGGTGCGGGCGATGAGGTAGACACCGGCGGTCACCATGGTGGCGGCGTGGATCAGTGCCGAGACCGGGGTCGGGCCCGCCATGGCGTCCGCCAGCCAGGTCTGCAGGGGCAGCTGGGCGGATTTGCCGACCGCGCCGCCGAGCAGCATGAGGCAGGCGAACGACAGGGCAGGGGAGCCGTCGGCAAACATCGCAGGGGCTCGCACCAGCAGCTCGTGAATGTTGAGGGTGCCGAGCTCGCGGTAGAGCACGAAGAGCCCGATGGCGAGGAAGACGTCGCCGACCCGGGTCACCACGAACGCCTTGAGGGCGGCGGCGCCGTTGTTGCGATCCTTGTAGTAGAAGCCGATCAGCAGGTAGCTGCACAGCCCCACCCCTTCCCAGCCCAGGTAGACGAACAGCAGGTCATCGGCCAGCACCAGGAACAGCATGCTGGCGATGAAGAGGTTGGTGTAGGTGAAGAAGCGCGAATACCCCTCTTCCCCGCGCATGTACCAGGAGGCGAACAGGTGGATGAAGAAGCCCACCCCGGTCACGACCCCCAGCATGGTCAGCGACAGCCCGTCCAGGGAGAGACGGAAGGCGGGCTGGAACTCGCCCACCGTCATCCACTGCCACAGGGTCTGGGTATAGACGCCGCCTTCCGGCATGGTATTGAGAAAATCGATGCCGACCCACAGGGTAGTGAGGGCCGAGAGACCGATGCTGCCGACACCGATGAGCGCCGAGGTGCGCTCGCCGAGGCGGCCGAGGGAGAAGGCCAGCAGCAGCCATCCCAGCAGCGGGAACAGGAAAGTCAGATATAGGAGGCTCATCCGCGCATCTCGCTCACAGTGTCCACGTTCAGGGTGTGGTAACGACGATAGAGCAGCAGTAACAGGGCGAGGCCGATACTGGCCTCCGCTGCCGCCAGAGAAATCACCAGTATGTACATGATCTGGCCGTCGGCCTGGGCCCAGCGGCTACCCGCCACCACGAATGCCAGGGCGGACGCGTTCATCATGATTTCGATACTCATGAGGATAAACAACAGGTTGCGGCGTATCAGCAGGCCGCACAGGCCGATGGCAAACAAAATGGCCGCCAGCAGGAGGCCGTGCTCCATGGGAATTCCACTCATCGCCATGCTCCTTGTGCTTGCTGGATGGAAAGGGGGCAGGCTGCCGGCAGCGAGCCATGCCTCACCACGGGGATGTCGCTCATTGCTGACCTCCTTCCTGTGTGGTGCGAGGTACGGAGAGCACTTCCCCGCTCTTGTCCTCGCGGCCCAGGTGATAGGCGGTGACCAGACCCGCCAGCAGCAGGATGGAGGCGAGCTCCACCGCCAGCACATAGGGGCCGAACAGGGCGATACCGACTTCCTTGGCGCTGACCTCGCTCAGACCCAGTTCACCGCCGGTCACGCCGAGAATGCCGTGGGCCAGAAAGCCCAGCAAAATGAGGGAGAGCAGGGCCGGGCCACCCCAGGTCATGGGGGTGAGCCACTTCTTCTCCTGATCCTGGGCGCTCCCCAGGTTCAGCATCATCACCACGAACACGAACAGCACCATGATGGCGCCGGCGTAGACGATCACCTGCAGGGCCCCCGCAAAGGCGGCGCCCAGGCAGAAGAAGATCATGGCCACGGCGATGAGGGAGATGATGAGATTGAGCAGCGCATGCATGGGGTTGCTGGTGCTGATCACCCGCAGCGTGCTGTAAACGGCGACCAGGGCCGCGGCATAGAATGCCAGTTCCATGATTGACTCCTAGGGCAGCAGGCTCTTGACATCGATGGGCTTGGCTTCGTTCTCGGCATCCCCTTTGGGTTTGCCGTCGATGGCCATCCCGCTCATGCGGTAGAAGTTGTAGTCCGGGTATTTGCCGGGGCCGCTTATCAGCAGATCTTCCTTCTCGTACACCAGATCCTGGCGACGATACTCCCCCATCTCGAAATCCGGCGTCAGCTGGATGGCGGTGGTGGGGCAGGCCTCCTCGCACAGGCCGCAGAAGATGCAGCGGGAGAAGTTGATGCGAAAGAACTCCGGGTACCAGCGGCCATCTTCCCGCTCCGACTTCTGCAAGGAGATGCAACCGACCGGGCAGGCGACCGCACACAGGTTGCACGCCACGCAGCGCTCGTCGCCGTCAGGATCCCGGGTCAGTACGATGCGACCGCGAAAACGGGGGGCGGCGTAGACCGGCTGCTCCGGGTAGCTCAGGGTTTCACGGGGGCGCCAGGCATGGGAGAAGACCATCCCAAGACTGCGCAACTGGGTGCCAACACCCTTGATAATGCTCGTAATTTTCATAGGTGCCTCACTGCACATTTATCAGCACTGGCGTCTGGGCGTTTCCTTGCCGCAGACGGCCGAATCATCGTCATGTCCATCTCGTTTTGCTCACGCATTCATCAGCACCACGGCAGCGGTGACCAGCATGTTGAGCAGGGTCAGGGGCAGGCACACTTTCCAGCCAAAGGACATCACCTGGTCGAAGCGCGGGCGGGGCAGGGAGGCCCGCAGCAGGATGAAGAACACCATGAAACAGGCTGTCTTCAGGGCGAACCAGATGAAGGGCGGCAGCCAGGGGCCGTGCCAGCCACCGAAGAAGAGGGTCACGATGAGGGAAGAGATCAGCACGATGCCGATGTACTCCCCCACGAAGAAGAGACCCCACTTCATGCCTGCGTACTCGATGTGATAACCGTCGGCGAGCTCCTGCTCGGCCTCCGGCTGGTCAAACGGGTGGCGGTGGGTGACGGCGACCCCGGCAAACAGGAAGGTGACGAAGCCCAGGATCTGGGGGATCACGTTCCACATGCCGGCCTGGGCCTCGACGATGTCACGCAGGTTGAAGCTGCCGGTCTGGATGACGATGCCCATGAGCGAGAGGCCAAGGAACACCTCGTAGGAGAGGGTCTGGGCCGAGGCGCGCAGGCTGCCGAGCAGGGAGTACTTGTTGTTGCTCGACCAGCCGGCGAAGAGCACGGCATAGACCGCCAGCCCAGCGATCGCCAGGATATAGAGCAGCCCCACGTTGAGATCCGCCACGCCCCAGGTGGGGGTGATGGGTACCACCGCAAACGCCAGGATGAAGGCGGTGAAGGCGATGATGGGGGCCAGCACGAAGATCCGGCGATCCGCAAAGGGCGGGATCCAGTCCTCCTTGAAGAACATCTTGACCATGTCGGCCGCCAGTTGCAGCAGGCCGAAGGGGCCAACCCGGTTGGGGCCGTAACGGTCCTGCCACAGTGCCAGCAGGCGGCGTTCGATGAAGCTCATGAAGGCGCCAGCCCCCACGATCCCCACGAGTACGACCAGGGCCTTGCCGACCTCGATCAGCAGATCCATCAGAGAGTCGCTCATGCGATGACCTCCTGCAGGTTATCGATCAGGGCGTGGTGCAGGGCGGTCGGCAGGCCGTTCACCCCGAGTGGCAACCCTGCCAGGCCCGGAGCCAGCGCATCGCTCAGGCGAAGACGCAGGCGCCAGTGGTTGCCACCCCAGGAGAAGGCCACCAGCGCGTCAGGGGACAGTGCCAGGCGCGCGGCATCCGCCGGGTTCAGTACCAGGGTGGGTTCCCCCATGCGAGCCTGGATGACCGGGCTTCTGGCGGAGAGCTCCTCGCCACCGAACAGCTGGTCATAGCTCACCACCTGCAGGGATGCGGCGGGCTGGAAGGGGGCCGGGATGGCACCAAACCAGCCCAGGTTGCCTTCGCCCGGCTCCAGCAGGCGGCGACCGGGATCCCCGGCACGCAGGTTGCCACCCACCTCGTCCTGGAACTTGTTCCAGGCGGAGGGGGAGTTCCAGCCAGGCGCCCAGGCAAACGGTACCTGGGAGAGGGGCTGGCGGGCACCGGCGTAGCCTTCCATGGAGAAGGCGAACGGCGAATCGGGATCCTGGGCGACTCTGGGCTCGCTCACGTTCTGGTTCGCCAGCATGGAGGTGCGACCACTGTAGCGGTGCGGCTCCCGGGCGAGCTTCATGCCGCGAATGCGCAGGCCGGCGTTGGGTGCAGCTTCACCCATGGTGGTGAGCAGCGGGGCGCTGGCGGCGCAATCGCGACTCACATCGTCGAAGGTGCTCCAGCGAACCGAACGCGGTTGCTGGCTCCCTTGCAGGGCATCCAGCCAGCGCCAGCTTTCGCGCACCTGGATATCGGCGTTGTAGAAGGCGGGAGCATAGACCTGGAAGAAGCGCTGGGCGCGGCCTTCCATGTTGACCTGGGTGCCATCGCCTTCGGCAAAACTGGCGGCAGGCAGCACCAAATCCGCCTTCTTCGCGGTGGCCGTCTCCTGATGGTCGATGACCAGCAGGTGTTGCAGGCGATCCAGGGCGGCGTCCACCCGGCTGCGGGGGGCTCGGCGGTAGAGGTCGTTCTCAAGAACGACCAGGGCAAGTCTCTCTTCCCCTTCCATGCGCTCGAGGGCTGCCTCCAGCGGGGCGGCATGCCGGGCCAGCATGGCCAGCCCCAGGCTGTTGGCTTCCTGAGCCACCAGGGCAAGCTCCGCGGCCTGGCCACGGCCCTTGAGGGCGCGGGCGATGTTGCTGGCCGCATCGATCAGCGCCTCGTTGCGGGCACCATTGCCTGCGATGATGAGGGGCTTTTTGGCGTTGCCAAGCAGGTCGGCCCATTGGGCGGCGAGGGCCCGCTGTTCGGGGGAGAGATCCGTTGGCGCCGGTGCACTGGCGTCCAGCAGGTGGGCGATGGCAAACCCGAGGCGCGCCTGATCCGCGTGGGGGGCGTGCAGGGTGCTGCTCGCCACGTCATCCAGGCGGGTGGCATCCAGACTGGTGATGAGCAAGGGGTAGCGCTGGTTCTGGGCCAGGGTCTGCACGGCAGCGACCTGCCAGAGATCCACCTTCAGCTTGCGGGCAATTTCGCGCCCCTTGCCTTTCACTGCCTGGCGCAGGGCCAGGGCGATGCGGGCGGCGGTCTGGGTGACATCTTCCCCGAGCACCAGCACGGCGTCGGCTTCTTCCATGTCGCGCAGGCTGGGAGTGCGCACGCCGCCGAGCTCCAGAATGTCCAGCATCTTCTGCAGGCATTTCCATTCGCTCTGCTCGACCCCGGAGTAGAAGTTGGCGGCCCCCACCAGTTCGCGCAGGGCGAAGTTGCTCTCCAAGGAGGCGCGGGGTGAGCCGATGCCGATGACGCCGCTGGCGGTGCGCAGCGCATCCGCGGCCCGGTTCAGGGCGCCATCCACCGTGATGGCCAGCTTGTCACTGCCATCCTGCAGCAGGGGCTGGCGCGGGCGGTCGGTCAGATTGACGTGGCCGTAGCCGAAGCGGCCGCGATCGCAGAGGAAATAGTGGTTCAGGGCACCGTGGAAACGGTTCTCGATGCGGCGCAGCTCGCCGTAGCGCTCACCTGGGCTGATGTTGCAGCCGACCGAGCACCCCTGGCAGATGCTGGGGGCGAACTGCATGTCCCACTTGCGGTTGTAACGCTCGGAGTGGGTCTTGTCGGTGAAGACGCCGGTGGGACAGACCTCCACCAGGTTGCCGGAGAATTCGCTCTCCAGGGTGCCATCCTCGACCCGGCCGAAGTAGACGTTGTCATGGGCGCCATAGACCCCGAGATCCTCGCCACCGGCGTAATCCTTGTAATAGCGCACGCAGCGGTAGCAGGCGATGCAGCGGTTCATCTCGTGGTTGATGAAGGGGCCCAGATCCTGATTCTGGTGGGTGCGCTTGGTGAAACGGTAGCGGCGGCTGTTGTGGCCCGTCATCACCGTCATGTCCTGCAGGTGGCAGGCGCCCCCCTCTTCGCACACCGGGCAGTCGTGGGGGTGGTTGGTCATCTGCCACTCCACCACCGTCTTGCGAAACTCCTTCGCCTCTTCATCCTCGATGGAGATATAGGTGCCATCGGTGGAAGGGGTCATGCAGGACATGACCAGGCGGCCGCGCTTGTCGTCGGCATTCTGATACTGTTTGACCGCGCACTGGCGGCAGGCACCGACGCTACCGAGCGCCGGGTGCCAGCAAAAATAGGGGACGTCCAGACCCAGCGACAGACAGGCTTGCAGCAGGTTGTCTGCCCCGTCTACCTCGTACTCTTTACCGTCTACATGAATGGTTGCCATACAACTTCCCTGAAACCTGTTTTATGAAATCGGCTATTGCCCGATGCGTCCTGGCGCTTACCAGCGCTCGCCCAGCAGGTTGGGCTGGATACCCTTGAACAGCTTGTGATTGTCATGGGGGGCCTTGACCCCGGCCTCGAACTCGGACCGGAAATACTTCATCGCACTGCCAAGGGGCTCGACGGCGCCGGGGGCATGGGCACAGAAAGTCTTGCCCGGGCCCAGGAAACTGACCAGCTGTTCCAGGGTCGCGAGATCCTCGGGTTGGCCCTCGCCCCGCTCCAGCGCCCGCAGGATCTTGACGCTCCAGGGCAGGCCGTCGCGGCAGGGGGTGCACCAGCCGCAGGATTCGCGGGCAAAGAACTCCTCCATGTTGCGCAGCAGGGAGACCATGTTGATGCTGTCATCCACCGCCATGGCAAGGCCCGTACCCATGCGGGTGCCCACCTTGCCGATGCCGCCAGCGTACATCTGGGCATCCAGGTGCTCGGGCAGCAGGAAGCCGGTGCCGGCGCCGCCCGGTTGCCAGGTTTTCAGGCGATAGCCGGGCTTCATGCCGCCGGCGTAGTTTTCGAACAGCTCGCGGGCGGTGATGCCAAAGGGCAGCTCCCACAGGCCGGGATTGTTGACCTTGCCGGAAAAGCCCATCAGCTTGGTGCCGTGATCTTCCGAACCCGGCAGTGCCAACCCCTGATACCAGGCCACACCGTTGCCGATGATGGCGGGCACGTTGCACAGGGTTTCGACGTTGTTGACGCAGGTCGGCTTGCCCCAGACGCCGGAGACGGCGGGGAAGGGGGGTTTGGCCCGCGGGTTGGCGCGCCGTCCTTCCAGGGAGTTGATGAGGGCCGTCTCTTCGCCGCAGATGTAGCGACCTGCGCCGGTGTGGACGAACAGCTCGAAGTCAAAGCCCGAGCCCAGGATGTTCTTGCCAAGGAGCCCCGCGGCCTTGGCCTCTTCCACGGCGCGGCGCAGGTGGATGGCGGCATCCACGTACTCGCCGCGCAGGAAGATGTAGCCGCGATAGGCTTTGAGAGCCCGGGCACTGATGATCATCCCCTCGATCAGCAGGTGGGGCAGCTGCTCCATCAGCATGCGGTCTTTGTAGGTATTGGGTTCCATCTCGTCGGCGTTGCAGAGCAGGTAACGGATGTTCATGCTCTCGTCTTTGGGCATCAGGCCCCACTTCACGCCGGTGGAGAAACCGGCGCCGCCGCGTCCCTTGAGGCCGGCATCCTTGACGGTGCTGACGATGTCATCCGGGCTCATCTGGCCAAGGGCCTTGCGGGCGGCCTCATAGCCCTGTTTTGCCTGATACTCCTCGAGCCACACCGGCTGCCCGTCGTCCCGCAGGCGCCAGGTGAGAGGGTGGGTCTCGGCGGTGCGGGGGATGCGGTTGGCGGTGCCGAGGGAGGCAAGCGTCTTGCCTGGCTGAATGCTCATGGGTAAGCCTCCAGGGTTTTCAGCAGGCTGACGGCATCGAGTCCGCCATAGGTATCGTCATCGATCATGATGGCCGGCCCCTTGTCGCAGTTGCCGAGGCAGCAGACGGGCAACAGGGTGAAGCGGCCATCCGGGGAGGTCTGACCGGGGGCCAGATTGACGACCTCTTTCAGACCGGCAAGCAACTGCTCGTGGCCGTTGATGTAGCAGACCATGCTGTCGCAGACGCGGATGATGTGACGACCCACCGGCTGGCGGAAGATCTGGCTGTAGAAGGTGGCGACCCCTTCCACGTCGCTGGCGGGGATGCCGAGCTCGGCGCCGATGGCGTGAATGGCGCCGTCAGGCACCCAACCACGGGCCTGTTGCACTATCTTGAGCGCTTCGATGCTGGCTGCACGGGGATCTTCGTAGTGGTGTTTCTCGTGTTCGATGGCATCGCGCTCAGCCTGGCTCAGGACGAAATCTCCCTGCTGGCTGCTGCATGCCCCTTGCCCTTGTGGGGTCTGGTTATTGTGACACTGACATTGGCTCATGACTTGACCTTTTGTGGCTTGTCCCTTTACTGCGCGTCTTGCCCTTCGCCCCGGCTGCCGGGGCGAGAGGACTCAACGATCCACATCTGACATAACGAAATCGATACTGCCCAGGTAGACGATAAGATCCGACACCATCTGGCCGCGGATCACCGAGGGGATCTGCTGCAGGTGGGCGAAGCTCGGGGTGCGGATCCGGGTCCGGTAGCTCATGGTGGAGCCATCGCTGGTCAGGTAATAGCTGTTGACCCCCTTGGTCGCCTCTATCATCTGGAAGGACTCGGCGGCCGGCATGACAGGCCCCCAGGAGACTTGCAGGAAGTGGGTGATCAGGGTTTCGATGTCCTGCAGGGTGCGCTCTTTGGGCGGTGGCGTGGTGAGCGGGTGATCCGCCTTGAAGGGGCCCTCAGGCATGTTTTTCATGCACTGCTCGATAATGGACAGGCTCTGGCGGATCTCCTCGATGCGCACGGTGGCGCGGTCGTAGGCGTCCCCGTTGCTGCCCACCGGCACCTCGAACTCGAACTGATCGTAACCGGAATAGGGGCGCCATTTGCGCACGTCAAAGTTGAGCCCCGTGGCCCGCAGACCGCCCCCCGTGGTGCCCCAGGCCAGGGCCTGGGCCGTGTTGTAGGCGGCGACGCCTATGGTGCGGCCCCGCAGTATGCTGTTGCGCATGGCCGCCTTTTCATACTCCATCAACCGCTTGGGCAGCCAGCTCAACAGGTTGTCCTGGATGAGGCGGGTCCAGCCGGCAGGCAGATCGTGGGCCACGCCGCCGATGCGGAACCAGGCCGGGTGCATGCGGGCTCCGGTGATGGCCTCGATGATGGTGTAGATCTTCTGGCGGTCCGTGAAGGTGAAGAAGACCGGGGTCATGGCCCCCACGTCCTGAATGTAGGTGCCAAGGAACAGCAGGTGGCTCTGGATGCGGAACAGCTCCGCCATCATCACCCGGATCATGTCGACCCGCGCCGGCACCTTGATGCCGGCCAGCTTCTCGACCGCCAGCACATAGGGCAGGTTGTTCATCACGCCGCCCAGGTATTCGACCCGGTCGGTGTAGGGGATGTAGCTGTGCCAGGACTGGCGCTCGCCCATCTTCTCGGCGCCGCGGTGGTGATAGCCGATGTCGGGCACGCAGTCGCGGATCTCTTCCCCGTCGAGTTGCAGCACCAGGCGGAAGGCGCCGTGGGCGGAGGGGTGGTTCGGCCCGAGGTTCAGGAACATGTAGTCCTCGTTCTCGTTGCCGCGGGCCATGCCCCACTCTTCCGGCTTGAACAGCAGGTTGTCCTGCTCCTGATCCTGCTTGACCGCATCGAGCATGAAGGGATCAAACTCGGTGGCGCGCGCCGGGTAGTCCTTGCGCAAGGGGTGCCCTTGCCAGCTCTTGGGCATCATGATGCGGGTCAGATGGGGGTGGCCATCGAAGGTGATTCCCATCAGATCCCACACTTCCCGCTCGTACCAGTTGGCGTTGGGGAAGTGGCGGCTGACGGTGGGCAGATGGAGATCGCTCTCCTTGAGCGCCACCTTCAGCATCACGTCGGCGTTACGGTCGATGGAGATGAGGTGATAGAAGACGGTAAAGTCGCTCTCCGGCAGGCCGTGGCGATGGCTGCGCATCCGTTCGTCGGTGGCGCTGAGATCGAACAGCATCACGAAGGGGGAGGGCAGCTTTTGCAAGAAGCCCATCACGTCCAGCAGCAGATCCCGGGAGAGCCAGATGACCGGCACGCCGGTACGGGTGCTCTGCACGGTAAAGCGCTCGGCACCGAAGTGGGCGAACAGCTCGCCGACCACCTGGGCATCGGCGTGATCGGCGGTTTGCCACTGGGCCATGGTGTAATTGCTTGGGAATTCTCGAGTCAGTTTCATGATCAGATCTCATCCGGCGTGCGCAGGTTGGTCACGTTGATCCGCTCGCCGCGCTTGCGTTCCTTCTCGGATTGCATCTGGGGACGGTAGATCCCCTGATCCCCCACCACCCAGGAGAGGGGGCGGCGTTCCTTGCCGATGGACTCCTGCAGCAGCATCAGGGCTTGCAGGAAGGCCTCGGGGCGGGGCGGGCAGCCCGGAATGTAGACATCGACCGGCAGGAACTTGTCCACCCCCTGTACCACGGAGTAGATGTCATACATACCGCCGGAGTTGGCGCAGGCCCCCATGGAGATGACCCACTTGGGCTCGAGCAACTGCTCATAGAGCCGCTGGATGACAGGGGCCATCTTGATGAAAGGGGTGCCGGCAATCACCATGAAGTCGGCCTGACGGGGGGAGGCTCGTATGACCTCAGCACCGAAGCGAGCCACGTCGTGGGGAGAGGTGAAGGCGGTACACATCTCCACGTAGCAGCAGGAGATGCCGAAGTTGTAGGGCCAGAGGGAGTTCTTGCGGCCCCAGTTGACGGTGTCTTGCAGCACCTCTTCGAGGCGCCCGATCATGATGCCGCGGGTCGCTTGCTGCGCCAGTGGATCATCGACGGTCTGGCGCTGTTCCTGGGGGTAGCGCTCAACGGGCGCATCCGGGTCAATCCGGGTCAGGGTGTACTTCATGGTGCAACCTCAAAGAGATAATCGGTAGTTCAGTCTGGTTTCTTGTCAGTCAGGACACGCTTTTTCGGGGCCCAGTCGAGGGCACCAATGCGCCACAGGTAGAGGAGGCCTACCAGCAGCAGGGTGATGAAGATGGTGGCTTCGATGAAGCCGACCCAGCCGCTCTCCCGAACGGAGACGGACCAGGCAAAGAGATAGAGGGCTTCGACATCGAAGATGACGAAGAACATGGCGACCAGGTAGAACTTGGCGGAGAAGCGCAGGCGGGCGTTGCCGACGGAATCCACCCCGGATTCAAAGGGTTTGTTCTTGGCACGGCCATAGGCGCGTCCCCCCAGCAAGGCCGCCAGGCCTATCATGGTCAAGCAGATACAGATGGCGCCAATGACATAGACAGCAAAAGCCCAGTGCTGGACGGCAATATCAGCAAACATATAGGTTTTTCCCTAACCAAATTAATCATGTGACTTAACAATGACGTTACGTAGTATGCCACTTTCGTACTGATTTACATGTCATTTCAAAGGATTAATTATTAATCAACGGGATGAAAATTGTGTTTTGCTAGCGGGGTCAACTTTCTCGTTTGAGAATTGTTTTCAATCGTTTTTATTTAGCAGAAAAAAACCGGATAGTTTGAAAATCCGGTGGATGGCAGGAAACAAAAGACCCCGCATGGCGGGGTCTGTTTCAGGGTTGGAGAACGGGGAGGCTCTGCTCTGCCGCCTTGCCCTGGGAGAGCACGATCTCCACCCGGCGGTTGGCCTGGCGGTGAGCCGGGGTATCGTTCGGATAACGGGGTTGGGTATCCGCCACCCCCTGGGCGATCAGCCGTCGTGAATCCAGCTTGGGGTTGGTCAGCAGGGTGTGGGTGATGGTGGCCGCCCGCAGCACCGACAGCTCCCAGTTGTTGCGATAGAGCTCCACCGGCGCCTGGGAGTTGTCGGTGTGACCGGTGACCACCACCATGCCGGGAATGTCCGCCAGCACGTCCGAGACCTTGTTGACCAGGGGAATGAACTGGGGCTGCAAGAAGGCGGAGTCGGCCGGGAACAAGGTCTTCTCGCCGATGCGGATCACCAGTTGGCTGCCAAGCTGCTCCACCTCGATCTCCTTGGACTCGATTTGGCTCTTGAGCTGCTGATCCAGCTTCTGCTTGGTGACCGTGACCCAATCCTGCTCCTTGGTCTTGTGGGGCCAGGACTCCGTGGCCGTAGGTTTCTCCGAGGAGCCGATGGTCTCGTTGAAAGGGTCGGCCGCCGCTGCGGGCGTCTGGGTATCCAGCACCTGCTCTTTCTGGGAGGTATTGGGGGTGGTCTTGGACTCGGGTTCCAGTATGCCTGTGCCCCCCTGCATCACGGGGGAGCCGGCGGGAAGGGAGACCAGCCCTATCTTGCCAAGAGATTCGATAAAGCCCTGAATGAGCACGCGAGTCTCCGACTGCTTGGCCATGGCGAAGGAGTAGAGCACCACGAACAGGGCGAACAGCAGTGTCATGAAGTCGGCGTAGGAGACCAGCCAGCGTTCGTGGTTCTCCGGCGCCTCAGCCTTTTTCTTTTTCGCCACCGTGGCCTCCGAGGTAAGGCTCAAGGGTCACTTGCAGCCGTTGCTGTGACTCGCCGTCCACGATGCAGAGGATGCCGGTGAGGGTCATCTCCTTGTAGTGGCGGATCTGGTGGGCAAACGACTTGTAGCGGTTGCCGAAGGGCAGGAAGATGAGGTTGGCGGCCGACACCCCGTAGATGGTGGCGATAAAGGCCACCGCGATGGCGCCCCCCAGCTTGTCGGGGGCATCCAGCAGGCCCATGGCGTGAATGAGGCCAAATACGGCCCCGACGATCCCCATGGTCGGGCAGTAGCCCCCCATGGCCTCGTAGAATTTGACGGTCTGTTCGATATCTTCCTGCTCGAACTCGATCTCGTTTTCCAGTACCTCGTGGATTTTGGTCTTCTCGTAGCCATCGACCATCATCTGTACCCCTTTTTGCAGGAAGGGATCCTTGATGTCGTCGATCATGCCCTCCAGTGCCAGCATGCCACTGCGCCGTGCATTGCCCGCCAGGGTTTCAAGCAGTTGGGCCTGCTCCAGCATGTCGAGGCGCAGGGGAGTGATGAGCCACTTGAAGCGCTTGAGGGTTTTACCAACCACGGAGAAAGGAAACTGGGTCAGTGCGGCACCGACGGTACCGCCGATCACGATGAGAAAGGCGGGCAGATCGAGCAGGGCGCTGGGGTGCCCCCCTTCTATCATGTTGCCACCCAGAATGGCTGCCAGGGCCAGCAGCAAGCCAATAAGACTCATTTGTCCATATCCCTATGCGATGTGTGAGGCTAGTGTAGCCATTTAACTATCAGTTTTTCAAAACGATATCCAATCGGTGAGCAATATCCGAGAGGTTGCGCAGACCCGGTAGTGTCCGGTGGCATCGGCCTGTGCCGCCTGATCTGCAGAGCAGGTTGACGGTGCCGGCATGGCAGGACGAGGCGGTTATCCAAGTGATATCACAATATACTGTGCTATCTGTGAGAGGGTGTTGGTTATTTATATCGTCATTTTCTCTTTGATTGGCGTAATGCGCTGTCAACGAGAGAGGGCTGGCTGCCCTCGGGGCATATCCCCTGTCGGCAGAGAGCAGAGAGGCGGAAGGGGTGGGATTGGCTGGGCGGCACTTGGCCAGGTATCGCGGCAAGCCGTTTTTTCTGGCCCCGCCGATGACGGGTTTCTCCTGCCAGGGGGTTGGCAGACGCCTTGATGCAAAAAACCGACCCTGAGGTCGGTTTTTACAATTTGGCGGTGAGGGAGGGATTCGAACCCTCGATACGTTGCCGTATACACACTTTCCAGGCGTGCTCCTTCAGCCACTCGGACACCTCACCAAATTCAGGTCTGTGATTTAACGTGTTCAGCCAACACGGTGTTCGCTGCGCCGTTGCGCTGGAACGGGGCGTAATTTAGGGGAAAGGGCTGCCTGGGTCAACCACTTTTCCCCTTATTTTTCATAATCTTTATCGAGTGCCTATCCCTTGAACAGAATGCCGGTTTTTTAATCCCGTTCAAGGCTTGTCGAGAATGATCAGGCTGTCAGGCAGCTCGTTCTGATCCCGGGTGGCGGGGAAGGCGTCGGTCAGAATGGCGCTGGTGCGCTCCACGCACTCCAGAAACCCCTGCTCGACCTCCTTGTTGCGTACCCGAACCACGAAGTCGTCGATGATCTGCTGCCATTGGGTGTTGTCGATGTGCTGAGCGATCCCGTCGTCTACCAGGATCTCCACATAGTGCTCCGCCACCGAGACGAAGATAAGCACCCCGAGCCGGTCCCGGGTGCGGTGAAGTCCCTGCTCGACAAACTGCAGTCGGGCCATCAAGGCGGCCCGGTGACGGCGTACCTTGTGGGGAATGAGCCGCATCTTGATGGGCGTCCAGTGGAACAGCAGGCTCAGCAGCAACCAGACCGACCACTGCACCAGCAGGATCTCGTACCAGCCAAGCCAGAAGCCGAGCTGGAAGACCAGCAGGGGGGTGAGCATGGCGAGCAGGGCGGCCCACAGGGTCGGAATATAGCGATAGCCATCGCTGGCCGGGGCCAGCACGGTGACCAGTTCGGCATCCGTGGCCTGCTCGGCCTGTCGAACCCTGGCCTGCAAGGTGTGGAAAAACTGTTTCGAAATCATCTTGTTGTCTCTTTTTCCCTGATTACCAACCGCCAGATGCACCGCCGCCGCCAAAGCTGCCGCCGCCACCACTGAAACCGCCACCACCACCGCCAGTGCGGCCGCCAAAGGAGCCGGCACCGAATCCACCGGCCATGTAGGCGGCCCGGCGACGTCCTCCCGGCCCACCGCCGCCGCCGCGCAGGTTGTGCAGCACGATCATCGCAATCACCACCAGGATGAAGAGCCAGGGACCTCCCTGCTTGTCGGCCTTGCTGGTGTTGTCCACGGGCTGATACTCCCCGGCCAGGGCCTGCATGATGCCCTGGCTGCCGGCGAGGATGCCGGCCACCATGTCACCGCGCTTGAAGGCGGGCAGGATCCGGGTCTGGATGATATTGGCGGCGATGGCGTCGGGCAGGGCACCTTCCAGGCCATAACCCACCTCGATGCGCACCTTGCGCTCGTCCTGGGCGATGATCAGCAGCACGCCGTTGTTCTTGCCTTTTTGGCCGATGCCCCAGTGGCGACCGAGCTGGTAGCCGTACTCTTCGATGGTATCCCCCGCCAGCGTGTCGATGGAGACCACCACCAGCTGGACGCCGCTGCGCTTCTCGAAGACGGCCAGTTGCTGTGCGAGCTGGTGGGCCTGCTTGCGGGACATCAAATTGGCCTCGTCCACCACCCGCCCGGTCAGGGCCGGGAAATCGGGGGCGGCATGCAGTGCCGTGGCACAGAGCAGCAGACAGAGCGCCAGCCAGCGTCTCATCACGTTCATTGGAAGCTGACCTTGGGCGCCTCATCGGCACCGGGTTTGGCGCTGAAGGTGGGTTTGGCTTCCAGATCGGAGTAAAGCAGCTTGGACCAGATGACCCCGGGGAAGGTACGGATCTCGGTATTGAACTGGCGTACTGCCTCGATGTAATCCCGTCTGGCCACCGCGATGCGATTCTCGGTGCCTTCCAGCTGGGCCTGCAGGGTCAGGAACTGCTGATTGGCCTTCAGATCCGGGTAGCGCTCGACCACTACCATCAGCCGGGAGAGGGCGCTGGAGAGCTGCTCCTGAGCCGCCTCGAACGCCTTGAGCTGGGAGGGGTCACTCACCTGCACGCTGCCGACTCGGGCACGGGCATCGGTGACCGCCTTGAGGGTCTCCTGCTCGTGGCTGGCGTACCCCTTGACGGTGGCCACCAGGTTGGGAATGAGATCGGCCCTGCGCTGGTACTGGTTCTCGACCTGTCCCCAGCTCGCCTTGACCTGCTCATCCAGGGTCGGAATGGTGTTCATGCCGCAGCCGGTCAAACCCAGCAGCAGGGTCAGGGTCAGCAGGGCACGGGTACCACGTTGCCAGAGTGAAGTGGCCATCTTGTTGTTCTCCATTGATATTTCTCTCGGAAATAGGTTCACCATAACAGCTTGTGGTCAGCCCTCACAACGCCTGGGTAACAGGGGGGCGCGGTAGCTCATCGACACCTTGGGCAGCTGGGGTTTGTCCTTGAGCCAGGAGGCCAGCTCCTCCCCACAGCCATTGCCAGGAGGAATGGGAGCCTGGGGCTGGCAGTCCGGACTGTTTGCCGGGCAGCGCAGGCGCACGTGAAAGTGGCTGAAGTGGCCGACCCAGGGGCGCAGCTTGCCGACCCAGGCTTCACCGGGTGCCTGTTTGCACACCTCGGCTTTGATGACGGGGTTGACGAAGATACGCGCCACCTCGGGGCGATCAGCCGCAAGGCGCAGCAGATTGAGCTGCCTGGGGCCGAATCGACCGGGCAGCATCCGGTAGCTGGGTTCATCGATCAGCGCCCACTCCCTGGGGGCATCCTGCTCCCAGCGGCTAATGGGCCTGTCAGCCATCCTGAACCAGATGTCGGCATCCAGGCCGGTCTGGTGGCTGCGATGACCTGAGGTAAAAGGCCCCCCATGCATCATGGCGAGGTCGGCGATATAGAGATCCGGCATGCCGGCCAGTCTGGTCTGGTTGGCCAGATGCTGCAGGTAATGGATGAGGTCGGGGTGACCGTAATAGCGCAGCCGTTTGGTGCGGATCACCTGATAACCAGGACCTTCGAGGGGCAGGGCCACGGCATTTTTCAGGCAGCCGGCGGAGTAGCCGCCGATGGCCTCGGCATAGAGTGTGCTCGCGGACAAGAGCAGGGCGGTGGCGAACATGGGACTCCCGGGATGGCGCCCAGTGCGGGCTCAGACAGCCCCAAGCATACCAAGAGTGGCGGCTGGCCGTCATCCGTGTCGCGGTGGCGGTTGCATCGCGGCGCGTCGCTCGCGCACAATGCGCGGCAACGCAGCGACGGCAAGGCCGTTCGCATCACAGAAGGAGAAGAGAAGATGAGAGTCAGTGAGCTGGCAGCGCAAGAGAACGTGCGCTGGCTGATGCCCCCGGCCCGGCGGTTTTACGGGGTGATGATCTGCCTGTTGCTGGCGAGTCTCGCCACTGTGGTGGCCGCCCTCTGGCTGGGATATCCCGACATGGGCCTGCTGCCCTGGGTCGGGGTGGTCTTTGGCGGTATCGTGCTGGTGATGATGGTGTTGCCGCGCAACTGGCAGCGCTGGCGTCTGGCGGAGCTTGCCTGGGATGAACGCCATCTCTATCTGCTCAATGGTGGCGAAGACCGGGCCTTGGCGCTGCCCAGAGCTGTGCTGGTGGACATGGAGCGGGATCGCAAGGTGGGACACGATGGCCAGTGGCTCGATTTCAGCCTGGATCTCGGGCTGGATGAGGTGACCCTGGCGACGGCCACCAGCCTGCTCGGGTTGTCCCGGGAAGGGACTCACGAAGTGGCCCCCGGGGTCTATCGATTCGGGTTCAAACGTGCCTGGCATGGGCGTCGTGCCCTCGGCACATTGCTGGCCGAACTGCACCCACTCTGACTATTTTCTCGACAATTCATCCCAATGCTCAGATACTGCCTCTGATTCGATTTGATCTTTCCTGCTCTGATAACCCAAGAGATCAAGGACTTGGGATACGAAGCTGGAAGTGCCATGGCATGATGCCGTGGCTGGTCCGGCAGGGGGGTTGTGCCCTTACTCCCAGGTCGGTGGATGCATAGATAAGGCACCTTGAATCGAGAGTGGATGGCATGAAGATTTACGTAGGTAATCTGTCGTACCGGATGACGGCCGACGAACTGACAACCGTGTTCAGCCAATTTGGGCAGGTAGACAAGGTCGATATCATCATCGACCGCGATACCGGTCAGTCCAAGGGGTTTGGTTTCATTGAAATGCCGGTCAATGGTGAGGCCGAGAAGGCCATCGCCGAGTTGCACGGCACCGAGGTCGGCGGCCGCACCATCACGGTCAATCAGGCCAAACCGAAGACGGATGCACCCCGTGGTCGCCCCCAGCGCCATCGTTGAATCGTCTCGATAACGGAAAACGGCATGGAATCCTCCATGCCGTTTTTGTTTTCAGGGTCTGGTGCAGACTCAGGGAACGTCATAACCCAGAGCGGCCTTGCGGATGCGGAACCACTGCTGGCGAGTGAGCTCAATGGACTCGGCTGCCACGGCGGCGGCGATCCGCTCCCGTTTGCCGGAGCCGATGAGGGGCAGCGGCTGACTCGGCAGCATCATCACCCAGGCGTAGACCACCTGCTCCAGACAGTCGGCGCCCACCTCCTGGCGGATCTGCTCGAGTTCCGCCCGCAGCGGGGCATAGTCGGGGGCATGGAACAGCCGCCCGCCGCCAAGGCAGGACCAGGCCATGGGCTTGATGCGCAGTTGTTGGCATTGATCCAGGGCACCATCCAGCGTCCCCTCCTGATGGAGCGGGGAGATCTCCAGCTGGTTGGTGACCAGGGGGAAGGGCAGGCGGGATTGCAGCAGGGCGAACTGGTGGGGCGTGAAGTTGGAGACCCCGGCGTGCTTGATCTTGCCTGCCTGCTTGAGGGTGATGAAGGCGTCGGCCACCTCGTCGGCGTTCATCAGGGGGTCGGGGCGATGGATCAGCAACAGATCCAGATGATCGGTGCCGAGCTTTTGCAAGGAGGCTTCGGCACTGGCGACGATGTGTCCCTTGCCGGTGTTGTAGTGATTCAGGGCGTGGGCCGGATTGGCGGTGAGGGCGATGCCGCACTTGCTGACGATCTCCATGCGATCGCGCAGGGAGGGCTCCAGGCGCAGGGCATGGCCGAAGGCCTCCTCGCACTGGTAGCCACCGTAGATGTCGGCGTGATCGATGGTGGTGACCCCGAGATCAAGGTGATATTTCATCAGGTCCAGCAGGGCGGCGGGGGAAAGCTGCCACTCCATCAGGCGCCAGTAGCCCATGATGAGGCGGGAGAAGGTAGGGCCTTGCTCATGCAGGGCCAGACGGGATACGGACATGGTGACTCCTCTGGAGATAAAAATGCGAAAAGAAAGGGGCAAAATCATGTGCCAGCATCTTGGTCTCTTCCGGCGGACAAGGCAATAATGCCCCCTTCGCGAATTCGAACTATGGTTCTGACTCCGACGGGTCAAGATCCCGGTGTCAGTGAGAGGAGAAGGGGTGATGGAAGGATTTGCCGCCAGGCTGCAAAGCCTGATCGGGGAGGGGAGCGTGAGCGCTTTTGCCCGCAAGGTGGGGTTGAGTGAAGCCCTGATCCGCAAGTATCTGAAAGGGGCCGAGCCCGGCCTTGGCAAGGCGAACCAGATTGCCATGGGGGCCAACTGCTCGCTGGAGTGGCTCGCCACCGGTTGCGGGTATCTCTATCGTCAGGCCGAGGTGGTGGACAGGGACGCGCTGGCGGCGGCGGGGGCGCTGGTGCAGGAGACCCGTCCGGGAAAGCCCATGCCGGACGAGGAGCAACTGGTGACCCTGCTCGCCTATTACCAGTTCCTGCGCAGCCACAAGCAGGCGGACGGTTTTCTGGACCTGGCCCGGGCGCGGGAGTTTGGGCGCCATCTGGCCGAGGCCTGAGCCTGACGGGTGCTCCCGGCAGTCCGCCATTCTTCTGATACCCTCTAAGCAGTGATCAAATCCAAGGACACGCAGATGAGCTATCTGATCCTGGGCAGTGGCGGGTTGGGCAGTGCGCTGGCACGGGAGCTGGCCAGACGGGGCGAAGAGTGGTTGCTGGCGGGCAGGCAACTGCCCAGGGGGCTGGATCCTGCCTGCTATTTTCCGCTGCAGGAGGTGGACCCGCTCTCCTTCGAGGCCCTCTTCACCCTCTATGACAGCACCACCCTGCCGACGGTGGTGATCAACACCATAGGCCTGCTCCATGATCTTGCCCACATGCCGGAGCGGCGGGTGGAGGAGGTGACCCCCCAATGGCTCGAAGAGAGTCTGCTGGCCAATGCCTGGCCCCACCTGGCCCTTGGTGCCAACCTCAGCCGGCGCATGATGCCCCAGAGCACGCTCTGGCTCTGCACCCTCTCGGATCGGGCGGGAAGCCTGGAGGAGGGGGGCGAGGAGGCCATGTGCCACTACAGCTACCGCATGAGCAAGGCCGCCCTCAACATGGGATCCCGGATCCTGGCGGGTGAGTGGGCAGGACGTTTTCCCGGCGCCGGTGTCATCACCGTGCATCCCGGCCTCATGAATACCCCCATGCAGCAACCTTTTCTTCAGGAGATGGATCCCACCTTGCTGCAGGACCCCGCCGAGGTCGCCGTCCGCCTGCTGGATCTGATGGCCACACTGACGCCCGCGCACTCGGGCCGTTTCGTGGATCTGCAGGGTCAGTCGCTGCCCTGGTGAGCCGCCGGGCTCACATTCCCGCTTGCCGTTTCTTGCCAGCCGGGTGTCGGCTGGTTAATGTCATCGTCCTGCATCAGGAGGATGACATGCGCTATATCGATTTACGAAGTGATACCGTGACCCAACCCACGGAAGCCATGCGCCAGAGCATGCTGCATGCCGAGGTGGGAGACGATGTCTATGGGGAAGATCCCAGCATCAATGCGCTGGAGCGCCGCGGCGCCGAACTGCTTGGCAAGGAGGCGGCTCTGTTCGTGCCCTCCGGCACCATGTCCAACCTGCTGGCCATGATGAGTCACTGCCAGCGTGGGGAAGGAGCCGTGCTGGGGGCGGCTTCCCACATCTATCGCTACGAGGCCCAGGGCTCTGCCGTGCTGGGCTCGGTGGCCCTGCAATCGGTCCCCATGCAGGCGGACGGCACTCTGGCCATCGAGGATGTGCGGGGGGCCATCGCTCCCGATGATCCCCATTTCGTCCAGACGCGCCTCGTCTGCCTGGAAAATACCCATAACGGCAAGGTGCTGCCATTGACCTACCTGCGCGCCATGCGCGAATTCGTCGACGAGAAGGGGTTGAAGCTGCACCTGGACGGGGCGCGCCTCTTCAATGCGGTGGTGGCGAGCGGGGAGCCGGTGGCCGCCATCGCGGCGCCTTTTGACAGCATCTCTGTCTGCCTCTCCAAGGGACTGGGAGCACCGGTGGGTTCCCTGCTGGTGGGATCGGCTGCGTTCATCGCCCGCGCCAGACGGCTGCGCAAGATGCTGGGGGGCGGCATGCGCCAGGGAGGGATCCTGGCCCAGGCCGCCCTGTTCGCGCTGGATCAGCACGTTGCCCGGCTGGCGGATGATCATCGCCGCGCCAGGCGTCTGGCAGAGGGGCTGGCCGCGTTGCCAGGCATCACACTCAACATGGGGGAGGTGCAGACCAACATGGTATTCCTGCGCCTGACCCAGGGAGATCCCGCCACCTTGCTGGGTTTCATGAAGGAGCGCGGTATTCTCTTCTCCGGCTACGGGGAGCTCAGGCTGGTGACCCACCTGCAGATCACCGACGATGACATCGACGAGGTGATCGACGCCTTCACCGAGTACCTGAGTGGCTGACGCCATTTCCTATCGCAACAACAAGGGCGCCATCGGGCGCCCTTGTTGTCATGGCCGGGTCGGTCATCCCTGGCGCTGGCCGGTGATCAGCATGGCCTCGTCGGTGGCGTCATAGATCATGATGGCCAGGTGGGTGACCTCTCCGGCGAAGTCGGCCAGCGGCACCAGGGTCAGGTTCTGGTACATGTAGGGGGCCGATCCCGTGATGGGGCGGTAGTTGGAGAAGCGCAACAGGTAGGGGCGCTGCTCCCAGGTGCTGAAGGCACGGTTGTTGAGCTTGAACACCATGTTGGCCTTGCGCTCGAACCAGGTCTTGTCCACATCGGGGAAGAGCGAGAACAGCCCCTGATCGCGCACTTCGCCTGCCAGCCGGCCGCTGTGACTCTCCATGAAGCCGTTCCACACCTGGATCCGGTACTCCCTGTCGAGCACGACCAGCCCCACGTCCAGATTCTGGACGATGTTCATCAGCCAATGAAACTCCCGAATGTCCATGGTCACTCCTGGTGGTTGCTGCCGCGGGGCGGTCAGAGCATGTGCATGATCTTGTTGTTCATGGTGGCGATGGAATCTTCGGTAAACAGCAGCAAGAGATCGCACTGCACCGCATAGCCCTGCACCCGATAGTTGATCTCGATGGCCAGAGTGCGGCGCCAGCGGCTCTGGTTGGTCCGAATGAGATCCTGAATGGGCCTGTGCTGGCCAAGCACCACGGGGTGACCCTGGCTAAAAGGGGTGTCGAGCTGGTTGGCATAGCCGCGCAAGAAGGCGCCAATCAGCACGTTGGCGGTGTCCATCAGCAGTTCCAGCTCGGCGCCGTGATCCAGCTCCCCCTGATGGTTCATCAGGCGGGCCAGGTCCTGGAAGCTGGCATCGTGGAACAGCAGCAGGGCCTCCCCGGCGATCCCGGCCCCGATAAAGCCCTGACAGACCGCAGAGAGCGTCTCCGACTCGGCGGCGGCCGAGAGCGCCATGTGCAGCTCGGAGACCTCCAGCACGTTGACGTTGGGGATGGGGAGCAGCACGAAGGCGCCGAGCAGGCGGGCCAGCAGATCCGCCCCCTGGCCCATGGCGACGTTGGCCAGCTCCTGATAGACATCCCGCAGCTCGGGGGTGAACTGGATGCTGCTCTGGGCAGCCTGGTGGCTGGCGACGGGCTGGTGCTGGATGGCCGTCACCTGGGTGGCTGATTGCCACAGACCGTGGCGCTTGAGCAAGGCAAGGAGGGTGTCCGGGGAAGCCGGCTTCTTGATGAAATCGAGGGCGCCAAGAGCCATGACACGCTCATGGGCTTCCGGCTGGATGTCGCCGGAAACCACGATCACCTTGCTGCGCACCCCCTCTCGCTTGAGGGTCTCGAGCACGCCATAACCGTCCATCTCCGGCATGGTGAGATCGAGAAAGATCAGGTCCCCGTGCCCCATCAGGATCTGCTCGACCCCTTCCAGTCCGTCCGCGGCCTGGTGCAAGGTGACACCCCAATCGGCGGGCAGGGCGCGCACCAGCTGTTTGCGCGCGAACCCGGAGTCATCACATATCAATACATTCATAGTGTTAGCCGACCTGTGCAACGAGGATTGCGCTAAGTGTGGGTCATCAGCCGTCAGATGCAACGGGCAGCGGCTGCGCCGGTGAAAATTGATCGTTCTGCTGACGGGTGCGATAGCGCTCGGAGTGCTTCTCGACGAAATCGGCGAACATCTTAACACGCAACGGGGTGAACCGGGGCTGGCAATGGAGCATGTAGAAGGGACGTTTTCCCGACTGCCAGTCAGGCAGAACGGGGACGAGCTGACCATCTTGCAGGAAGGGGTGCACATAGTGCTGCGGGGCGTTGACGATGCCGAGGTGGCGCTGGGCTGCCCGTACGGCGGCCTGGGTCTGGTCGATGCAAAGGCGGGGTGTGCGCTTGATGCAGACCGTCTGTTCGTCCCGCCCGTTCAGTTGCCAGTGCTGGTGGGGCCAGCAGTAGATGAGATCGTGCTCTTCCAGCTGGGTCGGGTGGGAGGGCACACCCATCTTCTCCAGATAGAGGGGGGAGGCGAACAGACCGTACTGGATGTGACCCAGACAGAGGGCGTTGGGCAGGGTCTGGGGAAGCTCGCCGTTGAAAAAGACCAGGTCCCTGTCCTGATCCGCCTGGAGGGCATGATCGTTGGACTGGCGGATGTCGAACTGTACCCCGGGATAGCGCAGGCCGAAGTCCACCAGCATGTCGACCAGGATGGTGTTGGAGAGGGCGATGGGGGCCGCGAGGCGGATGAGGCCGCTGATGTCCGTCTCCTCACCCCGAATTTCGCCGGTGGCCTGCTCTATTTCCGCAAGGGGGGTACAGAGGCGCTCGTAATAGCGCAGCCCTTCGTCCGTGAGACGCAGCTTGCGGGTGGATCTGTGCAGCAGGCTGCATCCGAGCTGCTCTTCCAGTTGGGAGATACGTCGACTGATGGTGCCGGTCGGCATGCCCAGCGCAGCGGCGGCGTGGGAGAAACCGCCCTCTTGCACCACCTTGACGAACAGATAGAACTCTTCGATGTACTTCATAAGCGGTTTTAGGGGGTGTTCTGGCTGTAACAAGCCAGTGACCTTATGAAGAGTCACCGGGCTTGGCAAGCGCAATCCGGCGTTTAATTGATCTGGATTAGATTCGACTCGCGCTGGTATTGCTGGAGCAGATGGACGAAATCTTCAGGGGATCTGTCCAGGCTGTTGTCGGGCACCAGCAGATCGTACCCCAACAGATCACGCAGCCGTGCCATGCGGTTGCCGAGCATGGCGATCACCCCCTCATAGCGCTGGCCGGAGGGTGAGCAGAAGCGGCTCTCCTCCAGCAGTCCCTCTCCCAGGAGCCCACTGCCGCACCCTCCGGTCGGGCAGTCGGAGCGCTCGCTTCGCATGGCCTGCATCAGCACGGCGCGCTGCTCGGTCAGCAGACGGACGGCGAGCCGGGGTGTGATCAGCGTCAAAAAAGCGTCGTAATCCTTTATTTTCAAGCCGATGTAGGGCAGCTCCACCAGATCCCACCCCAAATGGATACGTGGTTGGTCAATTCGCTGAATATTTCTCCATTTCAGGATCCAGCCGCCGTACTTGTGATGGTATTGCAGGCAGTCCTGACACAAAGAGAGACTAAAATGAGGCTCACCCAGTTTCCAAACCCCGACAAGAATTGTCATCAGACCCGCCAGGAGGAGGGAAATGGCGGGGATTAGTAGTTGTTCACGAAGAAAAAAAAGTATAAAAATCATAGCAATGGTTATCACCATGCCCAACAATACCAGTGTGAGTCCATTTCTTCGTACCATGGGGATCACATGTAGCGTTTTCATATGATTTCGGCCTTTTTTCATCCGTTTGTTATCCGATTATGGGCCGGAACGGATTTTGTACCAGCGTGAATGCTCCTGTCAGGGGGCGCAAGCGACTGGTTCGACCATGAGCTTTCAGCATGAATCATCACTCAACATGAATACGCTAGACGAACGCCTGCTCACCGTGATGGATGTCCTCCACACGCCGGTCTGGGTCTATGACATCCAGCGTCATCATATTTACTGGGCCAACGATGCTGCCCTCGGGCTCTGGGAGGCGAGCTCCCTGGCCGAGCTGAAGTCCCGGGATTTCTCCGCCGACATGGCCGCCGCCATCGATCTGCTGCTGCAGCGCTATCTCGGCGATTTCCAGCAGGAGCGCAGTTACAACGAGTGGTGGACCCTCTCGCCCAAGGGGGTCAAGAAGCAGGTCTATCTGCGTCTTTCCGGGATCCAGCTTGCCGGAAGGCAGATGATGATGGCGGAAGCGGTCATCGATGCCGACACCCTCTATCAGGAGTCCTCCCTCGCCACCGGCGACACCCTGGCCTGTCTCTTTGACAACGAGGGGCGCCTCGAGAGCGGCAACCATCACTTCGACATGTGCTTTGGCACCGGCATTCTGACGCTGCCCCAGATCTTCTCCGGTGCGGACGAGGCCTTCTATCGTCGCCTCTCCCGTCTGGACGAAGTGGTGGCCGAAGGGGAGTGTCGCACCCAGAAGGGGATGCGCTGGTTCCAGTACCAGTTTCGCCATATCCAGCAGGGGGCACGGATCCTGCTGACCATGCGGGACATCACGGATCGCAAGCTCGAAGAGCTGGAGCATCGCCACCTGGCCTGGCACGACTCCCTCACCGGGCTGCTCAATCGCTACGGCCTGATGAAATCCCTGGAAGCCTATTGCGGCCTCGGGGGGCGCTTTGCCCTGGTGTTCATGGATCTGGACAACTTCAAGCTGGTCAATGACAACTACGGCCACAAGGCCGGGGATCGCCTGCTGGAGCGGGTCGCCGGACGGCTCAAGCAGATCTGCCCGCGGGACGTGGAGCTGGCGCGCCTTGGCGGGGACGAGTTCACCGCCCTGGTGCCCCTCAACCAGGCGAGCGATCGGGCCCAGGAGGTGGCGGATCTCATGCTCTCCCAGATGAGCAAGCCACTGCAGCTGAGTGGTGTCCCCGAGGTCACCATCGGCGGCAGCATCGGCATCGCCATCTACCCGGACGACGCGGATGACGGCGACAACCTCATCACCCGTGCCGACATGGCCATGTACCAGGCCAAGCAGATGGGGCGACTTCGCTGGCAGCGCTTCACCCCCAGCATGCAGCAAAGCCTGCATCGCAAGCTGACCCTGAAGCAGTTCCTGGCCAAGGCCGTCGGGCGGGGGGAGCTCAGCCTGCGCTATCAGCCCCAGGTAGATGTGGCGCAAGGTCGGGTCATCGGTTTCGAGGCCCTGGTACGCTGGTACAATCCCGTGCTTGGCCATGTGTCGCCGGCGGAGTTCATTCCGCTGGCCGAAGAGATGGGGCTCATCCGGGAAATCGGAAGCTGGGTGCTTTCCACCGCATTGGCCCAGATGGGGGAGTGGCAGCGACAGGACGGGGTGAGGGTGCCGGTGTCAGTCAATCTCTCGGGCTTCCAGCTCTCTGCCAGTTTGCCGGAGCTGGTGGCCCAACTGCTCGAGGTATTCTCGGTGGAGGCGGCGCTGCTGACCCTGGAGCTGACCGAGACGGTGCTGATGCTCGACATGAAGGGGTGCATCGAGATCCTCGACGCCCTGAGCGAGCAGGGGATCAAGATCGCCATCGACGACTTCGGGACGGGCTACTCCTCCCTGGCCTACCTCAACCGGTTGCCCATCGACACCATCAAGCTGGACCGCTCCTTCGTGGTGGGACTCAACCTGCCGGTGATCCGGGCGACGGTGGCCATGGCCACCAGTCTGGGGCTCGGGATCCTGGCGGAAGGGGTGGAGGAGGAGCACGAGCTCGCGGCCCTGCAGACCCAGGGTTGCCATGTCTTCCAGGGGTTCCTGTTCAGCCGTCCCATGACCCCGGAAGAGGTGGCGGCGGCGGGGTTCGCTGTACAGTGCCGGCTGGGTCGCTACCCCCTCGCAAACCATTGAGCAAGTTGTCGATAAATGTGCGGCATCTCCCATTTATGAAGTGCGAGATGCCAAATTAAACATAATTAATCGAATTTTTGTCTCATATCATGGGATCCATTAGACGTTATCGCTAGTATGCGCGCTCATTCCTTGGTAATGGAGTATCACCATAATGAGTCAAGCTGCAGTGAACGAGCGTCCGGCCCCTCCCAACGGCTGGTTGAACCGCTTTCTGAACGGGGTCGAGAAGGCGGGCAACAAGCTGCCGGATCCCGCCATGCTCTTCCTCTATGCCTTGCTGATCGTCTGGGTCGGCTCCTGGATAGGCTCCCAGTTCTCCTTCGATCTGGTCAATCCCCGCACCGGAGAGGCCGTGGTCATCAACAACCTGTTGACCGGGGCAGGGCTGGCGGACTTTCTCGCCAGCATGGTCACCACGTTCACCGGGTTTGCTCCCCTTGGCATCGTGCTGGTGGCCATGCTGGGGGTCGGGGTGGCTGAACAGTCCGGTTTCATCAACACCGGGCTCAAGAAGCTGCTCAAGGTGACGCCGGCGCGCTTTCTGACCCCCATGCTGATCCTGGTGGCCATCGTCAGCCATACCGCCGCCGATGCGGGCTATGTGCTGGTGATCCCCATTGGCGGCATCATCTTCCATGCGGCGGGTCGCCACCCGCTGGCGGGGATTGCCGCAGCCTTTGCCGGGGTTTCCGGCGGGTTTGCCGCCAACTTCCTGCCCTCCGGCGGGGATGCTCTGCTTCAGGGTTTCACCCAGTCTGCAGCCCAGTTGTTCGACCCTGACTACATGGTCAACACCCTGTGCAATATCATCTTCACTGGCGCTTCTTCCTTGCTGATCATCTGCGTGGGCTGGTTTGTCACCGAGAAGATTGTCGAACCGCGCCTCAAGCAGGTGCCTCTCAACGAGGATCTGGAGAGCGCCGACGAGATGGGTCGTTACAGCGCTCAGGAAAGCCGAGCCTTCAACTGGGCCGGGTTCGCCATGCTGGCGGCCGTGGTGCTGCTGGGGCTGGCGCTGGCCCCCGGCGACTCGCCGATGAGGGCACCGGACGGTTCCCTCACCACCTTCGCCGCGCCGGTGATGAAGTCCATCGTGCCCCTCATTTTCCTGCTCTTCATCCTGCCCGGGATCGTCTATGGCTTTGTCGCCGGCAGCTTCAAGAGCGGCAAGGATGTGATCGACGCCATGTCGGCCACCATGAACAAGATGGGCTCCTACATGGTGATGGCCTTCTTCTGCGCCCTCTTCATCAAGGCGTTCGGGGATTCCAACCTCGGTACCCTGCTGGCGCTCTCCGGTGCCGAGGTGCTTCACGCCCTGGCGTTGCCGGGAGAGGTGACCATCGTCGGCATCATACTGCTGACGGCCACCGTCAACCTGGTGGTGGGCTCGGCCTCCGCCAAGTGGGCCCTCATCAGCCCCATCCTGGTGCCCATGCTGATGGCGGTGGGGATTTCGCCTGAGCTGACTCAGGCCGCGTATCGGGTGGGGGATTCCGCCTCCAACATCATCACCCCGCTGATGGTCTTCTTCCCCCTGGTGGTGGTCTATTGCCAACAGTATGTGAAGAGCACAGGCATCGGCACCCTGGTCTCCATGATGTTGCCTTACTCCCTGGCCTTCCTGGTGAGCTGGACGGGCTTCCTGGTGATCTACTGGGCGCTGGGGTTCCCGCTTGGGTTGCAGGCCCCCTATGTCTATCCTGCCCCTTGAGGGTGACGGGGGGCCTTGGGCCCCCCGCTTTTTTTGGGTAGAGTGTGACCTTCATCCCGGAGGTACCATGAACCCGACCATCGATCTCATTCTTTCCCATCGCTCCATTCGCCAGTTCACCCCAGAGCCCGTCAGCGCAGAGCAGCTGGATCAGATCCTGAGCGCCGCCCAGAGCGCCGCGAGCTCCAGCTTCCTCCAGGCCAACAGCATCATCCGGGTCACCGACAAGGGGCTGCGGGCCACCCTGGCGGAGCTGGCCGGTCATCAGGCCTATGTGGTCGAAGCGGCGGAGTTTCTGGTGTTTTGTGCCGACTACCATCGTCATAGCCAGATAGTGCCGGAGGCCCGCACCGGCTTTGTGGAGCAGCTCATGATCGGGGCCATCGACGGCGCCCTGATGGCGCAAAATGCCTTGCTGGCGGCCCAGTCACTTGGGCTGGGCGGGGTCTATATCGGCGGCATTCGCAACAATCCGGCCGAGGTGAGCGAGGTGCTGGGTCTGCCCCATCAGGTGATCCCGCTGTTTGGCCTCTGCCTGGGTCATCCCGCCCAGCGGCCGGAGCAAAAACCGCGGCTGCCCCGGGCGCTGATGGTGCACGAGAACCGCTATCCTGCCACCCTGGACCGCGCCCTGCTGGCCAGGTACGACGGGCAGATCCACGACTACTACCAGGCCCGCAGCAGCAACAACAAGGATCAGACCTGGAGCGGGCAGATCAGGGGGATCCTGGGCAAGGAGGCGAGGCCCTTCATGCTGGGATTCCTGCAGTCGAAGGGTTTTTGCCTCAAGTAATGGGGGCGGCGGGCGATATGGAGCAAGACGCACCGGATGCGGTCACCGCCTGCGAGCGTTCTTGTGAGGCAATACGGGATCTGGGCGCTACCCTATGAGGCTAAGCTGTTGTAGGATCTCGCAATTGGATTGGGACTGGAGTGTGAACACCCTATGATTTTAACCCTGATATTGCTGTCAATCGGCGCACTCCTGTTTCTGGTCATCGCCTATAACGTGGTGCAGCAATACAAGCAGAAGGCCGAATCGGACAAGCGCCAGGCCATTGCCCGTCACAAGGCGGTGGCAGACGAGACCGAAGAGGTGTTGCTGAACGTCAACCTGGTGCCCTTTTCCAAAAACATGGTGCTGCTGTTGCAACACCGGATCCTGGATGCCTACCGCGCCATCGCGCTGGTGATGCCCAATGCGCAGGTCAAGCAGCGCATCGCCGACGTCCAGCTCCAGATCAAGAACGTGCAGGAGAACTACAGCAGCCAGGACGAGGGGCATTTCAAGACGCCGGAGTCCGACCGCCAGGCCATCCAGATGCTGCAACTGGCCAAGAAGATGCGGGCCGTGCTGCGGGTCGAGCACAACAAGGGCAAGATAGATCCTCAGGGCTTTGCCCAGGAGGATCGCCGCCTCGAGCTGATGCAGCTCAAGATCAACATCGCCAACCTGCTCAAGCGGGCCATGGATGCCCAGATCCAGGGGCAGTACGGCACCTGCCGCCAGCTCTACACCAAGGGACTGGGGGCGCTGGCCAATGTCACCGACAAGGATCCCTACCTGCTGGCGCGGGAAGAGGACATGCGTCAGGGGATGCGCCAGCTGGAAGAACACCTGCAGCAGCACAGCGAGAAGGAGCTGCAAAACATCAAGGACAAAGAGACGGACGAACTGGACGTCCTGTTCCAACCTAAGAAGAAATGGTGATCATGTCACATCCACTGGATTCCACACTGGGGCCCATGGCCCCATTTGTTTGCCAACTGCTCACGGAAATGCATGCCGTCATGGGAGTCAAGGACTCCCCCGTGGTGGATCACCTCTGCTACCGCGCCGCCACCCTGCCGGAATATCTGGAGTTGAAAGCGGTGCTGGCCGCCCACGGAGTCTTGCTGGTGGAGGGGATGATAGGCGGTCGTCCCATCGCCACCTATCGCTTGCACCAGCCTGTCTGCTGGGAGCAGGTGACCGTCCCCTGCATCGAACTGGCCGCCCCCAAGGCGGGTCGAAGCCATCAGGCCGGGCTCGAACATATCGAGCTGGTGGTGCCCTCGCTCACGACCTTGGTGACGAGGCATCCGGATGTCCCCTTCAAGACCGGCAACATCGATGACGGACGCAATCCGGATATAGGATTGATGCTGCCCTCTGGGCAGATCAAGTTTCATCTGCGCCCGCTTGAGGAGGTGATCGACGAAGAGCTCTGCACCGGCGCCGTGGTGCCGGTACCGGCGGACTATTATGACGGTCTGTGAGGGAAGGGCCCGTTGACGGGAGCCTGATCCTGTGGCGTCAACGCACAAGCGGGCGCCACACGTCCTTTCAAGTGACCGAGCCAGAGGCTCAACCCGGCGGTGATCATCAACACCAGCTCGATGCCGAGCACCAGACCCCATAGCCCCCCTTGCTCCCAGAAGGGATGCAGATAAAGCCCGCCCAGACTGGCCCCCAGGTAATACCCCACCAGATAGAGCGACGAGGCGAGCGCCCGGTTGTGCTCCACGTGCTGGCCGACCCAGGCGCTGGCACAGGCGTGGGCCAGGAAGAAGCCGAAGCTCGAGACAAGCAATCCCCCGATGATGGCGACAAGGCTCCCCTGCAACAGGGCCAGGCTGCCGAGTGCCATCAAGGTTATTCCCGCCAGCAGCAGACGTTGTGCTCCCCAGCGATGGGCCCCGCGGCCGCTCAGTGAAGAGGCGACGGTGCCGGTGAGGTAGGTCAGAAACAGCATGCCGAGCCACTGGGTCGGCAGGGAGAAGGGGGCCTTGGCCAGCAGGAAGGTGAGATAGCTGTACTGGTTCAGGAAGACCATGAAGTTGAGGCCGCCGATGAGATAGGCCCCCACCAGCAAGGGGTTGCCAAGGTGGCTCTGGATGGCGCGGCGCAGTTGCCCAGGCGCTGCCTCCACGGCCACGAAGCAGCGCTGGGCGGGCAGCAGCCAGATAACCAGTGGCAGCAGGGCGAGGCTGATGATCCCGATGCCGAGGAAGGTGTGCTGCCAGTCACCAAACCAGCCAGCCAGCAGACCGCCGACCACCCGGCCCGCGATGCCCCCCAGGGAGTTGGCCGCGATATAGACGCCGACGGCTACGATCAGGGCACGTTTGCTGAACTCTTCCCCCATGTAGGCAATGGCGGTGGCGGGCAGCCCTGCCAGCAGGACGCCTTGCAGGATGCGCAGGCTCACCAGCACATCAAAGTGGGTGACCCAGGGGATGCACAGGGAGAGCAGGATGGCGGCCGCCAGGGTCCACAGCATGATCCGCCGCCGTCCGAACCGATCAGCCAGACGGGCACAGACGAGCAGGGAGCCTGCCAGCCCTGCGGTACAGCCTGCCAGCGTCCAGCTGGCGGACAAGGCGCTGACCGAGAAAACCTCTGCCAGGAGCGGCAGCAGGGGATGGGTCTGGTAGAGATTGAGGAATACCAGGAAGGAGCCCAGGCTGAGGGCCAGGGTGGCGCGTATCCATTCGCGACTGCCTACTTCGATCATATGGAGTTGTCCCGACGACTTTTGTGCAGGGTAGTGCGACGAAACGTATAAATATAATATATTTAAGTTATCACCCTGATAAATGAAATTGATATGGACCTGAAACAGCTCGGATACCTGCTGGCGGTGCGCGATGCCGGCTCCTTCACCAGGGCGGCCCAGGGGCTGAACGTGGCCCAGCCTGCCGTCAGCATGGCCATCGCCAAGCTGGAGCAGCAGCTCGATCTGCGGCTGTTTGACCGGCAGGACCGCAGCGTGCGCCTCACCCCGGAGGGAGAGGTCCTTTGCCGCCACGCCGAACGGCTGCTGCGCCAGATGCACCAGGCCGAGGCCGAGATGGCCGAGCTCAAGGGGCTGGAACGGGGGGAGGTGCGCATCGGCATCCCCTACATGATGGGATCCTATTACTTCCCGCCAATCCTGATGGCGTTCAAGCATCGCTACCCCGGCTTGAAGATCCGGGTGGAGGAGGCGGGCACCCGGGAGCTGCTCAGCCGCATGGTGGATGGCAGTCTGGATCTCGCCATCCTCATCACCAGCGATCTGCCACCGGCCCTCGAGGGGGCGCAACTGCTGCGGGAAGAGATGCTGATGGTGGTGGGGGAGGAGCACCCGCTGCGCGGCGCTGAGTCGGTCTCGCTGCCACAGTTCTTCGGCCAGGAGCTCGCCATGTTCCGGCGAGGCTTCTACCACAGGGAACATATGGAGGTGTTGGCGCAGGGGTTGGGGGTAGAGCCTGACATCGCGTTCGAAAGCAATCTCATCCCGCTGCTCAAGGCGGTGGTGCGTCAGGGATTCGCCGTGACCACCTTCCTGCGCATGGCGCTGGAAGAGGAGCCGGCCCTCACCGGCATCCCTTTTTCACCCCCCATCTTCCTGGATCTCTGCGTAGCCTGGCGACAGGGGGATCCGCTCTCCATGGCGAACCGGGCATTGCGGGATTTTTTGCTGTCACAAAGGGATATTTCTCACCATTGCGCTACAAATACTGAATGATTGAGTGGTATCACCAATAAAAACGCCTCCAATCTGGAGGCGTATGCTGACAAGGTGGATGCAGCCTTATTTCTTGAACAGGTGATCCAGCTTGTTTGCCTTGGTGGAGAGATAAAACTCGTTGTGGGGATTGCGACCTTCCTGAAGGGGCACGCGCTCCGCCACCGGGATGCCAAAGGATTCCATCGCCTTCAACTTGCGCGGGTTGTTGGTCATCAGGCGCAGGGACTTGACCTCGAGCGCCTTGAGCATGTCGGCACAGATGGTGTAGTCGCGCATGTCGGCGGCAAAGCCAAGCGCCACGTTGGCCTCCACGGTATCGGCCCCCTGATCCTGCAGATGATAGGCCCGGATCTTGTTGAGCAAGCCGATGCCTCGCCCTTCCTGACGGACATACAGCAGGACGCCGCGGCCCGCCTTGGCGATGTTTTCCAGCGCGGCCTGCAATTGGAAGCCGCAGTCACAACGCAGACTGAACAGGGCATCCCCGGTCAGACACTCGGAATGAATGCGTCCCAGCACGGGTTCGCCGTCTGCGATATCGCCCATCACCAGCGCGGCATGATCCTTGCCCGTGCCGGTTTCCTGAAAACCAACCAGCGTGAAAGTGCCCCAGGGGGTCGGCAACTTGGATTTGGCCACGAGGGTAACGCTGCTCATATGGTTGCTCCTGACTACAGCTGCTTAAAAAAGGGCGGCCAGTTTAGCGCGCATTGTCCGGAACAACCATAAGAACAAAACCTTGCGTGAGAAGTGGGTTAACCCGATTGGTCAGAATAGGTGCAATCACGACGACTTTTGCGCAATTGTGTGCCCTGACAACTGCCAGCGACGGCGCATTCGGGTATAATCGGCGCCCATTAACCCATCCCGACAGGGATGTGTGCAACCAGTCAAGATGCCGAGTGCGCAGGAGAAACGTTATGGCTCAGATGGCCCCCGTGATGACTATTGATGGCCCAAGTGGAGCAGGAAAAGGCACCTTGTGCCAGTTGCTGGCTGAAAAACTGGGCTGGCACCTGCTCGATTCCGGTGCCATCTACCGGGTGCTCTCCCTGGCAGCCCTGCATCACGATGTGGAGCTCGATTCCGAAGCCGCATTGGTTCCCCTGGCCGCCAATCTGGATGTGCAATTCCAGGTGGAAGGGGAGCTGGTCAAGGTGATCCTCGAAGGGGAGGATGTTTCCCGCACCATTCGTACTGAAGAAGTGGGCAACGCGGCCAGCAAAATCGCGGCGTTTCCCCGGGTACGTGAAGCCCTGCTGCGTCGCCAGCGAGCATTTCGCCAAGCCCCCGGTCTCATCGCCGACGGTCGCGACATGGGTACAGTGGTTTTCCCCGAGGCGGATGTGAAGATTTTCCTCGACGCCAGCGCCGAGGAGCGGGCCCAGCGTCGCTATAAGCAGTTGCAAGATAAGGGCTTTGATGTTAACTTTGAGCGTCTTTTAACCGAGATTCGGGAACGTGACGATCGCGACAGAAATCGCGCCGTCGCTCCTCTGAAACCCGCGGAAGATGCTCTTGTTGTAGACTCAACGTCCATGACCATAGATGAAGTGCTGGCAACGGTGCTTGCCTATGCAGAGCAACAACTTGGTGATGTCAGCGCAAACTGATGTCAGTCGTCTGCACCAAGGATGGCGCAGATAATTTAAAACAACCCCGCTTGTGCCGGATTGCAAGTGGATGTTTCATTTGTGACATAAACAATGATCGAATCTTTTGCTCAACTCTTTGAAGAGTCCCTGAACGCCGTTGAAACCCGTCAAGGTTCCATCGTCAAGGGCACTGTCGTTGCTATCGAGAACGGTTTCGTACTGGTTGATGCCGGTCTGAAATCCGAGTCTGCTATCCCGGCTGAAGAATTCAAGAACGCCATGGGCGAGCTGGAAATCAACGTAGGTGACTCCGTTGACGTGGCTCTGGACTCTATCGAAGATGGTTTCGGCGAAACCAAGCTGTCCCGCGAAAAAGCCAAGCGCCACGAAGCCTGGCTGCAGCTTGAAAAAGCTTACGAAGAGCAAGCTACCGTTATCGGTATCATCAACGGCAAGGTCAAGGGTGGTTTCACCGTTGAGCTGAACGGCATCCGTGCCTTCCTGCCGGGTTCTCTGGTTGACGTGCGTCCGATCCGTGACACCGCTCACCTGGAAAACAAAGAACTCGAGTTCAAAGTCATCAAGCTGGACCAGAAGCGCAACAACGTTGTGGTTTCCCGTCGTGCCGTGATCGAGACCGAGAACACCTCCGAGCGTGAAAGCCTGCTGGCCAACCTGCAAGAAGGTCAAGAAGTTAAGGGTATCGTCAAGAACCTGACCGACTACGGTGCATTCGTAGATCTGGGCGGTGTTGACGGCCTGCTGCACATCACCGACATGGCGTGGAAGCGCGTTAAGCATCCTTCCGAAATCGTCAACGTTGGCGACGAGAT
Source organism: Aeromonas sp. S19(2024) (assembly GCF_041402625.1). NCBI lineage: Bacteria > Pseudomonadati > Pseudomonadota > Gammaproteobacteria > Aeromonadales > Aeromonadaceae > Aeromonas > Aeromonas sp. S19(2024). Next base: position 177,861 of record NZ_JBGLQU010000006.1, read on the forward strand.
CGCTGTCAAGGTTCTGAAGTTCGACCGCGAGCGTACCCGTGTATCCCTGGGCCTGAAGCAGCTGGGCGAAGATCCCTGGGTTGCTATCGCCAAGCGTTACCCGGAGACCACCCGTCTGTCTGGCCGCGTGACCAACCTGACCGACTACGGCTGCTTCGTTGAAATCGAAGAAGGCGTTGAAGGCCTGGTACACGTATCCGAGATGGATTGGACCAACAAGAACATCCACCCGTCCAAGGTTGTCAACGTTGGCGACGTGGTTGACGTGATGGTTCTGGACATCGACGAAGAGCGTCGTCGTATCTCCCTGGGTCTGAAGCAGTGCAAATCCAACCCGTGGCAGCTGTTTGCCGAAACTCACGCCAAGGGCGACCGTGTTTCCGGCAAGATCAAGTCCATCACTGACTTCGGTATCTTCATCGGTCTGGATGGCGGCATCGACGGCCTGGTTCACCTGTCTGACATCTCCTGGAACAACCAGGGCGAAGAAGCCGTGCGTGAATTCAAGAAGGGCGACGAGATCGAAGCCGTTGTTCTGCAAGTGGACCCGGAGCGTGAGCGCATCTCCCTGGGCGTCAAGCAGATCGAAGAAGACCCGTTCAATAAGTACCTGTCTGACAACAAGAAAGGTGCTATTGTGAAGGGCAAGGTTACCGAGGTTGATGCCAAGGGTGCCGTGATCGAACTGGCTGACGGCGTAGAAGGCTACCTGCGTGCCTCCGACGCTGCTCGTGACCGCGTAGAAGACGCCACTCTGGTGCTGTCTGTTGGTGACGAAGTTGAAGCCAAATTCATGGGCGTTGATCGCAAGAACCGTACCGTAAGCCTGTCTGTCCGTGCCAAGGACGAGGCTGATGAGCGTGTTGCCATCGACAGCCTGAACCAACAAGAAGAAGTTGTGTTCAGCAATGCCATGATGGAAGCGTTCAAAGCCGCCAAGGGTGAGTAATCCTTGATGCAAGAAAAGGGCGGCATTGCGCCGCCCTTTTTTATCTTGGCAAAATGATTATTGCATGTGATCGGGGAAGGAGATTTAACCTTATGACCAAATCAGATCTCATCGAACAACTGGCAGCCAGCCGCATGCATATGCCGGCCAAGGATGTCGAAGCCGCTATCAAGGAGATCCTTGAGCAGATGGCATCGACCTTGCAAAACGGCGACCGGATTGAAATCCGAGGATTTGGCAGTTTCTCGCTGCACTATCGTGCGCCCCGCGTGGGTCGCAACCCCAAGACCGGGGACAAGGTTGAACTGACCGGGAAATATGTCCCGCACTTCAAACCTGGCAAAGAGTTGCGCGAACGCGTCAACATCATCGAATAATGCAGAAAACGGCATACCTGAGTATGCCTTTTTCATTTTTATGTTCTGGAGTCTGCCCGTTGTCGGGTTTCTCACACTCTTTTCCCATTCGCGCTAGAGTCTGCCTGTGATTTTAAGGATAATCAGTCACTCATTCGCTACAGACAGGGAGCTCCCATGAAGCGTATCTTGGCCCTCATTCCACTGGTGCTGGTGTTTGTCCTGACCCTTGCCATCGGTTCTCAAAATGGTCAGCTGGTGCAGTTCAACTACTTGATCGCCCAGGGGGAGTTCTCGCTCTCCATGTTGCTGGGGTTCTTCTTCGCCGGCGGTTTTCTGCTGGGCTGGCTGGTATTTGGTCTGCTGTTCCTGCGTCTCAAACTGCAAAATCGCACCCTGAACCGAACCATGCGTCGTCAATCTCGCGAGTTGGAGCTTGCCCGGTCGACAACCAAGGAATAATGTCCCTCGATGCTTGAACTGCTTTTCCTGCTGTTGCCCATCGCCGCCGGTTATGGCTGGTACATGGGCCGCAGGAGTGTTCGCCAGGACACCCAGCAACAGAGTAACCAGTTTTCCCGCCAGTACGTGGCGGGCCTCAACTATTTGCTCTCTGACGAGTCGGACAAGGCGGTGGATCTCTTTATCCAGCTGCTGGAAGTCGACAGCGAAACCATCGAAACCCACCTCTCCCTCGGCAACCTGTTCCGTCAACGGGGCGAGGTCGATCGCGCCATCAAGATCCACCAGAACCTGGTCGCCCGTCAGCTGACCCGTGAGCAGCGTCAGCTTGCCTTGCAGGAGCTGGCCCGTGACTTTCTGGCTGCCGGATTGCTCGATCGGGCCGAAGCACTCTGGAAAGAGCTGTGTGATGACAGCGATTTCGAAGAGACGGCTCTGGCACAGCTCCTGATCATTCATCAGCAGTTGCGTGACTGGGACAATGCCATCGCCGTGGCGGTGCGTCTGCAGAAATTCCAGGGCAAGAAACTGGCCGAGCCCATTTCCCACTTCTATTGCGAACAGGCGGAGAGTGCCTTGCGCGATGGCGACAAGCCTGCGGGCATCGCCAAGCTCAAGCGTGCGCTCGGTGCCCACCCGGCCTGTGCCCGCGCCAGCCTGCGGCTGGCCGATCTGGCGATGGAGGAGGGCAGGTTCGAGGATGCGGCCAAGGAGCTCCTGCGGGTGTTCGAGCAGGACATCGACTTTGCCTCCGAAGCCATGCCAAAACTGCTCGAATGCTATCGCCAGCTTGGTCGCAGCCAGGAGCTGATCCCGCTGCTTGAAAAAGCGGTAGAGGATCATGCGGGGGTCAGCGTGACCCTGGCGCTGGCCAATCTGGTGGAGGCCCGCGATGGGTTGAGTCAGGCCCGTGCGCTGGTGCTGCGCCAACTGCGTCGCCACCCCTCCATGAAGGGGTTTTATCAGCTGGTCGGTTTCCAGTTGGCCAGTGCCGAGGAGGGGCCTGCCAAGGAGAGCCTGGAGCTGCTGCAACAGTTGGTCGGTGAGCAGATCAAGATCAAGTCGACCCACAAGTGCCGCCAGTGCGGCTTTGCCACCCATTCGCTGTTCTGGCAATGCCCTTCCTGCCGGCAGTGGGGCACCATCAAGCCGATCCGAGGGCTGGATGGAGAGTAAACGCCAGCGAGGCCAGCGCGCCCGGGCGAGCACGGATACCCAAGAATTTCAGATGCCAGCGTGCAACCGGGCCCCGGCTCTGCTGTGCCTGGCTGTGGCATAACAATCCATAGGAAGTGACATGCAAGACCCCAAAGTACTGGTCGCGCTGGATTATCAGCACGAAGCCGACGCCTTTGCCTTCATTGAGCAGATCTCACCGGCCCAGTGCCGCCTCAAGGTAGGCAAGGAGATGTTTACCCTGTTTGGTCCCCAGTTCGTTCGTCAACTGGTGGCCAAGGGGTTCGACGTCTTCCTGGATCTGAAATTTCACGACATTCCCAACACCGTCGCCAAGGCGGTGGCGGCCAGTGCGGAGCTGGGCGTCTGGATGGTGAATGTCCATGCCAGCGGTGGCGAACGCATGATGCGTGCCGCCAGAGAGGCGTTGCTGCCATACGGCGACAAGGCGCCCCTGCTCATCGGGGTAACCGTGCTGACCAGCATGGAGCAGTCCGACATGGCGCCCCTGGGTCTGGATGTGACGCCGGCAGAACAGGTGATCCGCCTGGCCACCCTTGCCAAGACGGCCGGGCTGGATGGTGTGGTCTGCTCCGCGGAAGAGGCGAGTGTGCTGAAGGGGCTGCTGGGAGCCGAATTCAAGCTGGTGACGCCGGGCATTCGTCCGAGCGGATCGGCTGCCGGTGATCAGCGCCGCGTCATGACGCCGCTGGCAGCGGTGGAGGCGGGGGCGGATTATCTGGTGATCGGGCGTCCCATCACCCAGTCCTCGGATCCCGCCGCCGTGCTTGGGGCGATCAATGCCGAGCTTTGCCGGTAACGGCGTAATGGGCGAATGAGCGCAGGCCGGATCCCAGATCCGGCCTGCTGCATTTTGGCCGTGAGCTTGCCTTGCCTATGGGGAGCTCAGGAGTGGACGGCCTGGGCGTCCAGACGAATGGGGAAGAAACCGAGCAGCAGGCCGGCGAGTGCACCGATGAAGTGTGACTCGATGTGTACCCTGGCACCGATCAAGGCGGAGACAGGGCTCTCGCCGGCACTGTAAAAGTCCACACCGAGCTTGATGGCGACGCCCGCTAGCATCAGCCAGCCGGAGTGACGGCGAAAGCGGATGTCCTGCATGGCACCCCATACGAACAAGCCGTGCAGCAGGCCGGAGAGTCCCATGTACCATTGGGTTTGCGGGCAGCCCCACCAGATGCCGAGTCCGACCGCCGTTCCCAGCAGCAGCAGCAGCACGGGCAGGCGCCATCCCGTCAGGTACTCCTGAAACAGGCTGTAGAGCACGGCCAGACCGCTCAGGTTGAGCAGCAAATGCCATCCATTGGTGTGTGCCAGATTGCCTGTTATGATGCGCCACCCTTCGCCCTGGGCGATCAGGTCGCGATCGAAGGCGAGCTGATGATTTGGCACGGTGAAAAAGAGCAAGGCAGTGACGAGCGAAAGCGCGATGACCCAGAGCAGACCCGATTTTCCTGACAACATGAAGCAGCCCAACGACAAAGAGAGCCGATACTGTACACGCTGTACCCGGGCCCTCAAAGCGTGCCTGTGCGATTATATTCAGCGGGTGCCGAACCTGGCTGCACTCCATATTCTGCAACACCCTGCCGAAGTAGGTCACCCCAAGGGGACGGCTGCGTTGCTGGCTGCGTCCCTGACCGATGTGCGCATCCATGTGGGGGAGGACTTTTCCGACGATGAAGGGCTCAATACCCTGCTTGCTGACCCCGCTGTCCAGTGCTACGTGCTGTGGCCCGATGAGGAGGCCCTGACCCTGATAGAGGCAAGGGAGCATCTCCTGAGGCGTGGACGCACCGTGCGAGCCCACTTCATCCTCCTCGATGGTACCTGGCGCAAAGCCTATCGCATGTTGCACAGCTCGCCTGCACTGCTCGGGTTGCCGCGGATCACCCTCGGCGCCATTGCCGGACAATATTCCATTCGCAAGAAGCCCTTTGAGGAGGCACTGTCCACCCTGGAGGCGGGCTACCATCTGTTGTCCCGGTGGGAAGGAGAGCCTGAGCGCTTCGCCCCGCTGATGACCCTGTTTACCCATTTGAACCGGCAGTGGCATGACTTTGCACAAGGCCGCCGCCGTTGAGTTGCCCAGAGGAGTGAAAACATGAAAAAAGCCGTCGTGGTCTTCAGTGGCGGGCAGGACAGCACCACCTGTCTGGTGCAGGCACAGGCCCGCTATGACGAAGTGCATGCCATCACCTTCGATTATGGCCAGCGCCACCGGGCGGAGATTGACACCGCCCGCCATCTGGCGACGGCGCTCGGGATCGCCGCCCACAAGGTAATGGATGTGACCATGCTCGGGGAGCTGGCCATCTCTGCGTTGACCCGGGACGACATACCGGTGAGCTTCGAGCTTCAGGAGAACGGCCTGCCCAACACCTTCGTGCCGGGACGCAACATCCTGTTCCTGACTCTGGCGGCCATCTATGCCTATCAGGTGGGTGCCGAAGCGGTGATCACCGGGGTGTGCGAGACCGACTTTTCGGGCTATCCCGATTGCCGCGACGACTTCGTCAAGGCGCTCAATCAGGCGGTCTCCCTGGGGCTGGATCGCCCCATCCGCTTCGAAACCCCCCTGATGTGGCTCGACAAGGCCGAAACCTGGGCGCTGGCGGATCATTACGGTCACCTCGATACCGTACGTCACCAGACGCTCACTTGCTACAACGGTGTCCAAGGAGATGGTTGCGGGGCCTGTCCGGCCTGCGAGCTGCGTCGCCGTGGCCTGGATCACTATCTGGCTGACAAGACCGGCATCCGTGCCAGACTTTACGAGAAGAGCGGACTGGGCGAGAAAAGCGGATCCTGAGCCTGTGCCTAGCCCGGGTTTGGGGTATAATCCGCCCCTTTTGCAGCAAGTCGTGACCAAGATGCACTACCCAATCAACGAGATCTTCCAGACCATCCAAGGGGAGGGGGTATTTACCGGCCTGCCCGCCATCTTCGTTCGCCTTCAGGGCTGCCCGGTGGGCTGCCCCTGGTGCGATACCCGCCACACCTGGGTGGTGGACCCCGAGCGTGAGGTGGCCCCTGGCGAGGTGCTCGATCGTTCCAATGAGTCCGACGGCTGGAGCAAGATGAGCACGGAAGATATCCTGGCCAGCTTTACCCGGCTCGGTTACCGGGCCCGTCACGTGGTGTTGACCGGTGGTGAGCCCTGCCTCTACGACTTGCGCGAGCTCTCTTCGGCCCTGGTGGCATCGGGTTATCAGGTGCAGATCGAAACCAGCGGGACCAGCGAGGTGCTGACCCATGAGCAGACCTGGGTGACTGTTTCCCCCAAGATCGGCATGAAGGGTGGGTTGCCGGTGCTGGTCTCTGCACTGGAGCGGGCCAACGAGATCAAGCACCCGGTGGCCACCGAGCACCATATCGAGGAGCTGGATGCCTTGCTGGCCACCGCCCGGCTGCGCCCCGATGTGATGATTGCGCTGCAACCCATCAGCCAGAAAGCCAGGGCCACGGAGCTGGCCATGGCGACCTGCATCGCCCGTAACTGGCGACTCTCCATCCAGACCCATAAATACCTGAATATTGATTGATATGGATGGACTCAGCGATGAGCGCATCTTGCTGACGCTGGCCAGCAAGATGCCTTACGGGAAATACAAGGGGCGGCGCATCATCGATATTCCCGAGCCCTATCTGGTATGGATGGCGCGAAGCGGTTTTCCGGCCGGTACCCTGGGCCAGTCTCTGGCACTGGCCTACGAGATAAAGCTCAATGGACTCGAGTCCATGATTATTCCCATTATTAACAGGATGTCAGAATGAGAATATATACAAGGCAAGGGGACAAGGGGCTCACGCGACTGGCCGATGGCACTTCCCTGGCCAAAGACGATAAACGTGTCGAGACCTATGGCGCCATCGACGAGCTGAATTCCCAAATAGGCTTGTTGATGGCTGAAATACCCGCCGGGGAGACGACTCTCCTGGCCGATCTCATATTGTTGCAGCAGGAGCTGTTTGATCTGGGCGGGGAGCTGGCATTTTCCAGTGAATCGCAAACGGATGCGCTGTGGCAGGTGAACGAGGCTTGGACGAACAGGCTCGAGCAACAGATCGATGCCTACAGTGCCGGGTTGCCGGTGCTGCGCAATTTTATTTTGCCGAGCGGTTCGCGGGCGGCGGCCCAGGCACATGTGGTGCGTACCCTGACCCGTCGCTGCGAGCGCCTGCTGCTTGGGTTGAGCCGCGTAGAGCGGGTGAATCCGGCTGTTTTGCCCTATCTCAACCGGCTGAGCGACTGGTTTTTCACCATCGCCCGATACTTGCTGGTATCGTCAGGCACCCCGGAGATCCTCTGGGTCAAGGCGGCTGACAGAGGCTGACAACCGCTCGAAGCGGCAATAAAAAAACCTCGCCTTGCGAGGTTTTTTTATTGCTGTGGAAAGGGGCCTGATATTGCTGTCAGATAGCAAAGGCTTCCACGGATTTGCCTTCGGCAACGGCCTTGGCAATGACCGAGGGCATGCGGCCCTGACCGGTCCAGGTTTTTTCCACGCCATTGTCAAGATAACGATATTTGGCGGGGCGGGGCGCACGTTTGCTGACCTTGGTATTCTCGGGCACCACGGTGTTGACCAATTCGGCGGGATCGATCCCTGCGGCCTTCAGCATTTCGGCATATTCGGCAATTTTCTTTTGATGTTCTTCACGGGCCTGGCGTTCGGCGGATTCATCTTGCCGACGTTCATCGACGATGGCGGAGAGCTTTTCCAAGCCTTCTTCCAGTTGTTCCAGCGTCAAATCGCGGCAAGCTGCACGCAGGCTACGGATATTCAACAGCACTTTCAGAAATTCGTTCATATTGGCTACCACGCGAGCAAAATATTAAGGGAAAAACTGGTTTTTCGATAATTTATAGGGGTATTTGGCACCAAGTCAAGCCTGCCAAAATAATTAATTAGGCTGATAAATTAAGTCTTGAAATAGGTATGAAGGATATTTTTATCCGTTTGACGGGCCAACATCTTCGAATGGGTTCATGTCAGATGAAAATATCGCCAGCGGAGTCTTTGATGAACCATTTGACTATCTTTGAAGATGTGGGTGCCACAGAAACCTTGAAATTTAATCAAAAAACTTGCTATCACCCGGCGGCTCGATAAAATGTGCCGCGAATACCTTTAAGTAGAGGCGCGCTGCCTATGAGTAACCGAGCGGAGGGTGATGCCTGCGATGCTCGATGAAAGGAGTCGGCGCCGAAGTGACCAGGCCATCATACCGGGTTGCTGGTTCTGCATCTAATAGGTGCAGGACTGCCATAGTCATCCACTATGGAGCGCTACCTGAAGGGGCTGAGGAGTATACCCTCCCCATGGGTTTTGTTTCTTTGATCCTCTCGGTAGATCTCCACCTGTTGTCTTTAGGTGCAAAGAGATCATGGACATCGTTCATTACGCCGACTCCGGTTGGTCCGTCGTTCCCCCCCTGCTGGCCGTTGCGCTGGCGATCATCACCCGCCGCGTCCTGGTGTCGCTGGGGGTGGGCATAGTCGCAGGCAGCCTGCTGCTCAACCAGTTCTCTCCCCTTGCGTCCCTGCATTACATGCTCGATACCGTGCTCAAGATCTTCTGGGTCGACGGTGCGCTCAATCGTGACAACGTCAACATGATCCTCTTCATGTTGCTGCTGGGCGGCCTCATCAGTCTGATGAGCGTCTCCGGTGCGACCCGGGCGTTTGCCGAGTGGGCGGAGCGCCGCGCCAAGACCCGCAAGGGTGCCAAGTCCCTGACCGGTCTGATGGTGTTCGCCTTCTTCATCGACGACTTCTTCCACAGCTTGTCGGTGGGTGCCATCTGCCGTCCGGTGACCGATCGCTTCCAGATCTCCCGCGCCAAGCTGGCCTATCTGCTGGACTCCACCGCCGCGCCGGTCTGCGTGCTGATGCCGATCTCCTCCTGGGGGGCCTACATCATCGCCCTCGTCGGCGGCATCATGGCGGCTCATGGTCTGACCGACCAGAGCCCCATCTCCGCCTTCGTCGAAATGATCCCCATGAACCTCTATGCAGTGTTCACCCTGATCATGGTGCTGGTGGTGATCGCCTTCCAGCTCGACATCGGCCCCATGCGTCAGCATGAGCAGTGGGCACTGGAGGGCAAGCTGTGGGACGAGTCCAAGGGGCGCCCTATCGGTCTCGACATGGAGAGCCCGGAGGAGAGCAATGGCGGCATGATTGACATGGTGCTGCCCATCCTGACCCTGACCCTGGCCACCGTCTATTTCATGATTGACTCCGGGGCTGCGGTGCTGGCAGACAAGGGGCTGCCGTTCAGCGTGCTCGGCTCCTTCGAGAACACCAATGTCGGCTCCTCCCTGGTCTATGGCGCCCTGTGCAGCCTGGTGGTCTCCATCGGTCTGGCCATGCGCCTCAAGCTGGGGGCAAGCAACTGGATGAAAGCGGCTCCACAGGGGATCATGGCCATGCTGCCCGCCATCAACATCCTGCTGTTCGCCTGGACCATCGGCGCCGTGGTGCGCGATGTGGAAACCGGCAAATACCTGGCCTCCCTGGCCAATGGCAATCTGCCGGTAGAAGTGCTGCCCGCCGTGGTCTTTGTGCTCTCCTGCGCCATGGCGTTTGCCACCGGCACCAGCTGGGGTACCTTCGGCATCATGCTGCCGCTCGCCGGCGACATGGCGGCCGCCAGCGACATCAGTCTGATGCTACCCATGCTGGCCGCCGTACTGGCAGGGTCCGTGTTCGGGGATCACAGCTCCCCCATCTCCAGCACCAGCATCCTGTCTGCCACCGGGGCCGGTTGCCATCACATTGATCACGTGATGACCCAGCTGCCCTATGCCCTGGCCATCGCCTTTGGCGCTGCGCTCGGCTACCTGGTGATGGGGCTGATGCACTCCGCGCTGGCCGGTTTCACCGTGAGCGGGCTCTGGTTCCTGATCTTCTCCGGTTACCATTTGCGCAAAGCCCGGGCGTATAGCGCCGTGGCTGTCGCATAAGAGAACAAGGGGCCTGCGGGCCCCTTGGTTTTGGCAGGGGCTTTGGTTAGCATGCGCCCCATCACTCCCGTTTCGGAACCCCATCATGGCTTCACTGCACTACAAATTTGCCACCATGAACTCAGGCAAATCGACCCAGCTCATCCAGGCCCACTTCAACTATCTGGAGCGTGGCATGTATCCGCTGGCCATGACGCCCGCCATCGACGATCGCTTCGGTGCCGGCGTCATCAGTGCCAGGGTCGGTCTTGAGCTGAAAGTGGAGGTGTTCAGCGATAGCTGCGATCTCTTCGAGATGGTCAAGGCGCGCCACGCAAAGCGGCACATCGATGTCTTCATCGTTGACGAGGCGCAGTTCCTGACCCGTGAGCAGGTCTACCAGCTCGCCCGCATCGTCGACGAGCAGGACATTCCGGTGATTGCCTATGGTCTCAAGACTGATTTTCGCGGTGAACTGTTCCCCGGCTCCTACCACCTGCTCTGTCTGGCGGACAAGTTCGAAGAGCTAAAAAGCATCTGCTGGTGCGGCAACAAGGCCCACATGAACTCGCGGGTCAACGAGGCGGGGCAGGTGATGCGCGACGGTGAGCAGGTGGAGATCGGCGGCAACGATCGCTATGTGTCGCTCTGCCGCAAGCACTATCTGGAAGGGCGGGCCTTCAAGTAACCCGTGGCTGGCTCGTGCAGCCTGGACACCAAAGAGGGCGCCCATCTGGCGCCCTCTTTGTCAGTGGGAGTCAGTCGATCTCGATGTCGACGGGGGCGATGATGGGGTCGGCCGCCGGGAGGCGGTGGAAGAGCTGGCGAAAATGCTGCTGTACCCGGCCTATGTCCACCAGGGACATGCCGGAGGCGAAGCCGAACCAGACGTAGAGCCCTGTGAGGTCGCGAAACATGGGAGGGAGATAGCGAGGAGCGTCGATGAGCCCCTCCAGATAGTGCTGATAGAGCACGGGGATGTCGTCCAGGGTCACCTTGCCGACGAACAGCATGGGCAGGATCTCCGGCACTCCCTCCAGCACGGCGCTGCGAATGAAGTTCACCGTCTCCACATAGCCTTTCACATAGGAGAGATCCTTGGTAAAGCAGGCGCCCCCCTCGACCATGCCACCGCGAAACACCCGCTGGGTGATCTTGTAGGCGTCGTGCTCGCTGGCCCCCTTGGCCACGAAGTGGCGGAACACCTCGATGAAATCGGCGCCACGCTCCGCCATGTCGATGGCCATGACCCGATCCGAGATGCGCTTGGCCCTGTCCGGGAAGGAGCTGAACGTGAGGGTCTCGATGAGTACTGCCAACCCCTCCTGACAGGCGGTGATGCGGGGCGAGCCGGCGCCGAGCCAGGTGGCGTAAGATTGCTGGCGGCCGTTGAGGGTGGTGCCGACGTGAACCCAGCCTTCGTGTACCTCCAGCACCTGCAGATCGAGTTCCGAGAAACGGGCGTGGGAGTTGAGCTTGATGTAATCCCCCCCGGCGGCGGCATCGGAGACGATGCCATCGCTGAGCTTGACCTGGACTGTGCCGTCGCTGAAGTAGCTCGACAGCTTGCCTTGCAACCTCGCCACCGCGGCTTCCCCCTCGAACTCCTTGGGGTAGGGGCGCACCAGATGGCGGGCGCCGGGCAGGGAGAAGATGTCGCACAATCTGGCGCCCAGCTCCTTCAGGGTCTTGCGATCCCCGCGCAGGTGATCGCTTGCCGAGCCGTAGAGCCGCTGACTGTAGCGCTGGAAGTCAGGCTGCCCGCGCTGGCGCAGCATCTCGATGACCACCATGTACTGATCCACCGTCTCTTGCAGGATCCGGCCGAGATCGTCCTGAGGGCCGAGGCGCCGGCGGATCCTGTCCCTCAACTCCTTGAGCTCAAGGTACTTGTTGCGGGGATCGAACCCCAGGGGGAGGGATTCATAGAAATGCCTGTCGATGGCGGGCAGTGCCTTGCCGCCACTTGCCAGAAAGTCGCTTTGCAGGTGACGGGGCCATTTGATGGCATCCAGGATGCGGATGGGTTTTTGCAGGGCGAGCAGTTCATCCGAGAGGGATTTGAGGTGCAGGCGATACTTTTCTTGGATGGTCATCGGGCTCTTTGGAGGCGAGTGCGCTACGAGAATGGCTGAGTATAGGCACAGGGCCTGTCAAAAAGAAGCGAGACGACGGGGATCCGGCCTGTGTGCTTTTGGTTGTCTGAAAATTGGTTTAGACTGCGCCCCTTGATCTCTACCGTGTCGTGAAAATGATGAATATCCCCAGCTCTGAAATGATAATGCGTTGGTTGCAACAGGCCCGGATCGAGCACTATGTGTGCGATCAGTGTCATGGCATCCACATGGTCTCCCTGCAGTCCGTCGAGGGCATCCAGGAGAGCCGGATCTTCGTGGAAGAGGAAGGGCTGCTGTTCTCATCCGAGCTGGAGGTGCGCCCCTCATCGCTGCTGCCCCTGGTGGCCGAACTGGGTCGTCTCAACATGCAATATCCGTCCCTCAAGGTGTTCCTCGACATCATCGATGACAACCTGCCACGCCTCGTTGTGGGTCACACCGTCTTTACCAAGGCGGGTCTCACCGTCGAGCAGTTCCTGCTGTTCGTTGAAAGCACCACGGCAGCCACCCATGAAGTGGTTTCCGAATGTGAACGCCTTGGCTTCCTCAATCTGCCGGAAATCCAGGTCGCACCGGAATCCGTTCACTGACTTCAGCACCTGAACTGTGCGTTTAATGTGCGAACGGTTCGCTGCGGCTAAAAAGCCGTTGACGGCGGCGGGGCTTTCCCCTAAATTACGCCCCGTTCCAGCGCAACGGCGTAGCGAACATCGTGTTGGCTGAACACGTTAAACCACAGACAAAAATTTGGTGCGGTATCCGAGAGGCTGCCCACCGACGAAGTCGGCAAGATGCACGCACAGCGTGCTCCGAAAACCACTTCAAGCAGTAAAAATTTGGTGAGGTGTCCGAGTGGCTGAAGGAGCACGCCTGGAAAGTGTGTATACGGCAACGTATCGAGGGTTCGAATCCCTCCCTCACCGCCAAATAAAACAAAAGGCCCCGTCGCAAGACGGGGCCTTTTGTTTTTCCGGTAGCCGGCAATCTGGTCTCTACCCGGTATCGACAGGCGGGTGGACTAGCCCGCTTGGACAGCCGAAGGCTGCCCGCAGGGCGAGCGCCAGGGATGGTGCGAGTCAATCCCGACCCAGCACCAAATTAGAAAAACCGACCTCAGGGTCGGTTTTTTGCTTTCTGAGCCAGCCATACACCCCCTTATTCCCGTCACGGCGTTATCTCTTCAGCTTGGGGATATAGGGGACATTTCTGTACTTGTACTCCCGGGGCAGCCCTTAGTCGACAGGCAGCTCATCCGTTGCCATCTCATAGGCATCAAATTGCTCGGCAGGGATCGCCACGCGGCCCGGTTTCACAAACAGGGTCGCGATGGAAGGTGCGTTCAGCAATGACGACAAGATGGAATCCCTGGCGTCTACCCCTTCCTGCAATACAGTGAGCTGGACTACCGACAGTACGCCGTCCTCATGAGCCATTTCGAGGCGTACGGCGGCACCGTGATCGCGGCACCATGCGCTCAGGCGCCTTGGGGGGAAGCGTACAAATACGCTCACCCTCTGCTGGCATCGCGGGACTTGCTGATCCCATGGAGGGGTTGCTCACCGATAACCTGATATTGCGTTCCACTAATAGACATAATGACATTCGCTAAAAATTTAGGCTCCATACAGAGCCTAAATATTCCTTCTCTCATCGAAGCCATGGGCAGATACGCGAAAATCTTGCCGGCGTGATTGTGATAGTAATCACAGTTCGAGCGTTTGGATTTATCCTTCCTCGACCGGGTCACTCCTTTTGTTACACTGCGTGACATCATCCTGAATAAGGACGCGGTTGCGCTCGGTGAATTACCATGTTTAATAATCAGTTGGTCTCAACATTAAATGCCTTCGAGTTCAAGGTATATAACTATGTAATAAAGAACCATCAGACGGTTATCTATATGACGGTCAGGGAATTGGCCGAAGCCTGTGATGTGTCGACCGCCACCATATTGCGATTTTGCAAGAAGATGAATTGCAGCGGTTATGCGGAATTCAAAGCCTATCTAAAAATGAATGCCGAGAAGCGCGGCGAAATATCGCTGCCACACGGTGCCAACGAGTTCCTCTCTTTTTTCAAGAGCATCAACAATGACGAATTCGACGCCTTGATCGCGAGCGCCGCCGAGCAGATCGCGGGGGCCGAGCGGGTGATCTTCGTGGGGGCGGGCAGCTCGGGCACGCTGGGGCGCTACGGGGCGCGCTTCTTCTCCAACATCGGCAAGTTCAGCAACCACATCGATGATCCCTACTACCCGGTCAACACCGACATGTACAAACAGGCGGTGGCGATCGTGCTCTCGGTCTCCGGGGAGACCACCGAGATAATCAAGTTGGCGAAGCAGTTCCTGTTTCATCACTGCAAGCTCATCACTATTACCAGCAATAATAAATCCACCCTGGCCCAGATGGCGGATTTCAATATTTCATATCATGCGGCCAGGCTGGTGGTCGACAATGAATATGATATTACCACCCAGGTGCCGGTGATTTATATCATAGAATCCATCGGTCGCCAGTTGGCAAACAAGATAAGTGCCGAGGTGTCACAGGGTGTGTCTTTTATGTAACAAGTAACAAAGCGGGTATTTTGTTATATCGTGACAAGGATGAATGCTTTCCCTACCATCGATTCACAACATTTGAATTGTTTCGATATTAATTAATAAATGGCAGGGAAGGATCATTATGGCAATTAACTATGCGGACTCGGCGAAACAGATCGTCGAGTTGATTGGTGGTGACAGCAACGTCATCAGCGTCACCCACTGTGCCACCCGGCTGCGGTTTGTCCTAAAAGCGATGGGACGGGTCGACAAGGAGGTGTTGAAACGGGTGCAAGGGGTCATCACCGTCATCGAGTCCAGCGGTCAGCTGCAGGTGGTGATCGGCAACCACGTCGGGGATGCCTATCGGGAAGTGCAAAAACGGGTGCAGATCGACGAAAACGCCGTGGTCGACGCCCCCAAGGTGGGTATGGTCAACCACCTGATGGACATCATCTCCAGCATCTTCGCCCCCTTCCTCTACCCACTGGCCGCCTGCGGCGTGTTGCAGGGGCTCATCTCCTTCTTCGCCGCCATCGGCTGGATGGACTCCGCCAGCGGCACCTTCCGCATCCTCAACTTCGTCTCCTGGACCGGCTTTACCTTCCTGCCGGTGATGGTCGCCTTCACCGCGGCCAAGAAGTTCAACGTGAACCCCTTCACCGCCGTGATCGCCGCCTGCGCCTTGGTGTCGCCCGATTACATGAACATGCTGACCGCGAACAAAATCATCCTGGCAAACTCCGCGGATCCGGAGGTGCAAGCGCTGATGCAGTCGGCGATGGAGAACCCGGCCATCAACGAGGCCATCGTCAACTTGGTGGGGGTTCCCCTTAACAGCGCGCCGCTCAGCTTCCTCGGTCTGCCGGTGCAGTACCTGAGCTACACGGCCTCGGTGATCCCCATCATCCTGATGGTGTGGGCCATGTCCTATGTGCAGCGCTTCTTCGAGCGGATCCTGCCGGTGGTGGTGCGCAACCTCTTCACTCCCATGTTCTGCCTCGCCATCATGGTGCCCCTGACCCTGCTGGCCTTCGGCCCCATCGGCAACCTCATCGGCGGCGCCATCGGTGGCATCTACAACACCCTCTATCACCTGAGCCCGTCCATCGCCGGCTTCGTGGTGGGGGCTGTCTGGACACCCCTGGTGACCCTCGGCGTGCACTGGGGCATCACCCCGGTGACGGTGGGCAACTACGCCACTCTGGGCTATGACACCTTTACCGGCCTGCAAGCCTCCGCCGTGTTCGGCATCGCCGGCGCCGTGTTCGGGGTCTACTTCAAGGCCAAGGATCCCGAGCTGAAAAGCGTGACCCTCTCGGCCGGCGTGACCGCCCTGTTTGGCATCACCGAACCCGCCATCTACGGGGTGGCCCTGCGCTTCAAACGCCCGCTCATCTGCGGCTGCCTGGCCGGTGCCATCGGTGGTACGGTCGCGGGAGCCTTCAACGCGGTCTCCTGGAGTTACTGCATCCCCGGCATCGCCGTGCTGCCGGTGTTCTTCAAAGAGGGCCACATGGCGCAGTTCCTGGGCTTCCTGCTCTCCATCGGCGTGGCCTTTACCCTGGGCGTCATCTTCTCCTGGATGGCGGGCTTTCAGACCGATGCCGAAATAAGCCAACCCCAGCCGCTGACATCCAAAGCCGTATAAGGAGCGACAAGTCATGAACAACGCATTACCGAAAGACTTTCTGTGGGGGGGGGCGGTCGCCGCCCACCAGGTAGAAGGGGGCTGGGATCAGGGCGGCAAGGGGCTCAGCATCGTCGATGTGCTCACCAGCGGCGCCCACGGGGTGGAGCGCGTCATCACCGACAAGATTGAGGCCGGTCATCGCTACGCCAACCACGAGGCGGTGGATTTCTACCACCGCTACAGAGACGACATCGCACTGTTTGCCGAGATGGGTTTCAAGTGTTTTCGCACCTCCATCGCCTGGTCTCGCATCTTCCCGCTGGGGGATGAGGCCGAGCCGAACGAGGCGGGGCTGCGTTTTTATGACGACATGTTCGACGAGCTGCTGCGCCACGGCATCGAGCCCGTCATCACGCTCTCCCACTTCGAGATGCCGAACCACCTGGTGACCCAATACGGCGGCTGGAAGAGCCGCACCGTGCTGGACTGCTTCGTGCGCTTTAGCGAGGTGGTGCTGCGCCGCTACCAGCACAAGGTCAAATACTGGATGACCTTCAACGAGATCAACAACCAGCGCAACTGGAAGGTGCCGCTGTTTGGCTACTGCTGCTCCGGGGTCATCTACAACCAGGAGCCGAACCCGGAAGAGTGTATGTACCAGGTGCTGCACCATCAGTTCGTGGCGAGCGCCAAGGTGGTCAGTCTGGGCCATGAGATCAACCCGGGCTTGCAGATCGGCTGCATGCTGGCCATGGTGCCCCTCTACCCCTACTCCTGCCACCCGGACGATGTGATGTATGCGGAAATCGCCATGCGCGAGCGCTTCCTGTTCGGGGACGTTCACATGCGCGGCCATTACCCCGCCTATATCCGCAAGGAATGGCAACGCAAGGGCTATGAGATTGTCATGGAAGCGGGGGATGAGGAGACGCTGCGGGCGGGCTGCGCCGATTACATTGGGCTGAGCTACTACATGAGCAACGCGGTGCGGGCCCACGGCGCCGGCACGGGCACCGCCTTGTCGGGCTTCGAGGGCAGTGTGCCAAATCCCCATGTGCAGGCCTCCGAGTGGGGCTGGCAAATCGACCCCGTCGGGCTGCGTTACACCCTGAACCTGCTCTATGGCCGCTACGAGAAGCCGCTGTTTATCGTCGAGAACGGCTTCGGGGCGCGGGATCAGAAAGATGAGCGAGGGGAGATAGATGACGATTATCGCATCGCTTACTTGCGCGCCCATATCGAGCAGATGAAGCTTGCCATCGTCGAGGACGGGGTGGATGTCATGGGCTACACCCCCTGGGGATGTCTCGACTGCGTCTCCTTCACCACAGGGGAATACAGCAAGCGCTACGGCTTTATCCACGTGGATAAAAACGATGACGGCAGCGGCAGCTTTGCGCGCAGCAAGAAGCGCAGCTTCGACTGGTATCGCCAGGTCATCGCCAGCAACGGTGAGACACTATAACTGGGTGATTCAATATGCTGCCTTGATTAAATAAAACCTGTTATTGATACCGCAAAGTGCCATTTAACTATGTGGCTATGCAGGTTTTTTAATATCAAGGCAGTGTAATATCTTTCCGTGACAAGGCTGGTGTGACATGTCGACACTGAGTTGTCGAGCCGTGGATCCCGCCCTTATCCGCAATAAGAAAAACCGACCTGATGGTCGTTTTTTGTTTTGGCTGTTCTGCCTGGTACCGCTCAGACGCTGCCTGAGTTTGCCATCCCCCTCGGATTTTGTCTGCCAGCCAGCGCGGTGAGCCCATGTGCCTTATTTCACCGCTATTTCACTACTTCCAGCACCGGCATCGGGTACTTGCCTTCGCGAATGGCTTTGTTCGGCCCATACAGCCGCATGATGATGTAGGCATCCTTCTCCGGAATGGGCAGCCAGTTCGGGTTGCTGGCATCCCCCTTGGCACTGAGCTCTATGGTGTACATACCATCCGGGCCCGGCTTGAGGGTGCGATCCCCACGGCTGTGGCGGTTGATGGTGTTATGGGCCATCAGCTTGTTATCCGTGCCGTAGACGGTGAAGGACCAGAACTGGCTGACCTCGGGCGCCTTGAAATGCATGCGGTATTGCTTGCCGTTGGCGCCGTTGATGCTCTGGCCATCGGATCCCTTGAGTGCCTGTAGATAGACGGACTCTTCCGGCGGTAGTCCCCATTGTCCGATCAGGGTGCCTTCGGCGAACAGATCGCGCTTCTGGTTTTGAAGCTCAGCCCGGGTGCCGAGCAGCCCTTCCGAGCTGGTCATCTTGGGCAGGAGCGCGTTGAGATAGGCCAAGCCCTGTTTCTCGCCTTGCTTCGCCGCGGCCATTTGCGCCGCGCTCAGCTTGGTGTTGCAGGGCGCGAGGCCCGTCTCCTT
Source organism: Aeromonas sp. S19(2024) (assembly GCF_041402625.1). Taxonomy (NCBI): domain Bacteria; kingdom Pseudomonadati; phylum Pseudomonadota; class Gammaproteobacteria; order Aeromonadales; family Aeromonadaceae; genus Aeromonas; species Aeromonas sp. S19(2024). The sequence continues at coordinate 196,444 of NZ_JBGLQU010000006.1, forward strand.
GTACTGCGCCAGCCAGTGCTTGTCGGCGGTGCCCATGTCCCCCTGACACAGCACGAAGTTGACCCGCTGCAACCAGTTGGTGCTCGCCGGATCCGGCCACTGGTGCTCGGTGGCTTTGGGCCCAGGCTGGCCGAGATAGGCCGACAGGGTGCGCACGTTCCAGTCATCCATGTAGCCAAGGGCGACCTTCTCGTCGTCCTTGCTGGTGGCCATGATGCGGCCCATCACTTTGAGGATGTCGGAGTCGATGCGGATCACCTCGGTGACGCTGGCCGGCGTCTCGCCTTTCCAGCTACGGGAGGCAAACATGAAGTGACCCCCCTTGGTGCCGTGGGTGCGGGAGCCGATCATCGAGGTGGTGTAATGGCCCATGTCCATGGTGTGCAGGATCCAGTAACGGCCCTTGTCCATGTCCGGCACGCTGATGATCACCGGCTCCGCACTGAGATCCAGCCAGCCTTGCAGGTGCAGGGTATCGTTGTTGATGCCCGGGTGTTCGGTATCGTCCGCCAGGTGGCGAATGTTCTGGAAGCGGTTCAGCGGGGTGCCGGTCTTGATCGCCGTTTCATAGAAGAACTTGTAGGCTTCCTCCATGGAATAGCCGTAGATATAGGCATCTTGTGCCATTTTATCAGTGATTTGTGCCATGGCAGGCATGGCTGCGATACATAACACTGCCGCAAGGGATAGCTTTCTCATAAGTGCTCCACTCCTGTTCATGGTTTATGCGCGCTCGAAATCCGCCAGCTTGAAGGTCTTGTGGTTTAATTCGTCGGTCGGGCCATAGAAACGCATGGCCGGCAGCGGGCGTTTGCCACTGGTCGGGATCCAGTTGTTTTCCTTGCCTGGCGGGGCGGTCGGGCCCACGTAGAGGGTGATGCTGCCGTCCGGATTCTTGGCCATCTTGTCGAGATCGTAGGAGGAGAGGGTGGTGCGCCCGCTCTCGCTGTAGATAAAGGACATGGTGTCGCGGTTGTAGACCGTCAGTGCCCAGAACTGCTTGACCGGCATCTTGGCCGGGATGGTGAGCTTGTAGAGCTGACCGGCTTCCAGCAGTTTGCCGTTGTTGTCCGCGAGGCACATCAGGTACTGGGTGGCCGGGGTATCGCTCAGCGCCTTGGGCATATAGGTACACCAGAAGTACTCGGCGGCGCGATTGATGAGGTCGATGCGATCCTCATAAGTGAAGGTGAAGGTCTTGTTGTCATCGCTCTGCAAGAGGGAGGCGTAGTGCCGATCAGGCCAGTAGCGTTTCTCCTTCGGGAAATTGTCATACCAATGCTGCATGTAGAACCAGGCATCGATGGCCGCCTGGCGCATCGCCTTGCGGGTTTTCTCATCCGGGTTGAATGAGGTGCCGCGACCTATGCCAAGGGAGGTGAGCATCCCCATCATCACCTTGTCCTGCTCGCGCACGGGTTCGACGCTGGCCACTGCATGCAGATCCGCGAAGTGACGCTCGTCGTAGTAGGGCAGGGTCGGGTAGCGCTTGTTGCCCGGATCGACGAAGCGCTGGGTCGGCGGATTGCTCGCCTCGGAGAGAGAGTACATGCGCAGGCGCTTGGAGTAGTGATAGGCATCGTTCGTCGACTTGCCGGGCGCTGGCACAGAGCGAAAGGCAAACGCCACGCGATAATTCGGGGAAGGAACATGCAGATAGCCGGCCGGGATCGGCTCGCTGTAGCCGGGGGGCGTCAGCAAAAACGTGCCGCCCTTGCCTTGGTCGAGCCCCGCCGGGCCCACATCCGCTATGGTGAATTGCCAGGCATCGACAATCTGCCCATACAGGCTGCCATCCGGGCCCGCAGCGGGCACTTCCAGCACGGTGGGGCCGTGTTGCAAGTCGGTGAAGGCCGTGATGTAGGGGGTGGTGCTGTTGGCCGTGATGGCCTCGAGATGCGGGGTGGCAGGCTTGGCATAGGCGATGATGTCGTTGTCTTTGAGACCCAGATTGTCGAAGGCGGCGCGCCGGAAGCTGTAGATGGCGACCGCCGGCATGTTCCACAAGACAGCCTCGAAGGCCCGCTGGTACTTGATCTGGTACTCAAAGTCTTCGACCGAGCTGACGGAGCCCGCTGGCGGCAGGCCCTGCTGGGGTATTTCCTGGTTTCCCGGGGCTGGGGGCATTGGCCATCTCCCCTTGCGGGTTGGTCGATGGCAGCACTCAAAGGGGAGGGATGGGACTCCCCTTTAGCATCGATAAAAAAGCCCGGTAGTGATACCGGGCTTGGTGGTCGAGCAGTGCTTTAGCCTCAGGCGAGGTCGAAGCGATCCAGATTCATCACCTTGGTCCAGGCCGCCACGAAGTCCTTCACGAACTTCTCCTTGGCATCCGCACTGGCGTAGACCTCCGCCAGGGCGCGCAGCTGGGAGTTGGAACCGAACACCAGATCGACCCGGGTTCCGGTCCACTTCACCTTGCCGCTCTGGCGATCACGGCCTTCATAGACTCCCTGGCTGCCCGCCTCCGGCTTCCACTCCGTGCCCATGTCGAGCAGGTTGACGAAGAAGTCGTTGGAGAGGGTACCCGGGGCGGCGGTAAAGACCCCGTGGCAGTTGCCCGCGTTGGTGCCGAGCACCCGCATGCCGCCCACCAGTACCGTCATCTCGGGGGCACTCAGGGTGAGCAGCTGCGCCTTGTCGATCAGCATGGTCTCCGCGAAGCCCGCGCACTCGCCCGCGTAGTTGCGAAATCCATCTGCGAGGGGCTCGAGCACCGCGAAGGAGTCCACATCGGTCTGGGCCTGGGAGGCATCCATCCGGCCCGGAGTGAAGGGCACGGTCACGGCGACACCGGCTCTCTTCGCGGCCTGCTCGACCCCCACGCTGCCCGCCAGCACGATGAGATCGGCGAGGGAGACCCGCTTGCCGCCGGTGGCTGAGGCGTTGAAGGCCTGCTGTATCCCGTCGAGGGCCTGAAGCACTTTCGCAAGCTGGGCAGGCTGGTTCACGGCCCACTCCTTCTGCGGGGCCAGGCGGATGCGGGCACCGTTGGCGCCACCGCGTTTGTCAGAGCCACGGAAGGTGGACGCGGAAGCCCAGGCGGTCGACACCAGCTCGGCCACGGACAGGGAGGCCGCCAGGATCTTCTCCTTGAGCAGGGCCACGTCCTTGTCATCGATCAGGGGATGATTGACGGCGGGGATGGGGTCTTGCCAGATCAGCTCCTCTTTGGGTACCTCCGGCCCCAGGTAGCGGGCGATGGGGCCCATGTCACGGTGGGTCAGCTTGAACCAGGCGCGGGCGAAGGCATCGGCGAAGGCCTGCGGATCCTCGTAGAAGTGGCGGGAGATCTTGCCAAACTCGGGGTCAAAGCGCAGGGTCAGGTCGGTAGTGAGCATGGTCGGCTTGTGGAACTTGCCCGGGATGTGCGCATCGGGAATGATCTCCGGGGCATCCTTGGCCACCCACTGCTTGGCGCCGGCTGGCGACTTGGTCAGCTCCCACTCGTAGTTGAACAGGTTTTCAAAGAAGTTGTTGCTCCACAGGGCCGGTGTCTTGGTCCAGGTCACTTCGAGCCCGCTCGAGACGGTATCCTTGCCATGGCCGCTGCCGTAGTCGCTCATCCAGCCGAGGCCCTGGGCCTCCAGAGGCGCGGCTTCCGGCTCTGGCCCCTTGTGGGATTCGGGCGCGGCGCCGTGGGCCTTGCCGAAGGTGTGGCCGCCGGCGATAAGGGCGACCGTCTCTTCATCGTTCATGGCCATGCGACCGAAGGTGGAACGGATGTCCTTGGCCGCCTCCATGTAGTCACCGCTGGCGTTGGGCCCTTCCGGGTTGACGTAGATGAGGCCCATGTGGGTGGCACCGAAGGGGGCCGTAAGCTCGCGATCGCCCTTGACCCGATCGGGATCGACCCCGAGCCAGGCAATTTCATCCCCCCAGTTGACGTCCTGATCCGGCTCCCACACGTCGGGCCGCCCACCGCCAAAGCCGAAGGTGCGAAAACCCATGGTCTCCAGGGCGACGTTGCCGGCGAGGATCAGCAGATCGGCCCAGGAGATCTTGTTGCCGTATTTCTGCTTGATGGGCCAGAGCAGGCGACGGGACTTGTCGATGTTGACGTTGTCAGGCCAGCTGTTGAGGGGGGCGAAGCGCTGTTGGCCACGGCCGCCGCCACCACGACCGTCGGTGGTGCGATAGGTGCCCGCAGCATGCCAGGTCATGCGGATGAACTGGGGGCCGTAGTGACCGAAGTCCGCCGGCCACCACTCCTGGGAATCCGTCATCAGCTTGACCAGATCTTTCTTGAGTGCTTTGTAATCCAGGCTGGCGAAGGCCTTGGCGTAGTCAAAGTCCTTGTCCATGGGATCGGCGCCGGGGGAATGCTGATGCAGCAGATCCAGCCGCAACTGGTTCGGCCACCAATCTCGATTGGTTCTGCCGACGCCGGCGGTGTGGTTGAAGGGGCATTTGCTTTCTTCACTCATCTCTGTCTCTCCTTGGCAGTCATGTGCAATGCAGACAACTCAGTATGGGAACTTTTCCTGCAACCGGCGGGGCATGTGACAGGTTGGGCCTTGGACCGGCATCGGGGGGTTATCAATAACTCCTTATATTTCAGCTAATTGATTAAGGATGGGATGACCGTATTACGAAAAGATGAATCGGTGCCATCGAATTTGGCTGCTCCTGGACAAGGGATAAGAGAAGGAAGGAGCGCCCTGGCAGCCGTGTTATCAATCTTTTTATCCATAACACGAGGGATCAGACCTGGACTTGCGCTGGGTCATGGCATGAGGAGGGCTTGTCTTGAACGGGGCAGAAAACCCCATTTTTGTGACGGCGGTCCGGACTGCATCCTGAGCAGGGCACCGAGCGCCAGAGGATGGGGTGGGGGCGTTGCGCCAAAAAGCGGGCGGCGCAGAAACAAAAAGACCGGCCAGTGGCCGGTCCAAACAGACAGCGTGCTGCTGTCTCATCAGGCTGATCCCAGCCTGGAGGGGAATAATGGGGTGGCTGATGGGGCTCGAACCCACGACAACCGGAATCACAATCCGGGACTCTACCAACTGAGCTACAGCCACCACTGAAATCTGCCTTCGATACAGCAATCAAACTCATCAGTATCGATGGCGCGCCCTGCAGGATTCGAACCTGCGACCCACGGCTTAGAAGGCCGTTGCTCTATCCGACTGAGCTAAGGGCGCGTTGTATCAAGAAATCCGGGGATTTCCCGATGAACCTGGTCGGTGATAAAGGATTCGAACCTTTGACCCTCTGGTCCCAAACCAGATGCGCTACCGGGCTGCGCTAATCACCGAAAATTCGCCATCCAGCATACCTTCGGCGGCACCACTGGGCAACGGGCGGGCATCATACCCAAGCGCCAAAGTCAGCGTCAACGACTTTTTCCGCCAGTAAATTCAAGTGCCTACTTATTGCCCTCCCTGCGAGAGCCGCTAACACCCGCGCCAAAAAAATGCGACAATGCGCCGCAGTTGAACACATGGTGAGTGAAGAACGATGTCTGCCAAAATCATTGATGGAAAACAGGTTGCGCAAACGATTCGCAATCAGGTCGCCGCGCAAGTCCAACAGCGGTTGGCGCAGGGGAAACGGGCACCGGGTCTGGCGGTGATCCTGGTGGGGCTGGATCCGGCCTCCCAAGTCTATGTGGGCAGCAAACGTCGCGCTTGTGAAGAGGTGGGATTTGTCTCCCGCTCCTATGACCTCAGCGCCACGGCGACACAAGCGGAGCTGCTGTCCCTGATCGACCAGCTCAACGAGGATCCGGAAGTGGACGGCATCCTGGTGCAGTTGCCCTTGCCGGCCCACTGCGATACCACCCAGGTGCTGGAGCGCATTCGTCCCGACAAGGACGTTGATGGCTTCCATCCCTACAACGTGGGTCGTCTGGCCCAGCGCATCCCGGCGCTGCGACCCTGTACCCCCAAGGGGATCATGACCCTGATCGAGACCACAGGCGTCAAGACCCACGGTCTGCATGCGGTGGTGGTCGGGGCTTCCAACATCGTGGGGCGCCCCATGACGCTGGAGCTGCTGCTGGCCGGTTGCACCACCACCACCTGTCACCGCTTCACCCAGGATCTGGAGACCCAGGTGCGCCGGGCCGACTTGCTGGTCGTGGCGGTGGGCAAGCCCAACTTCATTCCGGGGGAGTGGGTCAAACCCGGTGCCCTGGTGATCGACGTGGGCATCAACCGCCTTGCGGACGGCTCCCTGGTGGGAGATGTGGAGTATGAGACCGCGCGCAATCACGCCGCCTTCATCACGCCGGTACCGGGGGGAGTAGGCCCCATGACGGTCGCCAGCCTGATGGAGAACACCCTGAGCGCCTGCCAGGATTACCACGACGCCTGATGAGGGCGCCGGGCAGAAAAGAGAAAGGGAAGGCATTGCCTTCCCTTTTTTTATTGCGTCACTCCCCCGGATCGCTACTGGATATCAGAGGAGGGCCAGGGCAGCGGCCAGATCGGCAATCAGATCGTCGGCGTCTTCCACCCCGATGCTGAAGCGGATGAGATCGTCATTGACTCCGGCGGCGAGGCGGCTCGCCTCGTCCATGGCGGCGTGGGTGGTGCTGGCCGGATGGCAGGCGAGACTCTCGAGATCGCCGAGGCTCACCGCCTGCACGAAGAGTTGCAGGTTGTCGAGCAGGGTGGCGCAGCGCTCAAACCCGCCTTCCAGCTCGATGCTCACCATGCCGCCAAAGCCGCTGGCGAAGGCGCCGAGGGCATCGTGGCCCGGATGGCTGGCAAGGCCCGGGTAGATCACCTTCTTCACCGCCGGGTGGGCATCCAGGAACTCGGCCACCTTCTGGGCGTTGTGCAGGTGGGCATCCATGCGCAGGGGCAGGGTCTTGACCCCCCGTTGCAGCAGGTAGGCCTCCTGCGGGCCGATGGGGGAGCCGATGTGCTTGAGGGCCACGGTGCGAATCGACTTCATCAGCGCGTGAGAGCCCGCCACCACCCCGGCGATGATGTCGCCGTGACCGCCCAGGTACTTGGTGCCGCTGTGCATGACGATGTCGATGCCAAGCTCGAGCGGGCGCAGCAGATAGGGGGTGAGGAAGGTGTTGTCACACACCGTGATGGCACCCACCTTGCGGGCCGCCTCCACCACCACCCGCGGATCCACCACCTTGAGGGTGGGGTTGGTCAGGGTTTCAAAGAGTACCACCTTGGTGGCGGGGCGGATGTTGGCCAACAGCGCCTGATCGCTCTCGTAGGCGGTGATCTTGATGCCGGCGCGGCTGAAGGTCTGCTTGAGGAAGGCATCGGTGCCGCCGTAGAGGGGGCCGATATAGGCCACTTCATCACCGCTGTCGGCCAGGGCATACATGATGGCACTCACCGCCGCCATGCCGCTGGCCACCACCAGTGCCTCATCTGCACCTTCGAGGGCTGCCAGCTTCTGCTCCAGTTCGGCGGTGGTAGGGTTGCCAAAGCGGCTGTAGATGAAGCCGGGAGCTTGACCTGCGAAGCGCTCCTTGCCCGCCTGGGCGTTGAAGTAGCTGAAGGTGCTGCTCTGGTAGAGCGGGGTGGTGAGGGCGCCGGTCTGGGGATCGATCCGCTGGCCGCTGTGCACGCTCATGGTCTTGAATTTCATTTTTGTACTCCGTCATTGCCAGGCTGTTGCCCGACTGCTTGTGTTATCCGGGGCGCCGTCGCGCCCCTTTTCTCATGTGGTGTGGCGGTGTTGTCAGGCTAGCGCTGGCTCGCGCTGCGGCTCGCCTGCATAGTGGCGGGCCGCCACATCCGGGTGGGAGCGCAGCCTCCCCTTGAGCACGTTTTCCCCCACCTGATAAAAGAGCGGGTTGGCGGGATCGCTCTGGGGCCCTTCGGCCAGTGCCGCCAGTTCGGGGGAGAGGCTAAGCAGTGGCACAGTCGCATCCAGCCTTGCCGCCATGAAGAAGGCGCAGGAGAGGCGCGATACCCCGGGAGGGGGGCTCACCACCCGGTGCAGGGTGGCCTTGAGGTAGCCGTCGGACGCGAGCTCCAGCAGCTCGCCGATGTTGACCACCAGGGCGCCCGGCAGGGGGGGCGCGGGGATCCAGCCATCTGCCGTCTCCACCTCGAGCCCGGAGTGATCGTCCTGCATCACCAGGGTCAGGTAGCCGGGATCCTTGTGGGCACCTACCCCCTGACCACTGCTGCCTTCCGGTTGTCCGGGGTAGTGAATGAGCTTCATGTGCTGGTAGGGGGCACCGCGAATGCTCTCGTCAAATACGCCGGCGGGCTGCCCCAGCACCTCTGCGAAGGCGTCCAGCAGGGTGAGGGTGATGTCGCTCAGTCGATCCTGCCATGCCAGCAGCCGTGTCTTCATCTCGGGCAGGGCGGCGGGCCACTGATTGGGGCCGATGAGGCGCTGCCAGGGTTCACGAATGTGCGCCACAGGCAGGGCCTGCGCCTCGTTCATGATATCGAACTGCTCCCGCAGATCCGGCCGTGCCCGGGTGAGCTCTGCCCCCACCTGGTTGTAGCCGCGAAAGTGGGGGGAGTGGACCATCTGCACCGCCCGTTTTTCTTCAAGTGGCAGGGCGAAGAAGCGGGCGGCGAGCGCCAGGGTCTCCTGGCGCGCCGATTCGCTCAGATCATGGCCCACCAGATAGAAAAAGCCCACTTCGCGGGCGGCCTGGCCAAGCTGCGCCAGCATCTGGCTGCGTGCAGCCGGGGTGCCCTTGAGGGCGGCGAGATCGATGATCGGCAATGATGGGGTGGTCATGGGCATCTCCTCACTTTCCGTGAACGGGGTCTGCGTGCCCCGGCGTGCGGGGTGTTGCGAAACCGGGGCGCACTCTTCTTGAGTGGCGCCGTTTGGGTTGAGGGTGATGCTACTGTTCGAGGTTATAAGGTGGAAGCAACAAAATATTCTTAGTTATATACAAAATTCGAAATGGAATTCGGACTTGAGCGAATGGAACGAGCAACGGGCGGCTCAGATGGCGATCTGCCGTACCGGGTGAGGGCGACATTGGCGTGACGGGATAGACGCGGGAGAGAAAATACGGAGGGAGGCATCCGCCTCCCTCCGTGTGACTGTCATGGAAAGGGTTGCTGGCGCACCTTTCCTCAATAACCCAGGGTGAAATGCTGGCGCAGGTGAGCCGGTGCTTGCGCCTCGTTCAGCACCCCGTCCGCCAGATCGCCGACCGTGATCCCGGCGGGCTGCTCGCCGCTGAACAGCACCTGATCCGTGCCAAGGCGGTAACCGCCGCGCTTCTCGCCGGGTTCGAGGAACACCGGTGGGGAGACGAAACGCCAGTCGAGGGTGGTTTCCCGGCGAAGGGAGATGAGACCGTCCCGGGCCGCGAGGGCCCCTTGCTTCCACTCTGCCGGGAACTCCGGGGTGTCCACCAGCTGCACGCCCGGGGCGATTTCCAGACTGCCGGCACCGCCGACCACCAGCAGCCAGCTGTTGGCCGCGACGGCGGCGGCCACGATGGCGCTGGCCCCCTTGAGGTACTGATCGTAGATGTCCGGGGCACTCCAGCCCGGGTTGTAGGCACTGATCACCCGATCGTGCCCCTTGAGCACCCTGGCCAGTGCCTGGCTGTCCTGGGCGTCCACCGCCACGGCGGTGACTTGCGGGTGAGCGGTGACCTTGCTCACGTCACGCACGATGGCGGTGACCTGATGACCGCGGCTGACGGCCTCCTGGAGGATGGCTGAACCGACAAAACCGCTGGCACCGATGAGGGCAATCTTCATGGGAATTCTCCTTCACTGTGGGAATGGGGCTATCCTACGCCCCCGAGTGTGATTTAATAATCCACTTAAAATTGCATTCACTTATAAGCAGGGCTTCATAATGGATCAGCTCAGACGCTACGCCATCTTCGCGGCCGTGGTGGAGGCGGGCAGCATGACCGGTGCCGCCAAGGCCCTCGGCATGACCCCGTCCGCCGTCAGCCAGCATATCAGTCAACTGGAGAGCCAGCTCGGCCTGCCCCTGCTGCACCGCTCCACCCGCCGCCTCAGCCTGACCGAAGCGGGGGAGGTGGTGTGGCAGGGGTGCCAGTCGTTGCAGCAGACCCTGAACGACACCGAGCTGCGCCTCTCGGAGGTGCGCGACAGCCTGCTCGGAGAAGTGCGGATCACCGCGCCGGTGGGGATGGCGGGCCAGCCCCTGGCGCGGGCGCTCTCGCCGCTGCTGCAGGCGCACCCCGGCCTGGGCATCCAGATCATCGCCGACGACGAGAAGCGGGATCTCATCAAGGATCGCATCGACGTGGCGCTGCGGGTCGGCACGCTTGAAGATTCCACCCTGGTGGCGCGCAGACTGGGTCAGACCCGGATGCTGCTGTGTGCCTCGCCCGCCTATCTGGCACGCAAGGGCACGCCGCGCAGCCCGGCGGATCTGCTGGCCCACGACTGGCTGGCCTCGGACATGCTGGGGGGCGGGATACTGCTGCTGGACGAGAAGGGGGAGGCTCACAAGGTCAAGCCCAAGCCCAGGGTGCTGTGCAACAACGTCTTGCCTCTGCGCCAGTTTACCCTGGCAGGGCAGGGGATTTCGCTGCAACCGGAAGGTGAAATAGAAGAAGATCTCGCCACCGGTCGGTTGCTCGTGCTGCTGCCGGGCTTTTTGGCCCCTCCCATGGAGATCCATGCCATCACCCCCCAGCGGGAGATCCCGGAGAAGGTGCGGCGGGTGATCAGCGCCCTTCGCAGCCACTTTGCCGAGCATGGCCAGAGCCGTCTACCCTGAGCGGGGCGGGATGAATAGCCAGGCGGTGCGCCGGCCTTGCGGTCGGCGCGACACCCCTGTTTAATGTGGCCCTCCCGGGCCAGAGCGCCCTCTGCTGGCGTGGTCTCAAGCGCATCATGACACCGACTTCTCCCCACCCACTCCGTGAGCCGGCACCCGAGGCGCGCGCCCACCTCACCCGCATCGAGCGAGTGCTCGACTACATCCATGCCAATCTGGATCAGCCGCTCTCCCTGGAGGCGCTGGCCCGGCAGAGCTGCTGGTCCCGCTGGCAGTTGCAACGGGTATTCCTGCATGAGACGGGCCAGACGGTGGCTCACTATGTGCGCGAGCTGAAGCTGAGCATGGCGGCGGAGGCGCTGCTCTCCACCCGGCTGCGGGTGCTGGATGTGGCGCTGGATCACGGGTTTGGCTCCGAAGTGAGTTTCAGCCGCGCCTTCAAGCAGCAATTTGGCTGCTCGCCGCTGGCGTATCGCAAGCGGGGCCTGCGGCTGGGGTTGCGCACGCCCCTGGTGCGGGCGGCGGTCCCCCGCTCTGCCTCTCCCAACCTGGTGCAGGTGCGCATAGAGAGCCTGCCGGCGTTCACCTTGCAGGGAGTCAGTGGCACGATCCGGGGGTTGTTCGATGCCTCACCGGATTTTCAGCAGACGGTGCCCGCCATCTGGCGAGCGCTGCGCGAGACGGGGGCGCTGGACCTGTCGAGGGAATGGCTGGGGGTGGTGGATGTGTCGGGGGCAGGGGAGCGGCTGCCTTACTGGGCCGGAGTGGCCACGACGGCGCCTACGCCCCCCGGCCTGTCGAGTCTCAACGTGCCGGCTCAGGAGTATGCCGTGCTCACCCACAAAGGACCCATTGCCCAGCTGGGGGAGAGCCTGCACTGGTTCATCCTGCACTGGCTGCCGGAGTCGGCATACCGGGGGCTGGACGGTTTCGAGCTGGAGCGCTATGCCCCCGGCTTTGACGGCCAGCAGCCCGACGCCACCATGGAGTACTGGCTGCCCGTCGCCCCCCGTTAGGGAAGGAGGCTCACCCCGGCATGGAGCCGCGATGGCTCCGGGCGTGTGGCGCTGGCCAGGAGATCAGTGAACTGGGCCGGTGGCAGCGGCTTGGCGAAGTAGAAGCCCTGCAGGTAGTCGATGCCATAGTGGCGTGCCAACTCGACCTGCTCCTGGGTCTCCACCCCCTCGGCGACCAGAGCCAGCCCCATGCGATGGGCGAGATCCAGGATGTTTTCGACGATATGGCGGGAGGGGCCTTCCTCTTTCATTCCCTTGATAAAGCTGCGATCGATTTTGATGATGTCCACATGGAACATCTGCAGATAGCAGAGGCTGGAGTGGCCGGTGCCAAAGTCATCGATGGCGATGAGCACGCCCAGCTCGTCCAGGGCATCGAAGATGGCGCGGGTCTGCTCGTCCGCATCCACCATCTCCCGCTCCGTCACCTCGAGCACCAGACGCAGATCCTGGCCCGGGAAGGCGCGAAGAAAGTCGCGGCACTCGGCGACGATGTCCTGGTCTTTGAAGTGCTGGGCGCAGACATTGACGGCGACGTGAAAGCCGGGGGGCAGCCTGTTGGCCACCCCGACCAGATAATCCCGGGTCTGGGCCATCAACTGGCGGGTCATGGGTACTATGTAGCCGCACTCCTCCGCGAGGGGAATGAAGTGGTTGGGGGCAATCATCCCTTGTGTGGGATGACGCCAGCGCATCAGCACTTCACAACCGCGCAGGCGCCCCTGCCTGTCCATCACGGGTTGCAGATAAGGGATGAACTCCCGGGCCGCCATGGCTCTGGCGAGCTCGCTGCGGGGGGAGCCGCTGCGCCCCCTCAGATAGAAGGTGAGCAGCCCCAGCAACAGCGCCAGCACAGGGGCGGCAAGCAGGTTCTCCTGGTTGTACGCCCAGGCAAACGCCAGCACTTCCTTGTAACCGTTGAGCGCCACCAGGCGATAGGGATGAGCGGTGGGCTCGCTCTGTTGCAGACGTTGTCCCCCTTCCAGCAGGCGGGCTGCTGGCAGGGTCCTGCCGTGGCCATCGAGAGCCTGGTCCCCGAGGAGGAAGAAGAGGTTGTCCTCTCCCATCACGGCCTGCAAGGCGCCGAAGATGTGGAAGCCGTCCAGCTCCACCAGCAGGGTGCGATCGCCGGATGGCTGACGGTAGAGGATGGCGGTCTGCCCGGTGATGGGGCTGTGTCTGGCGAGGATCAGCGTCTGGTTGCCCGCCGGGCCACGGGGAATATCCCGGGTGAGGATGGGCCTGTGCAGGGTGGTACAGCGCAGTTGCTGCCCCTCCAGCACATAGAGTGCCCGCGCATAGGGGGAGGCGGTGATGAGGTCGCGCAGGGCCAGTTGCTCATCCTGACAGCGACCCATGGCGAGGGGGCGGGCGGCCTCGACCAGGGACTGACTGTCGTTGATGGCACTCTCTATCATGGCCCTAGCATGGTTCAGGCTGCGCGCGTTGTCCTTGCGAAGGCCGCTGGCCGCTTGCAGAAGGTTGAGGGCGGTGAGGCCGACCAGCAAGAGGAGCCCGAGCACGATGGCCAGATGCAGACGCGGTGCCAGGGGATCAGTCGGCATGGTGCACCCGATTCTTGCCGGCATCCTTGGCCTGATAGAGCGCCTGATCGACCCGCGCCAGCAGTTGCTCGGCGGACTCCTGTCGCCACAGTCCCAGCCCGGCAGAGAAGGTCACCACCAGTTCCGGTTCGCGCCATGGCCGCTGTGCCACCTGGGTGCGCCACTGTTCAATCAGCCTCCGTGCTCTGACGCTGTCATCCCCGGGAATGATGATGGCCAGCTCCTCGCCGCCGTAGCGGTAGAGGGTGGCTTCCTGGCCTGCAATCAGCCGCCCTTCTCGGGCCACCGCCCGCAGGACCTCGTCACCGACCGGGTGGCCGTGGGTGTCATTGATGGATTTGAAGTTGTCCAGATCGATCAACCCCAGGCAGAAAGGGCGGCCGGCGATCAGCTGGTCGTCGAGTGCCTTGTCAAAGCAGCGGCGATTGAACAGGCCCGTCAGGGCATCCGTGTTGGACGCCGCTACGGCTTCCAGCATCTGGCGATGGCCGTTCTGGATCTCCTGGCGCAACTGATCCCCCGGTTTGCCCGCGTGGATGCGTCCGGTGCGCATCAGGGCGATGATCTCGAAGATCATCTTGCTGAGCACATGACGCAAGGACCACCAGCAGAGCAGGCAGATCAGCATGCAGCCCACCAGGGTGATCAGGAGCTGGTGGGACTCGCTGCTGCTTACCTCCTTGAACCTGGCATTGCTGACGGCATAGATGACGAACCAGTCCGGGTTGGAGAAGGAGTGGTAGTAGAAGTGGGTCTGGCACTTTGCATCGAAGAGGTGGTCGGCGCCGTTGGTCATCTGCTCGATGAGACGGCGGTCCACGCGATGGCGAAACAGGTTCCCCACATCCGAATGCAGCAGGATGTCACCTGCCCGATCGACCAGGTAGAACTCCCCCTTGAGAGGGCTCATGAGCTGGCGCAGGGGATAGCTCATCTGCTCGAGATCCACGTTCATGGCCAGGGTGCCGAGGAAGACCCCCTCCTTGTCGAGCAGGGGGCGGGAGACGGAGACGCTGCGGCTCTTGTCATCGAACTTGCTGGTGTAGTGGTCGGTGTAGTGCACGAAGAGGGTTCGCACGGCGGCCGCGAGAAACCAGGGGCGCTCCCTGGCATCAAAGTGCTCCCCGACGGGCAGATGGGGGACGGAGTTGAACCGCCCCTGTGGATCGGCGAGCAGGATGCTCTTCACATAGGGGGGTGAGCGCCAACGTTTGCATCAGGGAGAGGCCAAGTGGCGTGTTGCCCTCATTGAGGAAGGCATCCAGGCCTGATTCATCGATGACACTGCCCGTTTCGTTGAGGACATGCTCCAGTGATTTGAACTGTGGCTCGATGGACTGGGTCGCCATGTTGTGCACGAACATGGCCGCCACCTTGTGATACTTGCGCTCGGCAGAGGTTTTGATGCTGACACTGACGGCCATCAGGGCGACAAGCAGGGTCAGGACGATGACTCCGAAGGTGACGTTGAGCTGGGTATCGCAGTGCAGGTTTTGGTAGGCGGTCTCATGCATAGGCGTGTGCTGATGGCTTGGTATTGTCTCAATCAGGGCTGATAAAAGGGTGGGCATGCTATCGCCTCATTTATCAATAGCGATTGACCAGGATCAACAAGGGGAGGGAGAACGCGACCATACTTGTCCGATGAGTGTGAATATGGGGGTAAAAATGCTGCCATGTTCTGAATATGTGATGGTTACTTGCTAAATTGCTGTGCAAGTGAAGGCGGTGTCCTTCATCAGGCGGCCATGATGGGCCTCCCTGAGAGCCTCGACGACGTTGCCATGTTGCCTCCGATAGGAGATGGCGTGCCTGCCACCCTCGCTTTCCCCGCTTCCCCGCCAACATGCCCCAAATTGTTAATATCGGGGCAAAATAGAACAATAAAATGCAAATGATATTTGTTACTATTCACATGCAGTAAGTAATCGAGGATCAGATGCAGCTTGTTCACCCCCCTTTGACCCTGGTCGCCGTGACCATCTCCACCCTGCTTGCAGGCTCTGTACAGGCCGCCGCGCCCGAAAGCCAGGATACGGCCACCGCCGACGAGACCCTGACCGTGCTCGGCCAGACCTATCGCAACACCGCGACCAAGACCCGGCTCGACCCCATCGAGACGCCCCAGGCCATCTCGGTGGTGGATGGGGAGACCCTGTCGCTGCGCGGTGTCAGCTCGGTGAGCGAGGCGCTGCGCTACGTGCCCGGTGTCAACACCGAGCTGCGGGGCGGGGCGGTCAACCGGCTGGATCTGTTCAACATCCGTGGCTTTGACAACTACCAGAACTTCTATGACGGCCTGCTGCTCCAGTACAACGACTGGAACCTGCAACCCCAGATAGATCCGGTGGCCATCGAGCAGTTGGAGGTGTTCAAGGGGCCGACATCGGTGCTCTATGGCAGCATGCCCCCCGGCGGCATGGTCAACCTCATCGCCAAGCGCCCCCAGCGGGAGAGCAAGCACAACGTGAGCGTGGCGACCGGCACGGGCACCCTCAAGGAGATGACCCTCGACAGCACCGGAGCCATCAACGAGCAGCTCGCCTATCGGCTGGTGGGACTGGCCCGGGAGAAGGATGGCCAGGCGGTGACCTCGAAGGAGGAGCGCTACGTCTTTGCGCCGTCCCTGGACTGGCAGCTCGGCGAGCGCACCCTGCTGAACCTCAACCTTTACTACCAGAAGGATCCCGAGGCCGGCATCTACACCACCGTGCCCGCCAGCGGCTCGGCCAAGTCCAACCCCCTGGGGCAGCTTGGCAGCGACACCTTCCTTGGTGACGAGAACTGGAACGAGTACAACCGGGACGTGACCCTGCTGGGCTACAAGCTGAGCCACGACTTCAACGAGCGCTGGCAGGTGCTGCAAAATGCCCGCTATATGGATGCGTCTGCCTATCAGCGCAACACCTACAACGCGGCCCTGGCGGCGGACAACCGCACCCTGGCCCGCAACGCCTATCTCACCGATGAAGACTCTCGCGGCGTTGTCATCGACAACCAGCTGGCGGGCAAGGTGCAGACGGGCTCTGCCCAGCACAACCTGCTGCTCGGGGTCGATTACCAGTACCTGGATGCCCATATCCTCTACCGGGATACCCTCGACTACTCTGCGCCCAGCATCGACATTTTCAACCCGAACCATAGCCAGATAGTCCCAGAGGCACTCACTTTCAACTACCAGGATAAAAAGGTGATTCGTCAGTCCCAGACCGGCGTCTATCTGCAGGATCAGGTGCGCCTCGATCGGCTGGTGGCCATCGGCGGCGCCCGCTACGACCGCTACCGGATGGACACCGACAGCCGGACCCTCTATCAGGGGGCGGACAGCCAGTCCCTGGCCCACATCGATCAGGACAACCTCTCCTTCCGCGTCGGCGCTCTCTATGAGCTGGATGGCGGCTTCTCCCCCTATGCGAGCTATGCCGAGAGTTTCGAGCCGGTGCCGGGGGCGGACAAGCAGGGTCAGGCGTTCAAACCGGCGACCGGTCATCAGTGGGAAGGGGGCGTCAAGTTCCTCTCCGACGACATGAGCAAGACGGCGACGCTGTCGGCGTTCCACATCACCAAGAAGAATGCCCTGGTGACGGATCCGGACAATGTCTACGGGCCCAAGCTGCAGACCGGGGAGACGGTCTCCAGGGGTATCGAGCTTGAGGGGAGAGCCGATCTCACCAGCCAGCTGGATCTGGCCCTCAACTACACCCTGATGGACATGGAGATCACGCGCGACACCACTACGTTGCAGGGCAAGACGCCGGTCTGGGTCCCCAGACAGATGGCGTCGCTGTGGAGCAACTACTACCCCGACGGCAACCTCGAGGGGATGCGAGTGGGCGCCGGCCTGCGCTACGTGGGGGAGGCCGAGATGGATGCCGCCAACACCGACAAGGTACCGGACTACCTCCTGATGGACATGTCCGCCTCCTACGATCTCGCCGCCCTCAGCGCAAGCCTGAAAGGGGTAGGGGTATCGCTTGGCGCCAGTAACCTGTTCAACAAGACCTACTACTCCTGCTACGACCAGAACAACTGCTGGTTCGGGGCCGAACGAAGCGTGGAGGCGCGACTCAAATACGCATTCTGACCTTGCGCCCCGGCACGCGCCCGGGGCCCTTTCAACGAATGGGCGAGGAGAGGGCGCGCGGTGTGCCGCGCGGCCTTGGCCGGGAGAAAGCGGACGCGGAACGCGCCCTCGTCTCGGATCACCAGGCCCTGTTCGCGGCGGCGGCCAGCCTGATCCCGTCCCTCAAGGGGAACCTGGTGGCGGCCGGTGACGTGCGCCCGCCACTGACGGATGCCGCCGGAGCGACGTCGGCCGAGGTGGCCGCAGCCCTCCATGCGCACTGGCAGCAGGCACACCCGGAGGCGGGGCCCGCCTACTGGCTCACCCGCAGCTGGGGCATGCTCTGCTGGCAATCCATCTATCTCGCCATGGTGGCCGTCTATCGCCATCAGGCCGTGCCTGCCCTCGACAGGTTGGGACAGGGGCATGAGGCCGGCGTGGTGTCGGGCTTTACCCTGCCGGCCGAGCCCATGATCAGAGGGGAGGCCGGCGTGTTGATCAAGACGGCAGGAAAGCGACTCCAGGCGCACTGGCAGGGGCTGTTCACCCTCCTTGGGACGGCGCAGCGGCTGCGCCCCGGTTTCGTGCGCCCGCTCCTGGCGGACGATCTGCTGGCGGCCCTGGTGCGGGTACCCGATTTCTTCGGGGAAGTGAGTCGGGAGGAGGTGAGGGCCCATGCCCCCCTCTGGCTTGAATCCTGTGGCCTGCCGTCGGCACATCTGACGGGCTGGCGCGAGGCGGGGCTGCCCCGGGACGAGGCCTTCCCGGGCTATGTGCGTCAGCGCTGCTGCCTGCACTACAAGCGCCGGGATGGGGAACTGTGTGGCAACTGCCCGCGAAGGCTGGGTGGGGCGAGGGGTGATGAATGCTGATACCCGACTCTTCGTCTGCGCGGGCAACCCGTGGTGAAAGCCGCCTGATCCTGGCGGCTTTTTTGTGCCCGGCTTACTGGGCCGCCATCCGGGTGCGAATGCGCTCGAACAGGCTCTGCAGGCAGGCCTGATCTTTGTCGGCGGCGCGCACGGCGCCATACATGTGGCGGCGAATGCCCTCCCCGAGAGGGCGCGCCTCAAGCAGGCCCTGGCGCACGAACTCCTCGCTGGCCCAGCGGGGCAGGGCGGCGAGCCCGAGCCCGGCGGCGGCCATCTGCAGCATGACCGAGGTGTTGTCCACCGGTTTGCAACGGGCGGGCTCCACCCCGGCCGGTTGCAGGAAACGGCTGAACACGTCCATGCGCGCCCGCTCCACCGGGTAGACCAGCAGCACCTCCGGTCGCAGATCGTCTGGTGCGATGCGCCGCTGCTGGCAGAGGGGGTGATCCGGCGCCATCACCAGGGTGAGATCGAAGGCGAACAGCGGCTCGAAATGAAGATCTCCGCGGGCCTGCACATCCGAGGTGAGCAGCAGGTCGAGCTGGCCGCCAAGCAGGGCACTGATGGCATCGAAACCCGGCACCGACTCCACCTCCAGATCTACGCCGGGCCACTGGCGGCGAAAGTCCGGCAACAGCGGGAGCAGCCACTGGATGCAGCTGTGGCAATCGAGGGCCAGATGCAGCCTGCCCGCCTCGCCGCTGTGCAGGGCGACCAGCTGGCGCTCGGTCTGGGCCAGGGCGGGCAGCACCTGACGGGCCAGGGCCAGCAGATGCTGGCCTGCCGCCGTCAGCACCAGAGGGCGGCTTTTTCGAAGAAACAGCTCCAGATTGAGGCGGGTCTCCAGCTCCTTGAGCTGGTGGGAGAGGGCGGACTGGGTGAGGTTGAGGGTGAGTGCGGCCCCGGCCAGGGACCCTTGCTCGGCCAGGGCGCTGATGGTCTTCAGGTGTTTGAGATCGATGCCCAGATTGCTGCTCTGAGGGGGGCTGGATGGGGTGGGCGCGACCATGGCACTGCTCCTTTGTGCGTCAGTTGAGAAATTCTTGAGAGCCAGTTGAAGAGGATTCAATAGCCAAGGCCACCTTATCTTGTCATTTTGGATGTGTAAACATCTGGATGGCCAAACAATCCAGATCCTCATCAGATAACGAGCATAAGGAATGGAACCTATGACCTGCGCACACACCCTGGGCTTTCCCCGTATCGGCGCCAAGCGCGAACTGAAATTTGCCCTCGAATCCTACTGGCGTGGCGAAACCACCCAGGCCGAGCTGGTCGCCGTGGGCAAGAGCCTGCGTGAGCGCCACTGGCAGGCCCAGCGTACCGCCGGGGTCAACCTGCTGCCGGTGGGGGATTTTGCCTGGTACGATCAGGTGCTGGGTACCAGCCTGCTGGTAGACGCCGTGCCTGCCCGTCACCGCCACGGCGACACCGACCTCGACACCTTGTTCCGGGTGGCCCGTGGCCGTGCGCCGACCGGCCCGGCGGCGGCCGCTGCCGAGATGACCAAATGGTTCAACACCAACTACCACTACCTGGTGCCGGAATTTTACCGTGACCAGCGCTTCAAGCTGGGCTGGAGCCAGCTCTTTGACGAGGTGGAAGAGGCCAAGGCCCTTGGGCTGCCGGTCAAGGCGGTGTTGCTGGGCCCCGTCTCCTACCTGTGGCTTGGCAAGGAGAAAGAGAGCGGCTTCTCCCGCCTCGAACTGCTGGATCGCCTGCTGATCGTCTACCAGGAGATCCTGGCCAAACTGGCGGCCCAGGGGGTGAAGTGGGTGCAAATCGACGAGCCGGCTCTGGCGCTGGACCTGCCGGATGAGTGGCGCCTGGCCTACCTCAAGGCGTATGAGCGCCTGAGCGGCCCCTGCAAGCTGCTGCTCACCACCTACTTCGGATCCGTGGCCCATCAGCGCGACATCATCACCAGTCTGAAGGTGGACGGCCTGCACCTGGATCTGGTGGCTGCCCCCGAGCAGCTCGAGACCCTGGTCCCGCACCTGCCGGCCCAGTGGGTACTCTCGGTGGGTGTCATCAACGGCCGCAACGTCTGGCGTGCCAACCTGGCCAAGCTGGCGCCGACCCTCAAGGCCTTGAAAGAAAAGCTTGGCGAGCGCCTCTGGGTGGCCTCCTCCTGTTCCTTGCTGCACAGCCCGGTGGATTTGACCCTGGAGCACGAGCTGGATCCCCAGACTCGCAGCTGGTTCGCCTTCGCCCTGCAAAAGTGCTATGAGCTGGGGCTGCTGTCCGACTACCTGGACGGTGGCGCCCTGGACAAAATCGAGGCTTACAGCCAGCCCATCGTGGATCGGGAGTCCGACAGCCGGGTTCACAAGAAAGCGGTGCAGTCACGACTCGCCAGCCTGACCAACAGTGACTTCGATCGCCAGAGCGCCTACCCGGTGCGTGCCGACGCGCAGCGCTCGGATCTGAAGCTGCCGCTCCTGCCCACCACCACCATCGGCTCCTTCCCGCAGACCTCTGAAATCCGGGTGCTGCGTCAGGATTGGCGTGCCGGGCGCATCGATGACCAGGCCTACGAGGCGGGCATCCAGGCCCAGATCAAGGATGCGATTGAGCGCCAGGAGGCCATCGGGCTGGACGTGCTGGTGCACGGCGAGGCCGAGCGCAACGACATGGTGGAGTATTTCGGGGAGCTGCTGGACGGCTTTGCCATCACCCGCTTTGGCTGGGTACAGAGCTATGGCTCCCGCTGCGTGAAGCCGCCGGTGATCACCCGTGACATCGACCGTCCGACCCCCATGACCCTTGAGTGGACGAAGTTTGCCCAGAGCCTGACCGACAAGCCGGTGAAGGGCATGCTGACCGGCCCCGTGACCATTCTCTGCTGGTCCTTCCCGCGGGAAGACGTGAGCCGCGAGCAGTCCGCCCTGCAGATTGGCCTGGCCATTCGCGACGAGGTGGCTGACTTGGAAGCCGCCGGCATCAAGATCATCCAGATCGACGAGCCGGCGATCCGCGAAGGGCTGCCCCTGCGCAAGCAGGATCACCAGGCCTATCTCGACTGGGCGGTGCGCGCCTTCCGCCTGAGCGCAAGCCCGGTGGTGGACAGCACCCAGATCCACACCCACATGTGTTACAGCGACTTCAACCTCATCATCGAGGCGGTGGCGGCGCTGGACGCGGATGTGATCACCATCGAAACGAGCCGCAGCCAGATGCAGTTGCTCGAAGCGTTCGAGCGCTTCAACTACCCCAACGAGATCGGCCCGGGCGTCTACGACATCCACTCGCCGAACGTACCGAGCCAGGGCTGGATTGAAGACCTCATCCGCAAGGCTGCACAACAAATCCCGGCAGACCGGCTCTGGGTGAACCCGGACTGCGGCCTCAAGACCCGCGGTTGGGAAGAGACCACCGCTGCCCTGAAGGTGATGGTCGATGCAACCCGGGCGCTGCGCGCCGAGCTGGCCTGAGGGCTTCCATTCACCCGGACGAGTGCCCGGTGAGTGTCACCAAGACGAGAGAGGGAAGGCGACAGCCTTCCCTCTTTTTTGCATGGCCGCTCCCTAGAGGGGGATCAGGGCGGGACGGGGGACGGGCAGGTAGCGGGTGGGGGAAACCGACATCGTCACCGGGTGAGGGGCGCTTGCGAGCGCCTCGGCCAGCCACTGTTGGTCGAGGGGGATGGCATTGCGATCCTCGATCACCAGATTGAGGTGCTGGGCGCCCAGGCACCCGTAGCGGACGGGGTCGGTCTGGGTAAAGAGGCCAAGACAGGGCACACCGCTGGCGGCAGCCAGGTGCAGGGGACCGGTGTCGGCGCTGACGAAGAGGGAGAGGCCGCCCGTGAAGCGGGCCAGCTCCCCCATGTTGCCAAGGGAAACGTGCACGTCCCCGAGCGGGTGCTCGGGGGCGGAGGGATCCGCGAGCTGGATCAGCAGGGCATCCGGGCTGTGACGGCGCAGATCCCCAAGCAACCGCTGCCACTGGGGCAGGGAGAGCCCCTTGCCCTTGCGGGCGCCGGTGAAAAAGCCGATCAGGGGACGGCCAGGATGGGCTCGTCGCAGCGCACTCAAGGCCGGGCTTGGCCCCTGCAACAGGCTGCCAAGGGGGATGGGGTCGGCCGGATTGCCCGGTATGCCGAGCAGTTGCAGGGGCTGGTGGGCGTAGTGGCACTCACTGTCCGCAGCCCGCGGACGCGGGAAGATGAGATCCCCATGGCCATCGTCGAAGCCGCATTTCTCACGGGCCTGTACCCAGGCGGCGATGAAGTGATCCGTACTGGAGGCGAAGGGGACGTAGACCCTGTCGTAGTGCTGGCGGCGCAGACGCGAGAGTGCCGAGAGGGCGCCCGGCAGGTGTCTGCCCTGCAACCGGATCTGATGAATGTGCCGCAGGGGCAGATCGGCCAGGAAGGGGAGCAGGGCGGTGGGGCTGCACACCAGCTCCAGCTCGGCGTGGGGATGGGCGCGATGAAGCTGGTGCAGGAAGGGCAGCAGGAAGAGGTTGTTGCCGATGCGGTTGGTGCTGCGAATGACCAGGATCCGGCGGGGTGCCTGCGAAGAGGGCGGCAATGCACTGCGACTGGCAAGCCAGCCGAGCAGGGTTCGCTCCAGTCCCGCCGTCCAGACCCGGCGTTGGCCGTCGAAGCGGCGCAGGGCATCGTTGAGGTGAGTCATACCGTTGGGCTCCAGTGTTGGGATGGTGTAGAGGGTGCCAGCGGACTCTTAAGACAATGTTAAGAAGGGAAAAAGCGTGTGGATGATGGCCATGGCGGAGCGGGGTGCTGGTGCGGGACGGGGGAAAGTGGCTAGAATTGCGCATTTGAAATAAATGTTATCGCCAGCGGGAGCACCATGCAGTTCAGGGATTTTTTGCCGGTATCGACCAATACCAGCGTCAAAGAGAGTTGTTACGGCGCCCTTGGCGCCCTCATCGGCTTGCTCGGCACCGCCTTGCTGTGCCGCTGGGGGCTGGGGCTCGAGGTGCACTGGCTCATCGCCCCCATGGGGGCCTCCGCCGTGCTGCTGTTTGCCGCGCCCGCCAGCCCCCTGGCCCAGCCCTGGTCCATCTTTGTGGGCAACGGGGTGTCGGCCCTGATGGGGGTATTGAGTGCGAGCCTGGTGCCGGACATGGCTATCGCTTCGGCCCTGGCGGTGATGCTGGCCATCGCCGCCATGTTCCTCACCCGCAGCCTGCACCCGCCCGGCGGCGCCGTGGCCCTGACCGCCGTCATCGGCGGCGAGGGGATCCGGGCGCTCGGGGTCGGCTACGTGCTGCTGCCGGTGCTGCTCAACTCCCTGTTGCTGCTGAGTCTGGGGCTCCTCTACAACCGCGCTCTGGGGCGTCGTTATCCCCATGGCGGCAAGGCGGCGCCCAATCGCCACCAGACGGCGGATCCCCAGCCGAGTGCCCGACTCGCCACCCAGGACATCGACTTTGCCCTGCAAAAACACGGGGAACTGCTGGACATCAGCCGCCAGGATCTGCAGGAGCTGCTGCAGGAGGCCCAGCTTCACGCCCTGCGCGAGCGAGTGGGGACGGTGCGTTGCCAGGATGTGATGTCGCGGGATCTCGTCGTGACGACGCCACAGGCGCTCGCCATGGAAGCGTGGCATCTGCTCTCCCACCACCAGATCAAGGCGCTGCCGGTGGTGGATGAGGGGGAGAGGCTGGTCGGCATCATCACCCTGCACGACCTGATGATCGACCGGGCGGGTCACCAGCCGAGGGCGAAGGAGGCCCTTGAGCAGCAGCAGGTGGCGGATCTGATGACCCGGGAGGTGCAGACGGCGCGGCGCTACCAGCCTCTCTACGATCTGGTGGAGGCCTTCTCCGACGGGGGGCTGCACCATATGCCGGTGGTGGAGGGGGAGCAGCTAGTGGGCATCATCACTCAGTCCGACATGGTGGCGGCCCTGTTCACCCTGGCCCTGCAACCGGGTCAGGTGGAGGAGGCGCATGCCTGTGAGCAATAAGAATGAGCCATAAGAAACGGGCCCCTTGCGGGGCCCGTGTCATTCAGGGTCTGGGATAGACGGTCTCCCCCATGAAGACAGTCTGCTCGACCTGGGTATCGGCGATCAGTTCCGGGGTGCCGGCCTTGACCAGGGCGAACAGGTCCCTGTCCAGCACGATGAAGTCCGCCGACTTGCCCGCCTCGATGGAGCCGGTGATGTCGCCCTGACGCACCGCCCTGGCGCCGTTGATGGTGTAGGCGGCCAGCATTTCGGCCAGCGAAGTGCGCTGACTGGCCCGGAAGTCGTCGCCGCTGCCGGCCGCCTGCACGATGCCGGCGGCCATGTTCTCGAACGGACGCGGATCCCGGCTGTCCACCGGGGCGTCGCTGCCCGCCACCAGCACGGCGCCGGCCTGGCGCGAACGCTCGACCGGGTAGAGGGCGTCATGAAGATAGCCCATGGGATCGTAGATGGCCTCGCTCAGGGACTGCCCTGCCTTGGTTGGCTGGATGAAGGGGCTGACCAGCATGTCATAGGCAAGCTGGGGCGTGGTCCAGGCATAGGTGAAGGTGAGGTAGAGACCCAGCTCGCCGAGGCGCTGCTGATCGTCCGGGTGCACTACCTGCAGGTGGGCCAGGGTGTGGGGAATGCCGCTGTTGCCGTTGCTGGCGCGGGCCGCCTCCAGGGCATCGAGGGCCACCCGGGTACTGCGATCGCCGATGCTGTGCATGTGGATGCCAAACCCGGCCCCATCCAGCGCCGTGACGTAGCGCGTCAGATCCGCCTCCTTGTAGTTGACGATGCCGTTGCTGCCCGCATCCTCGCTGTCGGCGGTGATGCTCACCTCTCCGCTGGCGGGATCCAGGGCCAGATGGGGATGCTGGTAATTCTCCAGCATGCCGGCATTGGGCAGGAAGGGGGGGCTGGTGAAGGGATCCCCCTCCAGCACGCCGTCGAGGAAGATCTTGACCGCATCGGCCTTGATGAGGGGGTTGCCTGCGAAGGCGTCGCGCACCTGGTTCGCCTTGGCCAGGTGCCCGTCGATGTCCAGCTTGCCGCTGTAGTCATCCTGGTTGAAGCAGGTGGCGGCGGTGACGCGCATGTGCAGCAGATCCTGGTCCTGCATCTTGAGCAGCCGACCCCGGATGAAGTCGTTGGCGCAGGCATCCTGCACCCCCGTGATGCCGCGCGACGCCATCAGCGTCGAGATGGCGGGGAGTATCTTGTCATACTGGGCCGCAGCCTGTTCACCCTCCGCGCTCAGCACCCCGGTGTCGGGGACCGCAATGGCGCTGCGGGCCGCGTCCCGGACCACGCCGGTTGCGAGATCCACATAGGGGATGAAGGCCTCGAACACGCCGCCCGGAGCCAGGGTGGTGGCATTGAAGCCGACCACATTGCCCTCTTCGTCCTGTGCCTGCGCCAGCGCCTGGGAGTTGTAGCCGCCGGCATGGCCGTCGACCCCGGCCAGCATCACGGGGTTGTTCGGCGCCGCCGCATCCAGAGCCGCCAGCAGGGTGGCATGGGTGGCGGTGGGGGTGTTGCCGTCATAGGGCGACCACTGGTTGACCACCAGCCATTCCCCGGGAGCCGGGGCGTAGCGGGGCAGGCACTCGCCGATCTTGGCCGCCAGCTGATCCAGGTTGACGCTCTGGCCGTCCAGGTCGCACATGTCCAGCGCCACGGTGCCGAGCAGATGGATGTGGTTGTCGTGCAGGCCCGGCAGCACCATTTTGCCTTGCAGATCCACCACCTGGGTCGCACTGTTTTTCAAGGCCTCGGCCCCTTCGCGAGTGCCCACGTAAGTGAACTTGCCCCCTTGCACCACCATGGCCTCGGCCTGGCTGCGTTGCCCATCCTGGGTGTGGATCTTGCCGTTGAGATAGAGGGTGTTGCCGAGCGGTGGCTCACTGCTGTCTTGCTGGCAGCCGAGCAGGCCACCTAGCAGCAGGGCGATGGTGCCCAGCCTGAGATTGGGGTGTTTGCTATCCATAGCACGCTCTCCTTGGGTTAATTGCAGTTCTTACTGCAGATATGAGCACCTATGGTTATTGCAGCTATTCTGAAAAATGCCAGCGATTACTGCACTTTTTTTGACTTGTGTTTACCTTGTCTCATCATGTAGTTATGAACACCAGTTGCCCCTTGGGGGCGGACACCGCATCGGGGGAAGAGAATGTCACAACACGTGCTGCCGGCCGAACTTTGCATGCGGCGCCAACCCAGGCAACTGCGCAGCCAGGAGGTGGCGAGCCGCATCGAGCAGGCCACCCTGGCCCTGTTGCAGGAGCAGGGGTTTACGGCCCTCAACACCAATGCCATCGCCGCCCGCGCCGGGGTGGGCATCAAGTCGCTCTACCATCTTTACCCCAACAAGGAGGCCATTATCTGCCGGCTGGCCATGGACTGGTTGGCGGCGGTGTGCGAGGCGCAGGAGCGCATCCGCGAGCAGGCCGACAGCTGGCCCCAGACCCTGCTGCTGCTGGACGAGGCGCTGGAGGCACTGGATGAGCGCTTCGTCGGGTATGGGGCGCTCTGGCAGGCGATGGATCTCATCCCCGCCCTGCACGGGGTCGAGCAGGAGCACGAGGTGCGCCAGATTGCGTTCTGGTCCGAGCGGCTGCGCCACTTTGGCTGTCGCTGGCCCGAGCCCGAGCTCACCACCCTGGTGCGCTACTTCTATCGGACTGCGGACGTGGCCAAGCAGTGCACCAAGGGGCAGGGGGAGGCGGGCAGCGCACTGTGGCAACTTCATAGACGCTGGAGCGAGCAGCTGATGATGGCGGCCATCGAGGAGGCGGATCCCGCCCGGGTCTGGCAGTCGATGCCGGGGCTGGCGCCGGGTTGCCAGACCCCTGCGAAGAGGAGCGAATAGAAGGGGGGCGAATAAAGAGAGGGAGTGCCAGGCACTCCCTCTCTTGTCCTCGGCGCGGCGGGTCAGCCGTAGCGGGCCAGGGTGAGCCCCTCGTCGCTGATATCCGGGGTATTGCCCGAGATGAGATCGCTGAGCAACTGGCCCGATCCTGCCGCCATGGTCCAGCCCAGGGTACCGTGGCCGGTATTGAGCCAGAGCCCGGGAATGGGGCTTGGGCCGACCAGGGGTGTGCCGTCCGGCGTCATGGGGCGTAGCCCGGTCCAGAAGGTGGCCTGCTCCAGATTTCCCCCCTGGGGGAAGAGATCCCTCACCACCATGGCCAGGGTATCGTGGCGTCTGGGGTTGAGCGCCAGGTTGAAGCC
The DNA here is from genome assembly GCF_041402625.1 of Aeromonas sp. S19(2024). Taxonomy (NCBI): domain Bacteria; kingdom Pseudomonadati; phylum Pseudomonadota; class Gammaproteobacteria; order Aeromonadales; family Aeromonadaceae; genus Aeromonas; species Aeromonas sp. S19(2024). The sequence continues at coordinate 223,789 of NZ_JBGLQU010000006.1, forward strand.
CGAGAGTTCGGCCATGCCGCCCACCCGGATCCGTTCGTCGAAGCGGGTGATGGCGACCTTGTAGGTCTCGTCCAGCACAGTGCTGCGCGGGGCACCCTCGGCATCCGTCATCGGCAGGGTGAGGGAGTACCCCTTGACCGGGTAGACGGGGAGCTCAATTCCGAGGGGGCGCAGGAAGCCGGTGCCATAACTGCCGAGGGCACAGACGATGGCGTCGGCCTGGAAGCGCTGCTCGCCGGCACGGACCGCCACGGCGCGTCCCTTCGCGATCTCGACCTCGTCGATGGCGCAGTTGAAGACGAAGCTCACCCCGAGCTTGCGGGCCTCGTCCGCCAGGGCCTGGGTGAAGCGGAAACAGTCACCGGTTTCATCTCCCGGCAGGCGCAGGCCCCCCACCACCTTGCCACGCACCCTTGCCAGGGCGGGCTCGACCTCCTCGCAGCCGCCGGCATCGAGGGACTGATAGGGGACGCCGTACTCCTCGAGCACGGCAATATCGCGCTGGCTGGCATCGAGCTGGGCCTGACTGCGAAACAGTTGCAGGGTGCCGAGCTGGCGCCCTTCGTAGTCGAGCGCGAGCTCGCCCCGCAACTGCTTCATGCAGTCGCGGCTGTATTCGGCCAGCCGTACCATGCGCCCCTTGTTGACTGCATAGGCCGCTGGCGTGCAGTTGGCGAACATCTTCAGCATCCAGCGCAGCTGGAAGGGGTCCGAGGTGGGCCGCACCGTGAAGGGGGCGTGCTTTTGCAGCAGCCATTTGGCGGCCTTGAGGGGAATGCCGGGGGCAGCCCAGGGGGAAGCATAACCCGGGGAGATCTGACCCGCGTTGGCATGGCTGGTTTCAAGGGCCACCCCGTCACGCCGCTCCAGCAGGGTCACTTTGTGACCGGCCTTGGCCAGATACCAGGCGCTGGTCACACCGACCACGCCACCACCGAGTACCACTATGTCCATCTTGTCTCTCCTTGACTGGGGCCTCCACCTTAATCAGCCGCCACAGGATATTCAACTGGTGTCGATGTCATTGGTGGTTATCGCTATTCACATTTTGTTAACTGGCTCTCAATGTTGTCACTTGCACACTTTCTGGCATGAAATCCGGTCGATTCAGAGCCGCTCCAGGTGGAGCAGATGATGCTCTGCCGTCGTCAGGATGGCTTGCTGCTGTTCTGTGGTTTGGCCATCCCAGTTGGCATAGGGCAGGGCGAGGCGAGGGTTGTTGCCAAGTTTGTCCCGGTTGCGCCAGAGAAAGTGCCAATAGAGGCTGTTGAAGGGGCAGCTGTCCGGCCCGCTGCGGGCCTTCACCTGATAGTGACACCCCCTGCAGTAGTGGCCCATCCGCTCGAGATAGGCGCCGCTGCTGGCGTAGGGCTTGCTGCCCATCAGGCCGCCATCGGCAAACTGGCTCATGCCGCGGGTGTTGGGAAGCTCCACCCACTCGATGGCGTCCACATAGATGCCCAGATACCAGGTATCCACCTCGTCAGGGTGGATCCCCGCCAGCAGGGCGAAGTTGCCGGTCACCATCAGCCGCTGGATATGGTGGGCATAGGCGTGCTCCAGAGACTGTCGAATGGCGTGACGCACGCAGGCCATGCTGGTTTCTCCATTCCAGAAAAAACCGGGCAGGGGTCGCTCGGCCCCGAGAAAGTTGGTGCGCCGATACTCGGGCATCTTTTCCCAGTAGAGGGCGCGGACAAACTCGCGCCAGCCGAGGATCTGGCGGATGAACCCCTCCACCTGCGCCAGGGAAATGGTGGCCTGATTGGCCTGCCAGTGAGCTTGCGCAGCGCGGATCACCTCGAGGGGATGGAGCATCTTGCTGTTCATGGAAAACGACAAGCGGCTGTGGAACAGGCTCCAGCCCCGTTCGCTCAGGGCGTCCTGATAGCGACCGAAGTGGGGCAGGCAGTGTGCAAGGAAGTGTTCAAGCAGTGCGCGGCTCTGGCGCCGGGTGACGGGCCAGGGCAGGGCGTCGGCATCGGCACTGCCAATGGTGGCGACGCCGTGGCGGGTCAGCATGGCATCGATGTCGCTCACCTCGTTGGCAAAGGTGAGGGGCGCCGGGATGGGTTGGCTCGCCGGCAATTTGGCGCGATTCTCGGCATCGAAGTTCCAGCGCCCCCCAAGGGGTTGGCCGCGCTCATCGAGCAACACCCGGTACTGCTTTCGCAGGGCGCGGTAGAAGAACTCCATCCGGCTGTGAGGGTAGCGTCGCCAGCCATCGCGGGGGGTGAGAAAATGTTCGCTGTCCACCTCAGCGGTCGGGATGGCAAGGCCTGAGGCCCACTGGGTCAGCTGGCTTGCAAGGCGCCACTCGTCCGGGCTCTGCCAGGCGAAGCGATCGGCCTGATGCGCTTCTAGCTGGGCCGCCAGCAAGCTCGGCAAATCGGGCCAAGGGGCGCTCTCATCGAGAGTCAGGTAGCAGACCCGGTGGCCCGCCTTGGTGAGGGCGGCGGCGAAGGCGCGCATGGCGGCAAAGAAGGCGAGCACCTTCTGGCGATGGTGGCGGCAGTAGTCCGTCTCCTGGCGCAGCTCCGCCATCAAGTAGCAGACAGCGGGATCCGGCGTGTGAAACCAGCTGTGACCTGCGTTCAGTTGATCCCCGAGAATGAGGCGTAGCTCCATCAGGGGTGCTCCTTCCGACGACGGCAGCGTTCGCTGCAATAGCGCACTTCCTGCCAGCAGCGGGCCCACTTGCGCCGCCAGGCAAAAGGACGCAGGCAGACGGGACAGATCTTCTCGGGTAGATGGGGTTTGAGGTGCATGTGGCGGCCCTGTTGATGCCCTTGGTTTCTCTCTGCCTCCTTAACGAAGCACCATACGGTCGGGATCACTGGGGGAGCAGAAAGAGGCAATAGGGGGTGATTGCCACTCATGAAAAAGGCCCCCGCACCTGCCGGTTCGGGGGCCCTTGTTCTCGTAGCCGTTACTGGCTGCTGAAGAGCCTGGGCTGGGGAGTGGACTGCGCCGTCAGGGTCATGCGGCCCGAGGTTTCCAGCCAGCTCTTGATCTTTCTGGCATCGGCGACCCGTTCATCCGTGGTGTTGGCGTGAAGCAGTACCATGACCACGGGCTCGTTGTTGACCCGGGTTCCCATCACCAGGCAGCGCCCCGCCTCGCGGATATAACCGGTCTTGGAGACCAGAATGGGCCAGCTTCCTTCCCGTACCAGGCGGTTGGAGTTGAGGTAGTGCAGCTGGCGCTTGCCGTTGCGTACCAGACGCTGCTCGGAGGCGGTGTACTGGCGGATCAGCGGGTAGGTGGAGGCGGCGGCAGCCAGTTTGGCGAGATCGTGTGCGGTGGAGACGTTGCGGGGGTTGAGCCCGGTGCTGTCGGCGAAATGGGTGCTCCACATGCCGAGCATGCGGGCCTTGGCGTTCATTGCCTCGATAAAGGCCTTGCGGCCACCCGGGTAGTGCCGTCCCAAGGCGGAGGCGGCGCGGTTTTCAGAGGACATCAGTGCGATGTGCAGCATGTCGGCGCGACTCAGACGTGAGCCCACCGCGAGGCGCGACCCCGTGCCCTTGAGTCTGTCCACGTCATCCATGGTGACGGTGAGGGTCTCGTTGAGGCGCTGATTGCCGTCCAGTACCACCAGCGCTGTCATCAGCTTGGTGATGGAGGCGATGGACATCACCCGGTTGGCGTTGCGCTCTGCCAGTGTCTCGCCGGTTTTCGGGTTGACGACCACGTAGGCATCGGATCTCAGCGGCAGGTTGCTGCGGGGTTCGAGCAGGCTGTTGGTGGAAGAAGAGGTCGCAGAAAACGGGTTGGCATGGGCGCTTTCCATGCTGGCGGGAAGGAGGAAGGCGCCGAGCAGCAAGGGAAGAAAAGGACGAAGGTTCATGATTTGACTCTACTACGACTCACAGGGACATTTGGCTAAGTTATATGACGGTAATTGACGCTTCACAACGTCTGGTGGCCGGATATTTCCATTTTATGGGCCAGCGCACCTTGAAATCCCCCGCATCGGGGCTATTAGGCCCGATAAAGGGAGTCATAGAGGCCTGTCAGGCCATGCCAGACACGCCACCACGGGGGCGCACTATATGCTGGCGAGGGGCGGGATGACGACTCTTTTTGCACCTTTCGGCGCCTTGGGATGATGAAGGGGTCGTTAATGGCGACCATGGCGATAAAAACGGCGCCCGGCAGGGAAGATGGCCCGCTGCATTATCGCCGTTTTGCCCCGCGTCATCCTCCCATCATCCTTGCGGTCTGAATGGCCTGGATCAGTGCGGCCCGATTGATGCGGGGGCGCTCCTCGTCCAGCAACTGCTGCCAGAGGGCGATGGCCTGGGAGTAGCGGCCGTGCAGGAAGTGATCGGAGGCGAGCAGCATCAGGGCGCTCACCTCACCCTTGTCCTGCTTGAGGGCGCTCTCCAGCAGGCGGGTTGCCTCGGGAGTCAGCTGCTGGCCCGCCTGATAGTAGAGCACGGTAGCCTGTGCGGCCTGGGTCGCAGCGCTGGCGCCCCCTTCTTGCAGGGCGAGACGCTGGTAGGCGAGCAGGGCGTTCTCGTACTCGTCCCGATAGAGATAGAGCTGGCCGAGCGCCGCCCAGCCGTCGAGATCGGCGGGGTTGGCTTGCAGGCGCTGGTGCAGGGCGCCCAGCTCCTTGTCTTGCAGATCCCGCGGGCTCAATCCTGCCAGCGGATCGGGGCGCGACTGATAAGCCTGCCACGCCTGATAGCGGCCGGTGCCGGCATAAATACCGGCCATCAGCGCCAGCAGCAGGGTTCCAAGCAGTATCCAGGAGCGCAGCCAGAGCAGCGGACGGGCGGTGCGGTCCTTGGCCAGCCGCTCGCGCAGGGCCTGTTCGGCAGGTGGGGTGGCGTTGGCGAGGCGAGCCAGCTCCAGCTCCCGGTAGAGGCGGCTGTGGGGGGCAAGCCCCGCCTGCTGCTCGGCCATGATCAGCCGGTTCAGCTCGGCCCTGGGGTCGTGGGCGAGCATCCCCTCTGCTCTGTCGCCGACAAGCGGCACCCGCGTCGGTTGCCGGCGATGCAGGCTCCTGCGCAGGCGATGGAGCGCCAGCAACAGCAAGAGGGCGGGCCCCCCCCACAGCAGCGCCGTGCTGGCCTTGAAGGGGGGATCGTAGCGCACGAAATCGCCAAAGCGCTCCGTCATGCGGGCGATCACCTGCTCATCAGACTGTCCCTCGTCCACCCAGCGGTAGACCTCGAGCCGCAGATCCCGGGCGATGGGGGAATTGGACTCCATCAGGTTCTGGTTCTGGCACTGGGGGCAGCGCAGGGCGCGGGCGAGATCCTGAGCACGGGTCTGCCGCTCAGGGTGGCGAAACTCATAGGTGTCGACCCCGCTGGCAAGGGCCCCGAGGCTCAAGGCCAGCAAGAGCGGCGCTATCAGGGCGTGGCCGAGACGTCTCATGGCTTGCTCTCCCGCACTTGTCTCTCTACTTCTCTCTCCACTTCTCTTTCCACTTCGGGCTGGCGAGCGGTGTTGCTGCGGGCCTTTGCAAGCAGGGGGGCAAACTGGCGTTGCCAGACTTCCCGGGTGAGCTCACCCGTGTGGCGGGTCAGCAGGGTGCCGTTACTGGCGAAGAGATAGGTTTCCGGCGTGCCGTAGACGCCGAGCTCCAGGGCAAGTTTGCCGTCAGGGTCGGCCAGCACGGCGCGATAGGGGTTGCCCGCCTCGGTGAGCCAGGCGCGGGCGGCATCGCCCTTGTCCCGGTAGTTGAGGCCGTAGAGGGGCACGGCGCTGGCCAGCTCACCCAGCAGCGGATGCTCGGCGCGGCAGTTGGGGCACCAGCTGGCCCAGACGTTGAGCACGAAGGGCTCCCCCTTGAGCGCCGCGGTGTGGATGGGGGCGCCACCAAACAGGTCGTCACTCTGCCAGTCAGGCAGGGGGCGCCCGGCGACGGCCTCATCCTGGCTGTAGGGGTTGTTGCCAAGGCCGAGCCAGAGCAGGGCACCGAGCCCCAGGGTTAGCACGAGCGGCACGAACAGGCGCAGACGGGCGTTCATGATGGCTCCTGATTGAGCAGGGGGCGGGGCGAGCTTGCCGAGCTTTGGCGAGGGGCCAGCAGCGGCCGGCGGGCGAGCAGACGCAGGGCGCCGCCCGTCATCATCAACAGGCCGCCGAGCCAGATCCAGCGCACCAGCGGCTTATGGTGCAGCCGCATGGCATAGGCGCCGGGCCCCATCTTCTCGCCAAGCACCACGTAGAGATCGCCGAGCAATCCCCATTTGATCCCGGGTTCGTTCATGTTCATGGTGCGCACGCTGTAGTGACGCTGCTCCGGCGTCAGCCGCGCCACCTCTTTACCGTCCTTATGCACGCTAAGCGTGATGCGCTCGGCGGTGTAGTTGGGGCCTATGATGGGCTCGCTCCCCTCATAGCGAAACTCGAAGGCGCCGAGCCGATAGGGTTGGCCTGCGGCGAGTACCGCGCCCCCCTCCTGACTGTGGTGACTCACCTGCGCAATGCCGAGGGCGCACACCGCCACCCCGAGGTGGGCCAGCAGGCTGCCGAACCGATTGAGGGTGAGCTCGCGCAGGGCGACCGGTTGCAAGAGCGGGAGCAGCAGGCTGGCCATCAGCCAGAGGCTCAGCACGTTGGCCGCAAGCCCCAGCCAGCTTGCCCGCAGCGGTTCGGGATAGGCGAGGCTCAGCAAGGTGCCCCCCAGCAGGCCGAACAGGCATGGGAGCAGTACCTTGATGCGGCGCTGGGCTGCCAGATGCTGCCAGCGCAGGCGCGGCAGCTGGGTCATCAGCGCCATCAGGCAGAGGGCCAGCGGCACGAAGATGGTATTGAAATAGGGGGCGCCCACCGAGAGTGAGCCCAGATGGAGCGACTGGAACACCATGGGGTAGAAGGTGCCGAGCAGCACGCTGGCGCAGGCCACGCAAAGCAGCAGGATGGCGGCGCCGAGAAGCCCCTCTTTTGACAGCAAGCCAAAGCGGGCATAGGGAGCGCGAATGTCCGCCCGCAGGGCAAACAGGGTGAGGGCGCAGGTCAATAGCAAACCGAGCAGCAACAAGAGGGTGAGGCCGCGGCTGGGGTCCACCGCAAAGGCGTGTACCGAGGTGAGCACCCCGGAGCGCACCACGAAGGTACCGAGCAGGCTCAGCGAAAAGGTAAAGATGGAGAGCAGTAACACGGCGTGGCCGTAAGCGCCGCGCTTCTCGCACACCACCAGGGCGTGCAGCAGGGCGGTGCCGAGCAGCCAGGGCAAGAGGGAGGCATTTTCCACCGGATCCCAGAACCACCAGCCGCCCCAGCCGAGCTCGTAATAGGCCCACCAGGAGCCCAGCACAATACCGGCGGTGAGAAAGACCCAGGAGCCGAGCGCCCAGGGGCGGCTCCAGTGGGCCACGGCGCCATCGAGCCGACCCGAGTGCAGCGCCGCCATGGCGAAGGCGAAGTTGACCGCAAAGCCGACGTAACCGAGATAGAGCAGGGGCGGGTGGATGATGAGGCCGATATCCTGCAGCATGGGGTTGAGATCGCGCCCCTCCAGCGGCCCTGGGAACTGGCGGTCAAACGGGCTGGAGAAGATCAGGGTATAGAGGCCGAACAGCCCGACGATCAGCCCCATGATGGCCAATACCCGGGTTGTGATCAGCGGATCGACCCGCCTGGAGCAAAGAGCTACCAAAGCGCCCCACAGCCCCAGCGCAAAGACAAAGAACAGCATGGAGCCCTCGTGGCCGCCCCACACGGCTGCCAGCTTGAAGCCAAGAGGCAGGGCGCTGTTGGCGTGCTGGGCCACATAGACCAGGGTGAAGTCATCCTGGCCAAAACAGCTGGCGAGCAGCAGCAGAGCGGCCCCGAGCAGGAGCGCGACCAGGAGGGCCAGCGGTGTTGCGCAGCCCAGCAGCAGGCGTGAGGCGAGCCGCAATCCCAGCCAGGGCAGGGTGCCTTGCAGCAGGGCGAGCCCGGTCGCCAGCAACAGTGAGAGATAGCCGAGCTCCGCCAGCACACAACCTCCAGTCAATCATTCGTCTATGTTATGCCGCAGCGTCTGCACCGTACCGGCGCTGGGGGATAACATCCACATTTCTGGCAACAACCAATCGCAACAACTCATCGCAACAAATAAGCGCCAGTCACCCGAAGGGCGGCTGGCGCTTATCCCCAGCTTTCAATAACCGATTCACGATCCGTCGTGAGAGGTCGTCAGCAAGGTAAAGAGCAGCGCAGGAACCGGAGTGTATGTTAATACATGAGGATTCCGAGCAGCACATGAGCCTTGATCACGGCCTCGCAACAGGAGCGTGAACCGGTTTTTAAACTACCGTCATCTGGCCGGCATAAAGCACGAAGTAGCGCAGCAGCAGGATCCCCACCAGGGTCAGGCTGCAGACCAGCACCAGATAGCCGTTTTTGGCCCGCAGCGGCGCGGGGGCCAGCAGGGCCAGCAACTGGGGCAGCAGCATGCCGATGCCCACCACCCCGAGCCAGAACACCTGAGCCCAGAAGCCGCTGCCGATGGCGGCCCACATGGCTGCCTCCTTCTGGCCGCCACCGAAGTAGAGGCCGGTAAAGAAGCAGACCAGCAGCAACACCTCCACCGCCAGCACCGGCCGCTCGAAGCGGTGGACAAAGCTCACCCCCTGGCTGTGATGGTTCTCCTTGAACAGGGTGACCGCCAGCAAGATGGTGGAAGCGATGCCGGAGCTGACGCCGGAGATGAGGAACAGCACCGGCAGCACCGGGTTGTTCAACAGCGGATAGGTCTTGAGCGCCGACAGCAGAAAGCCGGTGTAGGCCCCCAAGAGCACGGCGAGCAGCAGCAAGAGCGGCGCCAGCAGCCGCTCGATGCGGGCGAGCCAGCCAATCAGACCATCCACAAAGGCGAACTTCTCTTGCAGCAGGTGACTGCGCAAGGTCTCGATCTCGGCCCGAAATACCACCGCCAGCCAGGCAAACAGCACCGCCATGTAGACCTGAAACAGCATGACCCCCATCGACATCACGGAGTCGAACTGGTAGTGGAACATCAGCTTCCAGAAGGTCCAGGGGCGGGCCAGGTGGAAGATGAGGATCAGTAACCCCAGCACCACGCTCACCGGCGCCAGAATGGCGGTCGCCTTGATGATGCCGCTCTCGCTGCCGGCTCCCTTGCGGCGCAGCAGCACCGAGAGGGTGGTGGCCCCGGCGGAGATGCCGAGCAGAAAGAGATAGATGGCGATTGGCCAGTCCCAGACCAGTGAAGGGAAGTGAAACGCCTCTTGCATCGTCATGACTTTATCTCCCCTTCGGGCACGCGGTACATCTTGGGCGAGGTGCCGAGTGCCTGCTTGTAGCGATAGGTGGTCTCCTTCACCAGCCGTTTGGCGATGGGGCTGTCCGGGTCATCCAGATTGCCGAACACCAGCGCCTTGGTGGGGCAGGATTCCACGCACGCCGGCTCCTTGCCCGCCGCCAGGTTGGTCTTGCGGCAAAAGTCGCACTTGTCGGCCACCTTGGTCACAGGGTTGATAAAGCGCACCTGATAGGGGCAGGCGGCCAGACAGTACATGCAGCCAACGCAGAGATCCGGGTTGACGTCGACGATGCCATCCTCCTTGCGGATATGGGAGGCACCGGTCGGGCAGACGTGTACGCAGGGAGCGTTGTCGCAGTGCTGGCAGGACTTGCGAAAGAAGTGGTACTCGGCATCGGAGAAGGTGCCGATGGGGCCGGAGCGGATGATCTCGAGGCGCGAGACCCCCTCTGGCACCTGATTCACCTCCCGGCAGGCCTCCATGCAGGCGGTACAGCCGATACAGGCCGTCTCGTCGTGGAGCATGCCAAAGCGTACCCCGTCGATGGTCTGGCTGTGGGCGAGGGGGGTGGCAAGGGTGCGAGTCGGCCCTGTCATCATGATGAGGGCCCCCGCGCCCATCCCCGCCATAAAGTCACGACGAGAGCAGCTCATGGTGCCTCCTTGCCCGCATTGACCTGCAGGCCGGCCGCCTTGGCCTGGTGCTGCTTGCTGTGGCAGTCGACACACAGCTTGATGCGGGATTTTTCCGGGATGCCCACCATGGGCTCCTTGGCTGGGTGCAGCTGGTGGCAGCTGGTACAGGTGAGCCTGGTCATGTGCACGTCGTGGGCCCAGAGCGCCTCGCGCAGTGGCTTGGGTTCATGGCAGCTCATGCAGACGCTGTTTTGCTCGGCGATGGGATAGCCATCCTTGCCTTGCGGCTGGTTGAAGCTGTCACTAAAGCGCATCACGTCCTTGACCCCTTCCCGGTGCTGGGGGGAGGGTTGACCGTGGCAGTTGGTGCAGGTGACCGGCGCCAGGTTGTTGGGGTTGGTTGCCTGGCCATGCTTGCCGTGCATGCCTTCGACCTGCTCCTTGTGGCAGTCGGTGCAGGCCTTGTCGGCACTGCGCAGAAATTCCACTTCATGTGTAGTCGGTGCCGGGGCGGTTGCCGCATCGGCCGCCTGGCCCTGCAGGCTGGTGAGCAGCATGGCTGCCATCAGCATCAGTCGTAAGAAATCCATTGTTAAATCACCCATAGGAAGCCTCCATCCGGCTGCGGGCCCGACACTGGGGGCCCGCATGCCTCGTCATTGTGCGAGCCGTCCGGCCGCTTTGGCCTCGGCATCCCAGGCGGGGACTGTGGTCTTGAGGAACTGGGCCTTGTCGCTGTTCATCTGCTTCATGTCCATGCCAAGAGCGGCCTGGGCCTTCTCCTTGCTGGAGATGTCAGGAATGGCGATCTCGTGGCTGATCCCCTTGGCGGCCAGCAGGCGTGCCAGCTTGGTGCGGGCGTCGGCGGCCTTGTCCAGGGCGGTTCCCAGCATGCGCAGCGCCACTTCCGGGGCGTGCATCTGCACCCCGTGGGAGGCGATGGAGAAGTCCCAGCGCCATTGGGCGTGACGGATATCCTGCAGAATGTCCTTCATCTCGGCCTCGGTGGCGCCGGCATCCCAGGCGGCCTTGGCTTCAAAGTGGGCGTGCACCAGCTGCTTCTCGACTTTGAGCTTGATTTCGGTGACGGCGTCCTTGCGCTGCTTGACCACCCCTTGCAGCATCTCCTTGCTCTGGGTGTGGCAGTTGCGGCAGGTCTGATCGAAGCGATCGAAGGGGTTGCCTACCTTATGATCGGTGTAGACCTTGCCCTGTTCGTTCTGCACCTTGGGCATGTGGCAGTCGACGCAGGCGACGTTGTTCTGGCCGTGAATGCCGGCGCGCCAGGTCTCGTACTCGGGGTGCTGGGCTTTGAGCATGGGGGTCTTGGAGAGGGCGTGGGTCCAGTCGGCAAAGCCTATTTCATCGTAATACTCTTCCATCTGCTCAACAGTCGTACCCTTGTCCCAGGGGAATTTCACCGCCTTGGTGGGGCCGCTGAAGTAGTACTCCACGTGGCACTGGCCGCACACCTGAGACTGCTGATCGAAGCGCCCCTGCTCCTTGAACGGCTTGCCGATGGCGGTCATGGCCCGGTCGGCATAGGGACGGGAGAGGTGCAGGGCGGGTTTCCCTTCCTTGAAATCTTTCGAGGCGGTGTCGTGGCAGTCGGCGCAGCCGATGGTGTTGACGATCTCGGGGCCGCCTTTTGCCCACATCCCCTTGAAGTAGCCATCCTCACCCTTCTCGTCGATGACGCGGGCCACGTCCGGGCCTTTGCAGCTCCAGCAGGCCATGGGCAGCGGACCGTCTTCGGCAGTCTTGGGGGCGCCGGTGCGCAGGGTTTCCCGCACGTCGGTCAGGGCATAGAAGTGGCCGCGCGGCTTGTTGTAATCCTTGGAGAAGGGGTAGCCGGCCCAGAGCACCACCATCTGCGGATCTTCCGCCAGGGCGTCGGTGCGCTCGCGGCTCCCGCTGGTGCCTTTCCAGCTGGTGAACTGATCGGCGTGATCCTTGGCGAACAGCTCGCTGCGCGCCTCGATCTTGCCCTTAGGGGCACTGTCGTCTGCCTGTGCCAGACTGCCTGCACCCAGCAGGGCGGTCAGCAGCAGGGCCGCCAGCCCTGGTCGAAATAGCTTGTCATATGAATCCACGGTCATCACTCCCAGATAAAAGTCCATGTCGGGCCTGACCGTTCCATCTTGGTGTGGACATCTGTGCTCATCATCGACGGGCATGGCAGGCCGATCCATTGTTATGGCTGCATATAAATCGGTGTTTATGCAATTGCTCGGGGGGATAATACCAAATGGGTAAAATGGATAATTATTTATCCCCGTGGGAGTTGCGCTAGATCAATTGAGGGGGGTGAGGGATGCAAAAAGTGCGATCCAGGTGGAATTATTGAACCTCATCCGAGGGTTATTTCCACCCGTTCTCTTTTGATGAAAATAGGTAAAATCGATGTTCATCATGCTGGCGAGGAGGGCTGGGCGAAAGGCGGCGGAGAGATACACCGCATGCAGAGAGAGAATAAACTGCTGATGTTGAATTTAAATTCAATATTAAGCTTGCGAAGGGGTGAGGGGGAGGCTTCGGTTTTCCATCACCATGGTCCCTGTCAAGGGACTTTGTGACAGAAGCTGTCGTAGAAATGGGTGCCAAGAGAGCCATCTGTTTTTATGAAAGGGAAAATAAGGGCTTTATTCCAGCATATTCGCGGCCTGATAGCGTCTTATTGAATTTAATAGGACGGTTGGCGGCATTTACTTTCGATATTTTCGAAAATGACGAAGGGTTATAGGGGGTGATTGACGGTAAAATAGCCGCCTGTCACGGAGACTTTCCCTTTACGCTTCATGTGCTGGGAAGTCTGTGTTTACCCGTTGGAGGATATATGGCCGAGCTGCGAATCGATAAACCGACTCTTATTGCCAAGGTGGAGGGCGCCGTGTTTGTGATGGATGCGGACGGCTCTTTGCGCCGTGCCACCCCTGGCATGCAACTGGAGCCCGGGATGCGCCTGCTCACCGAATCCGACGGACAGGTGGAGCTGGCGGAGGCTGGCAGCGAACGTCCCGAGCCCACCCAGCCCGAGGCGGCACTGCCCGCCGGTGCCGATGCCGAGCTGGCGAGCCTCCAGGAGGCGATCCGCCAGGGGGCAGACCCGACCAAATTGTTTGAAGAGACGGCGGCCGGTAACGCGGCGGCCGCTACGGTTGGCGGTGTGGCCGGCTCCAGCGCCGGCGGTTTCGTGGTGGTGGATCGTATCAATGATGCGACCCTGGCCGAGGCGGGGTTTGACACCGGCCATGAGGCGCGTCAGCCGGGCGACGAGCTGCTCTATGCCGAAGATCAGGATCTGCTGGCGGCCATCACCATCACTGAGCCCCAGACCGACGACAACATCATCAATGCCGACGAGGCGACCGGCGTCATCATCCGCGGCTTTGTCGAGGATGTGGAAGTCGGCCAGACCGTCACTGTCACCCTGATAGATCAGGATGGCAACCGCCTGACCACCACCACAGTGGTGCTACCCGGCTTCGTCTGGGAGGCAAACTTCGGCGACGTCACCGGCAAACTGGTGGACGGCCCCCTGACCATCCAGGCCGATACCCAGGACGCGGCTGGCAACCGGGCCAGCGACACCGGCCAGACCCTGCTCGACACCATCACCACCATTACCCTGGATTTGGCGGACGAGAGCGACACCGGCACCAGCCAGACCGATGATCTGACCCGCGACACCACACCGCTACTGCAAGGGAAGGGGGAGCCTGGCGCTACCGTTACCCTGACCCTGGAAGGCAAGGTGATGGCCGTGCTCACCGTGGATGGCAACGGCAACTGGCAATATCAGATCCCCGATACCCTGGCCGATGGCGCCCATGATTTTCGCGTCGATGCGGTGGACATCGCGGGCAACCGGGCCAGCGACACCCTGACGGTGACGGTGGATACCCGTGCCGCCATCGACATCGACGATCTCGATACCGACAGCATTCTCGGCCATGACAAGGTCACCCTGAGCGGCAGTACCACGGACGTGGAGGCGGGGCAGCGGGTGACCATCACCCTGATTGGCCAGAATGGCCAGACCCTCTTCAGCGGCAGTGCCCTGGTGGGCAGTGACGGCCGCTGGCAACTGGGAGGCCTGGATCTCTCCAGCATCCAGGGCCCCTACGAGGTGCGCGCCGAGGTGACGGATCTGGCGGGGAACCGGGTGATCGACGGCGCCCCCCTGATTGGCCAGAGCGACACCCTGACCCTGTCCGAGGCCGATCTGGCCAAGGGGCCGGTGAGTGCCAGCGGCTCCCTCCATACCGGGGCCGGCATGGACGGCAACCTGCAGGTGAGCTTCGGCGCCGATCAGAGCGCCCTCGAGCAGCTTGGTCTCAGCAGTCATGGCACTGCGCTCAGTTATCAGATAAACGGCCAGACCCTCAGTGCCAGCGCGGGGGGCGTGACCGTTTTCACCCTGACCCTGGCCAACGACGGCAGCTATCGCATCGTCTGGAACCAGAGCCTGGATCACGGCCAGGATAGCCTGAGCCTGCCCTTTGCCCTGGAGTACCGCGACAGCGACGGGGATCTGGTGAGCGCCAATCTCACCGTCAACCTGGTGGACAGCACACCGCCGGACTTCACCATCGCCCCCATCAGCCTCACGGAGGATGATTTCACCAATCCGGCGGCGGTGGTGGGACAGAGCCAGTTCGTGGTGGGCCATCAGTCCGATCCCTTGGTGGCAACAAGTGCCGTCTTCGCGGATCAGAGTGCAACCCTGGCCCGTCTCAACGGCAGCGGTATCAGCAGCGACGGCCACGCCTTGACCTTCGAATTCACCGGTGATCGCCTGCTGACGGGTTATTACCTCGATGGCAATGGCAAGCGGGTCGAGGTGCTGAAGGCCGAGCTGACCGCCAGCCAACATGGCAGTGATATCGACGGCAATGTCACCGTCTCCCTCAATGGGCCTCTGGACCATCAGGGCAGCGACCAGCTCTCCCTCGGGCTCACCGTTTCCGCCAAGGAAATAGATGGCGACGAGACCCGCGCCGATCTGGTTGTCTCCATCAGCGACGGTGTGGATCCCCGCCTTGGCAACGACAGCGGGGTCACCTTGCAGGAAGGGGCCTCTGGCCAGACCCTGGATGGCCAGCTGCAAGTGAGCGTGGGCAGCGATCGCCTGGTGTCGCTCAACTTCGAGGCGAACCAGCCCGGCCTGAATGGCCTCACCAGCGGCGGCCAGCCGACCCACTATCAGGTCAACGGCAACGTCATCACCCTGCTGGATGCGGGCGGCAAGACCATTCTGACCGTGACCCTGGGGCTGGATGGCAAGTACCAGGTGGCGCTCGACGGCGTGCTGGATCAACCGGTCAGCACCAACAGCGTCAACCTGGGGTTGCAGGTGCAAGGCACCGATTTTGACGGGGACAAGAGCAACCTTGGCACCCTCAATATCCATATCACCGACGGCGTGCTGCCCCAGGTCGACCCCGTCTCCCTCACCCTGGTGGAGGACTGCGACTGGGGCGCGGCCCAGACCCTCACCGGGGATCTGGCCATCACCGCCGGGGCCGACCCTCTGGTCAACATCGCATTCGATGCCAGCCAGCCCGGCCTGCAGGGGCTCACCAGCGGCG
>NZ_JBGLQU010000007.1:0-185323 GCF_041402625.1 Aeromonas sp. S19(2024)
GAAGCTGTAGCTTCCCTTGGTCTCGTAGTCCGGATTGCCAATCAGGGTCACCGCGCCCGTGGCGGCATTGATGCTGAACAGCGCCGCGTCCGCTCCCGCCTTCAGGCTGTAACTGGTGGTGCCGGTCGAGATGTCGCCGCTGTCGGTGCTGGTGACGGTGTAAACCACCTGCCCGGCACCGCTGTTTTCATTGATGGCACTGGCCGTCGCCCCCGAGGTGATGGTCGGCGCCACTTCGTCCAGGTTGTTGATGCCCAAGGTGACTACCTGCTCGCTGGCATTGCCCGCCGCATCGGTGGCCACCACGGTGAAGCTGTAGCTTCCCTTGGTCTCGTAGTCCGGATTGCCAATCAGGGTCACCGCGCCCGTGGCGGCATTGATGCTGAACAGCGCCGCGTCCGCTCCCGCCTTCAGGCTGTAGCTGGTGCTACCGGTCGCGATGTCGCCGCTGTCTGTGCTGGTCACGGTGTAAACCACCTGCCCGGCACCGCTGTTCTCATCGATGGCGCTGGCCGTGGTCCCCGAGGTGATGGTCGGGGCTGTGTCATCCAGGTTATTGACCCCCAAGGTAACCACCTGCTCGCTGGCATTGCCCGCCGCATCGGTGGCCACCACGGTGAAGCTGTAGCTCCCCTTGACTTCGTAATCAGGATTGCCAATCAGGGTCACAACCCCCGTCACGGGGTTGATGCTGAAGGCTGCGTGATCACCCACCACCTTGAGGCTGTAAGTGACCTCGCCCGCATCGCTTGCGACAGCGGTATACACGCTCTGCAAAGCACCGCTATTTTCCAAAATGGCAGCAGCCGTCGCGCTTGAGCTGAATTTGGGTGCGAAGGTATCAACCACCCCGGCAACGGCATCCGTCAAATTCTGCCCCGTTTGCGCTGACGTATATTCCCCGCCCTGGACGACAATCCCCTGCGCACTTTCTGTCAACGTCGCCTTGCCGTTGCTGACCTGCAACCCGGCAAGCAGATCCTCGATGGTTTTCTGGCTATTGCCACCGTTCTGACTATCGGCACCCGATAGTGCTGCCAGTACGGCTCCATATATTTCGCCTGCGCTCAGGCCGTTGGCGCTATCAAAGGCGCCGCCATTGGTCGGCACTACCGTGGTGCCATGCAAACTCGGCAGACCAAACAGGTCGGCCACGGCATTGTTGATGTCGTTGACCATGGATTCGGCGGGCAAACTACCGGCAGCCGCATCTTGCACCTTGTGATAAGCCAGGGTGCTCAGAACGTTGAGATTGACGGTAACGGTAGAATTAGGCTGCGACACCACTTCCATCGCAAACAGCTCTGCATTCAGGTCTTTGCCTGCCTGGGTCGCCTCATCGAGATAGTCGGCGCTGGAGCCGGTGTTAACGACCCGGGCGATGACCACGCCAAGATAGCTGCCAACCGCGATTGAGAAGGTGCCATCCGGATTGACCTGCGCCTCTCCCAGCAGAGTGACACCGTCAGCCTGGTAAACCTCGACCCGCAGATCATTGCCAGCGACAACCGGGCCACCCACTATGGTCCCCGCAACTCTGTTGACGACACCGACATCGGTACCACCATCACTATCGCCGCCTCCACTACTGCCAGCAGCCAGCGCGATCCCGCCAAGACCAAGTGCCCCCAACCCGACCGTGATGGGGGTGAAGAAATCACTATCAGAACTCCCCTGCCAGATGAGTTGCTCACCATTGGCAGCCGTCTCTATTACCGGGCTCTCACTCGTCACCGCGGCACCGTTCAAGGCCGAGCCATCCAGCTCCGCCTGGGGAATAAACGCAGTATCTGGTTCATCATAAAAATCGGTGAGTTCCACCAGAACGCCATCGTCACTGGATTCGATGATCAGCGAGCCGCCCTTGCGTTTGACGAACAAGCCATCCGGGGATTTGCCGGTCGAGGTGTCGATTAACGCGTACTTGGCGCCAGATTGAGCCGGAATGATGACAGCATCGGTAAGAGGTATTTGCCGCAGTGAGCCGTCAGCAAGGCGCTCTACAAGTTGCAATGACTGTTTAACGCCTGTTTTTGAAGCCATGTAGATCTCCCTATCCACTTGTATTTAAATGATATATTTATTAGGAATGACGGCCTGCGACAAAAGGCGACGGAGTCGATACTAGCAGACAAGTTGCAGTCGAAGATAGCTGACACTGACAGGCCCGCGACGGCTCAATCCAACCAGGTGCATACGCCAAAAGACGGTGATGTCCCCCCCTCTCACCATGTCTTGGGGCCAGCACCACTCCCCTGAACCTGATGTCTAACATCCCCCGGTAGTTGCCACTCCCGGTGGCGGCACACCGTCATCTACCCTTGAAGGGCGCCGTCCGGCAGGACGGCCCTCCATTCGCCGAGACACAGAGAAGGACATCATGGGCAGCAAACGAAAATCCAGAACGGAAGAACCGGTCGTGGCCGAGGCGCAAAAGCCCCTTGGCAACAAGGCATACGAAAAGGCGCTGCGCCTCTTGCACGTGGAACTGGTCAGGCTGCAGCAGTGGGTGGTGCACAAGGGGCTCAAGGTCTGCATCGTCTTCGAGGGGCGCGACGGGGCCGGCAAGGGGGGCACCATCAAGGCGATCACCGAACGGGTCAGCCCCCGGGTCTTTCGGGTCGTCGCACTGCCCGCCCCCACGGAGCGGGAGAAGAGCCAGCTCTACTTCCAGCGCTACATCCCCCATCTGCCGGCGGCGGGGGAGATCGTCATCTTCGATCGCAGCTGGTACAACCGGGCCGGGGTGGAGCGCATCATGGGCTTTTGCAGCGAGGAGGCGAGCGACAAATTCCTGGCTGGCACCCCCATGGTGGAAAAAGCCCTGGTGGACTCTGGCATCATTCTGCTGAAGTACTGGCTGGAGGTGACCCCACAAGAGCAGGAGCGGCGGCTGCGGGATCGCATCGACGATGGCCGCAAGATCTGGAAGCTCTCCCCCATGGACATCAAGTCCTTCGATCGCTGGGATGACTACACCCGGGCGCGGGATGCCATGTTCATCGCCACCGACACCGCCTGGGCCCCCTGGTTCGTGGCCCACTCCGAGGACAAGAAACGGGTGCGCCTCAACATCATCTCCCACCTGCTGGCGCACATCCCCTACGAGGCGCTGCCGGCGGAGCCGGTGAAGCTGCCCAAGCGCAAGATAGGCAAAGTCAAACCATCGGATCACCCGCTTCGCATCGTGCCAGCACTCTTCTAGCCAGACGGGGTGAGCCCTGGCTCACCCCCTTTCCCTTCCAACCCCAAGGGACAACCGGCGCCGCCGGTATCACCCAATGGCTTGTTGTTGCTCACGTTTTCCCGTTTGCCTCCCCTATACTTCAGCGACATTCAGGTCTGGCCGAGCGAGGAGGCCCCCATGTTGCGACTGTTTGCCCTGCTGCTTGTCTGCCTGGTGCTCCCGGTGCGGGCACTGACCCTAACCCCGGTGGCGGGGGAGCTGCGCCACCCCTGGGGGCTCGCCTTCCTGCCGGATGGCGGCTACCTCGTCAGCGAGCGCCCTGGGCGCCTGCTGCGCATCGATGCAGGTGGCAACCGCCATGTGGTCTCCGGCCTGCCGCCCCTCGCCGCCACGGGTCAGGGGGGGCTGCTCGATCTCGCCCTGGACAGCGATGGCTGGCTCTATCTCAGCTACAGCGAGCCGGGGGACGGGGGAGCTGGCACCACCGTGGCCCGGGCCCGGCTGCAAAAAGAGGCCCTCGTCGATTGGCAACTGCTGTTTCGCCAAGAGCCCAAGGTGGCTGGCGGCGCCCATTTCGGCTCCCGCCTGGTGCTGACGGAGGATGGCTATCTCTTCATCACCCTGGGGGATCGCTACAGCGAGCGGGAGCGAGCCCAGACGCTGGACAACCACCTCGGCAAGACGGTGCGTCTGCACAAGGATGGCCGGGTCCCCGCCGACAACCCCTTCGTCAAGACGCCGGGGGCCCTGCCGGAGATCTGGAGCCTGGGCCATCGCAACATGCAGGGGGCGGCCCTGCGCCCGGGCAGCCAGCAGTTCTGGGCCCACGAGCACGGTCCCCAGGGCGGGGACGAGGTCAACCTCATCCTGCCAGGCCACAACTACGGCTGGCCCAGAGTGACCTTTGGCGAGGAGTACGGGGGCGGCAAGATTGGCGTGGGCCAGAGCGCGCCGGGCATGACGGCGCCACGCTGGATCTGGGTGCCCTCCATCGCCCCCTCGGGCATGGCCTTTTATCAGGGGGACCTGTTCAGGGAGTGGCAGGGGGATCTGTTCGTCGGCGCCCTGCGCGGTCAGGCCTTGTTGCGCCTGCACCTCGACGGAGACAAGATAGTCTCGGCAGAGCGGCTGCTGACCGATCTGGGGGAGCGCATCCGTACCGTCAAGGAGGGCCCCGACGGCGCCCTCTACCTGTTGACGGATTCAGGCCAGGGGCGCCTGCTCAAACTGACCCCATAGCATGAAAGGAGCAAGGATGAAGACGAATCGCACGCTGCTGGTGCTCTGCACCAGCCTCTGGTTGCTGGGCTGCAACACCATCCACGGGATGGGACGGGACATCGAGAAGGCGGGGGAGGTGATCCAGGGCTCCGCCAAGCTGACGGACGCACCGGCCGCAGAGGGTCGCTGATCCCGGCCAGGTGGCGCTGTGGTTCGCCCCCTGTCGCCCCTTTCCTTACCCCTGTTCGGCGCTGGCCACCAGACTGGCCAGCGGCGCCATGGTCACCCTGACCCCGTGCTGTGCCAATGCCTCGCGGGCGCTCTGGGGCAGTTGCTCGTCGGTGATCACCTGATCGATCGCATCCCAGCTTACCACGTTGAAGGTCCCCACCTTGCCATATTTGGACGAATCGCAGATGAGGATGCGGGTCGCCGCCGACTCCACCACGGCCCGCTTCACCGGCACCTTCTGTTCGCTCGGGGTGGAGATCCCCTGACTGTCCCAGGAGGAGGCTGACAGGAAGGCGATGTCCAGATGGAGGTTGCGCAGGAAGTGGGCGGTGGCCTCCCCGGCACAGGACTGGTTCTCGCGAATGACCTGACCCCCGGTGTGATAGAGGCGGCAGCGGCCGTGCTCGATGAGGTAGGCGCAGACCATGAAGTCGTTGGTCACTATCATCAGGTCTTCCCGAAGCGCCAGCTCCCGGGCCAGCTCCAGGGAGGTGGTACCGGCATCCAGATAGACGGTGCTCCCCTCGCTCACCTGGGCGGCGGCGAGCCGGGCAATGGCCAGCTTGGCCCCCTGCATCAGGCTGCGCTTGGCGGCGTGGGAGGGCTCGCTCTTTATCCGCTGGGAGAGGCTGACCCCGCCCGAGACGGAGAGTACCCGCCCCTGCTCCTCCAGCTTCTGGATGTCGCGCCTGATGGTCATGTGGGAGACCTGCAGCCAGTCGGTCAGCTCCACTATGCTGACCACACCGCGCTCTGCCAGCAGTTGCAGGATACGTTGCTGTCGCTCTACGGGAATCATCTTGCCTCGCGCCTCGGGGAAGGGAAGGTGCCATTCTACCCCAGCGACCTGGGAAAAAATGATAAATAACCTGAAACGGGCTCACAAATCACATTTATTCACAATAAACACGCTAAAGCTTGACCCAAAAGAATCTCAATCCGCATAAATAACAAAAATTAACACTCAATAAGTTATTTTTTGTGACGACTGCCTGATATTTCATCGCCGCAAGCCTCTACTATCTGCTCATCAGTCGTAATCGAGGAATCACGAGATGAGCACTCCCTATCATGTTGCGGTCATCGGCCTGGGCGCCATGGGCATGGGCGCCGCCCGTTCCTGCCTGCGGGCCGGGCTCACCACCTATGGCATCGACCTCAGCGAACAGGCCCGCGGCCAGTTGCAGCAGGCCGGTGCCGCCGCCGTCATGGCCGATGCCAGGCCTCTGGCCGAGACGCTTGATGCCGTGCTGTTGCTGGTGGTCAACGCCACCCAGGTGCGCCGCATCCTGCTCGGCGAAGCGGGGCTGGCTCACCACCTCAAACCGGGCACCGCCATCATGGTCTCTTCCACCATCGCCGCCGAAGAGGCGAGCGCCCTGGCCGCCGAGCTGGCGCAGATGGGACTGCCGATGCTGGATGCGCCGGTTTCCGGTGGCGCCATCAAGGCCGATGCCGGGGAGATGACGGTGATGGCCGCAGGCGCCGACGCCGCCTTCGACAAGCTGGCCCCTGTGCTGGATGCGGTGGCCGGCAAGGTCTACCGGGTCGGCAGCGAGCCGGGCCAGGGCAGCACGGTCAAGATCATCCACCAGCTGCTGGCCGGGGTGCACATCGCGGTGGCCGCCGAGGCCATGGCGCTGGCCAGCCGGGCAGGGGTGTCCCTGGATCTCATGTATGACGTGGTGACCCATGCCGCCGGCAACTCCTGGATGTTTGAAAACCGCATGCCCCGGGTGCTGGCCGGTGACTATCAGGCCCGCTCCGCAGTGGACATCTTCGTCAAGGATCTCACTCTGGTAGCGGACACCGCCAAGGCGCTGCGCTTCCCGCTGCCGCTCGCGAGCACGGCGCTGAACATGTTCCTCGGTGCCAGCAACGCGGGCCACGGCCAGGAAGATGACAGCGCCGTCATCAAGATCTTCTCAGGCATCACCCTGCCGGGTCAGGAGGAGCAAGCATGAAACTCGGAGTCATCGCAGACGACTTCACCGGCGCCACCGACATCGCCGGTTTCCTGGTGGAGAACGGCCTCTCCACCATCCAGTTTGCCGGCATCCCGGCAGAGGCGGATCTGACCGGGGTCGACGCCGTGGTGATCAGCCTCAAGAGCCGCTCCTGCCCGGCCGATGAGGCAGTGCGCGACTCCCTGGCGGCCCTCGACTGGCTCAAGGCCCGCGGCTGCCCGCGCATCTACCAGAAGTACTGCTCCACCTTCGACAGCACGGCGGCGGGCAACATCGGCCCCGTCACCGACGCCCTCCTGGCGGCGCTGGAGAGCACGTTCACCCTGATCTGCCCGGCCCTGCCGGTGAACGGTCGCACCGTCTATCAGGGCAACCTCTTCGTCGGCACCCAGCCGCTCGCCGAGTCCGGCATGCGCCATCACCCCATCACCCCCATGACCGACAGCAACCTGCTGCGGCTGATGGAGGGACAGGCCCAGGGCCGTGCCAGTCTGGTGCCGTTCAATACCATCGCACAGGGTCCCGGCGCCATTGCCGACGCCTTTGAGCAGCTAACGCAAGCTGGTGTGCGCTACGCCGTGGTCGACACCCTGACCGAGCAGCACCTGCTGGACATCGCCACCGTCGCCCTCGACATGCCTCTGGTGACCGGCGGATCCGGCCTCGCCATCGGCCTGGCCCGTCAGCTTGGCAGCGGCGATCTGCAGGGTGCCCGCGAAGCGGGCTGGCCCAGAGGCACCCGCGCCGCGGTGCTGTCGGGCTCCTGCTCCGAGATGACCAACCGTCAGGTGGCCCGCTATCGCCAGCACGCTCCTGCCCTGGCGCTGGATGTGGTGCGCTGCCTCGAAGATGCCGACTACCCGGCCGAGCTGGCGCGCTGGGTACTGGACCAGCCCCGTACCCCGGCGCCGCTGGTCTACGCCACCACCAGCCCGGCAGAGCTGGCCCGCATTCAGGAAACCCACGGCCAGCAGGCGGCCAGCGACGCGGTGGAACACTGCTTTGCCCGCCTCGCCCAACTGCTGCAAGGCGCCGGCGTGGACCGCTTCATCATCGCCGGTGGCGAGACCTCGAGCCGGGTCACCCAGGCCCTCGGCGTCAAGGCGTTCCACATAGGCCCGCAGATCGCCCCCGGTGTGCCCTGGGTGCGGGCCATCGACGCCCCCCTGTCGCTGGCCCTCAAGTCCGGCAATTTCGGGAGCGACGACTTCTTCGACAAGGCTCAGGAGTACTTCCATGACTGAACAGGCACTGCGCGACACCATGGTGATGCTGGGAGCCTCCCTCTTCCAGCGCGGTTATGCCACCGGGGGCGCCGGCAACCTCTCCGCCCTGCTACCGGACGGCACCCTGATCGCCACCCCGACCGGCTCCTGCCTGGGACGGCTCAGCGCCGACAGGCTCTCTCACGTCAATCTGCAGGGGGAACACCTGGGGGGAGATCGCCCCTCCAAGGAGGTGGCCTTCCACCTTGCCATCTACCACAACAATCCGGACTGCCGGGCCGTGGTGCACCTGCACTGCACCCACCTGACCGCCCTCTCCTGTCTGGAGGGACTGGATCCGGCCAACGTCATCCGCCCCTTCACCCCCTACTACGTGATGCGGGTCGGCCAGTTGCCGCTCATCCCCTACTACAAGCCGGGGGATGCCCGCATCGCCGAGGAGCTGGGGCGCCGCGCTCCCGAAGGCAACGCCTTCCTGCTTGCCAACCACGGCCCCGTGGTGACGGGCAAGGATCTGGTGGATGCGGTCAACAACATGGAAGAGCTGGAGGAGACGGCGCGCCTGGCACTGATGCTTCATGGCCACGCCATCCGCTACCTGAGCGAACCCGAAATTGATGAATTGAGGAGGATGAAACCATGAGCAAGTTTGCCGCCAATCTCACCATGCTGTTTACCGAGCTGCCGTTCCTGGAGCGCTTCGCCGCCGCCCGCGACGCAGGCTTCGAGGCGGTGGAGTTCCTCTTCCCCTACGAGTGGCCCGCCGCCGAGCTGGGCCGCCGCTTGCGCGAGCAGGGGCTCTCCCAGGCCCTGTTCAACATGCCGCCGGGCAACTGGGGCGCGGGTGAGCGCGGCATGGCTGCCATCCCGGGGCGGGAAGCGGAGTTTCGCGGCCACCTGCCAAGCGTGCGTGACTATGCCCTGGCGCTCGGCTGCACCAAGGTACACGCCATGAGCGGCATCGTGGACCCTGCTCATAGCCTCTCGGCCCACCGCCAGACCCTGATCGACAACATCCGCTTCGCCGCCGACTTCCTGGCCGAAGACGGCATCAAGGTACTGCTGGAGCCGCTCAACGATAGAGATGTGCCCGGCTACTTCCTGGCCCACCAGCTCGACGCCCTGGCCCTGGTGCAGGAGATAGACAGACCCAACGTGGGGGTGCAGCTCGACCTCTATCACGCCCAGATCATGGACGGGGATCTCACCCGTCTCATCGGCAAGCTGGGCCCGGCCATCGGCCATGTCCAGATCGCCTCGGTGCCGGACCGCCACGAGCCGGACGAGGGGGAGATCGCCTACCCCCACCTGTTCAAAGCGCTGGCGCAGGCGGGCTACCACGACTGGATAGGCTGCGAATACAACCCCAGAGCCGGCACCCGGGAAGGGCTGGGCTGGCTGACACAACAATAACGACCCTGAACATGAACGAGTCTGAGGATAACAAGATGCAGATCATCATCACCGGCGGCGGTGGCTTCCTGGGCCAGAAATTGGCCCGGGCTCTGCTGCAAGGCCCCCACCCCTTCACCGAGCTGCTGCTGGTGGACATCCAGCAGCCACAATCCCCCCTGCCGGACCCCAGGGTTCGCTGTCTGCGGGCCGACCTCACCGAAGCCGGTGTCGCCGAGTCCCTCATCAGCGAGCGGACCGCCGTGGTCTACCACCTGGCGGCCATCGTCAGCAGCCACGCGGAGCAGGACTTCGATCTCGGCTGGCAGGTAAACCTGGACACCACCCGCACCCTGCTGGAGGCGTGCCGCCATGCCCGGCCGGGCATCCGCTTCGTCTTCACCAGCTCGCTCGCCGTCTATGGCGGCCCGCTACCGGAGCTGGTGAATGACGGTACCGCCCTGACCCCCACCTCCTCCTACGGCGCCCAGAAGGCCATGGGGGAACTGCTGGTCAACGACTACAGCCGCAAGGGCTTCGTCGACGGTCTGGTATTGCGCCTGCCCACCATCTGCGTGCGGCCGGGCAAGCCGAACCGCGCCGCCTCCTCCTTTGTCAGCAGCATCATCCGCGAGCCGCTGCAAGGGGAAAGCGCCATCTGCCCGGTGAGCCCGGCACTGCGTCTGTGGCTCTCCAGCCCCGCCACCGTGGTCGCGAACTTCCTGCTGGCGGCCAGACTTCCCGCCACCGGTGACGCCCGCAGCATCAACCTGCCCGGCATCAGCGTGACCGTCGGCGAAATGCTGGAGGCCCTCGCCCGGGTCGGTGGCCAGGCGGCCCGGGATCGGGTGCAGTTTGCCGCCGATCCGGCCATCGAGCGCATCGTGGCGAGCTGGCCGGGACGCATCGACAACCAGCGGGCCAGCGCCCTCGGTTTCGCGGCAGACAGGACGTTTGCCGACATCATCGACAGTTTCATCACCCATGACATGCAGGAGGCATCATGAGCGACATCCCAACCCCCATCATCGGTCTCATCATCGCGGTCTTCGTGCTGGTGTTCCTGGTCATCCGCACCCGGGTGCACGCCCTGATCGCCATGCTGGCGGCGGCCTGCATCGCCGGGATCACCGGCGGCATGAGCATCGACAAGACCCTCACCGTGATCACCCAGGGCTTTGGCTCCACCCTCGGCAGCATCGGCATCGTCATCGGCCTCGGGGTCATGATGGGTCGCCTGCTTGAGGTCTCCGGCGCCGCCGAACAGATCGCCTACAGCTTCATCAAGTGGCTCGGCAAGCGCCGCGAGGAGTGGGCACTGGCCATCACGGGCTACATCGTCAGCATCCCCATCTTCGTGGATTCCGCCTTCGTCATCCTCTATCCGGTGGCCAAGGCGCTGGCAAAAAGTGGCAAGCGCTCCCTGCTCACCCTGGGGGTGGCGCTCGCGGGCGGCCTGGTGGTAACCCACCATACCGTGCCGCCGACCCCGGGCCCGCTGGGGGTTGCCGGCCTGTTTGGCGTGGACATCGGCGCCATGCTGCTGACCGGCATGGCCCTGGCCATCCCCTGCGTGCTCGGCATCGTCTTCTACGCCCAGTGGCTCGACAAGAAGTATCCCGAGTTCGGTGCCCAGGCCGCCCAGACCCCGGACGAGCTGCAAGCCACCTATGAGCAGTACCTCAAGGAGAAGGAGGGCAAGACCCTGCCGAGCCTGACCCTGTCGCTGCTGCCGATCCTGGTGCCCATCGTGCTCATCTTCGTCAAGGCCATCTTCACCACCCTCGCCACCCTGGAGGGGATGGACGGCCTGATGGCGAACCCCCTGGTGCAGGGCATCAACTTCATCGGCACCCCCATCATCGCGCTGGCCATCAGCGTGCTGCTGGCGGTCTATACCCTGGTCCCGCACATGGACAGGCACGCCACCGCCGCCCGCCTGGAAGAGGGGTTGCAATCCGCCGGCATCATCTTGCTGGTGACCGGTGCCGGTGGGGCGCTGGGGGCCGTGCTGCGCGACAGTGGCGCAGGCCAGCAACTGGCCGAGCAGATCGCCCAATTGCCCATCTCCCCCATCCTGATCCCCTTCATCGTGGCGACTCTGGTGCGCCTCATCCAGGGGTCCGGCACCGTGGCCATGGTGACGGCGGCCTCCATCTCCGCCCCCATCCTGGCGCAGATCCCCGGGGTCAACATGTTGCTGGCCGCCCAGGCCGCCACCATGGGGTCGCTCTTCTTCGGTTACTTCAACGACAGCCTGTTCTGGGTGGTCAACCGCATGATGGGGATCTCCGACGTCAAGCAGCAGATGATCGTCTGGTCCATCCCGACCACCATCGCCTGGGCCATCGGCGGCACCGGCGTCGCCCTGCTGAACCTGCTGTTCGGCTCCGGCGGCACCTGGTTCGACCCCGTGCTGCCGCTGCTGGTGCTGGCCCTCATCGTCTGGTACGTCAAGGGGCAGTCCCTGGCTCCGGCGGCAGGGGCCGTCCCGAGCCGGGAGTCATAACTCGCGCCGTCACGGCACCGCTGTGTGACGAGGGCCAGTCTGCTAGACTGGCCCTCTTTTTCGTTCATTCATCTTGCAAAGGAGTGTTGGATGCCTGCGTCTTCCTGGTGGGACAAGTCCACCGGTTTTGCCCTGCTCACCATCTTGTTGTGGGCCTCCCTCGCCGCGCTCACCTCCCGGATCACCAGCGTCTCGCCGCTCGTGCTGGTGGGGCTGGTGCTGCTGTTCTGCGGGGCGGGCACCCTGCCATTCTGGCGCCAGTGGCGCGCCAGCCCCCTCACCTGGCTGGTGACCATCACCGCCCTGCTGCTCTATCACCTGCTGCTGTTCACAAGCTTTCGCCACGCCCCCGTGCTGGAGGCAAACCTCATCAACTACCTCTGGCCGCTGTGCATCATCCTATTCACCCCCTTGCTGCTGCCGGGTCATCCCCTGAGCCTGCACCATCTGCTGGCCGGGGCCCTGGGTCTCGCGGGATCGGTGCTGGTGATGGTCGATGGTCACCTGCAGTTGCAACAGGCCCATCTGCCCGGCTACCTGCTGGCCCTCGGCGCCGCCATCGTCTGGGGCGCCTATTCCGTGCTCTCACGCCGCCTGCCTCCCGCTCCCGCCGTGGTCACGGCCGCCGCCTGCCTGCCCGCAGGCCTCTTGGCCCTGCTGCTGGCATGGATGCTGGAAGGCCCCTTGCCATTCGCCCGGATCCCCCAGGGAGACTGGCTGCTTATCGCCGGGCTCGCCCTCGGCCCCATGGGGGCGGCCTTCGTCACCTGGTATCTGGCGCTGCGGGACGGGGATCCGCGCCGCATCGGTGCGCTCGCCTACCTCACTCCCTTGCTGAGCACCCTGCTGCTGGTCTGGCTCAACGGCGAGGCGCTCACCCCGCGCCATCTGCTGGCGGGGGGGCTCATCATGGGCGGCGCCCTGCTCGGCCTGCTGGTGAAGAGCCCAAGTCAACGGGAGCTGGCACGGCCACTGTCATAAAAACGCCATCAGACCTGATTAAGCTCGCGCCCATTGCGTGATTCAAGCAGGAATCTGATGTGAAAATTGCCCATTTTGCCTCCCTCTCTTCCCTCGTCTTGCTGCTGGTGGCCGGTGTCCAGGCCACCGCGCTCTATCATGGCTGGCAACAATTCAACCACTCGGCCCAGGCCCAGCGTCTGCAGGAGCGCCTGCAACAGCAACTGAGCGGTCCGTTGCAGGGGGCGCTTCGCGACTATCTCGGCAGCGGGGATCCCCTGCTGCTGGCCCAGGCACAGGGAGTGCGCCAGCAGGCGCTGGCGCTGTTGTCCCGCCTGGAGGATCCCCAGACCCAGCCGCTAAACGCCCGGCTTGAGCAGATGAAAACCCGCATTGACGGCGACTATCTGGCGGCGGGCAAGCTCTCCGGCAACAGCCAGTGGTTGCTGCAAAATGCCGAGAACGAGTTGACCACCCAGGCCAAAGCCTTGCTCCGTTACGGCCAGCAGGGAGCAGCCGCCGGGCGGGATCCGGCCCTTGCCGAGCAGTATCGCCAGGGGGCGGCCGACATCCTGACCGCCCTCCCCTCCCTCGCCCACCAGCGCCAGAACTACATGGAGCAGGCGAGTGCCAAGCGTCTCGAAGGGCTGCAATTCGAGCTGGCTGCCCTGCAAAAGCAGGCCGACTCCCTGGCCGCCCTGCCGAGCCTGGCACTTTTCGAGGAGGCACCGGCCGACGAATTCACCCTGGGAGAGCCGATACGCAAGGAGCTCGGGGATCAGCCCAAAGCCGAGCTGACCTCCCTGCTCAAGCGCTATCCCCAGGAGCTGGAAAACAGCCGCAAGGCGCTGCAACAGCAGCAGGCCGCTCGTCAGATGGTGCAGCAGGACATCACCCAGCTGCTGCAAGCGGGGGAGCAATTGGGTGAGCAACTCGCCGCCGCCCGTCAGACCATGAACCGGGAGCTGGCCACCGTGCTCGGCATGCTGGCGCTCTGCCTGGTCGTGGTGGCCCTGCTGTTCGCCCTGGTGCAGCGTCGCTGGCTGGTCAGGCCCCTGCTGCAACTGCGGGCAGCCTTCCTGCAGCTCGACGCCACAGGTCAGGCCCAACTGCTGACCCCGGGGCGCGAGCGCAACGAACTGGCGGACATCGTCGCGAGCTACAACCGCCTGATACAGCGCCTGCAACAGGATCAGCAGCAGAAGGCGGGGCAGCTCTCCAGCGTCTCTTCCAGCCTGCAGGAGATGGTGGAGCAGGTGCAGGAGATCCATCACAGCACCCGTACCACGGAGCAGGCGGTGGATGAGAGCGACACCATGATGCAGGAGCTCAACCAGCTCGCCAGCGAGGTGCACCAGGTCGCCGCCGAAATCGCCCAGCACGCCCAGCACAATGAACACTCCATGAGCCAGAGCGAGCGGCTGGTCGGGGGCATGCTGACGGCTACCGCCCAGACCGGGCTCGCCATCGACGAGAGCAGCGGCGCCCTGGCCCAGCTGACCCGCTCGGTGGAGGACGTGACTGCCATCGTCGACGTCATCGGCCATATATCCCAGCAGACCAACCTGCTGGCCCTCAACGCCGCCATCGAGGCGGCCAGGGCCGGGGAGCAGGGACGCGGCTTCGCGGTGGTAGCGGACGAGGTGCGCCACCTCTCCGCCGACACCCAGCGCTCCCTCGGCCAGATCACCGAGATCCTGGCCAGCCTCACCCAGGCGGGGGATCAGCTCGCCACCGTGCTGGCCCGCATCACCGCAGAGGCCGCCGAGCAGCGCCAGCAGGCGGAGCAACTGCGCCAGACCACCCTGACGGTGCGGGAGATGGCGCGCAGCACCGCCGTCATCGCCCTGCAAGGCGCCGACAATGCCAAGAGTCAGGAGCACAGGCTGGCGAGCTTCGCCGCCCTCATCGGTCGCATCAGCCAGCACGCCCGCCAGGGCAGCCGCCTCTCGGTACAGGTCTCGGAGCATATCCACCACCAGGCCCAGCAGATCCCCCGGATCCTGAGCCAGGCCTGATAACCCCCGGGCCTGGAACGCACCAGACCCGGGGCGCGCTCTCTGTCAATCTCCCCGCGGCCCGGCCTTGCCGCAACCCTTCTCTTGATGCTCCCGTCACGTCTTCACGGGCGATCACGGGTTGCCTCATCCATTCAGTCACAGGCTCCCTCACCCCTTTCACATCTCTGGTCCCCCTGTCTGTCGGGGCGACGGCTCACGCTCATGACAGTGGGCATCCGGCCGGGTCCATCTTTTTTTGTGATACAAAATTATATGTTGCCACCGGGTTAACAAAGAAAGTTCTGCCTTGACGGCAAGATCTGCGCAGGAGAACGGTGAAATCACCATGAAAGCGTTGTCATTGCCGACATGAGTGGCCTGGGAGTGCCCACACCAAGAATCATGATTATTTGCACTCGGTCATATTTTTGAAACTTGGCGGGAACTTTACATTGATATTTCGCACCGCGAACGTACTCTTGGTGATGTCAGATCGCCAAGGATCGACAGCCAAAAAATAACGACTGTAACGATGCAGATAGCCCCGACCGATGCGCCAAGGCATCAGGCACAAGGGCACGACAGAGAACCATTTTTTTGCCCTTCGGGGTGTTGATTGCAATGCCAATACCGAGCGGCGGGTGCCTACCCGGCTGCCGGATAAAAAAGCTAAGTCCATAAAATCAGGAGCAATAACAAATGGAAAAAGTGATCTTCAAGCGCGCCGCGTTGAGTGCTGCCGTGGTCGCGGCACTGGTCGCACCCGGCATGGCGTTCGCCGCTCAAGACATGATGAGCCCGGAATACGGCAAGTCCTACAGCGCCTTCATCGACGAAGGCAAGCTCACCGGTGGCCTGTTCTACTTCCAGCGTGAGCGTGATCGCGTCCAGGCCGGTCCGGGTCAGGATGGCAAATACCACTCCAACCTGAGCCATGCCACCACCCAGGCAGCCCTGAACTTCAACTCCGGCTATGCATGGGGTGTGGTCGGCGTCGACGTGGGCGGCTTCGGTGCCTACGATCTGGCCGTTGACGAGAGTAATGGCGTCAACGAAGAGAACGAGTTCTCCTTCTGGGGCGACAAGTGGGGTTCAGGTGGTGACGGCGTTCCCGAGAACGGCTTCAGCCTCTCCAACGCCGCCCTGAAATTCAAGTTCGGTGACGCCGTCACCGCCAAGGGTGGTTACACCCAGCTCTATGTACCCGGCATCCTCGGCGTCAACTGGTCCTATCAACCCGGTACCTACCGTGGTGGCCAGATCGAAGGCACCTTCGGCGGCCTCTACCTGACCTACGCCATCGCCGACGAGTACAAGGCTCCCTGGTTCAAGAACACCACCGGCTTCTCCAAGAGCAGCCCCTATGCCAGCGATCCCTTCACCGATGGGAACAAGATCGACTACATCCACGGTCTGGCCGCTCGCTACACCTTCGAGAACGGCACTGCCGTCACCGCCGGCTTCGGTCAGTCCGAAGGCTACATGGACAGCTACCACTTCAAGCTGGCCCACAAGTTCGACGTACTGGGTGGCCTGAACACCAGCTACCAGTTCTACGGTTCCGACACCGAGAACAGCGACTATGACGGCCTGGCCTGGCAACAAGCCCTAACCGCCAGCTGGGCAGCCGGCCCCTATGGCTTCCGTCTGGAAGGCCTGTGGACCAAGGCTGAAGGGGATCTGGGCAACTACCTGCCCCGTCTGACCCGCGGCTACGGCAACTCCCAGGGCGCGAACGAAATCTGGTGGGATTCCCGCTCCGACTGGAACCACAACGACGAGAAGGCCCTGTTCTTCGGCGTGACTCGTTCCCTGGATGATCTGGTGGGTGCACCGGGCTGGGGCGTGGGTGTCTCCGGTGCCTACGGCTGGGATGCCAACAACGGCGACAAGTCCCTGGAAGGCGGCAAAGAGTGGGCAGCCAACTTCGACGTCATGTACACAGTGCAGGACGGCAAGCTGAAGGGCACCCTGTTCAAGCTGCACTACACCGACTACAACAACGAACAGGACGACAAGGGCAGCTGGTACTACCCGAACATGTTCAGCTCCGAGCATGACGTCAAGTTCCACATCATCATGCCGTTCACCATCATGTAATCAGGCATCTGACGTGACCGAAAACCGGGCCTCTGGCCCGGTTTTGTTTTTGGTGGCACCACGCTACCATGCCAGCTTCGGGCCACCTGCCGGCCGTCAATCAGGACCATGCTCATGCCCCATCCCTTCGTGCTCGTCACCGGCTGCTCCAGCGGCATCGGCCTCGCCGCCGCAAGAAAGCTCGGCGCCCGGGGCTTCACCGTCATCGCTTCCGCCCGCAAGGCCGAGGATGTGGCCCTGCTGCAGCAGCAGGGTCTGTTGGCGGTGCAACTGGATCTGGCGGACAGCGCCAGCATAGAGCGAGGGGCGGCAGAGGCGCTGGCCCTGGCAGAAGGGCGCCTCTACGGCCTCTTCAACAACGGCGCCTACGGCCAGCCCGGTGCGCTGGAAGATCTGCCCACCGAGGCGCTGCGCGAGCAGTTCGAGACCAACCTCTTTGGCTGGCATCACCTCATTCGCCAGATATTGCCCCCCATGCTGGCGGCAGGCGAGGGGCGCATCGTACAGAACAGCTCGGTGCTTGGCCTGGTGGCCATGAAGTATCGTGGCGCCTACAACGCCAGCAAGTTCGCGCTGGAAGGCTATACCGATACCCTGCGCCTGGAACTCGCGGGCAGCGGCGTGCACGTCAGCCTGATCGAACCCGGCCCCATCGACACCCGGTTTCGCGCCAATGCCCGGGAGGCCTTCCTGCGCCACATAGATCCCGCCACCAGCCGCCATCAGGACGCCTATGCCCAGACACTGGCCAGGCTGGAGCGTGAAGGGGGTGCCCGGGGCTTTACCCTGCCAAGCGAGGCCTGCATCCCGCCGTTACTGCATGCGCTCACGAGCAAGCGTCCCAGGCACCGCTACCCGGTCACCTTCCCGACCAAATTGTTTACCGTGCTGCGCCGCCTGCTGCCAAGCCGCTGGCTTGACAAGCTGCTGATCAAATCCGCCTGATAAAGGGGCCCTCGGCGGGCCTCCTCTTGACATGCACCTGTCTCAGCAACGATACCCGCTCAATAGTGCTGGCCGTTGCTGTAGTAGTGACTCTTGACGATGGGCAGCACCTGCACCACCACATAGGTCTGCTCCCCCAGCACCCCTTTCAGGTGGCGGGTGATGAGGGCGGCGGCGGCATCCTGCATCTCCTGCGGTCGCTCGAACCAGACCAGCTCCACGAAGGGGAAACCGGCTTCGGGCTGGCCATCTCGTACCCACTGGCTCGGCACGCACTCCAGGGTGACGAACTCCGGCTTGCCACCGGTCAGGGCGCAGAGATCCGCCATCAGGGGGGCACTTATCCGCTGCAGGGTGTCGACAGAAACTGCCCGAAAACGAAGGTGGGGCATGGGAAACCTCTTGGCTGTGACAAATGAGGACTTATCATAGAGCACTCATCCCGCTCACATAAGGTGCCTCATGAGATTCCATCCCACGCTGCTCTCCTTCCTGCTCTGCCTGCTGCTGCCGCTCCATGCCATGGCCGATCCGGCCTTTTACCGCATCAACAAGGGCAACGAACAGCACTGGCTGCTGGGGTCCATCCACGCGGGCAAACCCTCTCTCTATCCCCTGCCGGACCCGGTGGAGCGCGCCTGGCAGCAGAGCCGCGCCCTGGTGATGGAGGTGGACATGACCCACATCAGCCAGGAGCAGTGGCAGGAGATGGGCGCCATCACCCGGCTCGTCGACGGCAAGACCCTCAAGGATCACCTGCCCATCGACCTCTACCGTCGCACCCTCATCGCTGCGGGCCAGAATGGTCTGAACGAGAGCATGCTGGCCCCGCTGCGTCCCTGGTTTGCGGCCATTACCCTGACCCAGGCGGCCCTGGAGCGCACCGGCTATCGCGGTGAATACGGTGTCGACCAGCACTTCGCCAAGCGGGCGAACGACGGCGGCAAGCCCATCGTCGGGCTGGAGACCCTGCTGGAGCAGCTCGGCTATCTCGCGAGCGTCGGCGACAACCAGACCCTGATGCTGGAGAGCACCCTGGACGAGCTGCCCGACATCCAGCAGGGGTTCGACGCCGTGATGACCGCCTGGCAGAACGGGGACGAGGCCACCCTCATCAATCTGCTCAGGGAGGAGATGGCGCCGCCCAAGCTGCAAGCCTGGCTGGAACAGACCCTGCTGGCAGAGCGCAACCGCAACTGGGTCAAGAAGTGGCCCAGCCTGCCGAACGAGAGCTTTATCGTGGTAGGGGCCCTGCATCTTTACGGCGAGCACGGGCTGCTCGCCCTGCTGGAGCAGCAGGGCTGGCGCATCACGCCCCTCACCGAACCGACCCTGGAGAAAGCAAAATAGCGTCCAGTCCGGCGACCTGACGCGCCGGATGCGCGTCGGCTCACAGAATTTGCTGCCGATTAAATAACCAGAGAGGGAGTTGATCGAGATCATCCCCTCCCTCCTGAAGAGGTATCTATCATGCCTGTCACCGCCCAGTGACAGGAGTGAACGAGATGGAATTCTGGATGAACCTGATGTTCGGCAACAGCGTGGGGCTGATGTCCATGCTGGTGATTTTCGGCACCTTCCTGCTCATCAGCGCCTATGCGGTCTATTTCATCTACAAGGTGATGCACGCAGAGCCGCCCAAAGAGGGGCAATAACCAGGCTCGCTCAGACCGCCCTCCCCGGCAGGGCCGGGGCCCGCGAGCGTTGCCATTCTAAGGCCCACCAAGGCCCGCTATACTGGCTCCCTCATTTTCATGCGGGGAGCCTGCCGTGTCTCATAACGACGAACTCTCACTGTTCCTGCAGGAAGTGGCCGACGTGCGGCCCCTTCGCAGCGACCATATCGCCCCCGTTGCGGGCAACAGCCAGCCCACCGAGGCGCAACTCGCGCGCCGGGAAGCCGCCACCGCCGAACAACTCACCCTGGATCACCTCGGCACGGAAGCAGTCGAGATGCTGGACCCCCACGCCATCGTCGGCTTCAAGCGTGACGGCGTGCAGGAGGGGGTCTACAAGAAGCTGCGCCTTGGCAAGTACGAGCTGCAAGGCTCCCTCGACCTGCACCACAAAACGCTCAACGAGGCCCGTATCGCCCTGGTGCAGTTCATTGCCGAATGCGAAGTGCGGGATATCCGCTGCCTGCTGATCCTGCACGGCAAGGGGGAGCGCAGCACCCCGAGTGCCCTGCTCAAGAGCCATGTCAGCGCCTGGCTGCCACAGTTGCCTTCGGTGATGGCCATGCACAGCGCCGAGCGCCGCCACGGCGGCAGCGGTGCGCTCTACGTATTGCTGCGCAAGAGCGAGCGCAAGAAGGCGGAAAACCGCGAACGGCACCAGAAGCGCCTCGGCTGACTGCCTGAGGGTGGCACCAGGGTGGATGGCAGTGCTAGCATCGGGCGGCCCCGATCATGCCAGGTACGGGGTGCATACCATCAGGGACGATAACAAGGACAATCCCATGTCATACCAGAAACTCGAACAACATCAGCAACAACTGCACCGCCTCTCCCACCTCTCCGCCATCTGCGGCTGGGATCAGGCCGCCATGATGCCGGAGGGTGGCAACGAGGCCCGCGCCGAGGCGATGGCGGAGCTTGGCGTGCTGATCCACGGCAAGCGCACCGCCCCCGAGCTTGGGGAGTGGATAGCCAAGGCAGAGAGCGAACCGCTGGACGAGCACCAGCGTGCGAACCTGCGGGAGATCAAGCGCCAGTGGCAGGATGCAAGCCTGCTGCCGGGGGCGCTGGTGGAGGCGCTGTCGCTCGCCGGCAGCAAATGCGAGCACGCCTGGCGTCGCCAGCGCAAGGAGAACGACTGGGCAGGTTTTGCCCCGAACCTCGAGGAGGTGGTGCGCCTGTCGCGGGAGGTGGCTCGCCTGCGCGCCGACGCGCTCGGAGTGCGCCCCTATGACGCCATGCTGGCGCTGTACGAGCCCGGCATGACGAGCGCGAGGCTGGATCAGATCTTCGGCGATCTGACGAGCTGGTTGCCCGGCCTCATCCAGACCGTGAGCGAGCGGCAGAAAATCGAGACCATCCTCACCCCGCAAGGCCCGTTCCCGGTTGCGACGCAGCAGGCGCTCGGCCAGGAGGTGATGGGGCTGCTCGGCTTTGATTTTGCGCACGGCAGGCTCGACGTGAGCAGCCACCCGTTCTGCGGCGGCGTGCCGACGGACGTGCGCATCACCACGCGCTACAACGAGCAGGAGTTCGTCTCCAGCCTGATGGGCATCGTCCACGAGACGGGCCACGCACGCTACGAACAGGGCCTGCCGCGCACACTGCTCGGCCAGCCGGTGGCCGAGGCGCGCTCCATGGGCATTCACGAGAGCCAGAGCCTGTTCTGCGAGATGCAGCTCGGCCATCACCCCGCGTTCCTCGCGCTGATTGCGCCGCGCATTCGCGCGCACTTCGGGGCAGAGGATGCGCTCGCACCCGCGAACCTCGAGAAACTGTACAACAGGGTCGAGCCCGGCTTTATCCGCGTCGATGCGGACGAAGTCACCTACCCGGCCCACGTCATCCTGCGCTACGAGCTGGAGCGGGACTTGATGGAAGGGCGCATCGAGGTCGCGGACATCCCCGAGCTGTGGGACGCGAAGATGCAGCAGTGGCTCGGCTTGTCCACGAAGGGCAACTACCAGAACGGCTGCATGCAGGACATCCACTGGACGGACGGCTCGTTTGGCTACTTCCCGAGCTACACGCTCGGCGCCATGTACGCGGCGCAGCTGCGCTTTGCACTCGAGCGTGAGCTCGGCGACATGGGCACGCTCGTAGAGTCCGGCCGCCTGCCGGAGATCTTTGGCTGGCTCGGTCGCCATATCTGGTCCCAGGGCAGCCTGCACGGCACGGACGAGCTCATTCGCCGCGCGACCGGTGAGGCGCTCAATCCCCAGTGGCTGCGCAAACACCTCGAACAGCGCTATCTGAAATAAGCGAGGTTGAACCCCCTCCCAGCCTCCCCCTTCACAAGGGGGAGGAGCTAACCCCGCCCCCGTTCACAGAGGGGAGCTGTTTGTCCCCTCCCCTTACGAAGGGGAGGGTTAGGGTGGGGTCCTGCCCCCCTAACCTTACAAAGGGAGGACTGGGATTCCTCGGATCGCACTATTTTTGCTATCCCTGTCCGTTTTTGGCTAGTCACTCCCCTTGCACCCGCTTAGTCTCTGGGACATGCCCACTGCAACCCGAGCCATGCCATGACCACAGCGCCCCCGCATTCATCCCAACGAGACGAGATCATCCCGGGTCTCACCCGGGAGCAGTGCCACGCCGCACGCCTCGCGCGAGACGCGCGTTTCGATGGTCGCTTCTTCACCGGGGTGCTCTCCACCGGCATCTATTGCCGCCCCGTGTGTCCGGCGCGGGCACCGCACGAGCACAATGTGCGCTATTTTCGCTTCGCGGCGGCGGCGGAGCAGCACGGGCTGCGCCCCTGCCTGCGCTGCCGCCCGGAGCTCGCACCGTCCCAGAGCGGCGATCTGCCACCGCTCGTCGCCCAGGTGCTGGCGCGCATCGAGCGCGGCGAGCTGGCGGAGCACAGCCTGGGCTCCCTTGCAACGCAGGCCGGGATCACGGAGCGCACCCTGAGGCGTCAGTTCGAGCAACACCTCGGCGCCTCGCCGAAACAGGTGGAGCAGACGCGCCGCCTGCTGCTTGCGAAGCGGCTGCTGACGGAGACGCGCCTGCCCATCACGGACGTGGCATTTGCCGCAGGCTTTGCGAGCATTCGTCGCTTCAACGACGCCTGGCTGCAGGCGTATGGGATGACACCGGGCGCCCTGCGCAAGCAGGAAGGGGGTGCGCCGCAGGAGACGCCGCAATCTAGCCTGCAACTGCACCTGCTGTATCGCCCGCCGTTCGACGTCCAGGCCATGCTCGCGTTCTACCGGTTGCGCGCCATTCCGGGGCTGGAGCGGGTGGATGAGCACGGTTACGAACGCCGTCACCGGGTCGGCGAACAGGAGGGGCTCATCCGCATCGAGCCCGTCGAGGGGGGGAGGCTCAGACTCACGGTGCG
This sequence comes from Aeromonas sp. S19(2024), assembly GCF_041402625.1. Lineage (NCBI taxonomy): Bacteria > Pseudomonadati > Pseudomonadota > Gammaproteobacteria > Aeromonadales > Aeromonadaceae > Aeromonas > Aeromonas sp. S19(2024). Next base: position 22,758 of record NZ_JBGLQU010000007.1, read on the forward strand.
GGATCTGCCGCCGGGTGCGCTGCCGGACATCCTGTACCGCGTGCGCCGCATGTGGGATCTCGACGCCGACATGGGCCGCATCGGCGAACACCTGGGACAGGATCCCCTGCTCGCCGGCATCCAGGGGCGCTGGCCCGGGGTGCGGCTGCCGGGGGGGTGGGATGAATACGAGGTGATGCTGCGCGCCATCGTCGGCCAGCAGGTGTCGGTCAAGGGTGCCATCACCATCATGGGGCGCCTGGTGGCGCGCACCCTGGCGCAGTTCGGCACCGCGCAGCTGCCCACCCCGACCCAGCTGTGCGAGCTGGATCTCGACGGCATCGGCATGCCGGGCAGCCGCATCCGCACCCTGCAAGGGCTGGCCTCGGCGCTCGCAAGCGGCGCACTCACCCTCGCCACGGCAAGCGACGAGCAACTGCTCGCGCTGCCGGGCATAGGCCCCTGGACGGTCGCTTACTGGCGGCTGCGCTGCGGGCTCGACACGGATGCCTTCCCCGCCTCGGATCTCGTGCTGCAAAAGGCGCTGGGGGGCGGTGACAAGCTGCCGGTGAAAGAGGTGACAGCGCGCAGCGCCCCCTGGCAGCCGTGGCGCGCCTATGCCGCGAGCTGGCTGTGGCACGCCATGAGTGAACAACCGGCGCTGCTCACCCGGCCAACACAGACACAAGACGAGGAGAAGAGCCCATGATCCGCTATGACATGATGCCCACCGACCAGGGCGAACTGCTGGTCGCCATCGACGAGCGCGGTCTGGTCCACGTGGACTTCCTGGCCGGACTGCGGCCGCTCCCCGACATGCAGGACTGGCAGCAGGACGGCGAGGCGCTCGCCCCCTTCCTCGCCGAGTTTCGGGACTACTTCGCGGGCCGGTTGCAGCGCTTCACCCTGCCGCTCGCCCCCAGGGGCACGGCGTTTCAGCAAGCGGTGTGGCTGGCGCTGTGCGACATCCCCTACGGGGAGACCCGCAGCTACGGCGACATCGCCCGCGCCATCGGCAAGCCAAACGCGGTGCGGGCGGTGGGTGCCGCGAACGGCCGCAATCCGCTCTCCATCATCATCCCCTGCCACCGGGTGATCGGCCAGAATGGCAGCCTCACCGGCTATGCGGGAGGCCTGCCCATCAAGCAGGCACTGCTGACGCTGGAGAGGGCCTCTCGTTGATCTGGCGCAGCCCGGCCAGGGCTCACTGCCGCTGCGCCAGCCAGCCGTGAAACCCCAGCGCCTGAAAGAAGCGGTGCGCCGCCGCGAAACCGGCGCCTTGCAAGAGGCGGCGGGTCTGTCCCTCGTCCAGGGAGGTGAAATCCTCCCCGAGGCGGCGCACCATCTGCTCGCAGGCAGGAAGCGGCAAACCGGCGAGGGCGGCTTGCAACCCCATCGCCTTGCGCTCAAGCGGGTCCGTGGGCGCCATCAGATCCGCCAGCAGCAGGGGAGCGCCAGGATTGAGCTGGCGATAAATATCACCCAATAGCGCGGCTTTGGCATCTTGCGCCAGAAAATGCAGAACCAGCAGACAGAGTGCACCATCGCAAGGCTTATCCACCACAGGCAATGCGCCCAGGTGCCAGCACACCCTCTCCCCCATGCCCACCTGCTCGGCCCGCATCTTGGCATGGGCCAGCATGTCCGCCGAGATATCCTGGGCCACAAAGGTCCAGCGGGGGCAGAGACGGCCAAGCAGCAGCAACTCGCTGCCCGTGCCCACCCCTACCAGCAGCACCCGGGCCTGCTGACCCAGCGCGGCCATCAGCCGGGAGGCACAAAGCTGGTGCAGCAGCTCGTAGCCTGGCACCAGCAGGGGGATGCGGCTGTCATAGGCCTTCGCCCCTTCTCCTTCGAATCGCTCCGTCATCTTTTGCTCCTTTGGTGTGAGCCCCCTTGATAGGGGCTGCCGCCGGGAGAAGGTCAAGAGCCACAGGGACGAGCCAGTTGCCAGCCCAGCCCTTCCCATGAAGGGAGGGCCCTAGCCCCCCTTGCCCAGCGCCGCTTTCAAGGCCGGATTGAAGACGCGCTGGAGGGAGGCGGGATTGTTCACCAGCTTGGCCGCCGGGCGGCGCGGGCGCCTGACCAGCTCGCCGCCACAGTTGGGGCAGGTCAGGTGCAGATACTGATCGTTGCACTCGGCGCAGAAGGTGCACTCGAAGGAGCAGATGTAGGCCGTCGCCGTGTCGGCGGGCAGATCCCGGTCACAGCACTCGCAGTTGGGTCTGAGTTCAAGCATGGCAAGTTCCTGATGTACAAGGGGAAGCGGGAAAGAGAGCGGCTCAGTCGACGATAAAGAGGCGAGCGCCCAGTTCGGTATAGGAGCGATGGGGTTCGGCGTTGTCCGCCACCTGGTAGCTCATGCCCGGCGTCAGGGTGAAGACGCGGCCATCCTGCAACTCGGTGTGCAGCTCCCCTTCGAGGCAGAGCAGCACATGGCCCTTGCTGCACCAGTGATCCGCCAGATACCCGGGGGAGTACTCCACCATTCGCACCCGCAGCTCCCCGAACTGCCGGGTGTGCCAGCGGGCGACGCCGCGTTCTCCCTTGTGTTCGGTCGGCGGGACCTCGGCCCAGTTCGTGGTGCAAAACGGCAGTGCATTGATGTTCATGACGGATCCTTTGTCAGAAGAAGGCTGGGGGAAGGTGCCTCACCACGGGATATCCGTGACAAGGCCGCGCCCCATACTGCCATCAAATCCGCTCCAGCCCCATGCCCACACGGGCAATCATCCCCTCTTCAGGCTGCCCATCACCTGCATCTCGCAGCGATGGCAGTCAAAGCGCAGGCGGAAACTCTCCTTGCCCATCTTGAGCTCCAGGGGCTCGGCCTTGAGACCGGGCACCTCCTTGGGGCAGAGCTGCTGGCTGTAGCGGATGCAGTGCTTCGTTGTCATCAGCACCACTTCCCGCTCCTCCTTGTTCGCCTCATACGCGGGGGCGATGCTCCCTACCCCGTGCTCGCGAAAGAACTGCTCCGCCGCGCTGTTCAGCACGTTGCCGAGGTAGGAGAGCCGATGCTGGGGATAAACGGCGCCTCGCAGGGGAATGCGCCGCTCGGGTCGCCGGTAGGCAGCCAGACGGGCCGCCTCCAGGGCGGCAATGCCGTCCCGGCGCAATCCGTTAAGCTGTGAAGCCGCAATAAACAGCGGGCGAGTGAATGCCAACTCAATCTGGCGAGCCACAAACAGGGTGTTGCCGAGTTTGCCGAGCTGATCCCTGGCCTGTTGCAGCGCCCGTTCCGGGTTGTCCGCCGGCTGCTGGTCGCAGGGGAGCGTAACGGCGGCGCCAATGCCCTGCTCGTCGGTAAGCGTGAGCCGCAGTCCCTCGTCGCACTCCGATAGCCGCATATCGACCCGGATGCGGCGATCCGCGCTCCCCTTTTCGAGCTGCTTGCTGAAGGCCTGATCGTGGTTGCGAAAGATCTCGGTGCCCACCTTGAGACCGGGCATGGGTTCCGACAGGAGTAACCGCTTGCTCTGTGCCTTCTCTTCCACTTTATTGAGGCGCATCCCCACCAGCTCGCCCCCCGGCTTGAAGAAGCCGAGGCCATCGCCGTTGTTGAGGGCAACGGCCTGGCCGTCGATCTCGATGCCATCGCGGGTCACGCTGGTGACGCGCCCGAGCGGCTCCCCGACGTATTTCGGGCTGCGCGGCGAGTCGATGCCTGGCTGTCGGCCATGGAGGAAGTAGTCGGTGCTGCCCCGGTTGAAACTCTTCTTGGGATCCGGCGTAAAGGTGTAGCTGCAACGACCGGCGGAAGCGGCCACCAGGTCGGGGCGGCGCTCCAGGATGGTGTCCAGCTTCTGGCGATACCAGGCGGTGACGTTCTTGACGTAGTCGAGCCCCTTGAGGCGCCCTTCAATCTTGAAGGAGCGGATCCCTGCGGCGATCAGCGCCTCCAGGTTGTCGGTCTGATCCATGTCTTTCAAGGAGAGCAGGTGGCTGTTTTTCACCAGCACCTCCCCCGCCGGCGTTTGCAGGGAACAGGGCAGTCGACAGAGCTGGGCGCACTCGCCGCGGTTCGCGCTGCGCCCGGTGCGGGCGTGGCTGATGTTGCACTGGCCGCTGTAGGAGACGCACAGGGCACCGTGGATGAAGAACTCCAGCTGCACGCTGGTAGCGGCGCTTATCTCGCGGATCTGCGCAAGGGAGAGCTCGCGGGCCAGCACCACCTGGGAGAAGCCCACGTCCTGCAGAAACTTTACCTTTTCCGGGGTGCGGTTGTCGGTCTGGGTGCTGGCGTGCAGCGCGATGGGGGGTAAATCGAGCGCCAGCAGCCCCATGTCCTGCACGATCAGCGCATCGGCCCCTGCCTCGTAGATCTGGTGGGTCAGGCGCCGGGCCTGCTCCAGCTCGTGGTCGTGCAGCAGGGTATTGAAGGCGACGAAGACCTGGGCGCCGAAGCGGTGGGCATGGCGCGCCAGCGCCTCGATGTCCTCGAGGCTGTTGCCTGCTGCGCTGCGGGCACCGAAGGCGGGGCCGCCCATGTAGACGGCGTCGGCGCCGTGGTTGATGGCCTCGATGCCATAGGCAAGGTTCTTGGCCGGGGCCAGCAACTCCAGGCGGTTGTGATGGTTCTGATCGCGCATAACGTCCGGTTCGAAGGGCTGCAAATGGCCGCCACTCTAACCAGACTCCCCGCCCCCCGCCTTGATCCCGCTTAAGATCACCGCAGAATGCAGGATTGGCCCCCGTACAAGGACATCTGGCGGCCCCTCATCCCCCGGCCCTGACAGAATGCCGACTACGCAGGCACCCGACGCGGAGCTAGATCACGACCTTGAGGGCCAGCCCCAGCAGCACCAGGCCACTCACCTTGTCGATCACGGTGGATTTGGCCTTGAGCCAGGCGAGTACGGGCCCGCGAGAGAGCACCAGGGCCACCAGCACATACCAGAGCGCATCGATGCCGCCTGCGGTCAGCATCATGATGCCCCCCTCACGCCAGCCGGTGTCGGCATGCACGAACTGGCTGAACAGGGCGATAAAGAAGATGGCGAGCTGGGGGTTCAAGAAGGCCACCATAAAGCCCTCGAACGCCCCTTGACGTCCCCGTGGCGGGTGCCCCTCCTCCTTGCCTGCCTCCCCCCCTGCGGGCCTGGCCAGCAGCGCCTTGATCCCGAGCCAGGCGAGAAACGCCGCGCCGCCGTAGCGGATGAGATCGAACAGCAGCGGGGTCTGGGTGATCAGGATGGCGAGGCCGAGGGCCGTGATCAGCGCATAGATGCCGACTCCCAGGCCGTGTCCCAGCGCCGTGGCAACCCCGTGGCCCTGCCCTCCCTGCACCGTATTGCGGATGATCAGTGCCAGGCTCGGCCCCGGGCTGATGGCCCCCATCACGCAAATGGCGGCCAGCGCCAGCCAACTCGTCAGCTCCATACCTTCTCTTCCTTCGTGTCGATTGTTGTCACCCGGGATCAGGGTAGGGGGTGGCTTGCTATGCCAGAAGTGAAAGTTATGAATAGAGTCCATAGCCAGTGGCTATAGAGTGGCACAACCCGCTGCTCTCAGCGGCTCACCTGCGGCCCTCGGGCCAACTGCTTGCGACTCTCCCCCAGGGTGAATTGCAGGTGATCCCGCAGGAAGGGATAGGCCAGCTCGCGAAACCAGCGGTGAGCCGGATCCAGGTGGTGGCGCTGGTGCCACAGCAGATGATACTGCTGGACCCGGGTGGCGAAGGGGAGATCGCAAAAACTCAGGGCATGTTCCCGGGAGAGCTGCCAGGCGATATGGGCCGGGGTGGTCATCAGACAGTCTGTGCGCAGCAGCACCTCCACCGCAGCCTGGAAGAAGGGCACCCGGGCAAACCAGCGGCGGGAGAGCCCGCGGGGGGCCAGCACCTGCTCCACCGGGCTGTCCTTGTCCCCGCCCCCGCTCACCTGCAGGTGAGGCCAGGCAAGGTAATCCTCCAGACTGGGCGCCATGCCAGAGAGCGGGTGATGGCGCCCCATCAGCACCACCAGCCTGTCCTCCCCCTGATGCAGGCCGCGGATCTGGTCCGGCACCAGCTCCGTGATGGTGGAGACCATGTCCAGCTCCGATTGCCAGAGCTGGGGCAACTGGCGCTTGTCCCACAGGCTGTACTCCAGCGCCGCCCGGGGGGCGGCCCTCGCCAGGGCCGCACAGATGTCCGGCAGGATGTGCTGGGCCACGTAGTCGGAGGAGGCGAGCCGAAACACCCGCTCGCAGCGCTCGGGGGCAAATTCCGGCGCCTCGTAGAGCCGCTCCAGGGCACCGAGGGAATCGGCAAGCTGGGCCGACAGGGCCTCGGCCCGCGGGGTCAGCAGCCAGCGCTGCCCTTCCCGCACCAGCAGCTCGTCGCCAAACTCGCTGCGAAGCTGGCCGAGCTGCTTGCTGATGGAGGGCTGGCTCAGGTTCAGCAGCTCCGCCGCCCGGCTGATGTTGCGGGTCTCCAGCAGCACCTTGAGGGTGGGCAAGAGATTGAGATTCGCTTTGTGCACAGGAGTCACCTCGGGAAGGGGTCGCCGGGATCGGGCCTTCATCTTACGGCAAGGAGAAGCGGAAATTTAAGCAAAATCACGGTCTTGCTCCCGCCACTCCCCTTACACTGGGGGGACCGCAGGATGACAGTGAACGCCCCGTGCGGCATAATTTCGCCACTTTCCGCCCCAGGGCGGCCATCACGACAAGCGACGACAAGATGACATACGCCACTATCACCGGGTGGGGAAAATGCCTGCCCCCCGCCTCGCTGACCAACGATGACCTCGGCACCATCATGGATACCTCGGACGAGTGGATCTACCCGCGCACCGGCATCAAGGCCCGCCGGGTCTCCCATGTCAGCACCCAGGCGCTCGCCACCCTGGCCGCCCGTCGCGCCCTGGCGTGCGCAGGTCTGGACGCCGCCGCCCTCGATGGCATCATCCTGGCGACCGCCACACCGGGCACGCTGGTCCCCAATGGCGCCTCCGCCGTGCAGCAGGCCCTCGGCGCCCACAAGGCGGCGGTGTTCGACCTCAACGCCGCCTGCACCGGCTTCGTCTATGCCCTCTCGGTCGCCACCTCCCTGGTGCAGACCGGCATGATGCAAAGGGTGCTGGTGATCGGTGCCGAGCGGCTGACCCAGTTGCTGGACTGGGCCAAGCGCGACACCGCCGTGCTGTTCGGGGATGGCGCAGGCGCCGTCATCATCGAGGCGAGCGAGCAGGAGAGCGGCCTGATTGCCAGCAAGCTCGGTTGTGACAGCGAAGCGCGGGAGATACTGCACGTGCCGAACTTCGGTACGGATCGGGTGCGTTTCGCCGACATTGACGGCCTCTTCACCTTCAACTTCGAGGGGCAGGAGATCTTCAAGCGCGCCGTGCGCGGCATGGGCGAAGCCACCGGCACCGTACTGGCCCAGGCCGGCATCGCCCCCGAGCAGATCGACCTCATCGTGCCGCACCAGGCGAACGTGCGCATCATCGAGACCCTGGCCAAGCGGATGAACGCCCCCATGGAGAAGGTGATGGTCAACATAGAGCAGTACGGCAACACCTCCGCCGCCACCGTGCCCATCGCCCTGTGCGAGGCGCTGGAGCAGGGTCGGGTCAAGCCGAACAGCTACCTGCTGACCGCCGCCTTCGGGGCCGGGCTGACCTGGGGCGCCGCCCTCATCAAGTGGGGAGACCGCGTCACCCCGATCGCGAGTTGCGACGAGGTGCTGCCCCCCTGCGAGCAGAGCGCCCTCGAACTCATCGCCCATGCGGTGCAGGGTTGCCAGCAGGCCCGCCCCGCCGACGCCTGAGCGAGCGCCAGCTCCCCATGATCCGCCAGGAGCCCCGTGGCTCCTGGCAGCCAGCCCCCCTACGTCCCCTCGCCGTTTCGGCAGCGACATAAAAGTCATTGAAAAGTGTGAATTTTGAGCGAAACATATCAAAAAATGACCACTTGACACTTTTTTGTCGTCAGAATGCGGCCAAGGGGTTCACAACCTTGCCGGATCTGGTAGTATGCGGCCTCGCACTTGGGGAGGGGTTCCCGAGCGGCCAAAGGGATCAGACTGTAAATCTGACGGCTCTGCCTTCGAAGGTTCGAATCCTTCTCCCTCCACCATTCAAGTGCGTCAAGTAAGTAAAAATCAGGAAAATACCCCGTGGAGGGGTTCCCGAGCGGCCAAAGGGATCAGACTGTAAATCTGACGGCTCTGCCTTCGAAGGTTCGAATCCTTCTCCCTCCACCATCTTCCTGAACACAATATGCAATGCCCCTGTGGAGGGGTTCCCGAGCGGCCAAAGGGATCAGACTGTAAATCTGACGGCTCTGCCTTCGAAGGTTCGAATCCTTCTCCCTCCACCATCCTTCAGACAACCCGGCCTCGCGCCGGGTTTTCGCTTTTCTGGATAGAATCCATATGGCGCTGTCAGATCTGACAATTGCCCTCCCCGCACTTTTTAGAAACAGTGGAGCCTCATGTCGCAAGGAGTGCACACAGATGTTTGAAATCTGGGATGAAACGGGTCGCGAGCACGGGCTGACACTGCCCGAGCTGCAACTGCGGCTGCGGGATTACCAGGGAGACGTGATGGTGCGCTACCTCAACCGCCTCGGCCTGCCGAGCACCCTCTTCCTGACCATCCGTCAGGGATGCGCCTATCAGCGCTTCAAGGCGGGCTCCCCCATGCTCGACTGGTCCTGGCTTGCCCAGGCCATGCACGCAGCCCCCCTGGCTGGCGCCGCACCTGCACAGGGCCATGCCCTTCCCTGACCCCCTCCTTCCTGCCCACGCCCATTATCAGACTCTTCCTACAGCCTCCCTTTAGACCCTCCCTGTATGATGCGCAGCCATGTTCCGTCAGGTGAGAGCCATGTTTGCGTTCAAAGAAGAGTATCCCGTGAGTGCCATGGTCAGCATGGCGGATATCGTCGTCCCCTTTTACCAGCCCATCATCGGCCAGGATCGTCAGGTCAAGGGGTATGAGGTGCTGGCCAGGCGCTGGGATGCCGGCAACCAGGGTTATCAGAGCATCGAGTTTGCCGCCCTCGGCGAGGATGATGCTCTGCACCTCGATATCGTCATGCTCAGGGCCATCATGCGCGATCTGCCCGTGCTCGCCCAAAAAGGCCCCTATGCGCTCTCCATCAACCTCAATCCGGCGTTCTCCAGCCCCACCTACCGCAATCTGCTGTTGCTGGTGCTGCTCCAGGCCCGCAAGCTGGGGATCGCCATCTGGTTCGAGGTGCTGGAACACGTCAGGATCAAGCACCAGCACAGGGAGATGATCGAGGTGTTGCGAGCCCATGGCGCCCACATCGCCTGTGACGACTTCGGCTCCCTGGCATGCAACTTCCAGCGCCTGATGATGCTCCCCTACGAGATCGTGAAACTGGATCGTTCCCTGCTGCTCCAGGCTGTACGCAGCACCCATGCCCTCAACATGCTGACGGGGCTGGTGAAATACCTGCAACGACTCGGCATGGCCGTGGTGTGCGAGGGAGTGGAGACCCAGGCCCATATCGAGGTGGCGAACCGGCTGGGCTGCGACTACCAGCAGGGCTACGCCTACGCCATTCCCTCCCCTCTCTCCCGCTGGGCCTGAGCCGAGCGCTTGCGTGTCACGGGGGAAACCCGGGCACCTTTCCCATGAAATTCGGCAGGGTGCTGCCATTTTCCTGCCAAAGATGGCAGGCTGTCCCGGCCACACTGACGCCGAGGCCCGCCATGGTTCGCTTTGCCACCTTCAATCTCGCCTTCGATCGCACTGCACCCGGCATGCTGGGGGAAGAGCTCGCCCTGACCCGCACCGAGCAGGATGCCCTGCTGGCCCGCCTCGCCGACGGCACCTTGAGCGGCGCCGAGAAGACCAAGGCCCTCGACGTGCAGCAGATCCGCAACATCGCCGAAATCATCCAGCGTACCCGGCCGGATGTGTTCCTGCTCAACGAATTCGACAATGACGGCAAGGGCAGCGACACCACGGACCTCAAAGCCTTCAACGACAACTACCTGGCCCACGCCCAGCACGACGAAGTGAAGGCCATCAGCTACCCGGTGCTGCAGAACTTTGCCACCAACACCGGCCTGATGAGCGGCCATGACCTCAACCTGGACGGCAAGGTCAACAACGGGCCGGACGACGCCTGGGGCTTTGGCAACTACCACGGCCAGTACGCCTTCGCCGTGATGTCCCGGTATCCCATCGATACCAAACAGATCCGCACCTTCCAGACCTTCAAATGGAAGGAGATGCCGGGCGAAGCGAACCCCGTCATCGACGACTGCCACAACCCCAGGGCACCGATCCCGAGCGGCCGCCAGTGCGGCGATGCCTGGTATGACGATGCCGCCTGGCAGGCCTTCCCGCTCTCGTCCAAGAACCACGCCGACGTACCGGTGCGCATCAAGCACGGCAACAAGGAGGAGGTGATCCACTTCCTCATCTCCCACCCGACCCCGCCCATCTTCGGCAACGCGGCGCGCCACAACGTCAAGCACAACCGGGCCGAAGTCGCCTTCTGGCAGGATTACGTGGAGACCGCCAGCTACATGGTGGATGACGCCGGCAAGGCCGGTGGCCTGCCCGCGGGCGCCAAGTTCGTCATCGCCGGCGATCTCAACGCCGATCCCCAGATTGGCGATGGGGATCTCACCGCCATTCAGGCGCTGCACAACCATGTGCTGGTCAACCAGGCCGTCACCAACGGCACCCTGATCCCGGTCAGCCAGGGCGGCCCCGAGTGCCTCGCCAGCCAGCCGGATCAGTGCAAGCGCAACAACAGCCGCCCCACCCCGGAGCGCATCACCAGCAGCAGCGGCCTGCAGCTTGACCACGTGCTGCCCTCCGCCAACCTGAACGCGGTCGCCTCCGGCGTGTTCTGGCCAGCCAGCTTCGAGCCGGGCTACCACCTGGTGTACGACGCCAAGCTCGGCATCGCCAAAGGCGTCAGCTCGGATCACCGCCTGGTGTGGGTCGACTTCAAACTGTGACAGTGACGCAGAGCAGACAAGCAACGGGGCCCGCAGGCCCCGTTTTCATTGGATCGTCATACCAGCTTCTCCACCCTAGCCGGCAGCCCCTGGCGGGCCGACGAGCCGATGACCCAGTCCACCAGGGGGTAGCGGCCATGGCGGCTGGGATCCAGCACCGCCAGATCGTTCAGATTGACCCCGGCTCCGCGCAGCGGATTGGCAACCACTTTCTGGCCGTCTATCCAGTGTTCCCGCGCCCCCAGCTCCTTGTGGCCGAAGCCGTGTTCGATGGCGATGGCATCGGCCTGCACCCCGGCCACGCACTCGGCCACCCCGATCACGCTGCCATCCGGGGTGCTGACTCGCACCCTGTCCCCGCTCTCGATCCCCAGCTGCGCCGCCGTCTGTGCATTGAGCCGCACCCGGTTGCTGGGGTTCACCTGGCGCAGGCGATCCGAGCCGATGCTCATGGAGCTCATGGTGTGGGATTTGTAGCTGGTGAGCAGCAGCGGCCACTGGGCCGGCTTGAACGCCTCATTGAGCGGCGTGCCGTCCGCCAGCTGGGGGCGGAAGAAGCGCGGGGTGCCGCTCAAGAACTGCCCGCTCTGGCTGTGACGGCGGCTGCCCACCTCGGGGTTCCACACCATCAGCGGCTTGGGCCAGCGCTTGCTCGGCTGACCCGCTGCATCGCGCCCCTTGGCCGCCGGCTCGAAGCGCCCGCCACGGGCGAAGAGGTAGGCGGCGCGACCCGCCTCCTCCGCGCTCAGGGTGGCATTCAACACCGGCAGGATGCGCTCTACTCCGGACCAGGCGAGATCCTCGAGACCTATGGCGGGCACCGGCTCGCCGAGATAGGCAACGTTGGCCGCCCCGTAGAGGGAGAAGTCCGCCGCCTTGTGCAGGGCATGCACCTTGCCGTCCGCCCCTTTGAGCGCCCCCTCGCCAAAGCCCGGCAACCCCAGCCGTTTGGCCACCGCGATAAAGAAGGACTCCATGCAGACCGGATCTCCCTCGGCGGTCTTGGCGACACGGGGCTCCACGATGGGCCAGCGGCCGGTGGAAACCTTGGTCATCACCCCGTGCCAGGCGGTGGCCCAGCCCCAGGACTCGTAGGTCAGGGTATCCGGCACTAGGTAGTCCGACAGCGCCGACGACTCGTTGATGAAGCTGTCGATGCTGATAAAGAGCGGCAGCACCTTGGGGTCTTTCAACTGCTCGCCTATGGCCTTGCTGAGCCCGGCCTGGCCGTAGAGGGGGTTGCCCATGTGGTTGATCCAGGCCTTGAGCCGGTAGGGGTAACCATTCACCGCCGCTGTCAGGTGTTCGCCGAGCAAGGGGCCCGAGATGGGGAACCAGGGCTCTTGCGCCGGATAGGGATTCTGGCCCGCCTCGCGCTTGCGCCGATACTCAGAGGTCTTCTCGTAGGGGAACTTGGATCGCGACAGGAAGACCCCGGCGGGCTTGACCATGCCGGGGAAGCTCGCCAGATCGTAGCGCGGCCCCGCCCCGAAGGGATCGAACTTGCCGCCGCTCGCCACGGCGCCGCCCCGGGCGTTCAAGTTCCCTACCATGACGTTGAGCATCATGATGGCCCAGGCCGAGTAGAAGCCGTTGGCGCTCATGGTGCCGCCGTGGGAGACCACCGCCGCCCGGGTGCCGTGGCTGGTGAACTCCCGCGCCAGCGCCTCGATATCACTCACCGGCACGGCGCACTCGGCGCTGTATTGCGCGAGGGAGTGTTCCCGGCACGCCTCGGCCAGCAGCTGGAAGCTGCTCTTCACCATCAGCGCCCCCTTGGGGCCCTGAATGGGGCGATCCACCCAGAGGTTGGCCCGCTCACACTGGCCAGCGGGTCTCGGCTCGCCGCTGTTCGCCTCCTCTACCAGCATGGCGTCCCCCTCTCCATAGGCTTCCCCCTCAAAGGGCAAGCCGAGATCGCTGGCCCGCAGCATCTGGCCGAAGCGCGGATGCCCCTCGTCGCAGACAACCAGATGGCTGGCGTTGCAAAAACCGCGATAGCCGGCCCGCTCGGCGGCAGCGGCATGGGGGGCCGTCAGGAAAGGCTCGGCGTAGCGTTGGTTGTCGATGATCCAGCGCAACATGGCCATGGCCAGCGCCGAGTCGGTGGCAGGGCGGATGGGCAGCCAGCGGTTGGCGGGGGCGGAGGGCATGTTCACCGTGTTGGGCAGGCTGGGGGCCACCACCACGTAGGAGAACGGCTTGCCCGGTCGCGCCCGGTTTGCCGCCAGCTGACGGGACTGGCGCTTGAAGGGATTGCCCGATTGCTGGGGCGAGGTGCCCATGAACAGCAGGAAGTCGCTCTCGTCCCAGTCCGGCTTGAGGTGGGCGTTCTTCTCCAGATCGTCCAGCAGGGCACCGGCCCCGACCCGGAACGACAGGCCGCAGTAAGCGCCGTGGTTGGCGAAGTTGCGGGTGCCGAAGCTGTTGAAGGTGAAGCGCTTGATGAAGTGATCTCGCCCCTCGTCCGAGGCGTTGCTCACCAGCAGCTGGTTGGCCCTGGGGCCGTACTCCGGGTTGGCCGGGTCGAGCGGCTCGGCGAGGTTGCGAATGGCCCGCAGCCCCTCAACCAGGCCCTCGCCAAACAGATCGCCCCCCTCCACCACCTCGGCCACCAGCTGCTCGAAGGGGATGCTCTGCCAGCGGCCGCTGCCACGGGGTCCCACCCGCTTGAGGCAGCGGGTGACCCGCTGCGGGCTGTCGAGCTGCTCCAGCATGGCATTGCCCCGCGCGCAGGCGGTGGAGCGCCCGTCCAGCCCCCCTTCCTGGTAGCCACTGGTGGCGAGCAGCGCCTGCTTGACCGGGGTCTTGAAGTCGATGTGGTGGCGGGCGGAGAGGGGGTGATAGGGGTTGCCCAGGATCCGCACTATCTGGTCGCGCTCGTTGTCGATGCGGGCCCGCACTCCGCACAGGGTCCAGCAGCCGAGGCACATGGTGTTGGCAACCCGCTGGGCCGGATTGGGGTGCAACACCCCCCGCTCGTCAACCCGGTACTCCACGGCCAGCGAGTTGCCATGGATGGGATCCCGGGTCGGCTTGCCCGAGCTGCCGGTGGCGAGGCCAGTCGCCACCTGCTTGAGGGTGTCGCTGTAACCGGCGACGAACAATCCGGTGCCACCGGCAATGGCGGCGCCCTTGAGAAACTTGCGTTTGCTGTGATCCATCAGAGTGCCTCGCGTGCAAAAAGAGTGGGTGCCTTGATGGCAGAGGAAACAGAGGGGCGCACCAGCTCCGAGAGGGCCACCAGCAGGGCCAGCAACAGACCGAAGGTGCCGAGAATGCCGAGCACACCGGCCGGGCCCCAGGCGATTTCATAGAGGTAGACGCCAGCCCCGTACTTGGGTGCGAGCTGCCCCTGGATCAGCACCAGCCAGCGCAGGCCCCACACCAGGTGCAGCCCCAGCAGCGCCAACCCCCAGAGTGCCAGGCGGGCAGAGAGCCTTGGCCGCAGCAGCATCAGCAGGCTGGCTAGCCCCAGGGTCAGCAACAGCCAGTGAGCCGCCAGCCGCCAGCTCGGGTCGAGCCGATAGAGGGCTGCGGCCTCTGCCGCCGAGGCGCCGCCCAACAGGGCCCAGCCCAGCAGGGAGAGCGCCAGCAGGCTCAAGGTCCAGCCGCTCTGGCGCAGCAGGGTCGACTCGGTCTGGGCATGCCAGCCCGCCAACAAGCGGTTGAGCAGCAGCAGGGCACTCTGGGCCCCCAGCACGGCGCTCAGGGTCAGCAGCCAGGGCAACCAGGGGGTATGCCAGAGCGGGCGCGCCGCCACCGCCATGGTTTCGAGCCCGGTGTAGAGGGCGATGCTGAGCCCGCTCAGGGCTGCCAGCAGGGAGAGGGGCCGCAGCCAAACGTGCCCCGACCAGTTTCCCAGACAGAGCAGCCGGGCAAGGCGGGCGATCTTGTCCCCTTCTGCGCCACGCCGGGCCAGGGCTGGCCTTAGCAGCAGCCAGCCGAGCAGCATGGAGAGCAGGCTGAACAGCGGCAGCAGATAGGCGCCATACCACATGACGGAGCCAAAGCGCGTCTGGGCATAGAAGTGCCAGGCCCAGGCCGGCTGGTGCAGATCCGCGGTCAGGGCGATGGGAGCCACCAGACCGGCCGCCACCATCAGCACCGCCGCCAGGGTCTGCAGCCGCGGGTCCGGCGCCTTGCGCCACAGCTCAAACGCGCCGAGCCAGAGGGCCCCGTAGGCGAGGCCGATGAGGAAGAAATATTGCACCGCCCAGGGCAGCCAGGTGATGGGCTGAGCCGGGGCCAACAGTTCGTTAATGACCATGGGCTATCTCCTTGCCATCGTCGGTGAGCAGGGTGCGCAGGGCCGGGTTGCCGTCGACCTTGCTGACGAAGGCCTCGTCCATGCCGAGATAAAAGACCCGCGGCTGGGTATGGGCCTCCGGCTTGAGCACCTTGAGTGCCGACTCGTGTTCGCGCAGCAAGCGGCTGATCCGGCTCTTGGGGTCGTTCAAATCGCCTATGATGCGCGCCTCGCCGACACAGCTCTCCACGCAGGCGGGCAAGAGCCCCGCCTCCAGCCGATGGGCGCAGAAGGTGCACTTGTCGGCGGTGTTGGTCTCGTGGTTGATGAAGCGGGCGTCATAGGGGCAGGTCTGCACGCAGTAACCGCAGCCGACGCACCAGTCGTTGTTGACCACGACGATGCCGTCGTCGCGCTGGAAGGTTGCGCCGGTGGGGCAGACATCGAGGCAGGCGGGCTCGGCGCAGTGGTTGCACAGCCTCGGCAGCATCAAGAGGGAGGCGGGAGCCTCGAGGGCGGCCACGTCACTCACCTCGTACTGGCTCACCGTGGTGCGAAACTGGCCGAGTGGAGGCTGGTTTTCGATAGTGCAGGCCACGGTGCAGGCCTGACAGCCGACGCAGCGACGCAGGTCGATCAGCATGCCGTAACGCTTGCGCCCATCTCCCCGGCTGATGGCCGCCCGCCCGTTGCGGGGAGCGGGAACGGACTGCGCCTGAACCTGGGTGACGGGGATCAGGGCCGCCCCTGCGGTGAGGGCGGCGATCCCGGATAACAATCGGCGCTTGCTGGGCTCCATGGCATTTTTCCTTCTGCTGAGCTGGCTTGAAAGGGGTTGGGCCGATTGTCCTCAACGCAGGAAGTCGCCTCTATTGTGGTTTTCCACATACCGGGAGCCGGGTTGATCCAGCGCAATAAAAAATGCCCCAGCCCTGCTGAACTGTGACCGGGGCGGCGTTTGCCGCTCCTCCCGGCCCCGTTCGCGTGCAAGCGCACGTCCCGGTGATAGACTGCCCCCTTTGCACCGAGAGGAGAGCCCCCTGCACGCCCCAGTCCCCTTGCCCCTGCTCAGCCTGCTGCTCTGGCTCGCCCTGTCAGCCCTGCCGCTGCGGGTGCAGGCCGCCCCGACCCCCTCTTCGCCAGCGCCAGTGCGACAGGAATCCGCCCCATCCCAGGCCACGCCGGGGCAGACCATGGCCGAGCCGATACGCATCGGCGTGCTGGCAACCCGCGGCCCGGCCCTGGCCAGAGCCCAGTGGCAACCGCTGTTGCGCTGGCTCGCGCAGCGCGTGCCCGACCATCGCTTCGTGCTGCATCCGCTGGGGCTCGATGAACTGGCCGAGGCCGTCGCCCGCGAGCACCTCGATTTCGTCATCACCAACCCGGGACAGTCGGTGAGTCTGGCGCGCCAGTACCCACTGGCCTGGCTCGCCACCCTCAAGAGTCCGGCCGGGGGGGACAACCTCGCCATCGGCGCCGCCCTGGTGGTGCCTGCCCAGGCCCCCTACCGACACTGGCGTGACCTCGAGGGGAAAGCGGTCGCCGCCGTCTCGGAGAACGCCTTCGGCGGCTACCTCGCCTATCGCTTCGAGGCAGGCGAACAGGGGGTCAGGCTGGAGCGCTTCTTCTCCACCGTGCAGTTCACCGGCTTTCCGCTGGACCGGCTCATCGAGCGGCTGGCGGCTGGCGAGGTGGCCGCCGCCATCGTGCCGGTGTGTCAGCTGGAGCGCATGGAGCGGGAAGGCAAGGTCGCCAGGGGAGCGTTTCGGGTGCTGGACGATCAGGCGCCGGCCGGCTTTGGTTGCCAGAGTTCGACCCGGCTCTACCCCAACTGGTCCTTCGCCAAGACAGAGCGGGCCTCCCCCGCGCTGGCGCTGGCGGTGACCCGCGCGCTGTACGATCTGCCCGCTGATAGCGAGGCGGCCATCGCCGCCGATTCGGCGGGCTGGACCGTGCCCACCAGCGAGCTTGCCATCGACCGCCTGCTCAAGGCGCTGGATCGCCACCCGCTGCAGGGCCCCTGGTGGCAAGCGGCCTGGCACTGGCTGCGCCAGCATCAGCAGTGGGGCTGGGGCGCCCTGGCGCTGGTGCTGCTGCTGGGGGGCCACCACCTGCTGCTGCAATACCTGTTCAACCGCAGCCAGCGCCGGCTGCTCAAAGCCCGCCACCAACTCGAGCAGAAGGGACGCCAGCTGGCACAGGCCAGACGGCTCGCCGAACTGGGCGAGCTGGGCGCCAACGTGGCCCACGAGATCAATCAGCCCCTCAGCGCCATCGCCAACTACAGCCAGGGAGCCTTGTTGCGACTGGACAGATTGGCACAGGATCCGACCCAGTCTGCCGCCCAGGCCTCCCTGCGTCAGGCCCTGGAGCAGATAGGACTCCAGGTCCAGCGCATCACCCAGACCGTCAACCGGCTCAGAGCGAGGCTGCAAAAGCGCCCTCCCCGCGTCGCGCCTTGCGACCTGCCCACCCTGGTGGCGGAGCTGTGCCCCCTGCTGGAGCAGATGCTGGCGCCGCTCGACGTTGCCTTCACCCTGCACTGGCGGGGCCAGCCGCACCCGTTGCCACTGGACGGCACCGGGATGGAACAGCTGCTGGTCAACCTCATCAAGAATGGCGCCGAGAGTGCAGCGAAGAGAGCGGCGCAGAGGGCAGCTAAGAGTGCAGCGAAGAGTGCGCGCCCCGCTGTTCACTCTCCTGCTCCCCCCCCTACGCAAGCACCGGCGCAGGAGCCTGCCCGGGTCGAGCTGCTGATCGCCTTCGAGTCGCAGAGCCTGCTGCTGGAGATCCGCGACAACGGCGCCGGCCTGAAGGTCCCCGCGACCGAACTGCAGCAGGCGTTTTACAGCGACAAGCCCGATGGCATGGGGCTGGGGCTCGCCATCTGCCGGGAGGTGGTCGAGAGCCATCGCGGCCAATTCAGCCTGGAGAACCTGAGCCCCCACGGCTGTCTGGCCCGGGTCATTCTGCCCATGCCGCCCCCCGAGGATCACACCTCAGCCACCCCCACCCACCAGCCAACACCGAGGAACTGAGATGACGTTTCCCTCCCGCCCCCCGCTCTATCTGGTCGACGATGACGAGGCCGTGCTCGACTCCCTGCGATTCATGCTGGAGAGCTGCGACGAGCGGCAGCTGCTCAGCTTTGCCGATGGCGAGCGCTTTCTGGCCGAGGTCGATCTGCACCAGCCCGCCTGCCTCATCCTCGACTGCCGCATGCCGGGGCTCTCTGGCCCCGAGGTGCAACAGCGGCTGAAGGCGGCCCAGAGCCCCATCGCCATCCTGTTTCTCACCGGCCACGGCGAGGTGCCGCTGGCGGTGGAGTCCCTCAAGCAGGGGGCGGTGGACTTCTTGCAAAAGCCGGTGCAGCTGGCCCCCCTGCTCGCCGCTATCGAGCGGGCCGAGCAGGCGACGCTGAGCGCGGCCACCCGCCTCGCCCAGCTGGCCGCCTTTGAGCGCCTCACCCCGCGCGAACGCCAGTTGTTGCAGCTCATCGCCCGGGGCCACAAGAACCAGCAGATAGCGCAGGATCTCTGCATTTCGGTGCGCACCGTCGAGGTGTGCCGCGCCAGCCTGATGAAACGCCTGGCGGTGAACTCCCTCGCCGAGATGCTGCTGCGCTACGCGCAGGTGAACGAACAACCCTGAGTGGCCTGCAACCGTACAAAACGGGCAGGGATCACACATTTGGCGCTTCGATGGCGGTAGAGTGCCCTCTTCTCTTCACCAGGATCGCTCGGGTCCTGCGCCTTGTTTCGAGGACACATCATGGAACTGCTTCTGCTCAGCAACGGTAAAACCACAGAACACCCCGGCCTGCTCGGCTGGGCCCGCGACCGGGTGCAAACCCTGCTCGCTCGCAACCAGGTCAAGCGCATCCTGCTCATCCCCTACGCGGTGATCCGCAGCGACTGGGATGCCCGTGCCCGGGAGCTCACCGAGAGTCTGGGGGTGGACGCCATCAGCATCCATCACTTCGACGATCCGGTGGATGCCATCAACCGGGCCGACGCCATCTTCATCAGCGGCGGCAATACCTGGCTCCTGAACCAGCGGCTGCACGAGTATGGTCTGGTGGTCCCCATCCAGCGTGCGGTGCGCGAGCGGGGCGTGCCCTATGTGGGCTGGAGCGCCGGCTGCAACGTGGCCACCCCCAGCATCCGCACCACCAACGACATGCCGGTGTGCAGCGCCGTGGTGCTGCCTGCGCTGGGGCTCTTCCCCGTGCAGATCAACCCTCACTATCTGGACGCCAGCATCAGCGGCCACATGGGGGAGACCCGGGACGAGCGTCTGGCCGAGTTCTGCGCCATCAACCCGAGCGAATCCGTGGTGGCCCTGCGCGAGGCGAGCCTGTTGCAGATCGGCGGCGATCACATCGAGTACTGGAGTGCCCGGGGCGAGACCTTCAAGATCTTCAGGCACGGCGAACCCATCCGGGAATACGGGGACGCTGCGCCTCTGGCAGCGCTCACCCCCTTCACGCCGGCACGCTGATCCTGCCAAACGACAGAGGGATGGCCTGCGCCATCCCTCTTGCTTTGTTGCTCGCCCCTTCGTGATTCATTCCAGAATGGTCATCTCCTCCCGAGAGCCGCTGCGCCCGGGAGCCCTCAGCAACACCACCAGCGGCACGGCGCACAGGCTGACCCACATCATCAGGCGAAAATCCTGCAGGTAGGCGAGCAGGCTGGCCTGCCGGGTCACCTCGCCGTTGATCATGGCCAGCCCCTTCGGCGTCATCAGCTCCGCCATGCCCCCGCCCTGATGCAGGTTGACATTGAACGGGGTGATGTAGGCGGCGAACGCCTCGTGGTTCATCTGGGATCGCTGGGCCAGATAGGTGATCACCACCGAGATGCCGATGCTGCTGCCGATGTTGCGCACCAGGCTGAACAGCGCCGTCCCCTCGTTGCGATAGCGCGGCGCCAGGGTCGCAAAGGTGATGGTGGAGAGGGGCACGAAGATGAAGCCGAGCCCCAGCCCCTGGATGATGCCGGTGCGCACTATGTCCCAGCTGCCGATGTCCGTGTTGAACAGGGTCATCTCCCACATGGAGAAGCTGGTGAGCAGCAGCCCTGACAGGATGAGGTAACGGGCGTCCACCCGGCCCGACAGCCTGCCCACCAGCATCATGGCGACCATGGTGCCCACCCCGCGCGGGGCGAGCAGGTAACCCACGTCGATCACCGGGTAACCCATCAGCCCCTGCATGAAGGGAGGCAGCAGCGTCATGGTCGCCAGCAAGATGATGCCGACGATGAAGATGAAAAGCAGACCGACGCTGAAGTTGCGATCCCGGAACAGGGCCGGTTCTATGTAGGGGTGCGGGTGGGTGAAGATATGCACCACGAAGAGGTAGAACGCCATCACCGTCAGGGCGGTCTCGATGACGATCTCCCGGCTGGCGAACCAGTTCTGGGACTCTCCCCTGTCCAGCGCCATCTGCAACGCCCCGATGCCGAGACTCAGCAGGGCGAACCCCAGCAGATCGAAGCGGCGGCTGGCATCGATCTTCGTCTCCTCGATGAAGGCGGCAAGCCCGAACCAGGCCAGCAGGCCGAACGGCAGGTTGATGTAGAAGACCCAGCGCCAGTTGTAGTACTCGGTGAGCCAGCCCCCCAGCGACGGCCCCAGAATGGGGCCCACCATGACCCCTATCCCCCAGAGCGCCATGGCGGAGCCGTGCTTCTCAGGCGGATAGGTGTCCAGTAGCACCGCCTGTGAGAGGGGCACCAGGCTGGCACCGAAGATCCCCTGAAGCAGGCGGAACAGCACGATCTGATCCAGGCTCTGGGCCGCGCCACACAGCATGGAGGCGACGGTAAAGCCCGCCACCGACCACATGAACAGCCTTTTGCGACCAATTCTTGCCGAGATGAAACCGGTCAGCGGCATGAAGATGGCGGCCGCCACTATGTAGGAGGTGAGCACCCAGGAGATCTGATCCTGGGTCGCCCCCATGGCTCCCTGCATGTGGGGGAGGGCGACGTTGGCGATGGTGGTGTCCAGCGCCTGCATGATGGTCGCCACCATCACCGACAGGGTGATGAAGGTGCGACGGGAAGCCTGGTCTGCCTGCCCTGTGGCTGCGCTCGTCATATCAACCTCGACCTGACAGGCCAGGCAGGGTGCGCTGATGGCCGGTGTCTATCTCGGCGGTGGCACTCAGACCCGCCCTCAGGGTGGGCAGATCCGCTCCCGAATCCAGCTTGATCCGCACTGCCACCCGCTGGGCGATCTTGACCCAGTTGCCGGTGGCGTTCTGGGCCGGGATCACCGAAAACTCGGAGCCTGTGGCCGGGCTCAGGCTCTCCACCACCCCGGTCCAGTGCGCATCGGGGTAGGTATCCACACTGATGTCCACCTTCTGGCCAGGTTGCACATGGGTCAGCTCCGTCTCGGTGAAGTTCGCCTCCACCCAGGGGGTGTCGGTCTCCACCAGCATCATGGCGGTCATGCCCACCAGATTGTACTGGCCGGGCTTGGGCAACTGGCTGACGATGCCGTTGGCGGGGGCATAGATGGTGGTGCGAGCCAGATCCAGCCTGGCCTTGGCCAACTCGGCTGCGGCCTCCTGATAGGCGGGCTGCTGCTCCACCGGCAGGTTCACGTCCCCGCTGAGGGAGGCTTCAATCTTCTTGAGCCCCTCCTCCAGCGCCACCTGCTGCTGGGCGGTCTGTATGGTGAGCTGGCGGGCATCGTCGTAATTGGCGGTGGAGGTGAAGTGCCTGGTCACCAGATCCGCCTGGCGATGCTCCTCCTTCAGGGCATAGGCATGGCGGGTGCGGGCCACGGCGATCTCCGCCTGCTGGCCGCGATAACTGGTCTGCAGCGCCACCAGATCGGTGCGCACCTTGGCAAGTTCCGCCTCGGCCTTGGCCACGGCGACCCGGAAGGACT
Source organism: Aeromonas sp. S19(2024) (assembly GCF_041402625.1). Lineage (NCBI taxonomy): Bacteria > Pseudomonadati > Pseudomonadota > Gammaproteobacteria > Aeromonadales > Aeromonadaceae > Aeromonas > Aeromonas sp. S19(2024). The sequence continues at coordinate 44,825 of NZ_JBGLQU010000007.1, forward strand.
CCTGATCCAGCTCGAACAGCGGCTGGCCAGCCCGGACCTGCTGGTTTTCCTCGACGAACACCTTGGCCACCCGGCCCAGCACCTCGGTGCTGATGGGGACCTTGTCCGCCTTCACATAGGCGTTGTCCGTCTTCACATAGCGCCCGCCCTGCAGGTAGATAACGCCCGCCCCGATCAGGGCCAGTGCCGGCACCACCACCAGCAACAGCAGGCGGGTGCGGCGCCGGTTGGCGGCGGGACGGGAGGAAGAGGGGGAATCAGTGGTCATGATATGGCTCCACGTTGGTTGGCATCACAGGAAAGCATCAGAGGTGGCCGAGGTTGGCACGCAGGATCTTGAGGGAGCGGCACAGCGCCTCGGTCGCCTCCTCCCCCAGCTCGCCGATGGCCCTCTGATGCACCAGATCGGACGCCTGTTTGATCATCGCCAGATAGGGGGTGGCCCCTTCGGTCAGATGGAGCTGATAGGCACGCCTGTCATGGGGGTCGCTGCGCCGCTCCACCAGGCCGCTCTCCGCCAGCTGATCGAGCTGACGGGCCAGGGTGATGGGCTGGATGTCGAGCCGCTCCGCCAGATCCACCTGGCGGATCCCTTCGCTGCGTGCAATGTGCACCAGAGCTCTGGCCTGGGCCAGGGTGAGGCAGCTTCCCTCCAGCTGCTGCTGGAACTGGCGGCGCATCAGGCGCTGGACGTCGCCGATGAGAAAGCCAAGGGTGTCCGGTTGTTTGTTCATGATATGCAACCTATATAGTAAGCTTTACTTATTATATGCAAAGCGTATCCATGTGCAAGCTGGCCCCGGCCGCCGTTTGGGTTCATGCTGGGTGCCACCACCTCAACGGCAGGAGACACGTCATGGATATCAGGATGGAGCGAGACAGCCTGGGGGAGATAGCCGTCCCGGCGGACAGGCTCTGGGGGGCCCAGACCCAGCGCTCCCTGCATCACTTCAACATCTCGGGGGAGCGCCAGCCCATGGAGATCATCCATGCCCTGGCCCGCATCAAGTCCGCCTGCGCCCGGGTCAACCACGCCCTGGGGCTGCTCCCCGCCCGCAAGGCCCAGGCCATCATGGCCGCCGCCGACGAGATCCTGCGCGGCCTGCACGACGCCGAGTTTCCCCTGATGGTGTGGCAGACCGGCTCCGGCACCCAGACCAACATGAACCTCAACGAGGTGCTGGCAAACCGGGCCAGCGAACTGCTCGGCGGCCCCCGGGGGGAAGCGCGGCTGGTGCATCCCAACGACGAGGTCAACAAGAGCCAGTCCAGCAACGATGTCTTCCCGAGCGCCATGAACCTGGCGGCGGTCACCGCCATCACGCAGCGGTTGCTGCCGGCCCTCGCTGCCCTGAAGCAGACCCTGGCAGGCAAGGCCGCTGCCTTCGACCACATCGTCAAGATTGGCCGCACCCATTTGCAGGATGCCACTCCCCTCACCCTGGGCCAGGAGATCTCCGGCTGGGTCGCCCAGCTTGAACAGGGGGAGCGCCATCTACGGGCCGCCCTGCCCCATCTGTGCGAGCTGGCGCTCGGCGGCACCGCCGTCGGCACCGGCCTCAACTGCCCTCCCGGCTTTGCCGAGGCGGTGGCCAGGACCCTGGCCGAGCAGACCGGCCTGCCGCTGGTGAGCGCCCCCAACAAGTTCGAGGCCCTGGCGGCGAGTGACGCCCAGGTTCACGCCCACGGTGCCCTCAAGACGCTGGCAGCCTCCCTCATGAAGATCGCCAACGACGTGCGCTGGCTGGCGAGCGGCCCCCGCAGCGGGCTGGGGGAGCTGCTCATCCCCGAGAACGAGCCCGGATCCTCCATCATGCCCGGCAAGGTCAACCCGACCCAGAGCGAGGCGCTCACCATGCTGTGCGCCCAGGTGATGGGCAACGATGTGGCCATCAACATCGGCGGCGCCAGCGGCAACTTCGAGCTCAACGTGTTCAGGCCGATGATCGCCTACAACGTCCTGCAGAGCGTGCGGCTGCTGGGGGATGGCATGCAGAGCTTCCACGACCACTGCGCCGTCGGCATCACCCCGAACCAGGCCAGGATCGACGATCTGCTCTCCCGCTCCCTGATGCTGGTGACGGCCCTCAACCCCCATATCGGCTATGACAAGGCGGCCGAGATCGCCAAGCGGGCGCACCATCAGGGGCTCAGCCTGCGGGAGGCGGCCATTGCCTCGGGCCACCTCAGCGCGGAGCAATTCGATGCCTGGGTGATCCCCGCTGAGATGGTGGGTAGCACGCCATAAGGCAGCTCAGCTGCGCGATAACCCGAGCCTGGGTGATCCCCGCTGACATGGTGGGTCGCACGCCATAAGGCAGCTCAGCGCACTGCAATCCCATGCCCGGGGCATACCAGCGCAGGTGGCAGGCGCAGCAAATAGGGACTGTGATGGGCAATAAAGATGAAAAGGGTGCCATGGCGCCCTTTTCATTGCAGATCTGCCGTCAGGTCTTGCTCTGGCAGTTGAACATCCAGTGGGTGCCGAACTTGTCCACCAGGGATCCGAAATAGTCACCCCAGAACATCTCCGCCAGCGGCATCTCCACCTGACCTCCCTCGGCCAGGGCTGCGAACAGGCGATCGGTCTCGCCCCGGCTGTCCGGCTCCAGGTTGAGGTAGCTGTTGTTGCCCTGTACCAGGGTGAACCCCATGCTGGCCGGAGCATCCGTGCCCATCAGCACGTGACCCCCAAGGATGGGCAAGGCCACATGCATCACCAGCTCCCCGTCTTCCTCCGACAAAGGGGGCTGGCCCGGGCAACCCGGGGACTCCTTGAACCTGTGGATGGGGCCGCTGAAGTCTCCGCCGAACACTTCGCGATAGAAGAGGAAGGCAGCCTCCGTCTCCCGGGCAAAATTGAGATAGGTACTGACACGCGCCATGGGTTTCTCCTTGTCACCGATAGCTGGCCCCTGTGGCCAGCTAACAGCATAGAAGAGCACGGGGCTCTGTCAGGTGGCGCTCCGCCCCCTTCTGCGCACGGGGGAGCCGCGCTCACAGCCCGGCTCGGTCGAACACGCAAAAGTGCAACCCGATTCGCAGTGGGTTGCACCTCATGTAGGCATTCATAAGATGCATTGCCAACCCATTAATAATGCTATGAAAAGCGGACAAGCGGCGGGCTTGAAAGGAGCCTGATGGAGACCGGATTCATGGAATAATTCAACAATGTAATCAATACATTAAAATTTCTTGCTTGAAGGTTGCACCTGGTTGCACCATCATCGGCGAAATTTAACCGTCCGGTAATATTGTTACCTTCTAGACACAGGAAGTCCCATGGCCACTACCACCCTCGGCGTCAAACTCGATGAAGCGACCCGCGACCGCCTCAAACAGGCTGCGCAGACCCTGGATCGCACTCCCCACTGGCTGATCAAGCAAGCCATCTTCACCTATCTGGAGCAACTGGATCGCGGTCTGACCCCGCCCGAGCACTCCGGGCTGGCTGCCGCCGCCGGGGAAGAGGCCGTCGAGACCCTGACCGAGCAGGGCATCCAGGTCTTTCTCGAGTTTGCCGAGAGCATTCTGCCCCAGTCCGTGCTGCGGGCCGCCATCACGGGGGCTTATCGCCGCCCCGAGACCGAAGCCGTCCCCATGCTGCTGGAGCAGGCCCGTCTGCCCAAGGAGAAGGCTGACGCGACCCAGAAGCTGGCCATGGGCATCGCCGAGAAGCTGCGCAACCAGAAGAGCGCCAGCGGCCGTCAGGGCCTGGTGCAGGGGCTGCTTCAGGAGTTCTCCCTCTCCTCCCAGGAAGGGGTGGCCCTGATGTGCCTGGCGGAGGCGCTGCTGCGCATCCCCGACAAGGCGACCCGGGATGCCCTCATCCGCGACAAGATAAGCGGCGGCAACTGGAGCCAGCACCTGGGCCAGAGCACCTCATTGTTCGTCAACGCGGCCTCCTGGGGTCTGCTCATCACCGGCAAGCTGGTGGCCACCCACAACGAGGCGGGCATGAACAGCTCCCTCAAGGGACTCATCGGCAAGGGGGGTGAGCCGCTCATCCGCAAGGGCGTCGACATGGCGATGCGCCTGATGGGTGAACAGTTCGTCACCGGCGAGACCATCGCCGAGGCGCTGGCGAACGCAGGCGGCATGGAGAGCAAGGGGTTCCGCTACTCCTACGACATGCTGGGGGAAGCGGCCCTGACCGAGGAGGACGCCAAACGCTATCTGGCCTCCTACGAGCAGGCCATCCACGCCATCGGCAAGGCCTCCCACGGTCGCGGCATCTACGAGGGGCCGGGTATCTCCATCAAGCTCTCCGCCCTGCATCCGCGCTACAGCCGCGCCCAGTACGATCGCGTCATGGAGGAGCTCTACCCCACCTTGCTGGGCCTGACCCAGCTCGCCAGGCAGTATGACATCGGCATCAACATCGACGCCGAGGAGGCCGATCGCCTGGAGATCTCCCTCGATCTGCTGGAGAAGCTCTGCTTCGATCCGTCCCTCGCCGACTGGAACGGCATCGGCTTCGTCATCCAGGCCTACCAGAAGCGCTGCCCCTATGTGATCGACTACGTCATCGATCTCGCCAAGCGCAGCCGTCACCGCCTGATGATCCGTCTGGTGAAGGGCGCCTACTGGGACAGCGAGATCAAGCGTGCCCAGCAGGAAGGGCTGGAAGGCTACCCGGTCTACACCCGCAAGCCCTACACGGATGTCTCCTACCTCGCCTGCGCCCGCAAGCTGCTGGCGGTGCCCGAGGCCATCTATCCCCAGTTCGCCACCCACAACGCCCACTCCCTGTCTGCCATCTATCAGCTGGCGGGTCAGAACTACTACCCGGGCCAGTACGAGTTCCAGTGCCTGCACGGCATGGGTGAACCGCTCTACGAACAGGTGGTCGGCAAGGTGGCCGACGGCAAGCTGGGTCGCCCCTGCCGCATCTATGCACCGGTGGGCAGCCATGAGACCCTGCTCGCCTACCTGGTGCGCCGCCTGCTGGAGAACGGGGCCAACACCTCCTTCGTCAACCGCATCGCGGACAACAACATCTCCCTCTCGGATCTGGTGCAGGATCCGGTGCAGCAGATCGAGCAGATGGCCGCCCGTGAAGGGACCCTGGGTCTGCCCCATCCGCGCATCCCCCTGCCCCGGGATCTCTACGGCGAGGCGCGCCCGAACTCCGCAGGTCTGGATCTCGCGAACGAGCACCGCCTGGGGTCACTCTCTGCCGCCCTGCTCGCCAGCACCAACACCGCCTATCAGGCCGTGCCCATGCTGGGTTGCGACACCGAGGCGCCGACCCAGTTCCAGCCCGTGCTCAACCCGGCGGATCACCGCGATGTCGTCGGTCAGGTGAGCGAAGCCACGGTAGCGCTGGTGGACAAGGCGCTCGCCTGCTCCCTCACGAGCGGCCAGATCTGGCAGTCCACCCCGCCAGCCGAGCGGGCCGCCGTGCTGGACAGGGCCGCCGATCTGATGGAATCCGAACTGCAACCCCTGATGGGCCTGCTGGTTCGCGAATCCGGCAAGACCTTCGCCAACGCCATCGCCGAGGTGCGCGAAGCGGTGGACTTCCTGCGCTACTACGCCGCCCAGGCGCGCAACCACTTCGCCAACGACACCCACAGACCGCTCGGCCCTGTGGTCTGCATCAGCCCCTGGAACTTCCCGCTGGCCATCTTCAGCGGCCAGGTGTGCGCGGCCCTGGCCGCCGGCAATACGGTACTGGCCAAGCCTGCCGAGCAGACCCCCCTCATCGCGGCACAAGCGGTGCGCATCCTGCTGGAAGCGGGGGTTCCCGCCGGTGCGGTGCAACTGCTGCCGGGCCGTGGAGAGACCGTGGGTGCGGCGCTCATCGCGGACGAACGGGTGCGCGGCGTCATGTTCACCGGCTCCACCGAGGTGGCGGGCATCATCTCCCGCAACCTGGCCGGTCGCCTCGACGCCCAGGGTCGCACCATTCCCCTCATCGCCGAGACCGGCGGCCAGAACGCCATGATCGTCGACTCTTCCGCCTTGACCGAACAGGTGGTGATGGATGTCATCTCCTCGGCGTTCGACAGCGCCGGTCAGCGCTGCTCCGCCCTGCGAGTGCTGTGCGTGCAGGATGACGTGGCGGATCGGGTGATCCGGATGCTCAAGGGCGCCATGGCCGAGTACAAGGTCGGCAGCCCCGAGCACCTCTCCACCGACATCGGCCCCGTCATCGACGCCGAGGCCAAGACCAACATCGAACGCCACATCAAGGCCATGGGCGACAAGGGGCGCAAGGTGCACCAGATCGCTCGCACCCAGGGGGATGCCTGCAGCCGCGGCACCTTCGTGCTGCCGACCCTGATCGAGCTCGACAGCCTGGACGAACTGGGACGCGAAGTGTTCGGCCCTGTGCTGCACCTGGTCCGCTACCCGCGCACCCGGCTCGGGGAGCTGCTCGAGCAGATCAACGGCAGCGGTTACGGCCTGACCCTGGGTGTCCATACCCGCATCGACGAGACCATCGCCCAGGTGGTGAATGTGGCCAAGGTGGGCAACCTCTACGTCAACCGCAACATCGTAGGCGCCGTGGTCGGGGTGCAACCCTTCGGTGGGGAAGGGCTTTCCGGCACCGGTCCCAAGGCCGGTGGCCCGCTCTACATGTATCGCCTGCTCGGCGCCCGTCCCCAGGAGGCGGTGGCCAACCAGCTGCACCAGGAGTCCGGTGCCCTGCATGCCGAGGCGAAAGCCCCCCTCGTGGCCCTGCGCGACTGGGCGAGCAAGCAGGATCCGGCCCTCGCCGCCCTGTGCGATCACTACGCCGCGCTCTCCCAGAGCGGCCGTACCCAGCTGCTGACCGGCCCCACCGGCGAGCGCAACAGCTACAGCCTGCTGCCACGGGAACGGGTGCTCTGTCTTGCCCAGGAGAAGGCCGACCTGCTGGCCCAGCTGGCCGCCTGTCTGGCGGTCGGCAGCCAGGTGTTGCTGCCGGACGATGCCCAGACACGCGCCCTGCTCTCTTCCCTGCCGACCGAGGTGCGGGATCCCATCGCGCTGGTGGCGGACTGGGCCACGGGGGAGACGGACTTCGATGCCCTGCTGCACCACGGCGACTCGGATCAGTTGCGGGAAGTGAGCAAGCTCGCCGCCGCGCGCCAGGCAGCCCGTAACGGCGCCATCATCGGTGTGCACGGCCTGCATCGCGGCGAGACCGACATCCCGCTGGAGCGCCTGCTCATCGAGCACGCCCTCTCGGTCAACACCGCCGCCGCCGGTGGCAACGCCAGCCTGATGACCATAGGCTAAGCGCCACATAGTGACGGTGACTCAAGCCCCGCCGATGCGGGGCTTGTTCTTTCGTCTCTGGGACACGCCCATGAAAAAGGCCGCCCCTGTCGGGGCGGCCTTTTTGTTCTCCCTTCCCCCCTTGCGGGAGAAGGGTTGGGGATGAGGGGCGACTAGCCTACACATACTCCATAAAGACGCGGGAGGTGAGCTTGGTGATGAGCTCATAGGGAATGGTGCCGATCTGGTCGGCCACCCGCTCCACCGGCAGCCCCTCACCCCAGAGCACCGCCTCGTCGCCGGCCTTGTCGGTGGCGTCGGGGCCGAGATCCACCGTGGTCATGTCCATAGAGACCCGCCCTACCAGGGGCACGATGCGGCCATTGACCAGCACTGGCGTGCCGTTGGGGGCCATGCGCGGATAACCGTCGCCATAGCCGATGGCAATCACCCCGAGCCGGGTATCGCGATCCGACACCCAGTTGGCGCCATAGCCTACCGGCTCGCCCGCCTTGTGATCGCGCACCGCGATGAGCTGGGTCTTGAGGGTCATCACCGGCTGCAGGTCATAATCCGCCGCCACCGTATTGGGGAAAGGCGACACGCCGTAGAGGATGACGCCGGGGCGCACCCAGTCGCAGTGGGAATCCGGCCAGGCCAGGATGCCCGCCGAGTTGGCCATGGCCCGCTCGCCCAACAGCGGCGCGGTCAGCTGGCTGAACAGGTCGATCTGCTCGCGGGTGGTGGGCTGCTCCAGCTCATCGGAGCGGCTGAAGTGGGTCATGACGTTGAACGGCTGCACCACGTTCTTGCACTTGCCGAGGCGCTCGATAAAGGCGGGCATCTCCTCGGCCCGTACCCCGAGGCGGTGCATGCCGGTATCGAGCTTGAGCCATGCCACCACGGGGGCAGGCAGCTCCGCCTGCTCCAGCGCTTCGAGCTGCTCCCAGGTGTGCACCGCGGTCTGCAGGTTGTTGGCCGCCAGCACCGGCAGGTCGGCGGCGCTGAAGAAGCCCTCCAGCAGCACGATGGGCTTGACCACGGCGCAGGAGCGCAGCATCAGCGCCTCTTCGATGCGGGCCACCGCGTAGGCGTCCGCATCCACCAGGGTGCGGGCAACCGGCAGCAGCCCATGGCCGTAGGCATTGGCCTTGACCACGGCAATGATCTTGCATTGGGGGGCGTGGCGTTTCACCACGGCGAGGTTGTGGCGCAGGGCCGCGGTATTGATCTGGGCGATAGCCGCTTTCATCTGTTTTCCCTTACGAGGGCATGATAACGCGCGAACGCGCCAGGCACCGGGGGGTGTCAGCCCTCAAATCTCATCGTCTAAGGCCGGACCGGCAGAATTGTCGAACCGGGAAAACTGTTTATAGATGCCGGGAGCAGGCTCCCGACTTACTTAGTAGTCATCGTCAAACGCCGGGCCCGCGTAGTTGTCAAAACGCGAGAACTGACCCTGGAAGGTGAGCCGCACTCGTCCTATCGGGCCGTTACGCTGCTTGCCGATAATGATCTCGGCGATCCCCTTGTCGGGGCTGTCGTCGTGATAGACCTCGTCGCGGTAGATGAACATGATCAAGTCCGCATCCTGCTCGATGGAGCCGGATTCCCGCAGATCCGAGTTGACCGGGCGCTTGTCGGCCCGCTGTTCCAGGCTTCGGTTCAGCTGGGAGAGCGCCACCACGGGGCACTGCAACTCTTTCGCCAGCGCCTTGAGGGAGCGGGAGATTTCACCGATTTCCAGCGTACGGTTGTCAGACAGGGCCGGCACCCGCATCAGCTGCAGGTAGTCCACCATGATCATGCTGATGCCGCCGTTGTCCCGCGCCACCCGGCGGGCACGGGAGCGCACTTCGGTCGGGGTGAGGCCGGAGGAGTCGTCGATGTACATCTTCCCCTTCTCCAGCAGCAGCCCCATGGTGGAGGAGAGCCGCGCCCAATCCTCGTCGTCGAGCTGGCCGGTCCGCACCTTGGTCTGGTCGATGCGCCCCACCGAGGCGAGCATACGCATGATGATCTGCTCTGAGGGCATCTCGAGGGAGAAGATCAACACCGGCTTGTCGGCGGTGAGGGCCGCGTGCTCGCACAGGTTCATGGCAAAGGTGGTCTTGCCCATGGAAGGACGGGCGGCGACGATGACCAGATCCGAACGCTGCAGGCCGGCGGTCATCTTGTCCAGATCGTTGTAGCCGGACGACACGCCGGTCACCCCGTTGTGGGGGGTCTTGAACAGCTCTTCAATCTTGTCGACGGTCTGCTCAAGGATGAGCTTCAGGGGCTGGGGGCCCTCGTTGGCGCTGGTGCGCTGCTCGGCGATCTGGAACACCTTGCTCTCGGCCAAGTCCAGCAGATCGTTGGAGGTACGCCCCTGGGGCTCATAGCCCGCTTCGACTATCTCGTTGGCGACCGAGATCATCTCCCGCACCACCGCCCGCTCACGCACGATCTCGGCGTAGGCGCTGATGTTGGCGGCACTCGGGGTGTTCTTGGCGATCTCCACCAGATAGGCGAAGCCACCGGCCTCTTCCAGTTGCTCGGAGCGCTCGAGCTCCTCCTGAAGGGTAATGAGGTCGATGGGGTTGCCCGCGTTGGAGAGGCGGGTCATGGCCTGGAAGATCAGGCGGTGCGGACGGCTGTAGAAATCCTTATCGATCACCCGTTCGGCGACCCGATCCCAGGCCTCGTTGTCCAGCATCAGGCCGCCCAGTACGGACTGTTCGGCCTCAAAAGAGTGGGGAGGTACTTTCAGCTGTTGTGTCTTGGCGTCTTTTTTCGCCGTCACTTGCTCTGCCATACACATAAAAACCGCAGCGGGAAGGGGACGGGAATTTTACAAAAGAAACCCCGCCATCGCGAGTGCTAATACGTCCCGTCATCGCATCCGGCGACAAGACGGGACCCTGGCCTCGTCAGCGTCATCCACTTCTGCGCCGCAGACCTGCCTCACAGTACGAGAAAGGGCCAGACCAGGGTCTGATCGTTCGTTCTTGCTCTTTGCTTGTTGCGCAACCTGCGCACCGAGCGACTCGGCCGTCTGTGTCTCATGGGCGCCTCCCCTGTCGGACGACTCAATCTGTTCATGAATAATTCATGCCATCCGTGATAATCATACCCGCAAGCTGCAACACAAAAAGGGACTGGCAGCCTGCCATGCGCCTCGCTGAGCTTGCACAAGCAGAGCATGCCCCCACCTACATGAGAGTGAAAGAGTCAAAATGAAAAAGATGCTGACCCTGTTTGCCCTGATCCTGGCCATTGGCCTTGGGGCACCCATCGCCGAGGCCAAGAAACTTGGTGGCGGCAAATCCTTTGGCAAGAGCTACAAGACGGCCCCGGCCCAACCTGCGGCCAAGCCGGTCGACACCAAGAACCCGACCGTGGGCGCCCAGGCACCCAAGAAAGGCGGCATGATGGGCGGCCTGCTGGGTGGTCTGCTGGCCGGCGGTCTGTTTGCCTACCTGCTGGGCAGCGGTGCCTTCGAAGGTCTGCAAGGGATGGACTTCCTGCTGATCGCTCTGCTGGCACTGGGTGGTGTCTTCCTGTTCCGAGCCCTGCGCAGGAACAAGGCGGCAGCGGCCCAGCCACAGACGGCCTATGCGGGCTATCAACCGCCCCAGAGCGCGGCCCCCCAGCAGTTCGAGCAAAGCCACAACGCCCCGCAGGCCACCGGTTTTGCCGACAGCGACGTGCCCTTCCGTCTGCCCCCGGGCTTTGACATGAACGGCTTCCTGGCCGGTGCCCGCGATCACTACCGCACCCTGCAAGAGGCCTGGAACAAGAACGACCTGGAGAAGATCCGCGAGTACGTGAGCCCCGAGCTGTTCGAGCACCTCAAGGCTGAACGCGCCGAGCTCTCCGGTGAGCAGCACACCGAGGTGATGTACGTGGACACCCAGCTGGTCCGTGCCGACTACGGCAGCGACTGGGCCCAGGTGAGCGTGCGCTTCAGCGGCCGCTACATGGACCGTCAGGAGCAGGTCGAGGAGGACATCAAGGAGGTGTGGCACCTCGAGCGTGATCTCGCCAAGGACAATGCCCCCTGGCATATCGTCGGCATCGAGCAGCTCTAAGGCTCAACCGACCCATTTCATCAAGGCGACCTCAGGGTCGCCTTTTTATTGCCATCAGATCGTGTCATGCCCTATTTCGGGGCAGCTCCCCGTGGCCGGATATATTTCCCGAGAGACACTGCTGATGATATTGAAAATAAAAAGAGAGGCAGCCATGGCTGCCTCTCTTTTTTATTGGCTCGGGGTGCAGGGATTATTTGCAACCCTCTACCGAGGTGGAGTTGATATAGCTGACCTCGCCGGCTGGCTGATAATCGGCGACCTGAATGGTCTTCTTCGCCGCGATATAATCCTTCAGCACACCGGCATCCACCAGACCGGCATTGATGGTGTCGATCTTCGGATAACCGTCACCACCGGCCGCGCTGAAGCTCGGGATGGAGAAGCTGTAGGTTGCTGCCGGATCGAAGGCCTTCCCGCCGATGGTGGCGATGTCCACGCTCTTGGCCTGGCAATCCACCGTCATCTTGATGCCGCCGAACTGGGCATAGCCACCGGTATTGGCGGTCTTGGTCGCAACCTGACCCAGGTAGGTCAGCAGCTCGTTGCCGCTCATGGTCGCCTTGTTGACGGTGTTGCCGAACGGATGCACGGTCAGCACGTCACGGTAGCTGATGTCCCCTGCCGCGATGGAGGCACGCACCCCGCCGGAGTTGACGATGCCAAAGTCGGTGCTCAGCTTCTCGGCAGTCGCGGTGGTGATGAGACGACCCAGGTTGGTCTGCTTGTTGCGCACGTTGGCGCGCTCACCGTCCAGTACGCCATCGGTGGCACCGATGACCACACCCAGCTCCTGCTGTCCCTTCTCCTGATAGGTGAGCAGGGTGTTGTAGAGCTCGGGATCCTTGACGATCTCTTCCTGGATGAAATCACCGTCCGCATTCTTCAGGTTGACCGGGATCAGATCGTACTGGGTCAGGGTCAGCTTGCCATTCTGATAGTCAAACTGGGCACGACCCACATACTTGCCCCACTCGTGAGCCTGCATGATCCAGGTGCCGTTCTGCTGATCCGGCTGACAGTCGTCGCCCGGCTTGAAGTCGGCGTACTTGTCCGGGGTGCCCGGCTCCATGCAGACCGGGTTCTGGGAGTGACCACCGATGATGGCGTCCAGAGTACCTGCCGGCAGCGCACGGGCCATCTCCACGTCACCCGGTGCGTTGCTGCCGTGCTGACCATTCTCGTAATGGCCCATGTGGGTGATGGCAAGAACCAGGTTCGCCTCTTTGTTGTCGCGGATTTGCTTGCCGAGATTGGCGGCTTCCGTGGTCGGATCGCGGAACTCGAGGGTCTGGACGTTGTTGGGATCCACCAGCTGGGCGGTGTCCTCTGTGGTCAGACCCAGAACGGCGACCTTGAGGCCGCTCTCCAGCTTGAACACCTTGTAGGGATCGAAGTAGCGCTTGCCGCTCGTCTTGTCATAGATGTTGGCGGAGATCATCGGGAACTGGGCCCACTGGCGCTGTTTCTCGAGGATGGTCAGGGGGTTGTCGAACTCGTGGTTGCCCACCGCCATGGCATCGTAACGGATGCTGTTCATGGCCATGAAGTCCGGCTCTGCATCCTGCAGATCCGACTCTGGCACCCCGGTGTTGACGTCACCGCCGGAGAGCACCAGCACTTCGCTGCCCGCCGCTTTCGCCTCGGCACGCAGCCGCTCGACCAGGGTCTTCTGGGCCGCCATGCCATATTCGCCCTTGTCGTTGTGCCAGAAACGACCGTGGGTATCATTGGTATGCAAAATGGTCAGCTTGCAGACATTTTCGGTGCAGGGGGCGACGCTGTCGTTGCTTGAGGTATTGCAGCCGCTCAATGCGGCAAGCACTGCCAGTGCGATACTTCCTTTGACAAATTTATAATTCATTTCCATATCACCTTGTTATTTTGTTATTGGACGACCCTATCCAGGATCGGGCGGTAATATAACAAACAACATGTGACGGTTTTTCATCGGCGACTCACAAATTCCGCCAAATGTGATCATCCACGCAACCTGTTTCCCCTATTTGGAACAGAGGCACCCCACTCGCAGAGCAATTTCCCCCATGATGGCAGCCCGCCGGTAACGGTTATGGCATACTGCCCGCCAATCAATGCCAAGGAGTGCCTGGAATGGCCAAGTACGACAAAATTTCCCCCGAAACCCAGCAGGAGGCGATGAAGATCGCCCGTGCCAACCAGAAGCCGGGGCAGACCAAGGAGCAAACCCAGCTCATCGCCCAGGGGATCCAGAAGGGCATAGACGAATACAAGAAACAGATGAAGGCGAAGGCCCGCGAGGCCAGCCGCCAGAAGAAACTGCAAGCCAAAGCCAGGCACCCTTCCCAAGAGACGCCGGAAGAGGAGAGCGAAGCCGAGGTCATCGAGCTCACCCGCCAGCACCCGCTGCCCTGGATCCTGCTGGTGCTGAGCTGGCTGGTATTTGCCGTGCTCTGGTTCTGGTTCCGCTGATCCTGCCCAGGCAAACCTTTGCCCTGCGATCCGCTTCACAGCCCGGGCGCGGGGGACTGGTCATTCCCCACCCGGACTGCCTACACTCTGCCCCCCTTGTCAGGAGACACTCATCATGAACCCGGCCCCGCTCTATCTGCTGGCTCCCCTCGCCCTCTTCCTCGTGACCCTGGTGCTCTATCGCATCTCGCCACTGCGGGCGGTTGCCGCCGGCCATGCCCGCTGGTTTATCCTGCCCGCCTTCACCCTCTTTATCCTGCTCATCGTCATCAATGGCGCTGCGGATCCCGCCCTGAGAAGCCCTGCTTTCCACTGGCTGATGCCGGGGTTCGGCTTTGCCCTGAGCCTGTTCCCTGCCCTGCCCAAGGCACTGGTACCGCGCCTGGCTATCAAGGAGGGAGCCTTTGCTGCCCTAGGTCTGATGCTGATGAGCCTTGCCATGGTCTACTGATCGGCAAGCGCTGGCGTCACGATGGCGCCAGCCCCCTTCTTGTACAAAGAATGGCCTTCAGGCATCTTGGTGGGCGGATAACCGGCATGGAGGCCAGATGAACAATCCGCCCGATTTCATGGCACTGTGGGATTATCAGGATCCCGTTGCCAGCGCCCAGCGTTTTCAAGCACAGCTGCCCGAGGCGCGTGCCGCCAACCTGCAATGGGAGCTGGAGCTCCTCACCCAGATAGCCCGCACCCATTCGCTGCAACGCCAGTTTGCACAGGCGCACCAGCTGCTCGACGAGATAGAACCCCGCCTCACCGAGGCGACTCCACGGGCCCGCCTGCGCGCCTTGCTGGAGCGTGGCCGCACCTTCAACTCCGCCGGTGACAAGGCCAGCGCCAGAGCCCTGTTTGAACAGGCCTGGCAACTGGGAGAGCAGTACGAAGAGCACTATCTGGCCATCGATGCGGCCCACATGGTGGCCATCGCCGCCCCCTTGGAGGAGCAGAGCCACTGGCACCAGCTGGCGATGACCCTGGCCGAGCGCAGTCACGACAAGCGGACGCGAGGCTGGCTCGCCAGCCTCTATAACAATCAGGGCTGGACCCTGTTCGAGCTGGGTCGCCTCGACGAGGCCATCGCCTGTCAGCAAAAGTGCCTGGCTTGGCACGAGCAGCACAACAACCAGGGCAAAGCCTTTATCGCCCGCTGGAGTCTGGCGCGCCTGAGCCGGGCCCAGGAGCGCCATGAACAGGCCATGGCCGAACTGGCGCAGTTGCGCGACGACATGGCCGCCGTCGGCACCCCCGAGGATGGCTATGTGTTCGAGGAGCTGGGGGAGAATGCACTCGTGCTCAATGATCCCGCGGCGACCGAGTACTTTGCCCGCGCCTGGTTTCTGCTGTCACAGGATGGCTGGTTCACCGCCTACGAGGCAGAACGGCTGGCCAGGCTCAAGCAGCTCGCCAAACTCTGATAGGCGTGCGGGGCGACCAATTGGCCGCCCCGCACATCAGCATGTCTGCCCGGGAGCAGAGGTGACGGCTCAGGCCGGACTCGCCTCTTCCCAGCTCTGCTTCTTGCGATAAATCGTGGAAGGGCTTATTTCCAGCAGGGCCGCCGCCTTGGGGATGTTGCCGTCACAACTGGCGATGGCCTGCTCGATGGCCTCCTTCTCCACCTGCCAGAGCGGACGGACCTGCCTGCGAACGACGACGGATTCTGACTGGGGATCCGCGATCCCGACCGCAGGCTCCGGGGCCAGGGTACGCCCCCCGTTGAGGGGAGGTGGCAGGATATCCGGGCTCACCAGCTCGCCATCATTGAGCACCACTATGTTGCGCACCACGTTTTGCAGCTCGCGCACGTTGCCGGGCCAGGGGTAGTCGAGCAGCACCTGCACTGCGTCCGCATCAAAGTCCCTGAACCGCTTGTTCTCCTCACCGGCATAACGCAGCAGCAACTCCCGGGCCAGCAGCAGGATGTCCTCTCCCCGCTCCCTCAGGGGAGGCAGCGCCAGCGGGATCACGTGCAGGCGGTAGTAAAGGTCTTCACGAAACCGTCCGGCCTTGACCTCCACCAGGGGATCCCGGTTGGTGGCGCAGACAAAGCGCACATCCACCGTCTCCAGCTTGCCGCTGCCGACCCGCTGCAGGGTGCCGGTCTGGATGAAACGCAGCAGCTTGCTCTGCAGGTCGAGATCCATCTCGCAGATCTCATCGAGGAAGAGGGTACCGCCGTCCGCCAGACTGGCCGCCCCCTTGCGATCCCCCTGGGCACCGGTAAACGACCCTTTCACGTGGCCGAAGATCTCGCTCTCCATCAGGTCATGGGGAATGGCGGCGCAGTTGAGGGCGATGAAGGGCTGATCCCGACGCGGGCTGCACTGGTGGATGGCCTCGGCGCACACCTCCTTGCCGGTGCCGCTCTCGCCAGTGATGAAGACGGTGGCCTTGCTCGGCGCCGCGCTCTCGATGATGCGATAGACCGCCTGCATCGCCATGGAGGCGCCGATGAAACCGGCAAAGGAGCTGCGCTCGAAGTTTTCCCGATACTGGGCCACCAGCGAGCTGAGCTGCTGGTGCTTCAGGGCATTGCGCGCCGTGGCGCACAGGCGCTTGCCATCGAACGGCTTGGTGAGAAAATCGAAGGCCCCGAACCGCATCGCCTCCACCGCCACATCCACCGAGCCGTGAGCGGTGATCACCACCACGGAGCAGGGCAGTTGCCGCTCCGTGATCTGCTGCAAGATGTCCATGCCGGACATGTCGGGCAACTCCAGGTCGAGCAGCACCACGGGGGGCGGGCTTGCCAGCAATTGTGCCAAAGCCTGCTGGCCACAATCTGCCAGCTGCACCTCGTAGCCATCCTGGGCCAGATACTGCTCATAGACGACCGCCAGACTGCGGGTATCTTCCACCAACAGGACACGGGGTTTGCTTTCAGCCACGAGATCCATCCTTGCGCTTGATTTTGTTGTCTATTCTGGGGGCTAGCCGCCACACACTCAAGACGGCCTCATCGCTTTATCCGGGGGATTGCGACAATACACAAGCAAAAACGGCTCCCTGGGGAGCCGTTTTTATGGTGCTTTGAGCTTATTTCTTGGCGTTGTCGCCATCGGCAGCCGGTTTTTCGATGGCCAGCAGCTCTACGTCAAATACCAGCACGGCGTTGGCCGGGATGGAACCTGCACCGTGCTCGCCATAGGCCAGCTTGGACGGCAGGAAGAACTTGAACTTGGAGCCGACCGGCATCAGTTGCACCCCTTCGGTCCAGCCCGGGATCACCTGGTTGAGCGGGAAGGTAGCCGGCTCACCGCGATCGACGGAGCTGTCAAACTTGGTGCCATCGGTCAGGGTACCGGTGTAGTGCACCTTGACGATGTCGGTGGCCTTCGGCTTGGCGCCGTCACCCATCTTCTCGACCTGATATTGCAGGCCGGACTCAGTGCTCTTCACGCCCTCTTTCTTGGCGTTGGCAGCCAGGAACTCTTCACCCTTCTTCAGGTTTTCCACGGCATCCTTGTCGGCCTTAGCCTTGGTCAGCTCGTTGATCTTGGCGTCGTATTCCTGCAGAACCTTCTGGATCTCCTCGTCGGTCATCTTGGCTTCTTTGCCCAGACCGTCGGTGACACCCTTCAGGATCACGGTGTTGTCCAGCTTGATGCCGAGCTCTTGCTGGCGCTCCAGGGTATTGGCGATATAACGACCCATGGAGAGGCCGATCGCATAGCCGGATTGCTCTTCAAAGCTCTTGGCCTCAGCCTTGGGGGCCTCTGCCGGCTTGCTGGCTTCTGCCTTGACCTCTGCGGTGTTGGTCGCAGCAGGTTTCTCATCTTTTTGGCAAGCAGTCAGACCGACGGCAACCGCCGCAGCCAACAGGGACACCTTCAGAAAATTGTTCATCAGTTTCTCCAAAACTCTAAATACCGCTCTCGGTTCCTTCGTGAAATGAGAGGTTTATCGTGATAAGCGCCTTATACTAACGCCGTGATCGCAGGTAACGAAAGCATGAGACAGGAAAAATGATCAAAAGTGCCATTTATCTCATCGGTATTTGCCTGATGCTGACGGGGTGCGAACAACGCTCACTTCCCAGCCAGCAGATCCGCCTCGCCAACCAGGGTCTGCTGAGCGCGGATCTCGCCAGTTCCGGCAAGCTCGCGCTGGTCTCCAGCCTGGGTCAGGGCACTGTGGTGTGGGATCTGGAACAGGGCAAAGAGCGCTGGCGCTGGCGCCAGAGCGATGACCAGGAGGAGTTCGTCACCCTGACCCGCTTCTCCCCCGATGACAGCCATGCCATCACCGCCACCCAGCACACCTTCGCCATCTGGCGCTTGCAGGATGGCCGCTCCCAGGGCTACTACTCCCTGCCAGAATCCCGCCTGCGCGATGCGGCGATCTCGGCGGATGGCCGCCAGGTGCTCATCGGCCGTGAAGACGGCAAGGCGGAAGTGGTCGACACCCAGACCGGACGCCGGCTGCAATTCCTCGGCCACACCGAACAGATCAACACGGTGGATCTCTCCCCCAATAGTCGCTATGCCCTCACCGGCGGCAACGATTACAGCGCCTATCTGTGGGATACCCGCACGGGCCAGGTGGTGTGGCGCTTCAACCACGCCGGGCGAGTCGTGATGGCGAGACTGGATCCGTCCGGACGCTTCGCCTTCACCGCAGACAGTCGCCAGGCCAGCATCTGGGATCTCAAAACCGGCAAGGAGCACAGCCGGTTGCAATATGATCACCGCTTCGAGGTCTACACCAGCGCCCGCTTCGCCAACGGCGGCAACTGGCTCATCACCGGCGCCCCCTCCCGCCAGCTCACTCTGTGGCAGGTGAGTGACGGCCAGCCGTTGCAGAGCTGGCGCGTCTCGCCCCATCCCAAGGTGAAACCGCCTAGCGCTGTGGTCTATGGCGTGGCTTTGCGCGACAATGACCACCTCGTCAGTGCCAGCTCCAGTGGCCTGGCTGAAATCTGGACTATCAAGTAAGGACCAAAAGGCCCATGAGTCAGCAACTAAACGAACGCCTCGAAACCCTGGAAAGCCGCCTCGCCTTTGCCGAATACACGGTGGAGCAGCTCAACGACGAGGTCACCACCCAGGGTCGCGAGCTGGACCGGCTCAAACACCAGATCCATCTACTGGTGGATAAATTGCAGAGCGTACAGCCGAGCCAGATCGCCAGCATGGCCGAAGAGACGCCTCCACCGCACTACTGATGAGTGCCAGCCATAAAAAACCCGCGCCATGCGCGGGTTTTTTATCATCGGCCAGGCCGTGATCAGTGCTGATGGCCCTTACCACCACAACCGCCACCACCGCAGCAACCACCGTGACCGTGATCGTCGCCGTGATCGTGTGCATGGCTGTGACCATGGCCGCCACAGCAGCCACCGTGGTCATGATCGTGATCATGGCCGTGATCATGGTCATGACCATGATCGTGACCGCAGCCACCGGCGCCGTGCACATGGCCATGGGCCAGCTCTTCGGCGGTCGCGGCACGTACGTCCTTGATCTCGACCTTGAAGCCCAGGGTCACGCCAGCCAGGGGATGATTGCCGTCCACCTTGATGAACTCCTCGGACACCTCGATGACGGTCACCGGGCGGTGGCCGTCGTCGGTCTCGGCCACAAAAGTATCCCCTTCAGACACTTCCATACCGTCGAACAGCTCGCCGGGCACTTCCTGCACCAGATTCTCGTCGTACTCGCCATAGGCCTGGTTCGGCGTCAGGGTGACGTCGAACGCCTCGCCCACGCTGCGACCTTCCAGCTCGGCTTCGAGGCCGGAGACCAGGTAACGGGTACCGTGCAGATACACCAGCGGCTCTTTACCGACAGTGGTGTCGATGACTTCACCGTGTTCGTCGGTGACCGTGTATTCCAGCGTAACCACGCTCAGGGGAGCTACTTTCATGTCAGGGATCCTGCGGATAGAAAAAAACGGGCTCAGAATACCTCAAAAAGGCAGACAAGCATATGGTCGGCCCGGCTTCAGTGTGATGAAAAAGTCATCAACAGCGACCAGCCTGACCGGCGTACCATCACCTTGAGGCATGGCACTCACTCGGGACGAAACACCCCTATCACCTGCTCCGCCTCGCGCGTCGCCTTGTCCACCTGCTCCTGGGTCTGCACCTGGGTATCCCCGCACTCGACACAGGTCACCTTCTCGACTCCATGCTCCATATACAGCATCATGGTGTCCATCTTGCCGCACGCCGGGCAAACCGCCCCGGCAATGAAGCGTTTTTTACGTCTGGTTTCCATTTTTGTTACCTCCAGGCAGCATCATATCAGGGTTTTTACATGCATCACGCCATCGAATATCAGCATTTTTCCACTTCCACCCTTCAGGTCGGCCCCCGCAAGCGCTCCCCCATGGGCCAATTGCTGCGCGTCACCCAGGGGGCGGCGCTGCTGAAATTGGGTGCCCATGAGCTGCTGCTGACACCTGGCAGCCACTTCTGGCTCTGTGCCGATGCCCTCGCCGCCTTCACCCCTCTGGCTGACTGCCAGCATGATCTGCTGGCCTGCTCCGTGCGGGTGCCCCAGCCCGCCCAGGCTGGCTGGTTGCAGGCAAGCCCGTTGATGGACGCACTGCTGGACAGCCTGGCGGCCTGGTCACGCCCCCGCGACTGGCAAGGCCCCTATGGGCAGCGGCTGCAAGTGGTGGGGGATGAGTTGCATGGCTGCACCATCTCGTCCCTGGGGGATCAGGCACTGCAAGATGCCTGGCAAGCCCTGGCCAGAGCGCAGCCGGATAGCGTGGCTGCCTGGCAGACCCTGCTGGGCACTCGCGGTCTCGAGGGCCCGGACGCCCGGCTACTGCAGGATCAGTGGCAACTGTTGCAGGGGATTCGCCTGCTGCGAAGCGGCAGCACACCGTCACAGGTGGTGAGCAGGCTGGGTTATCGGGATGAAAGCGCGCTGGCCGAGGCTCATCTGCAATGGCTCGGGGCGCCCCTCTCCCCTCAGCCGTCCGCGACCCGATAAGAGAGGCATAAAAGGATGGCAAAAGAAATCCAGTTTTGCGGCTCACCGCCGCTAACAACAAAGGAGTCATTCATGTCACCATCCTTTATGCTGAACACCCGATTGACCGTCACCGACTAGATCAACAGGACATCCGCCATGACGAGCAAGGCCAACCAATCCCAGGGCATGTTGCTGTTCCACCTCTCTGCCAGACAATCCTTCGCCATCGGTACCCTCAAGGTGAAGGAGATCGTGCCCTACACCCAGCTCACCGCCCTGCCACAATCCCATCCCACCGTGCTCGGGGCCGCCAGCATGCGCGGTACCACCATCCCGGTGATCGACATGGCAATGGCCGTGGGCTACCGCCCCATCAGCCGGGAGGAGATGCCCCACTGCTTCATCATCATCACCGATTGCCGCCGCACTCTGGTGGGCTTTCTGGTGCGGGGCATCGACAAGATCACCGAGTGCAACTGGCGTGACATCGAGCCGCCCCCTCCCTCCTTGGGACAAAACGTCTTCGTCACCGGCGTGACCCGGGTGGGAGAACAGTTGATCCAGTTGCTGGATGTGGAACTCATCCTGTCGCGGGTCTATCCGGACGATCCCAGCCATCTCTACCCCGTGCTGACCGACGTGCAGCGCGAGCGGCTCAAGCCGATGCGGATCCTGCTGGTGGACGACTCCTCCGTCGCCCGTCGCCAGCTCATGGCGGCGCTCGATTACATCAACATCCCCTACGAGGTCTGCACCAACGGACGCGACGCCCTCACCCTGATGCAGACCCGGGTCTCCCAGGGCACGCGGATCGACATTCTGGTGAGCGATATAGAGATGCCGGGGCTGGATGGTTACGAGCTGGCCTTCGAGGTGCAGAGCGATGCCAAGCTGGCGGGAGCCTACATCATCCTGCACACCTCCCTCTCCAGCGAGATCAGCGTGGAGCGGGCCCACCAGGTCGGCGCCCACGAGGCGCTCACCAAGTTTGAAGCCAACGAACTGATCCAGGCCATGCTGCGCGGCGCCGAGCACCACGATCGTCTGATGGCCTGATGTCGCGGCGAGCCAAGGGCTCGCCGCCCCCTTTTCCTCCCTGCTCTTCCGAGTCGTTGCATGTTGACAGAAAGCCACTTTCACGCCCCCTGGTGGGCCCGCAACCCCCATCTGCAAACCATTTTGCCCAAGTGGCTGCGCCGCTCGCCTGCCCGCTTCATCCAGGAGCGCTTCGAACTCCCGGACGGCGATTTCGTTGATCTGGCCTGGAGCGGCGAACCCGGCCAGGATGAACAACCCCTGGTGGTGGTGTTCCACGGACTGGAGGGGAGCATTCACTCCCACTATGCCAAGGGGCTCTTTGCCCACCTGCAGCGGCAAGGGAACGAGGCGGTGCTGATGCACTTTCGGGGGTGCAGTGGCGAGCCGAATCGGCTGCTGCAGGCCTATCACTCAGGCGCCATCGAGGACGCCCAGGCGGTGATTGCCGAGCTGGGGCGGCGTTTTCCAGGCCGCCCCCTGGTCGCCATCGGCTATTCCCTGGGGGGCAACATGCTGGTCAATCTGCTGGCGCGGGCCTGCCCGGCACCATTGAAGGCGGCGGTGGTAGTGTCGGCCCCGCTGCAACTGGCAAGCTGTGCCGATCGGGTCAATCAGGGCTTCTCACGGGTCTATCAGAACTACCTGCTGCGGACCATGCGAACCAACCTGCAAAGCAAGATCCGGCGCCAGAGCGCGGCACGGGCGCGCTGGCAGCCGGCCCAGATCACCCGCATCGCCACACTGAGGGAGTTCGACGAGCTGGTGACGGCACCGCTCCATGGTTTCGAGAGCGCCGATCACTACTACCAGACCTGCTCCGGCCTAGGCATGCTGGCCCGCATTCCCATCCCGACCCTCGTCATTCACGCCGCCGACGATCCCTTCATGACCGATGCCGTCATTCCGGCGGCAGAGCAGCTCTCCCCTCTGGTGCGCTACGAGCTGAGCCGCCAGGGCGGCCACGTGGGCTTCCTGCACGGCTCTCCCTGGCGCCCCCGCTTCTGGCTGGATGAGCGCATCAGCCAGTGGTTGCGGGAGCAGACTCAAGGTGCGAGCCGATAACCGTTGCGCCCCTCTTCCTTGGCCTGATAGAGGGCGCCATCGACCCGCTCGAGCAGCATGACGAGGCTCTCCCCGGTTCGCCACTGGGCTATCCCCTGGCTCAGGGTGAGGTGGGGGGAAACGTCGGAATCCTCATGGGGCAGAGCCCTGGCCGCCAGAGTGGTGCGAATGCGCTCCGCCACCTCCTGGCCACCGGCCAGCGTCGTCTCCTGCAGCAGCACCACGAACTCCTCTCCCCCGTAGCGCGCCACCAGATCACCGGGTTCCCGCACACTCTCCTCCAGGCACTCGGCCACCAGGATCAGGCACTCATCCCCCGCCTGATGACCATAGCGATCGTTGTAGCGCTTGAAGAAATCCACATCGAGCAGGATTACGGTGAGCGGCACATCCAGGGTCGTGCCTTGCGCAATGGCACGCTTGCACGCCTGATCGAAGTGGCGACGGTTGGCAATGCCGGTAAGGGGATCCCGGTGAGCCATGGCATTCATCTTGTTCGCCAGCATCAGGTTGTCGTGCTCCCTTGACACCGCAAGCTCGAACCAGCCGTTGAGCATGCGCCGCCCCGTCTCCAGCACCACCAGCAAGACCCCGACCACAATGGTGTTGACCAGAACAAAAGGATCAGGGCTCCAGGAGGCTCTCATCAGCAAGAACAGCAGGGGGACCGACACCAGGGCGTAAAACAGCCGCACATCGCAATACGCGGCGACGAGACCGGTCAGCAGCAGCAGGCTGACCATGTTGAAAATGAAGCTGAAGCCCCCCTTCAAGTCGACGATCGAGATGGTGTAACCCACCATGGCCCAGGCCAATCCCCAGGAAAGGACGCAGACGTACAGGGAGCCC
The DNA here is from genome assembly GCF_041402625.1 of Aeromonas sp. S19(2024). Taxonomy (NCBI): domain Bacteria; kingdom Pseudomonadati; phylum Pseudomonadota; class Gammaproteobacteria; order Aeromonadales; family Aeromonadaceae; genus Aeromonas; species Aeromonas sp. S19(2024). Next base: position 68,433 of record NZ_JBGLQU010000007.1, read on the forward strand.
TGCCAGATGACATGGGGTTGACGGGAGAGCCAGCCCCACCCGAACGGCAGCAACAGGCCGACTCCTATCATGGTGATCAGCTGCCATTTGTAAGACCAGGGCAGGTTGTCGACCAGTACCAGGTGTGCATCCCGATAGATGTAGAAGCGGGTCAGCAGAAATACGAGGGCGATGAGATTGATGACCCAGTACCAGCGCAAACCGGCGCTCAGGGCGCGGCGGCGGGCATCGAACAGGTGCTGTTCGAATTGACTGGAGGGTCGGCGTGCGTCAATGGATTGCATGGCACCCCTCGTCCAAAACGAGACAAATCCCTTGCGCTTGCCGACCAGACACCGACAATATCCGCAACCCACTGAGTGAAGATGAAATCATGATTATCCCCTGGCAAGAACTGGAGCCGGACACCCTCACCAACCTGCTCGAACACTTTGTGCTGCAAGAAGGCACCGAATACGGTGAACAGGATGTCAGCCTGACCGACAAGGTCGAAGCAGTCAGGCAACAATTGCTACAAGGTAGCGCCGTGCTTGTCTATAGCGAGCTGCACGAAAGTGTCAATGTCGTCCCAAAGACTCATTTAAGCAAGTCACCCACTGACGACTTCCCCCAAGCGTAACGCGGTCACGGCTTATCGGGCGGCTCACCCCGCCCTCCCCCTATCCAACTCGCACCATCAGGCCGCATGGCCAGTTCGCCATCCAGAAGCACCTATTCCAACGTACCCAGAGCACAGGGCAGCCCTCGTTCATCGCTATTGCCGGGAAGCGTGGTGGCTGCAGGAGGATGACGGCGCACTTGACCGCACTTTGGGCCACCCCTTATAACGGAACTCCCAAGGAAGAGAGAATTCTATGTCCGCCAAGCATCCCATCATCGCGGTCACCGGTTCGTCCGGTGCCGGTACTTCCACCTCCACCAACGCCTTCCGCTCCATGTTCCACCAGCTTGGATACAAGGCGGCCGTGGTCGAGGGGGACAGTTTTCACCGCTACACCAGGCCCGAGATGGACGTGGCTATCCGCAAGGCCCGGGAGCAGGGGCGGCATATCAGCTACTTCGGCCCGGAGGCCAACGACTTCGGTCTGCTGGAGTCCTTTTTCCAGGAATATGGCCAGAGCGGCACCGGCCAGTATCGGCGCTATCTGCACAGCTTCGACGAGGCGGTGCCTTTCAACCAGATGCCGGGCACCTTCACCCCCTGGCAGGATCTGCCCGGCGAGACGGATCTGCTGTTCTACGAAGGACTGCATGGCGGCGTGGTCACGGGGGAGCACAACGTGGCGCGGCACGTGGACTTTCTCATCGGCGTGGTGCCCATCGTCAACCTGGAGTGGATCCAGAAGCTCATTCGCGACACCTCGGAACGCGGCCACTCCCGCGAGGCGGTGACCGACTCCATCGTGCGTTCCATGGACGACTACATCAACTTCATCACGCCGCAGTTCTCCCGCACCCACATCAACTTCCAGCGGGTGCCGACCGTCGATACTTCCAACCCCTTCAGCGCCAAGGTGATACCCAGCCTGGACGAGAGTATGCTGGTGATCAGGTTTCGGGGCATCAAGCAGGTGGACTTCCCCTACCTGCTGTCGATGATAGACGGCGCCTTCATGTCCAGGATGAACACCATCGTCGTGCCGGGTGGCAAGATGGGCTTCGCAATGGAATTGATCCTGCGCCCCCTGATCCAGCAACTGATCGAAACGGGCAAGATCACCTGAGCCAAGGAGCTTAACGATGCGCGCTGCACTTCTCTCATTCACGCTGGCAACCCTGCTGGGCGGTTGCAGCTCCGGCCCCGCCGCCCCCACGGTCGAAACGGGCACCATGGTGGTTCGCCCGGCGGAGCATTGGACCTACGGGGCGACACCACGCTATGCGCTGGCCGAACAATTCCAGTATGCGGGCAACAGCGCCGCGCCCTGGCTCGAGCCGGTACAGCAGGCCGTCATCCGGCAACTGGACGGCAAAGGCTGGCGCAGCGTTCCCCTGGATGAGGCCGACGTCTGGGTCGCCATCGGGGTAGCTGGCAGCCAGGACATGAGCGATGGCGAGATCTTCTCCCGCCTCGGCATGACACCGGGCCTGAACGCCGCCGCCAATGCCCGCAAGGGAACCCTGGCCGTCGTGCTGCTCGACGGGCATAGCCAGAAAGCGGTGTGGAGCAGCGCCATCCAGCTCGCCAGCGATGTGCCTGTCGCAGAGGAGGCCCGTGGCCAGCTTAGCCAGCAACTGGCCGCCCAGTTGCTGGGCTCACTACCGTCAGACTGATGTCTCTTTCAACAAAAACGGCCTGCTTCACGCAGGCCGTTTTCCATGCACGCCGTGACGGCATCAGGGTCACTTCAACTCGCAGGTCAGCTGGGTCACACCGCTCTTGACCAGGGTGGCCTGCTTGTCCTGACGGGAGAAGGTAGTCACCCCGTCGGAATAGCTGGCAGTCTCTTTGGGCGACTCGATGCGCCCCAGCTTGTGATAGACACCGGCATAAGGGAACTGCACCATGTCGGCCTGAGCATCATAGGTGATGGCCAGCAACTCTTCCCCGCACTGATACTGGCTGTATTGATACTGGGTCGGCTGCGGCATGCTGCAGGCGGCCAGACCGAACAGGGGAAGCAACATCATCATTTTTTTCATCGCACTTTCCTTATGTCATGGCGTTATCGACGGGACAAACTATAGCGGTCAACCCTCAAGAATTTGATAACTATGGGTAATTTCTACCGCTTTTTCCAACATCAGGGAAACTGAACAATATTTTTCCATGGACAGATCCACCGCACGGGCGACCTGCTTCTCCGCCAGCCCCTTGCCGGTCACCACGAACTTGAGGTGGATCTGCTCAAATACCCGGGGAACGGTATCGGCGCGGGTCCCTTCCAGTTCGACATGGCAGGCAGTCACGGATTGACGGGCCTTCTCCAGGATGGAGACCACATCGATGGAGCTGCAACCGCCGACAGCCAGCAGGATCATCTCCATCGGGCTGGCACCTTCACCCGGGTTGGCGCCATCCAGGGTCACCTGATGACCGGACTCGCTCTCCCCCACAAACTTCATGCCTTCCACCCAGCTGACCTTGGCTTTCATCTCTCACTTTCCTCTCAATGACGACGGTTCTAACGCCCATAGCATACCTCAAGCCGGGGTCGAGTGGCACATGCGCCAGGATCTTGCCCGTTCCCGACGATAAAGCCCCGTTTTGCGGCGACAAGCCTCTCCTGCGAAACGGACGACGACCCAAAGGGAAATAGATCGAAATCAACATCCGACCTCCTCTTCTTGCCTAGAATGCCCCGGACGACGCAGCAGATGGCGGCTCACCGGTGGACGGCAAAACCCCAAAGCCTTGTCAGCACAGGCAAAGGCTCTTATTCTACTGCGACCAAAGAGTAAGGAATGGCAAGCTTGGCAACTTGCCTGGACGCACAGTCCATAAAAATGACACTACAGAGGAAGTCTCATGATCATTGGCAAACCGCAAAGCGATCCCACCCTTGAGTGGTTCTTGTCGCATTGCCACATTCATAAGTATCCCGCCAAGAGCACCCTGATCCACGCCGGTGAAAAAGCGGAAACCCTCTACTACATCGTCAAGGGCACCGTCGCCGTCCTGATCAAGGATGACGAAGGCAAGGAGATGATCCTCTCCTACCTGAATCAGGGGGATTTCCTGGGCGAGATGGGGATGTTCGAAGAGAACGAGAATCCGGAGCGTTCCGCCTGGGTACGTGCCAAAGGCGCCTGCGAAGTCGCCGAGATCTCCTACAAGAAGTTCCGCCAGCTGATCCAGGTCAACCCGGACATCCTGATGCGTCTATCCGGTCAAATGGCCAAACGCCTGCAGCACACCAGCCAGAAGGTCGGCAACCTCGCCTTCCTGGACGTGACCGGCCGCATTGCCCAGACCCTGCTCAACCTGGCCAAACAGCCGGATGCCATGACCCATCCGGATGGCATGCAGATCAAGATCACCCGCCAGGAGATCGGCCAGATCGTCGGCTGCTCCCGTGAAACCGTCGGCCGCATCCTCAAGATGCTGGAAGAGCAGGAGCTCATCTCCGCCCACGGCAAGACCATAGTGGTGTTTGGTACCCGCTGACCGGGTTCCGCCGACGGCGCCCGCACAGCGCCGTTGGATAAAAAGGCTGCCCATGGCAGCCTTTTCCGATCCTCTCCCCTATAATCCCGAGCGCCCCGCCGTCATGGCCTTCGCCAAGAGAACTCCTATGCACCTTCAATGCCCCCTTTGCCGCAGCCCCCTGCACCTTCATGCCGCCTCCCGCGGGGTCTATTGCGACAACAAGCACCACTTCGATCCCGCACCGGAAGGCTATCTGGACCTCATCCCCGGCAAGAAGAACCCCAAGGACAGCGACAGCCGGGCCCTGCTGCGCGCCAAGCGCCGCTTCCTGGAACAAGGCCACCAGCTGCCTCTGGTGGACGCCATGGCGAACCTGCTCGCTCCTCTTGGCGAGCGCGAGCTTGTCCACCTCGGCTGTGGCGAGGGGTACTACTGCCGCGCCCTGGCTGAGCGGCTGCCCGGCTGGCAGGTCGGCGGTTTCGATCTGGCCAAGAATGCCATCTTCGCTGCCAACAAGGCGCAACCGGAAGGCCAGTTCGTCATCGCCGACCCGGCGCGCGCCCCGCTGCTGCCTGGCACGGCCCAGGTGCTGCTGGTCAACGACCTCAAGGTCAAGACGGAACTCCTGGTCAGCTGGCTGGCGCCGGGCGGCTATCTGCTCCACGTGCAGCCAGGCCCTCGCCATCAGTGGCAATTGCGCGTCAGCCTCAATCCGGTGAGCATGGAACATCCCCTGAGCTGGCCCGCCTTCACCGGGCTTGTCAATGTTGCCCAGCAACGCGCCCAGTTCAGTACGGCGCTGGATCAGGGCCTGCGCGAGCACATTCTGGAGACCAGCCGCCTCGGCTGGCGTGCCAGCGGCGAGCAGCGCCATGCCTTCACCCACCAGGGGCCCGACGCCCTCGAGCAGGATCTGCTGCTCAGCCTGTGGCAAAAACCGCTGTAAACCGGTGACATACCATGAAAAAAGGCCCTGACGGGCCTTTTTGACAAAGCGAGTGCGCCTTTCCCCTGACAGGGAAGAGACACCCGACCACGCAACAAGACAAAAATGGGGCCCTCGGCCCCATTTTTCATCACGGCAGATCAGTTGCAGCTCGCCGCGCCCTGATCGACCCAGACGGCGGCCTTGCCGGGCTCATCGCCCTTGGTCCAGTACTGGGCCTTCCACTTGCGGCCGTTGTGGCTGGTGACATCACCACCGTTGTAGACCACTCCGGCATCCCAACCCAGTTGCACCTGGCTCACCAGTTTCCACTGATCGGCGGTGCGGCTCGGCTCGTTGCCCTGGGTCCAATACTTGGCCTGCCACACCAGTTGCTTGTGGCTCACCTTGTCATTGGTGTTGTAGACGGTACCAGCACTCCAGGCAGGATGGTTGGCCGCATCCGGATCGCTGGCCTCGCAGCCACCACCTGTACTGGCCGGCTTGACGGTCAGGCGGGTAACGGCTGTGGCATCCAGCGCCCCGTCGGTGACCACCAGGGTCAGATCGTAGGCCGTGTCACTGGTCACGTTCGAGCCCGTGACCACCAGGGTCGCGCTGTCCAGACCGGTGGCGCTGAGCCCGGCCGGCACTGTCCACTGATAGCTCAGGGCATCACCATTGGGGTCGGAAGCGGTGGCCTTGATGCTCACCTGCTTGCCGGCCTCGACGGTCGCACTGGACGGTACGCTGACCACGGGGGGCAGGTTCGGCTGCGGCGCCTTGTTGGTGACCACCACCTGATCCTTGGCCGAGAGCCCCTGATCGTCGGTCACGGTCAGCTCGAACACCAGATTGATGTCGCTGCTGACGGCATCCAGTACCACACGGGCCTTGGCCTGGGTGGCATCCAGCAGGCTGGCCTGGGGTCCGGAGACCTGTTTCCAGCTGTAGGTCAGCGCCCCGTTTTCCGGATCGTGGGAGGCGCTGCCGTTGAGGGTCACCTCGGCCGGGCCGGTGGCACTCAGATCGCTGCCGGCATTGGCAACCGGCGGTTTGTTGACCGGCGGCAGCGTACCCTCGCCGTGGCCCAGCCCCTCGTGCATGGCGTTGAGGATGTCGCCGTTGTCCGCATCAATTTCCCAGGCGAACAGACCGCCGAGCTGGTTCGCCAGCACGTACTGCCCCTTGGCCTTGACCGAGCGGTCGTTGTCAAAGGTGATGAGGTCACCACTGCTGGCCTTGAAGACATAGGGGGCCTCGGCCGACTCGTCATAGCCCTGCTCCCAGCCTGCGCCCATGCGGTTGTTGACGATGTCGCGGTAATCCACCACGCCATTTTCCCAGGTACCGCTCACCGGTCCGGTGGCGGTGCCGGTGAAGGGGTTGCCGGCCTGGTAGTTCTTCACTCCGGTCCAGCCACGGCCATACATGGCCGCCCCCACCACAATCTTGCCCGGTGTCACCCCCTGACCCAGCAGCGCCTTGACGCCCTTGTCGGTGGTGTACTTGGTGGCCGGATCCCAGCTGGAGGCAAAGAGGTTGGTCTGGTGGGCCAGATTCGTCAGGTCGAAGGCGCCGCTGAAGTCGTAGCTCATCAGGAAGATGTGGTCCATGTACTGCTGGGCCGCCTGATAATCCACCTTGGCAATCTTGTCACCGCCGGCGCTGATGGCCGAGGTCAGCTCATACTGGCGGCCGGTCTCGGCTTCCAGTTCATCGAGCATGGCTCGCAACTCCTTCATCAGCACCACATAGGTGGTGCCGTCATTCGGGCCGCCCAGGCTGGGGTTGGCCCCCTGTCCGCCCGGGAACTCCCAGTCGATGTCCACGCCGTCGAAGAATTTCCAGGTCTGCAGGAACTCTTTGACCGAGGCGACGAAGGTATCGCGCTTGGTCTTGTCACCCAGGAAATAGAAGGGATCGGAGAGGGTCCATCCGCCGACAGACGGCAGGATCTTGAGGTCCGGGTGGGCCTGTTTGAGGGCCATCAGGTTGCCGAAGTTGCCCTTGTAGGGCTCATCCCAGGCGCTGAGGTTGCCCTGGGACATCTGGATCGCCGCCCAGGGATCATGGATGGAGACCTTGAAGTCTTCGCGGCCCGCACAGGAGCGCTGCAACGCCTCGAAGCTGCCCGAGATCTCTTTGAGGCTGTCGTTGATGCCGTTGCCACCGCAGATGGGGGTGAAGCCGTAGAGGATATGGGTCAGGTTCTGGGCCGGGATCTTGTCCACGGTGAACTTGCGACCATAGACCCCCCACTCCACGTAGTAGGCCCCCACCACCTTGCCGGACTTGTTGGCGTAGGGCTTGTTGTTCTCCTTGAGGGGCGCATTGAGCGGCGCCAGGTGGCTGCCGTCGGTATCGGCGACCATCAGCTCCTTCTTGTCGGAGAGGGTGCAGCCGTCGGCGTTGCACAGGGCCACCTGCATCTGGTAACGCCCCCCCTTGGTGACCTTGAAGTTGGCAGTACCCGCGGCGGAGGCCGGGCCTGACCACACCTCCTTGCCGTCGAGCAGTACCTTGGCAGTCTGTCCGACGTCACCGGACCAGAGGTTCCAGGTCACGCTGACGGGAGCGCCATCCTTGTGGACGGTCACCAGCTGGTTGTAGGCCGAAGCGGCCTGATTGACTTCAACGATGGCAAACTTGGTGGGGCCGGAGCCAATGGTGGGTTTGCCCGGGGCAGCGGCGAAGGCGGAGGTAGTGCAAAGCCCCCCGACCAGAAGCGCCAGCAGGGAAAGTTTTGGACTTAACATATTTGAACTTCCTTATTTCGTTATTGGAATTAACAACGAAAAAGGCAACGCAACCTGCCAGGTAACGCAGACAACATCGCAACCATGGCTTGGCCCATGGACGATACAACCTGTGGTGGCCCCGCTATCCTAGGTACGCAGACCCTTAGACCGGAAGCTTTGCGTCCCGGACTTTCATCCGGTTTGCCTTTTTGCACAACTTGATTTGCGACAAAAATAATCGCCGAATGACTATAGAGGAGAGTCGCCCGGGTGCCACCTGCCAAAAGTGACACCCAACAAGACTCAATTATCACCAAACTCGGAAAATGGCGACGAAAGAGGCACCATCATCGCCGATCATGACACCTGGATGGCATCCAGAAAATGTTCAGCCAATGCTCGATTCTGTGAGACCAGTCACTGAACCGGCATCAGCAGGCTGTTCATCAGGGCGCGCAGCTTGAGAGGTTTGACCGGTTTGCTCACGTAGCCAAAGCCGTGCTCACGGATCTGTGCCTGCAACTCGCTCTTGCGATCCGCACTGATGATGATGCCGCCGATACCGTTGCCATGGGCCAGCCTGATCATGTGCAACGCCTGCAACCCGGTCTTGCCGTCATCCAGGTGATAGTCCGACAGCACCAGCGCAGGCAGGAAGCCGCCGCCGATGATCTCTTCCGCCTGCTCCAGGCTCTGGGCACAGCGCACCTCGCAGCCCCAGCGTCCCAGCAGCGAGGCCATGGCGATGAGGATATCCTCCTCGTTGTCGATGCAGAGGATCCTGACCCCTTCCAGCTGGCTGTCTCGCAGGGCCGGGGTCGTCACCTGGCTGGGGATGACGGGCCGGGTCGCGAGGTTCAGGGTGATGGCAAAGACGGACCCCGCTCCGGGCCAGCTGCGCAGGGAGAGCTGATGACCCAGCACCAGCGAAATGCCGCGGGCGATGGCGAGCCCGAGGCCAAGCCCCTGCTCCCTGGCGGTGCGGGAGTGATCGAGGCGGGAAAACTCGTCGAAGATCGCCTCCTGCTTGCCCTCCGGGATGCCGGGGCCGTTGTCCCACACCTCGATGCGCACCTTCTCCCCCATGCGGCGACAGCCAAGCAGCACCCGACCGCCGGGGTTGTAGCGAAATGCGTTGGTGAGGAAGTTCTGCAACACCCGCCGCAGCAAGCGCACATCGCTGTAGACCGCAAGGCGGCTCTCCACCACGGAGAACTGGATCCCACCGGCCTGGGCCAGCACGCCGAATTCCGCCTTGAGATTGTCCAGCACATCGCTCAGGGCGAAATCGAGCTTCTTCGCCTTGAACTTGCCCGCCTCGAGGCGCGAGATGTCCAGCAGATCCGTGATGAGATCCTCGGTCGCCCCCAGGGCGTCGTCGATGTGGCGAGCGATACGGGCCGGTTCATCCTCCGGGGGCAGCATCTCCAGCAAGGAGGAGGTAAAGAGCTTGGCCGCGTTCAGCGGCTGGGTCAGGTCGTGGCTCACCGCCGCAAGGAACCGGCTCTTGGACTGGTTGGCCCGCTCCACCTGCTGGTTTACCAGCAGCAGTTGGCGGTTGAGTTCGGAGAGCTCGTGGGTGCGCTCGGCCACCCGCGCCTCCAGGTGCTCGTTCGCTTCCCGCAGCACCCGCTCCGCCGCCCTGAACGGGGTGATGTCGGTGAAGGTCATGACAAAGCCCCCCGCAGGCATGGGGTTGCCCTGCATCTCGATGACCCGGCCATCGGGACGCTCCCGCGCCGAGACATGGGGGCTGCCACGCTTCATGAAGGCAACCCGCCGCGCCACCTGGGCCTCGATGTCTCCCTGGCCGCACAACCCCTGTCCGGCGTTGTAGCGGATGATCTCCTCGATGGAACGGCCCACCTGAATGAGACCGGGGGGATAGGAGAACAACTCGATGTAGCGTCGGTTCCAGGCCACCAGCCTGAGCTCCCTGTCCACCACGGAGATCCCCTGCCCCATGTGTTCGATTGCCCCCTGCAACAGGCCGCGGTTGAAGCGGAACATGTCGGAGGCCTCGTCCACTATGGTGGCGATCTCCTCGAGCTGCATGTTGCGTCCCTGCAGGGCAGAGGCCAGCACCAGGCGGGCGGACGAGGTACCGAATACCCCCGCCAGCAGTCGCTCCGTGTGGGCGATGAGCTCGGCGGAGGCCTGCATCTGGGGCGCCAGGGTGCCTCCCCGTTCGCCCGCGAAGCGGCCGAAGGCCCGCTTGACGCGGCTGGAACCGACGAAGCGGGCCGCCAGCATCTCCAGCTCCTTCACCGAGACCCGCGCATGATAAAGCGCCGAGGTATCCCGGCTCGTCTTGCCGACGAAGTTGGCTGCCTGCAGCCGCTCACTCACCGCCGCCCGTGACAGCAGGGAGCCCGCCACATAGCCGGCGAGGTTGAGCAGAAGACTCAGGAAGAGGCACCAGGCCCCCAGGCTCAGATCCCGCACCGCCGGCCAGTCTGGGGGCGCCAGCAGGGCTTCGAGAGGGGAGCCAGCCAGCAGTCCGCTCTCCGCCAGCAGGGTCACGAACCAGAGGCTGACCCCGAGGGCGAGCCCGAGATAGACGCCCTTGCGATTGCCATGACGCCAGTACAGGCCGAGCAGCAGGGCCGGTGCGAACTGGGCCACGGCCCCGAACGAGAGATAGCCGATGCGCGACAGACTGGTGAGATCCCCGAGCCAGAGATAGAGCGCCCAGGCCGCCAGCAAAATCAGCAAGATGGCGCCCCGACGCACCTGCAGCAGCAACCGCATCAGGCGCTCGTCCCGCCCCTGTTGCCAGACCCGGCGCAGCAGGACCGGCAACACCAGATCGTTGCTCACCATGATGGCCAGGGCGATGGTGCAGACGATCACCATGCCGGTGGCCGCCGAGGTGCCGCCGAGAAATGCCAGCATCGCCATGCCGTCGAATCCGAGGGACATGGGGAGGCTTATCACATAGGTGTCCGAGGCCATATCTGCCCCGACCCACTGCTTGCCTGCCAGCGCCAGCGGCCAGATGAAGAGCCCCATCAGGAAGAGATAGAGGGGGAAGATCCAGCGGGCCCAGTGCAGATCCTGCCCCTGGTTGTTCTCCACCACGGTCACGTGAAACTGGCGCGGCAGGCAGATGACGGCGCACATGGCGATCAGGGTGTAGATGGCGAGCTCCAGCAGACTGCCCGGCGTCACCGCCACCACCGCATCGAGGAAGTCGCCCGCCACCAGAGTACGCGCCTCGCTCGGTCTGGCGATGATGAGCCAGAGCGCAAAGCCCCCCACCGCCATGAAGGCGAGCAGCTTGACCACGGACTCGAAGGCGATGGCCACCACCATGCCCCTGTGGTGCTCGGTGGCATCCAGGTTGCGGGTGCCGAATAGAATGCTGAACAGGGCCAGCAGCAGGGTGACCCCCAGCGCCAGCTCCGCCATGTTGCTGGTGGGACTGACCCCCGTGCTGTTGGCCATCAGCAGATCGAGCCCGGTGACGATCGCCTTGAGTTGTAGCACCAGATAGGGAAGTATCCCCATGACGGCGATGAGGCTGATCACCATGGCCAGGCGCTGGGACTTGCCATAACGAGCGGCGATGAAATCGGCGATGGAGGTGATGTGCTCGCGCTTGGCCACCAGGATGAGGCGGGCCAGCAGGCGCCAGCCAAACAGGAACACCAGCATGGGTCCCAGGTAGATGGGCACCGGCGACCAGGGGGATTCGCTGGCTTGGCCCACGGTGCCGAAGAAGGTCCAGGAGGTGCAATAGACCGCCAGCGACAGGCTGTAGAGCAGAGGCTGCCCCTTGGGGCGACGGCGCTTGTTCTTGTCCGCCACATAGGCGATGAGGAACAGCAAGCCCAGATAGGCGAGCGACAACCCGATCAGCAGCCATCCTTGGTGCATCTCTCTACTTCCCTTTTCCAGATAAGTCGGAGGTCTGCCGCGCCAGAGACCGGCAGACCTGTGTCATCGGCCCTGTTCAGGGCTCTCTTCACGCAGCCGCAACACGAAGACCGGCAGCACTACCAGCACCATGATAAAGAAGATGCCGCCCCCCAGCGGCTCGAACAGCACGCCGCAGATCGCCATCAGGGCCGCCACCGTCATGCCAAGGCCCAGGGCCGCATAGAGCGCCTGGGTGGGGATCTGCTGCTCCGCGGGCAACTGGCGGGTCATGAAGCGGATGGCGCCGAGGTGACTGACGCAGAAGGTGACCCCGTGCAGCAGCTGGCCGAGCACCAGCACCGCCAGGTCGGTAGAACTGCCGAGCAGCACCCAGCGCACCACGCAGCCAAGGGCCCCTACCAGAAACAGGGTCTGGGCGCCGAAGCGCTGGAGGAAGCGCTTGTCCGCGGCGAACATGGCGATCTCCGCCACCACTCCCAGAGCCCAGAGATACCCGATCAGGGTGCCGCTGTAGCCAGCGCTCTTCCAGTAGATGGCGCTGAAACCGTAGTAGGCCGCGTGGCTCCCTTGCAGCAGGGCGGTGATGAGCAAGAAGCGGCGCACCGGGGCCGACCTGAGCGTGACGAGCAGCGAGGCCTTGGCCCGCTCCCCTTGCAGCTCCCGGGGGGCGGGTCGCAGCGGCAGCAGGCTGAGCCCCAGCATGATCAGCAGCCCGGCCACCATGGTGTGCAGCACCCAGTCGCTGCCAAAGTTGCCCACCAGGGCCCCCACCAGGGTGGAGGCGACGATAAAGGCAAAGGAGCCGCACAGCCGCACCTTGCCGTAGTCGAGGTGGGTCTGAACCACCATGCGGGTGGCAAGCGCCTCTCCCATGGGCATCAGGGTCGGGTAGATGAAGTTGGCCGCCAGGGTCAGCACCACCAGCCACCAGAGGCTGTGGCCCAGATAGAAACCGAGGAAGGCCAGCAGACTCAGCAGACAGAGCAGCCGGGTGACGGGCAGCAACTGGCCGGCCCCCTTGACTCGCCCCATCACCATCAGGTTGCCGGCAAAGCGGATGGCCATGCCCACCCCCAGCAACAACCCTATCTGTTCAGTACTCACCCCGATGCCTTCCAGCCAGAGCGACCAGAACGGCAGATAGGCGCCATAAACGAAGTAGAAGGCGCCAAAAAACAGGGCTAACCAGGAGAACGCGGGCATAGAGGCTCGGGCTGCATGACAAGGGGCACAAATGATAACCGATTTCGGGGCGGGGATCCCCAGGCGGCATGACAGATAAAAACCATAAATATCAATAAAGTTGAACCTTTGTCACATCCCCCTGTCTATTGGGTAACACCGCTTCCTGATGAGTGTTGCAATCCTTCCACCCGCCCCTGGCGGGTTTCTTTTTTGCAGACGCCGACCTTCATGTCAAAAGGGGCCCGAGGGCCCCTTTTCCTGCATGCTGGTCCACGACCATCAGAACACGTACTTGACCCGTGCACTGAGGTTGCGGCCAGGCTCGGTCTGCTTGCTGGTATCCGCGGTGGCGGCAAGGCCGGTGATGCTCTCGTAGCTCACGTACTCCTTGTCAAACAGGTTGAATACCCCCACGTTGAGCTGCAGGTCCTGCACCGGCTTGAACTGGGCATAGAGATCCACCACGCCCCAGCCTGCGCTCTTGATGTTGTCGTTGCCTCGCGCATCCTTGCCCACCTTGTCCATGTCGTCGGCAAAGCGCAATGCGGTGTTGATGTTCCAGTTCGGCTGCTCCAGACGCACCCCGACGCTGCCGTTCAGGGGGCTCAGGCTGTTGATGTAGTTGCCCTCGCCATCCTTGCCCTCGATGTAGGCCAGGTTGCCCCAGACGTTGACCAGCTCGTTCAACCAGTAGTCCGCCTTGGCCTCGGCCCCCTTGGTGGTCGCCTTGTCCAGGTTCTGGTACTGATAGAGGGCGGTACGGCCTTCGGTGCCCACGGCCGTCAGCTCGATGAAGTCGTCGAACTTGTTGTAGAAGGTGGCCACTTCATAGCTGAACCCGCCACGGCTGCCGCGCACCCCCAGATCGATGCCGTCGCTGCTCTCTGGCTTGAGGTTCGGGTTGGGCTCGATGCGATAGCCATACGCCTGGTGGTTCAGGGTGGAGAAGGCGTTGTCATACATGGGCGCCTTGAAGCCGTGGCTGTACTGGGCGAACAGGTTCGCCGCCTCGTGCGCCTTGAACACCAGCCCCAGCTTGGGAGAGAACTCCCCTTCGGAGATCTTCTTCATGTTCTCGCCCGTGTAGGCGGGATCCTCATCCGGGGTCATCTTGTAGTAGTCGTAACGCACGCCCGGGGTCAGCACCCAGCGCTCGCCGAACTTGATCTCGTCAAAGGCCCAGAGCGCACTGCGCTCGCTGGTGGTGGAGGGGAAGCTCAGCTCGTTGTAGCCGACGAAGTCACCCGGAACGGTCGGCCCCTTGAAGCGGGTGCGCTCGTTGTCGGTGTGCTCGTATTCCAGGCCCCAGGCCAGACGCTGGCTGGCGAGCGCCTTGTTGAACTTCACCTGGGCGCCCAGGCTCTCCTGCTCGAAACCGTTGTGATCCAGGGAGTTCTTGGTCACATAGGGGTTGCCCGGCATGACCGGATACTTGGACGAAGCGTACTGATCCAGGGTCTGCTTGGCGCGGCTGTAGTAGATCTTGCTGTCCACGCGATCCGCCCAGGGGGCGTTCAGGGCGAGGCCATGATCCAGTACCAGGGAGAGGTTGTCGGTCTCCTTGTCGGTAATGGGCTGGTTGAAGACGGAGCCCGCCTTGGTCAGATCGATGGCATCCGGATCCTGCCCCTCGGTGAAGTAATCCACCGTCAGTTTCAGGAACTGATCATCGGAGAGATTCCACTTGCTCTTGAACAGCACGGCCTGGCTGACGATGTCGAACTCGTTCTTGTCGCCGTCATAATTCTGGGTGACACCGCCATCGCGCCAGGTGTAGCGCAGCAGGTTCTCGACTTCCCCGGTGCGCAGCGCCCCCGTGATGCCGGCCATTCTCTGGTGGCTGCTGGAGGCATAACCCGTGGTCGCATCCAGATAGCTGTCGCGGCCCTTGAGGAAATCGCCAGCATCCTTGGTGGTGATGGCAATGACGCCTCCCAGAGCATCAGAACCGTAAGCGGCAGAGGCCGGCCCTTTGGCCACTTCCACCTGCTTGATCATGTCGGTGTCGAAGTAGGTCTGACCCACGCCGCCATTCTTGTAGGCATCGTTCTGGCGCACACCGTCCTGCACCACCTTGACCCGGTTTTCGCTCATGCCGCGAATGGTGAAGGTCTGGGCATCTCCTGCGCCTCCCTGCACGCTCACCCCGGGCTCATAGCGGAACAGATCGGCGACGTTGCTGACGACCTGCTCTTCAATCTGCTCCGAGGTAATGACGGCGATGGGACCGGAAACATCTTCCAGCTTCTGTTCCATCCGTGAGCCGCTGACGACCATGACTTCATCGGCTTTCTTGTCTGCGGCGAAAGCGGGGGAGATCAGCCCGGCCGCCACGGCGAGGGCTATCAGGGAGGGGGTGTTGTTGTGCGCCACTGCAAAGTCCTTATTGAGAATTATTATCAAGCGGAAGGCATATTACCCCGCCAGAGATAAAGATCAATAATAAAGTGAATCATTCTCATTTCACTTTATCGTCATTCCCCCTTACACTGGCGCCACTTTTTGCTCGCCATGCCGCCATCCCATGGTGCAGCCTTTTCCCATCCCCTGTTTCTTGAGTGAGTAACCATGATCCGACGACTCCCCCTGCTCGCCCTGCCCCTGCTGCTGGCCGCCTGCGCCACCACGCCGCAGAACACCCCA
Organism: Aeromonas sp. S19(2024); assembly: GCF_041402625.1. Taxonomy (NCBI): domain Bacteria; kingdom Pseudomonadati; phylum Pseudomonadota; class Gammaproteobacteria; order Aeromonadales; family Aeromonadaceae; genus Aeromonas; species Aeromonas sp. S19(2024). The sequence goes on from NZ_JBGLQU010000007.1 coordinate 83,899, forward strand.
CCCGAGACCCTCTATCACGCACGGCTCGATACGGCCCAGGGGCAGGCGTTGACCTTCGAGCAGGTGGTGGCGCGGGTGGCGGATGCCGACATCGTGCTGGTGGGGGAGCTTCACACTCACCCGGCCATCCATCTGTTGCAGGCCCGTCTGCTGGCGGGGCTTGACGAGATGTCGCAGGCAGATGGCCGGGCCCTGGTGCTCTCCATGGAGCAGTTCAGCCGCGCCGATCAGCCGGTGCTGGATGCCTACCTGGCCGGACGCATCGGCGAATCGGCCCTCATTCGAGATGGCCATGCCTGGCACAACTACCAGAGTGATTACCGCCCTCTGGTGGAGTTCGCCAAGGCGCAACACCTGCCAGTGATCGCCGCCAATGCCCCCAAACCCCTGGTGAGCTGCGTCGGTCAGGAGGGACCGGCCTGGCTCGACAAACTGCCGGCCAATCGCCGCAGCCAGATTGCCCGCGAGCTGACTCTGGGGGATGACGGCTACCGCCAGAAGTTCATGGCCTCCATGCACCATGGGGATGCGGACGGCAATGCCCGTCGCTTCGCCGCCCAGACCAGCTGGGACGACACCATGGCCGAAAGCATGGTGGATTATCTGGGCAAGCATCCCGGCAGGCGCATCATGCATATCGCAGGCAACTTTCACGTGGAGGGGGGACTCGGGATCGCCAGTCGCATCGCCAGCCGCAATCCGGCACTCAAGGTGGCACTCATCGTGCCGCAAACCGGTGACGAGACAGCCCCCGGGAGAGACGCCGATGTCAGGGTCCGCATCGCTCCCCTGCCGGAACGCTGGCTAAATGCAAAGGAAATGAAGCAAGATATGGGCGCACTGCATCAATCCCGAAGCCGTGACTGCAGCCAATGGTTGCAACCCTCAAAATAGCCCAAGGATTTCATATGGATGTGTTACTCGTCGTCGACATGCAACAGGGGTTGTTCGATAACCCCCGCCATCAGGATGCCCAGGTCATCGCCAACATCAATCGTCTGGCCGATCGCGTGCGGGGCCAACACGGACGGGTCATCTATGTACAACACGACGAACCGGGTTCCGAGCTGGAACCTGGCAGTGCAGGCTGGCAACTGCACGCCGATCTGACCCCGTCTCCCCACGACAGCCGGGTGCGCAAGACCGCCTGTGACAGCTTCCTCGATACCGAGCTCGGCTTCCTGCTGGCAGAGCAGTCGGTAGACAGACTGCTCATCTGCGGCTGTGCCACCGACTTTTGCGTCGATACCACGTTGCGCAGCGCCGCCGCCAGGGGCTTTGACGCCTTTGCGGTGACCGACGCCCATACCACGGCGGACAGGCCGCACCTGAGTGCGGAGCAGATCATCCAGCACCACCACTTCATGTGGCGGCATCTGAGCCTGCCTCAAGGAAGAAGCGTGACCCTGCTCACGACGGATGAGCTGCTGGCCACCATTCAACCCGAGCGGGCGTGTTAAGCTGCCCGTCCTGATGTGAACACCCGATTGGAGTCTTGTGTGCGTCTACTCTCTGCCGTTGCCCTCACGCTGCTGTTACCGGCGCTCACCGCCTGCTCCGGCTTGCCGGGGGCGGCACCCGATGGCCCGGCCCCCCTGTTCCACACCCATATCAGCGACGACGGGAGCAAGCGCTTCACCTTCGAGGCCGCCCCTCTCGACGTCCTGCCAACCCGGTTGCAGGAGGGAGATGACAACCGGCTGAGCCGCCGCGACAAGAGCCTGCTGGAACGCCGGGAAGCCCTGCAGGACGAGCAGCTCACCCAGATGCTGGCTACGCGCAAGTATTGCCGAAGCGGCTATATCGTCCTCAGCCAGACCTCCTGGAAGATCCGCGGGGAATGCAACGAGAGCGCCACCCAGGCCGATCGCGATGCCTTCCCCAACCAGGCAGGCTGGCAGGAGTAACCCGGGACATAACAACAAAACGGGCAGCCCAGGCTGCCCGTTTTCTCATCTCGCTGATAGTCCCCTCAAACGGGTTCATCCGCCGGGCTGGTCAGCTCGGCGCCGTTGTCGATGCGTTTGTGCCCTTCCACCAGGTGAACGAAGTCCACCAGCTCGTCGCCGGAGACACGGAACGCCTGACCGAATCCCTTGACGAACAGTCCCTGCTCGGGCTTGAGCCTAAACAGCACGAAGTCCTTGAGATTGGAGAGCCCTTTGACTATCTCGCCGAAGCGCCCTTCCAGCGCCGCAACGGCCTTCTCCCAGCGTGCGTCGTCGCGCGCCACCACCTCGGCGACCGCATCGAAGGTCAGACGCTTGCGGGCAAACAGCTCGCGGGCACCGGTTTCGTCCTCGATCAGCATCAGCGATACCTTGGGCACCTGTTGCAGGTTGCGGGCGTGGCGAGCTATCTCGGAGATGAGCACATAGTATCCATCTTCCTGCAGCACGAAGGGGGCATAGCTGGCATTGGGGTTGCCTTCGCCATCCACAGTGGCGAGCTGCAGGGTACGGCAACCGTCGCGGAACTCGCGGATCTCCGGTTGCAGGCGGTTTTGCAGGCGCTCCTGACGTTCACTCATGCTTTCACTTCCTCTTGATACTGACGGCGCAGGGCCATGAAACGCTCCACCTGCTCAGGTAGCAGTTGACGCTGCTCGTCCCGGCCCAGGTAGATCTTGAAAATGCAGCGGCCACTGTGGCCGAAGAACTGGAAGGAGTGCCCTTCCTTGCCCATGAAGAGCTTGCTGACCAGGGCGATGCCCGCCACGTTGTCGAGCTTGAGGTGGCCGTGCAGTTCGCCATCCCGCCCCATCAGGTTGTAGTAGCCGCGCGCGTTCTTGCCCTTGGGGAAGGGAGCCTTCACCTCGAAGATGGAGCCATCGGATTCGACGATGGTGGTCACCTGCCCCCAGCTGGACAGGTCCGCCAGCAGGGCTTCGGCCTCCCCGGCCGGCACTGACGTCATCAGGGCGGCAGGCAGATGGCGTACCACCTCCCACTCGCTGACGGCCAGCTCGGTGGCGATAGTGGACGGGTGGGCACTGGGGTCTTGCTCCAGCAGCGCCTGAATGCGTTGTGCAATGCTCATCGGTTCTCCCTGGATGATCTGACGATGGTGCTCGGTGTCGCGGCGGATACTGTAATAAAGCGCCCCAAGTAACGCAATTGATAATCGCTTTCATTCTCAGTGCATTTTGGTGGGCGACTTGATATTCTCGGCGGCAACCCTATTTCATTCACCCTTCGGAGGTTCGCATGGGCCGTCGTTTTGCCCTCGCATTCAGCCTGCTCGGCTGTGCCCTTTCCCTCTCTTCCCCATCCGTCATGGCGGTGGAGCGTATCGTCAGCATAGGCCCGGCCACCACGGAACTCATCCTGGCGCTGGGGGGCGAGCAGAGCCTGGTCGCCACCGATGTCAGCAGTCCGGAGCCCAGAGGCGTGCCCAAGGTCGGCTATCACCGCGCCCTCGCCGCCGAAGGGATCTTGAGCCTCTCTCCGACCCTGGTGGTCGGCAGCGACGAGATGGGCCCGAACAGCACGCTTGATCAGTTGCGCCGTGCCAACGTCAAGGTCGAGGTCATGGCCACAGCCCCTACGCTGGCCAACCTCAACGAGCGCATCGATACCCTGGCCCATCTCCTGGGTGACCAGGCGGCAGGGAGCAAGCTCAAGGAGGAAATTGCCGCCCAGAGCGACACCCTGGCGGCGCAGGCGAAGCAGAACAAGCCCCTCAAGGTCGCCTTCCTGCTGCTGCACAAGGGTCAGCCCACCAGCATCGCCGGTGGCAACACCACCGCCAGCGCCCTCGTCACCCTGGCGGGCGGCGTCAATCCTGTGGCTGGGCTCCACGACTACAAGCCCGTCTCCACCGAATCCCTCATCGAGCTGCAACCTGATCTGGTGCTGGTGAGCGGCCGCGACTGGCAGCAGTATCAGGATCCCGACGCCGTCCTGAGCCAGGTGCCCGCCCTGTCAGCCACCCCGGCAGGCAAGAACAAGGCCATCCACGCCATCGACGGGCATGCCCTGCAAGGGGGGCTCAGCCTTCGTTCCCTGCAACAGGCGAACCAGATCGCCCAGTGGATCAAGCAGGGTTCCTGATGCGCCTGCCTCTGCCCTGGCTGCTCGCCCTGACCGGCTGCGCGCTGGCGTTGCTGCTGGTCGGGTCCCTCGCGACCGGCCCCATGTCCCTCTCCCTTGGCGAGAGCCTGCGCGCCCTGTTTGCCGGACCACAGAGCGGGATTGAGGCTCACAAATTATTGATCGTGCAGGAGATCCGTCTGCCACGAACCCTGCTCTGCATCGCCGTGGGGGGCATTCTCGGCCTCTGCGGCGCCGTGATGCAGGGACTGTTTCGCAACCCCCTGGCAGACCCCGGCATCATAGGGGTGTCGGGGGGGGCGGCACTCGGCGCGGCCCTGGCCATCGTGTTGCTCGCCCCGTTGGGTTCGCACCTGCAGAGCCTGCTCGGCCTGGGGTTGCTGCCCCTGCTCGCCTTTCTCGGCGGAGCCCTCACCACCACCCTCGTCTATCTGCTGGGTACCCGGGAAGGGGGCACCTCGGTCACCGTGATGCTGCTGGCCGGGGTGGCCATCACGGCGCTCTCCGGTGCCGTCATCGGACTGCTCACCTATCTCGCGGACGATCAGATGCTGCGCAACTTGAGCCTGTGGCAGATGGGCTCCCTGGCGGCAGGCAAGCCGGTCGATGTGACACTGGCGCTGCTGACCCTGGCCGCTTTGCTGCTGCTGTTCATGCGCGATGCCAATCCCCTCAACGCCCTGCTGCTGGGAGAGGGAGAGGCACGGCACCTGGGGGTGAACGTGCAGACGCTGAAGCGTCGCCTCATCCTGCTCACCGCTGCTGGTGTCGGCGTGGCGGTGGCCGTGGCCGGCATGATCGGCTTTGTCGGTCTGGTGATTCCCCATCTGGTACGGCTGCTGGCCGGTCCCAACCATGTCCGCCTGCTCCCGCTGTCTGCCCTGCTGGGGGCTGGCCTGCTGCTGGGGGCCGACATGCTGGCGCGTACCCTGCTCGCACCGGCCGAGCTGCCGGTCGGCATCATCACTGCCCTGCTGGGTGCCCCCTTCTTCATCTGGCTCTTGGTCAAGAGCCGCCGAACCCTGTAACAGGAGATCGCCACCTTGCCCGGATCCCCCTCCCCCCTGCTCAGTTGCCGGGGCCTTCGCCTCAGTCGTGGCAACCGACTTATCCTGGACAGCCTGGATCTCGACCTGCATGCCGGCAGCCTGACCGCCCTGCTCGGCCCCAACGGGGCGGGCAAAAGCTCGCTGCTCAAGTGCCTGACCGGCGAGCTGGAACATGAAGGGGAGATCCACCTGTTCGGCCAGACCCGCAGGGGGTGGGCCGACAACGCTCTGGCCCACAGGGTCGGTGTGCTGCCGCAAAGCTCCTCCTTGAGCTTCCCCTTCCTGTGCGAAGAGGTGGTGGCCATGGGCCGGCTGCCCCACAGCGAGCCTGCCAGCCGGCGCGACGAGATTGTCCGCGCCGCCATGACCCACGCCGGGGTCGACCATCTGGCGAACCGCCTCTATCCCGGCCTCTCCGGCGGGGAGCGTCAACGGGTGCAGTTCGCCCGGGTGCTGGCCCAGATCTGGCAGGCACCGGAGGAACCGCAGCAAGCGCGGCTGCTGCTGCTGGACGAGCCCACCTCGGCGCTGGATCTCAAATACCAGCACCAGTTGCTCGCCATGGCCCGGGCGCTGGCCGGCCGCAACACCGCCGTGCTGGTGGTGTTGCACGATCTCAATCTGGCAGCCCGCTACGCCGATAGGCTGGTGATGCTGGAGCAGGGAAGGCTGATGGCTGACGGCAGCGCAGGCGAGGTGCTGACCCCGGCGCTCATCGCGCGCCTCTACGACTACCCCGCCCAGGTGATCCACCACCCCGAGAACGGCGTCCCCATGGTGGTGTGACACCCGGGGGCAGATAGCAACAGAGCGCCTTCAGGCGCTCTGTCTTTTTGCGGTATCCAGCCTTGGGCTGACCAGCAGGGCAATCCCCACGGGCACATCAGGCTATCTGGTAGCGCCCCGGCTTGTGATTGAGTGTCAACACCAGGTTACAGATGATGGCAGCCACCACGGAAAGCGCCAGCAGCCAGGGGGAGACCACGAAGAAAGAGGCGACGACGATGGCGCAATCCAGTCCCATTTGCAGCTTGCCTGCCCGCACACCCCATCTGTCCTGAATGAAGAGCGCCAGGATGTTGAAGCCCCCCAGGCTCGCCTTGTGGCGGAACATGATCAGCAGCCCCATGCCGATCAGGGTGCCGCCGATCAGCGCCGCGTAGACGGGTTCGATCTTGCCGATTTGCAGCACGGCGTTGAGGTGATCCGTCATGAAGGAGACGGTGGCCACGGCGGCAAAGGTATTGAGGGTGAAGCGCGGCCCCAATCTGAGCCAGGCCAGGGCATAGAAAGGCAGGTTCATGGCGAAGAACAGCAGGCCGAAGCTGATGCCGGTCACCTGTTGCAGCAGCAGCGCCAGGCCGGCGGTGCCACCGGTGAGCAGGCCGACCTGATGGAACAGGAAGATGCCGAGGGAAACGAAGCCTGCTGCGGTCAGCAAGGCGAGCACATCCTCATACAGTGGATGCGCAGAGCGTGAAGTGTTGTCCATAACCAGGTATCCAGTCGCGAAGCAAGAGAGTGTTGGCCGCCCGTCGGGCGGAGCGAGCCCCGTGAACCGGGGCTTCGTTATGCCGACAGTCTCCATTTTGAGTGAGATGGATCACAAGTCCCACCCTTCATGCGCCAAATTGGTGCGCGTCATCCAGGCGTTACAATCCTTGCACCAAAATGTCCCACACTCACCGCCGGCATGATGCTGAAAAACCTGAAACGGGGCGCTGCCCCCGCACCCGAATCGTTCTAGAATGAGTCGCTTGTCACTGCCAGCGGAACAACAGCGGATGAGAGTCACCGTATTCGGAATAGGTTATGTCGGGTTGGTTCAGGCCGCCGTACTGGCGGAGATGGGTCACAAGGTGATCTGTGTGGATGTGGATGCCGACAAGGTCGCGGCCCTGAAAGCGGGACACATTCCCCTCTTCGAGCCCGGCCTCGCCCCTCTGGTGCTGCGCAATCATCAGGCCAGTCGCCTGATCTTCACCACAGACCCGGCACGGGCGGTGGAGTTTGCCGAGCTTATCTTCATCGCAGTCGGAACGCCGCCGGACGAGGACGGATCCGCCGACCTCCATCAGGTAATGACGGTGGCGGACACCATAGGCCGCCTGATGCAAGGGGGCAAGGTGGTGGTCAACAAGAGCACTGTCCCTGTCGGCACCGCCAGCCGGGTACGGCGACACATTGCGGAGCGCCTCGCCGACCGTGGTCTCGATCTTCCGCTCGACGTGGTTTCCAACCCCGAATTTCTCAAGGAGGGCGCCGCCGTCGCCGACTGCCTGCGGCCGGATCGCATCATCATCGGCACCGACTCCGATCACGCCTTCTCCCTGCTGGAGGAGCTCTACGCCCCCTTCAACCGCAAGCGAGACCGCATCCTGCGGATGGATGCACGCAGCGCCGAACTGACCAAGTACGCCGCCAACGCCATGCTGGCGACCCGCATCTCCTTCATGAACGAGATGGCCACCCTGGCCGAAGCCCTGGGCGCCGACATCGAGGAGGTGCGCAAGGGCATTGGTGCCGATCCGCGCATCGGCCACCACTTCATCTACCCGGGCTGCGGTTATGGCGGATCCTGCTTCCCCAAGGATGTCAGGGCGCTGATCCACACCGCGAAGGAGGCGGGGTGCGAGACCCCCCTGCTGCGCTCGGTGGAGCAGGTCAACGAGGCGCAGAAGCACAGGCTCATGACCCGGCTGCACCACCATTTTGGTGCCAGTCTGTCGGGGCGCACCTTCGCGTTATGGGGACTCGCCTTCAAACCCAATACCGACGACATGCGCGAAGCCCCGAGCAGGGTGCTGATGGAGGCGATCTGGGCGGCAGGAGGCCAGGTGCAGGCGTTCGACCCCGAGGCCATGACCGAGGCCGCCCGCCTCTATGGCCAGCGGGCGGACTTGATCCTGTGCGACACCCAGGAAGCCGCCCTCCAGGGGGCTGATGCCCTGCTCGTCTGCACAGAGTGGCAACAGTTCCGCGCACCGGATTTCGACCTGCTTCGCCAGACCCTGAAGCAGGCCATCATCTTCGACGGCCGCAACCTCTATGATCCGGCCCGTCTGCGCCAGCGCGGTTTCACCTACTATGCCATCGGCCGTGGCGATAGCCTGACCCATCAGGAGGAGCGATGAAGTACCTCGTCACCGGCGCCGCCGGGTTTATCGGATTTCATGTGGCGCGCAGGCTCTGTGGCGACGGCCATCAGGTGGTGGGGATAGACAACCTCAACGACTACTACGCGGTGAGTCTCAAGGAGGCGCGCCTCGCCCTGCTCACGCCTCTGCCCGGCTTTCGCTTCGAGCGCACCGATCTCGCGGACCGCGCGGCCATGGCTTCGCTCTTTGCCCGCGAGCAGTTTGACCGGGTGATCCATCTGGGGGCCCAGGCCGGGGTGCGCTACTCCCTGGACAACCCCTTCGCCTATGCCGACAGCAACCTCACCGGCCACCTCACCGTGCTGGAGGGGTGTCGCCAGACCCGGGTGCAGCACCTGATCTATGCCTCCTCCAGCTCGGTCTACGGGCTGAACGAACAGATGCCGTTCAAGCCGTCCCATGGGGCGGATCATCCCGTCTCTCTCTATGCGGCGAGCAAGAAGGCGGGAGAGCTGATGGCCCACTCCTACTCCCATCTCTACGGCCTGCCCACAACCGGGCTGCGCTTTTTCACCGTCTACGGCCCCTGGGGTCGGCCCGACATGGCCCTGTTCAAGTTCGTGCACGCCATCCTGAACGGCGACCCCATCGACCTCTACAACCAGGGCCAGCTCTGCCGGGATTTCACCCATGTCGACGACATCGTCGAGGGGATAGTGCGCATCTCAGACATCCCCCCTGCGGGCGATGCCCACTGGCAGGGGGCCCCGGACGCCAGCCCGGCCCCCTATCGCCTCTTCAACATCGGCAACGGCAGCCCGGTCAGGCTGCTGGACTTCGTGGATGCCATCGAGGCGACCCTCGGCAAACGGGCCATCCGCAACATGCTACCCATGCAGCCCGGCGACGTGCTCGCCACCTGGGCCGACACCCGCTCGCTGTTCGACGCCACGGGCTATCGCCCCCGTATTGGGCTCAAGGAAGGGGTTGACGGCTTTGTCCGCTGGTATCGGGACTACTACCGGGTCTGAGCCAGGCGAGGTGGCAGGGTCGCCTGGCTCAGACCCTGCGCTCAGGATGAAGGGGTATAGCTGAAGGGCACCATGGTGGGGGAGAGCCCACGACAGGCGGGTTTGAGTGCTTGCGGGCCTGCCAGCAGCCAGTCGGTACGGTGACGGTTGCCGAGGTTTTCCATCTTCGCGGGGTCAAAACACCTCACCATCAGGTCGGCGCTCCCCAGTACCCAGCGCCCGGGGGCAGCCCCTATCCAGGCGGCAGCTTCCCGGGCCTGCTCCCCGTCTCCCATCAGATAAGGGTAATGTTTCACTGGTTGCAGGCTAAACAGCAGATGCTGCTCCTTGAAGCCCGCCAGCAGCAGTTCATCCCCCGCGGGCACCCTCTGCGCCGCCAATGCCATGACTCCCTGAGGGGTGCGCACCTCGTTGAGGCGCACGCTTATCCAGCAGGAGTAGATCAGCCACCCCACCGCCAGGGAGCAGAGAATGGCGGTCAGTGGCGCCCGGCGAAGCCAGGCATTGATCAGCAGCAAGGATCCCCCCAGCACCACCAGGGGAAGCCAGGGATCCGGCCCCAGTTCCCCCAGACGGCTGGCCACTCTGTCGCTAAATGCCAGCACCAGAGCCCCCACCAGCCCTACCCCTCCCAGCAACCAGCCGAGCCCGGCCAGTAGTCGCCCCGGCCAGACCCGGACCAGCAGGGTGCCGATGAAGGGTGCGGTCAGGAGCGCCAGGGCGGGCGTACCGGGCGTGATGTAGACGCCCCGCTTGCCTGGCGAGCAGGAGAAAAACAGCACCACCAGCATCAGATAACCCAGCAGCAGCAGGATACGCCTGTCCTGCGCCCGAATGGCGCGCCGCCAGGCCACCACCAGCCAGGGCAGCAGCAAGGAGAGCGGCAGCCAGAACGGTGGGATCACCGAGGTAAGGTAGTACCAGAAGGGTTTGACGTGGTGCCAGGCGCTGGTATAGCGAGTCACCGTCTGGCGCAGCAATATGTTGTCTCTGTAGGCCAGCAGGAGGGGATCCCCGCTTCGGGTCACGGCCTCCAGCATGGGGACCAGCCAGAGGCTCATCGCCAGGGCCATGGCCAGCGGCCCGAGCAGGGCCTTCAGCCAGGCTGACAAAGGCGCGGCGCGGATTTGTGCCCTGTGGGTCCAGAGCGCGGGAAGCAGCACCAGCAGGGCCAGTACTCCCACCCCCTTGGTGATGACGCCAAGCCCCGCGGCAAACCAGCCGAGCCAGTACCAGCGCCATCCTCCCTCGCAGAGCAGGAAGCGCAGAAAACCATAGAGACCGAGGGTGATGAAGGCCGTCGCCAGGGCATCGATCTGCGCCGTCTTGGCCTGCAGGGTGAACTGGACGGTGAACAACAGCAACAGCCCGGCCATAAAGCCGACCGCTGGGTTCCATAACCGACGCCCCAGGTCCCACACAAGCAAGATGGTCAGCAACCCCGCCAGCAGGGAAGGCAGCAGAAAGGCCACCTTGATGGAGCCAGTCAACACATAGCCGATCGCGATCCCCCACATAAACAGCGGCGGCTTGTCCGGATAGAGCTCCCCGCCGCGCATGGGGAAGAGCCACCGGCCACTCTCCACCATCTCCTTGGCGATCAGGGCAAAGCGCGGCTCGTCCGCCGGCCAGGGGTCCCGCAGACCCAGCCCGGCCCCCAGTACCACCAGCGCGATCAGCAGCAACCAGCCAAGGGACGTCTGATTGAGCAGGGTGCGATCACTCACCATGACGCGCCTCCCCGGTCACTCCCTTGTCACGCCGCCAGCCCCGATGCTGGATATCGAGATAGAGGCTGTAGAGCGCGGTGAAGGTGGGGAAGAGGTTTTGCAGCACGCCGACGGAGTCCTGCTTGGGAGAGAAGGTGAAGTAGCTGAGCGTCATCAGGCTGCCGAGCACGCTCATGTACCAGAACAGGCGCGGGATGACGGGTCGCCCCGCCCGCCTGGACGCCAGAAACTGCACCAGCCAGCGTCCGCCGAACATCAGCGCCCCCGTGTAGCCGATCAGCTTCCAGCCGGTGACGTGCACCCCGGTCCAGTCCAGCCAGTCGATGGGGGCAGACAGCCAGGCGTCCATCACTCCAGCATCTCCCGGATTTCAACCACCTTGGAGCGGCGCTGCAACCACCAGACCCCGACCACGTCCACCAGCCCGACCCAGAGCCGGTTCCAGACCCCGTATTTGGAGATGCCCGCCTGGCGTGGCCTGTGGTTGACCGGCCAGGGCGCCATGCGCCCCCCTTGAGCCTGGATCAGCGCGGGGATGTAGCGGTGCATGTGATTGAAGGCAGGCAGTTTCAGATACCAGTCGCGACGCACGACCTTGAGCCCGCAGCCGGTATCCGGAATGCCGTCGCGCAGCAGCAGGTCGCGAAAGCCGTTGGCCAGCGTTGAAGAGAGACGCTTGACCCAGTCGTCGCGGCGGTTGACCCTGTGGCCGATGAGGCCCACCTGGTATGGATCGCTCTGGTAGCGGCGCATCGCCTCCTCCAGCATGGCGGGAATGTCGGCGGGATCGTTCTGACCATCGCCGTCGAGTACCACCAGCCAGTCGCCACGCCCGTGGCGCACCCCGCTCAGCACCGCCATGCTCTGGCCCACGGCATGGACATGGCATAGCACCTTCAGCCTGGTGAAACGCGTCTGCAAATCGCGCAGCACCACATGACTTCCGTCCACGCTGCCATCGTCCACATAGATAAGTTCGTACTCGAACCTGCCCCCAAGGGCGGCATCTATTTCGCCGACGAGCGGGGCCAGATTGTCCCGTTCATCCTTGGCGGGTACCACGACAGAGATATCGACCGATTCGACCATATGCATATCCTGCCCTCATCCGAGGCGCTATCGATTCACCCGGCAGACCCGACGACATTGCATCGTGGCCTGGCTGACATCATGCAAATACAAGGCGTTAGAAAACAACTGTGTCAGCATATTGAACCTCAATTAACAAATCTGTCAAAGCAGTCACTGCCCCGGGTGTCATACCGCCTCTCCCCTGCACCAAAAGTTCCATACCGTTTTCATCTCTGTTGCTCACCCACATAACCAGATGTTCCATCTGCTGGCTGGCGTCCCTCCCCGGATCGGGCCTATATGTTGCGGATACCAAAGACGAGGTTTCCATGAAAAAACGACTCTGGGGCTGGGGACTCCTGATACTGCTGGCCACCACTTCCCACGCAGATCCCTTTCGTCAGGCCCCCAAGGCCATGAGCGCACTGCGCCAGGGCGCCGCCATGGAACAGGGCAATCCGAGGCAGGCCATCGCCCACTACTGCACCGCCGCCAACCTTGGCAACCCGGAAGCCTATTACCGCATCGGCCGCCTGCTGGCCCGCGGCCCCCAGGGGATCCGCAATGCCCGCAGCGCCAACGCCTACCTGGCCATGGCCATGCGCCTTGGCAACCAGCAGGCCGCCCGTTACTACAACGAGCAGGTCGGCAATGCCCCCCTGGGTACCTGCGGCATCGGAGGCGGTGGCGGTGGTGCTCCCTGGGTACGCCCCAGCACCCCCTTCGATCAGGAGCGCTACCTGGCCAGACAGTCACAGGCCAAGCAAAAGCTGGCCGTCATGATCCGCCAGGCCGCCCAGCGTCACAAAGTGGACCCCCAGCTCGCCCTGGCCATCGCCATCGCCGAATCCAATCTGAACAGCACCGCCGTCTCCCCCAAGCAGGCGCAGGGCGTCATGCAGCTCATTCCCGAAACCCAGGCCCGCTTCGGCGTGACCCGGCCGTTCGATGCCCAGCAGAACATCCGTGGTGCCATGATCTACCTGAAGTGGCTGGAGAAGCAGTTCGGTCCGGACTGGGTGAGGATCAGCGCCGCCTACAACGCCGGGGAGCAAGCCGTGCTGCGCCACGGCGGTGTGCCGCCCTATCAGGAAACCCAGGAGTATGTGCAGCGGGTGCTCTACTACTCGGGGCAGGATCCTGACAAACCGGCCCGCCGCAGCTCACCGCGCTGAGCTTGCCCGGTTGCCCCTCTTCCCTCGCGCCTGTCGGCCGTCCCGGCCTGCGGCGCCCGGCTTTGCCGCCCCTCTCCCATTGGTTTACAATCGACGGGTTTTTTGGAACCGGGTTGACGGCCCGTCGACCCGGCCCCACCACGACATCAGTTTGTTAATGCCAAGACATTAAACTGCTGAAAGGAAGAGAATTAGCCAATGGCTCAATTTATTTACACCATGAACAGGGTTGGCAAGGTCGTGCCACCCAAGCGTCATATTCTCAAGAACATCTCCCTCTCCTTCTTCCCGGGGGCCAAAATAGGCGTGCTGGGTCTGAACGGCGCCGGGAAATCGACCCTGCTGCGCATCATGGCGGGCATCGACACCGAGATCGAAGGGGAAGCCCGTCCGCAGCCCGGCATCAAGATCGGCTACCTGCCCCAGGAGCCGAAGCTGGATCCGGAGCAGACCGTACGCGAAGCGGTCGAAGAAGCGGTCGGCGACGTCAAACGCGCCATGGCGCGCCTCGACGAGGTCTATGCAGCCTACGCCGACCCGGATGCGGATTTTGACAAGCTGGCCCGCGAACAGGGCGAGCTGGAAGCCATCATCGCCGCCCAGGGCGGCCACAACATGGAAAACCAGCTGGAGCGCGCGGCCGATGCCCTGCGCCTGCCGGCCTGGGATGCCCAGATCAAGCACCTCTCCGGGGGTGAGCGCCGCCGCGTGGCCCTGTGCCGCCTGCTGCTGGAAAAACCGGACATGCTGCTCTTGGACGAACCGACCAACCACCTGGATGCGGAATCCGTGGCCTGGCTGGAGCGCTTCCTGCACGACTACGAAGGCACCGTCGTGGCCATCACCCACGACCGCTACTTCCTCGACAACGTGGCGGGCTGGATCCTGGAGCTGGACCGCGGCGAAGGCATCCCCTGGGAGGGCAACTACTCCTCCTGGCTGGAGCAAAAAGATGCCCGTCTGGCCCAGGAAGCGAGTTCCGAAGCCGCCCGTCGCAAGTCCATCGAGAAGGAACTGGAGTGGGTTCGTCAGAACCCGAAAGGCCGTCAGGCCAAATCCAAGGCTCGTATGGCTCGCTTCGAAGAGCTCAACACCAACGACTACCAGAAGCGCAACGAGACCAACGAGCTGTTCATTCCGCCCGGACCGCGCCTGGGCGACAAGGTGGTGGAGGTGGCCAACCTCTGCAAGTCCTATGGCGACCGCCAGCTGATCGACGATCTCTCCTTCTCCATTCCGAAGGGTGCCATCGTCGGCATCATCGGTCCGAACGGTGCCGGTAAATCGACCCTGTTCCGCATGATGTCGGGTCAGGAGCAACCGGATTCCGGTTCCATCACCCTGGGTGACACCGTGGTGCTGGCCTCCGTGGATCAGTTCCGCGACAGCATGAACGACAAGAAGACGGTGTTCGAGGAAGTCGCCGACGGCCAGGACATCCTGCGCATCGGCAACTACGAGTTCCCGAGCCGCGCCTACATCGGCCGCTTCAACTTCAAGGGTTCCGACCAGCAGAAGCGGGTCGGCGAGCTCTCCGGTGGTGAACGTGGCCGTCTGCACCTGGCCAAGCTGCTGCAGACCGGCGGCAACGTGCTGCTGCTGGATGAACCGACCAACGATCTGGACATCGAAACCCTGCGCGCCCTCGAGAACGCCCTGCTGGAGTTCCCGGGTTGCGCCATGGTCATCTCCCACGACCGCTGGTTCCTCGACCGCATCGCCACCCACATCCTGGACTACCAGGACGAGGGCAAGATCGAGTTCTTTGAAGGCAACTTCACCGAATACGAAGAGTGGAAGAAGAAGACCTACGGTGCCGAGGCTATCCAGCCGCGCCGCGCCAAGTACAAGCGCATTGCCAAGTAAGACGAGGCAACAGCCGCGCCGCCAGGTATGACGTCACAAGGGGAGCCGGGGCTCCCCTTTTTTGCCTCTTCTGACTTACAATCTCCACCTATTCCCCAGCGATAGCGACCCATGACCCAAGCCTCCACCACCAGACTCACCATCCAGATCCGGCTCGAACCCGGCTGCCTGGGGCCGGATGGCAAGCAGCACATCGATACCTTCTGCGCGGCCGCCAACCGGATCCTCGCCGTCATCGAACCCCGACGGGTGCACTGGGTGCTGCTGCCCCGCCATGACAAGCAACTGGCCGAGCAGGCCTACTTCCTTGATGGCCGCCCCTTGAGTGAAACCCAGGCCACCCTGCTGCTGCAACGCATGGGGTTGGCCCTCGATCCCTTGCTGGAGCAGAGCGATGCCGTGCTGAGCCAGCTTATCGAACGCTACCAGAAAAACCGTTGATCCCGATGTGGAAACGGGGCTCTATTGGTCCCCTTTCTCCTGCCTCTGAGGGAAAACGTTTGAATTTTTACTCTATTCATTGATCCGCCTCGCACATCCGGGGTTTGTAAACCTGGCCGCCTGTGTGAAAATGTGCGCGCTGTCACGGTATCAGGACGAGTCTGGTCACTTCACCGCCAGAATCAGGATCCGTCGCCCCGCATGGATGGGCCGGGCCCCCTGCTGCCTATTTCACGTCACCCATTGGAATCCAACATGAATCAACCACATCACGCTACCGGGCAGACCGCCAGCCCGGCTGCCGGGCAGGGATTGCTCGAGCGCCTGTTTGCCCTGCGCGGTCATGGCACCACGGCCCGCACCGAGGTGATCGCCGGCATCACCACCTTCCTGACCATGGTCTACATCGTCTTCGTCAACCCGCAGATCCTCTCTGCGGCAGGCATGGATACCCAGGCCGTGTTCGTTACCACCTGCCTCATCGCCGGCATCGGCAGCATCCTGATGGGTCTGCTGGCCAACCTGCCCATCGCCCTGGCTCCCGCCATGGGCCTCAACGCCTTCTTCGCCTTCGTGGTGGTGGCCGGCATGGGCTACTCCTGGCAAGTGGGCATGGGCACCATCTTCTGGGGTGCGCTGGGCCTGCTGATCCTGACCCTGCTGCGGGTACGCTACTGGCTCATCGCCAACATTCCTCTGACACTTCGGGTCGGCATCACCGCCGGCATCGGTCTGCTCATCGCCCTGCTCGGCCTGCACAATGCCGGCATCGTGGTCGCGAGCCCCGCCACCATGGTGACCGTGGGCAACCTCACCTCCCTACCCTGCCTGCTGGGGCTGCTCGGCTTCTTCCTCATCTGCATCTTCTCCGCCCGCGGCGTCCACTCCGCCGTGCTCATCGCCATCGTGGTGACCACCACCCTGGGCTGGCTGTTCGGCGACGTCACCTTCAAGGGCTTCGTCTCCGTGCCGCCGAGCATTGCACCGGTCTTCGGCCAGCTGGACCTGATGGGATCGCTGGACATCAGCCTCGCCGGGATCATCTTCTCCTTCATGCTGGTCAACCTGTTCGACTCTTCCGGCACCCTGATCGGCGTGACCAACCGCGCCAAGCTGGCCGATGACAAGGGGCACTTCCCGCGCATGAAGCAGGCCCTGGTGGTGGACAGCGTCAGCTCCGTCGGCGGCGCTTTCATGGGGACCTCGTCCGTGACGGCCTACATCGAGAGCAGCTCCGGCGTCGCCGTCGGCGGTCGCACCGGCCTGACCGCCATCGTGGTGGGCATCCTGTTCCTGCTGGCCATCTTCTTCTCTCCGGTGGCCGCCATGGTGCCGGCCTACGCCGCAGCCGGCGCCCTCATCTACGTGGGCGTGCTGATGTGCTCCGAGCTGACCCGGGTGAAGTGGGAAGACCTGACCGAAGCGGTGCCGGCCTTCATGACCGCCGTCATGATGCCGTTCAGCTTCTCCATCACCGAGGGGATCGCCGTCGGCTTCATCTCCTACTGCGTGATGAAGGCGGGTACCGGCCGCTGGCGCGAGATCAACCCCTGCGTGCTGGTGGTAGCCCTGCTCTTCGTCCTCAAGTTTGTCTGGGTCGATGCCCACTGATTTTTCTTCCATGAAAAGAAAACCAGACTCTGAAAACAAAAATGCCCGTCATCGACGGGCATTTTTTTATGGCGGGCTCAGGGCTCAGCGAATACCGCGGGCCTCACGGATCCACTCCCAGGCCTGCTGGATCTCCTGGGTCTTCTCCTTGGCCATCTCCATCATCTCGGGGGGCAATCCCTTGGCGGCCAGCTTGTCAGGGTGATGCTTGCTCATCTCCTTGCGATAGGCACGCTTGATCTCCTGATCGCTGTCGCTCTCGTTCACCCCAAGCAACTGATAGGCATCCTTGAGGCGATCCCGGGAGGGGGGCTCCTGGCGGTATTGCTGCCCCTGGCCACTGCCCTGCTGTTGCTGGCGGTGGAAGAAGTTCATCTGGGCCTCGGCCATTGCCAGAATGCGGGCCAGCTCGATGCGACTGAACCCCAGCTCGTCGGCAATGGTTTGCAGGATGGCCCGCTCGTTCGCCTCCACCTGACCGTCGGCGAAGGCGGCCTGCAGCTGGACCTCGAGGAAGAAGCGCAGGATGTCGCGCTGCCCCAGGCTCGCCTGGCGAAACTCCGCCAGGGTCTCGCGCAGGGGGAAGTCCGCCTCCTTGCCCTGGCGGAATGACTCCTGGGCCCGTACCCGCTGCTCTCCGGCCAGCCGCATCCTGTCCATCAGGTTGGATGCGACCCGTATTTCATGCTCGGTGACCTGGCCGCTCGCCTTGGCGATGTGGCCCATGACGGCGAAGGTGGCATGGAAGAAAACGGCCTGCTGTTGCTGGCTGGGCGCCCGCTGGAAGGCACCGCGGATCCCCATGCCCCGATCGAAGCGATGGCCGATCCACAGGCCCAGCAGGGCACCGAAGATGTTGCCGAGCAGAAAACCGAAGAAGGTGCCAAGCACCTTGCCCCAAATACGCATGGTTCAAGACCTCGTGAAGTTAATGGGTGCCGGCGAGCAGTTGCTCGTCCAGCTCGCGCAGCCGATCCACTGTGCCGATGTCGCGCCACTCGCCTGCCAGCAGGCTGCCACCCACCCGTCCCTGCACCATCCAGTCGCGCAGCAGGGGGGCCAGCTTGCGCGCCCCGCAGGGCAAGCCGGCAAAGGCGGCGGGCTGATAGAGGCCGACGCCGCTGAAGGTGAGGGCCGGGGTGTCCAGCACCCGACCCGCTTGCAGGGAGAAGTCCCCTTGCGGGTGCTGGGGAGGGTTGGGCACCAGCCAGAGGTGGGCGAGATCCTCCCCAAGCGGCTGGTTCACCAGAGCGCGATAATCCAGGTCGAGCCAGGTATCGCCGTTGATCACCAGAAAGGGTTCGCAGCCCAGCAGGGGCAGCGCCTGCACGATGCCGCCGGCGGTCTCGAGCGCGCTCTCTTCGGCCGACCAGTGGATGGATACCCCGAGTGCACTGCCATCGCCGAGGGCCGCCACCAGCTTGTGTCCGAGCCAGGCGTGGTTGATGACAAGTGTGGTCACGCCGGCTGCCTTGAGTTTTTCGATATGGTGCACGATGAGCGGCTTGCCCCCCGCCGCCAGCAGCGGCTTGGGCAGCAGATCGGTGAGCGGACGCATCCGCTCGCCGCGCCCGGCGGCCAGGATCATCGCCTTCATGGTGTCACCCCGGTGCGCGCCAATCCCGGCAGCACCACCTGCTCCAGCCACTGGCCGAAGCGGGCCAGCACCGGATAGGCGGCGCCATGGCTGCGACAGACATCGACCACGTAGCCCAGGGTACGGGGAATGTCCTTGAGGTAGCCGGCCTTGCCATCGCGGTGATAGAGGCGGGTGAAGATCCCCGCCGCCTTGAGGTGGCGCTGCATGCCGGTGAGATCGGCTGCGCGACGAAACGCGGCATAGTCCAGATTGCCGAGCAGACCGGCCCCTTGCAGGGTGTCGAAGCCAAGTCGCATGCCCTGCTCGATCACCACGTCCGGCCAGCGCACGTAGCAATCTTTGAGCAGGGAGACCAGGTCATAGCTCAGCGGCCCGATGACCATGTCCTGGAAGTCGATAAGGGCGAGGTCGCTCTCCTTCGGGTTCGTCCCGCCGCACACCATCAGGTTGCGGCTGTGGAAGTCCCGGTGCATCACTCCTTGTGGCTGGGCCAGGTTGCTCGCCATGAGGCAGGCGAAGGTCTCCGCCAGCAACTGCTGCTCTTCATCACTCAGAGCCAGTTGCAAGTGATGTCCCAGCAACCACTCGGGGAAGATGGCATTTTCGCGGGCCATGAAGGCCTCATCGAAGGGCTCGAGCTCGAGCGCCACGGCGCCGAGCCCTGGCAGCAGGGCGATGGCCTTGCCATACCAGACCAGTACGCTCGCTTCGTTCAGGCAGCCGATAAGCTGGGTATCCCCCAGATCCGTCACCGCCAGCAATCCCTGCTCGTAGTCGACCCCCTTTACCTCGGGGGCCAGCAGCCCCGCATCGTGCAGGGCGGCCGCATTGCGAACGAATTCATGATTTTTTTCGGTTTTCGGATTAGCATCCACCCACACCAGACCGCCGCCCCGGAAGTAGCGGCGGAAACTGGCGTCACCGGAAATAAGCGTCAACGAGAGGTTGGCGTCACCGGAAATCCGGCGAGCCCATTGCAAAAGCAGGGAAGCGCGATCGTGCATGAGTCGGGAACCAAATTGGAAAGCAGCACTTGGCTGTTAGCCCTGGCCGCAATAATGCTTTATCATTGCCGGCTAACATAAAGCAATGACATGCAATGTCAACTCGATGGATCCTGACATAAAATGCATGCCCTGAATCCACCGTTTTTACTACGGATTGCGCGAGCCTTTCACATGACAAAATGGACACTGGGATACTCCTGTCCCATCGCCCTGACCATCAGCCTTGTTCCTGCCCTGAGCCCGCTCATGGCCCAGGCAGCGCCACTCAATGCGCCACCCGCTACCGGGATCCTCGACAGCCTCTGCTATGACTATGTCCCCAAGATAGAGAAGCCCACTGCGGGCCAGGACGCCAATGCCCAGCCCGTCGAGGTGGATGCCGATCGCCTGGAGGCCAAGCAGGGCGGTACCGCCGTCTACGAGGGTGACGTCAAGGTGCGCCAGGGCGTGCGCAAGTTCGACTCCGACTATGCCCAGCTCGACCAGAAGAGCCGGGATGTCATCGCCATCGGCAACATCTATTACAACGATGGCCAGATCACGGTCACCAGCGACAAGACCCTGAAATCCAACCTGGACACCAAGAACTCCGAGCTGGAAGAGGGCAAGTATCAGGTCCATGGCTCACCGGTGCGCGGCTTTGCCGAAAAGGTGACCATGACCAACAACAACCAGAACATCACTCTGGAAGGGGCCCAGTACACCACCTGCCCACCGGGCCAGGAGGCCTGGACCCTGAAGGCCGGCAGCATCGACATCGATCAGTCCGAGGTATTCGGGGAGGCCTGGAACGCCAGCCTCTGGCTCTATGACTATCCGGTCTTCTACTTCCCCTATATCAACTTCCCCATCAAGGATGAGCGCAAGACCGGTCTGCTCTACCCGGGCTATACCCAAAGCTCCAAGAACGGCATGGACATCACCCAGCCGTTCTACTGGAACATCGCCCCCAACTACGATGCCACCATCACCTCCCGCTTCATGGACAGACGGGGCCTGATGGAACAGGTCGAGTTCCGCTACATGCCGGACCCGGCCCACGTGGGGAGTCTCTACTTCGAGAACCTGGCGGACGACAAGCAGTACGACGAGACGGCCAGCCTCAATCAGCATCTCTCTGACGGTCACCGTTACCTGCTGAGTGCCCGCCACACCTCCATGTTCATGGACAACGCCATGCGGGTGTCGGTGGACTACACCAAGGTACGGGACCAGGACTACAACTACTTCAACGACTTCACCCCCAAGGTCGGGACCCAGGTCGACAACCAGTTGCAGCAATCCCTGAAGGCAGGTTACTACCAGCAGAACTGGAACCTCGATGCCGAGGTACGGACCTACCAGATCCTGCTGGCCAGCGCCCAGCAACCCCACGAGCTGATGCCGCGCATCAACCACAACTACTACCAGCAGGGCAACTGGTACGATCTGGCATGGAATACCGAGCTGACCAACTTCGGCTACAACAACGATCAGGCCATCGAGCAGAACAAGGGGGAAGCCTACACCGGCACCCGGGTCTACACGGCCCCCACCCTGACCATCCCCCTCGTTGACGAGGCGGGCTACTTCCTCGACAGCCAGTACAAGCTGATGTACACCCGTTACGACCAGACGGTGCCTGACCAGATGAGCAGCACCTTCACCAATCGTTTCACCCCGAGAGAGGGCGGCGACGTCACCCTGGAAGAGGGGGCCATCACCCGGGTACTGCCCTCGTTCCGTCTCAAGGGCGGCATGACCTTCGAGCGGGATCAGCAGTGGTTTGGTGAGGGAGCCAACCAGACCCTGGAGCCTGAGTTCCAGTACCTCTATGTGCCCTACAAGGATCAGGACAACATCGGTGTCTATGACTCCACCACCATGCGCCAGGACTACTACAGCCTCTTCAGCGATCGCCGCTTCGCCGGTCTGGACCGCATCAGCGACTCCAACCGGCTCTCCTTGGGGGTCACCACCCGTATTTATGATCCGGCCGGGGATGAACGAATCCGGTTGGCCGTTGCCCAAGCCTTCGACTTCGTTGCGCCCAGGGTCAAGCTTTACAGCAGCGATGAGCTGAGCACCAATACCCGCTCCCCGCTGTCGTTCGAGGGTGACGCCAAGATCAACGAGCAGTGGTATGCCCATGCGGGGGCACAATATGATATGGAACAGCGCCAGATAAGCTCTGCCAACAGCGCCCTGGAATACCGTCACGAGAAGTTGATCAGCCAGTTGAACCACCGCTTCGTGCGGGATGCCAACTACGACCTCGACCACAAGGGCCAGGTGACGGATCTCAACCAGATCGGCCTGCTGCTGACCACCCCGCTGGACGATCGCTGGCACCTTTATGGCGGCTACTATCAGGAGCTCAACCAGAACGTCAAAGTGGACCGCAAGGTGGGTCTGAAATACGACTCCTGCTGCTGGAGCATCAACTTCAACCTGGAATGGGTCAACACGCCAGACAACGTGAACCTGACCCCGACGTCCGAGCGCAGCCTCGGCATTCAATTTGAAATGAAAGGATTGGGTAGCGTGGGTACCGGCTCCAAGGGCACTTCCCTGGACACCGAAGCACTGCCTTACATTCGTCCGTTTAACCTGCGAGACCAGTAACCGGTCTGGCAAACGCCTTGAGAGATGGATATGAAGAAGACGTTGATTTCCCTGCTGACCGCAGGCCTGTTCGGAGTCATGAGCCAGGGTGCCCTCGCCGCCCCCGAGCTGATGGACAAGGTGCTGGCCGTGGTCAACAAGGATGTGGTGCTGGCCAGTCAGCAGGAGGCCCTGGTGCAAAAGGTCAAGGCCTCTGCCCAGGAGAGCGGCCAGTCCCTGCCCGATGACGTCACCCTGCGCAAGCAGGCACTGGATCGCCTGATCCAGGAGAGCCTGCAACTGCAACTGGCGGAGCGCCAGGGGCTCAAGATCAGTGACACCCAGCTGGAACAGGCCATCCAGAGCATTGCCGCCGACAACAAGATGAACCTGGAGCAACTGCGCGCCCAACTGGAGCGGGAAGGCCTGACCTACGCCCAGTACCGTGAGGAGGTGCGCCGCGAGATCCTGATGAACGAGGTGCGCCGCAGCCAGGTCCGCCGTCGCATCAACATCTCCGATCAGGAGGTCAAACAGGTGGTCGAGGCCCTGAGCAAACAGGGCCAGCAGCAGACGTCATATCATATCGGCCATATCCAGGTCGCGCTGCCGGACAACCCGAATGCCGAGCAGCTCAACGCTGCCAAGGCCAAGATCGAGCGCATTCTGGCGTCCCTGAAAGAGGGTGCCGACTTCCGCAAGCTGGCTATTGCCGAGAGTAACGGTCCCAAGGCGCTGGAAGGGGGTGACTGGGGCTGGTTGAGCCCGCAGGAGATGCCCACCCTGATGGCGGAAGCCGTGCAAGGGGCCGGCAAGGGTGACATCGTCGGCCCGCTGCGCTCCGGCGCCGGTCTGCACATCATCAAGATCTTCGACACCAAGGGTCAGCAACAGGTCATGCAGACCGAGGTCAAGGCGCGCCACATACTGATCAAGCCCTCCATCATCCTGAGCGAGGAGAAGGCCAAGGGCACCCTGGACGGCATCCTGCACGACATCAAGAGCGGCAAGGCCAGCTTTGCCAGCATGGCAGAGAAATACTCCGAGGATCCGGGCTCTGCGGTGCAGGGTGGCGAGCTGGGCTGGTCTGATCCCAACGTCTATGTGCCGGAATTCCGCGACATGCTGGGTCGCCTGCAACCGGGCCAGATCAGCGAACCCTTCCGCACCAGCCACGGCTGGCACATCGTGCAGCTCGAGGATCGCCGCAGCCAGGACGCCACCGGCAAGGCCCAGGAGCAACGCGCCTACCAGCTCATCTTCAACCGCCGCTTCGCCGAAGAGTCCCAGGCTTGGCTGGATGAGCTGCGCGACGAAGCCTACATCCAGATCGAACCCAATTGATGGGCGACAAGCAGATGAACAAGGTGCATCCAGGGCACGCCGAGGCACAACTGAGCTGCCACCGGCTTGCTATCACCCCGGGTGAACCGGCTGGCATAGGCCCGGATCTGGTCCTGCAGATTGCCCAGCGGGCCTGGCCCCATCAGCTGGTTGTGATCGCCGATCCCGCCCTGTTGCGCGAACGGGCCGCCCTGCTAGGGCTGTCCGTCGAGCTTGAACCCTATGACGAAAGCGCCCCCACCCGTCCGCAGCGGGCGGGGACTCTGACCGTCTGCCCCGTGCCGCTCGGCGCCCCCGTGGTGCCAGGCAAGCTGGATGAGGGTAACGGCGCCTATGTGCTGGCCACCTTGCAGCGCGCCTGCGACGGCAACCTGAGCGGCGAATTCGCCGCCGTGGTGACCGGGCCTGTGCACAAGGGGATCATCAACCAGGCGGGCGTCTCGTTCAGCGGTCACACCGAGTTCTTCGCCCAGCAGTCCGACACCGCCGATGTGGTGATGCTGCTGGCCACCGAAGGGCTGAGAGTGGCCCTCGCGACCACCCATATTCCCCTTGCCTATGTGGCCAAAGCCATCACCGAAGATCGCCTTGGCAAGGTGATCCGCATCCTGGATGCGGATCTCAAGCGCAAGTTCGGCATCGAACACCCCCGGATCTATGTCTGCGGCCTCAATCCCCATGCCGGGGAAGGGGGTCATCTGGGCCGTGAAGAGATCGATGTCATCGAACCCGCCCTGGCCGCCCTGCGCCAGGAAGGGATCGATCTGGTCGGCCCGCTGCCGGCCGATACCCTGTTCCAGGACAAATACCTCAAGGATGCGGATGCGGTACTCGCTATGTACCACGATCAGGGGCTGCCCGTGCTCAAGTACAAGGGCTTTGGCAACTCGGTCAACATCACCCTCGGACTTCCCTTCATCCGTACCTCGGTGGACCACGGCACCGCGCTGGATCTGGCAGGCAAGAACCTGGCAGACCCCGGCAGCCTCACCACCGCGATCAACCACGCCATCCAGATGGTAGAGAAAAAAAGATATGAGCAGTAAGGTGCACATGGGCCACACGGCCCGTAAGCGTTTCGGTCAGAACTTCTTGCACGACCGGTATGTGATCGACCAGATAGTGGCCGCCATCAACCCGCAACCGGGTCAGAATCTGGTGGAGATAGGCCCGGGTCTGGCTGCGCTCACCGAGCCGGTCGCCGCCCAGATGGACAAGATGACCGTGGTCGAGCTGGACCGTGATCTGGCGGCACGTCTGCGCGAACACCCCACCCTGAAAGAGAAGCTGACCGTCATCGAAGCCGATGCCATGCGCTTTGACTTCAGCACCCTGATGGGGGAAGGCAAGGGGCCGCTGCGCATCTTCGGCAACCTGCCCTACAACATCTCCACCCCCCTCATCTTCCACCTGTGCGAATTTGCCGACCGGGTGGAGGACATGCACTTCATGCTGCAAAAGGAAGTGGTGCTGCGTCTGGCCGCCGGCCCGGGCAGCAAGGCCTATGGCCGTCTGAGCGTGATGACCCAGTACTACTGTCAGGTCGTGCCGGTGCTGGAAGTGGGCCCGGGCGCCTTCAAGCCGGCGCCGAAGGTGGATTCCGCCGTGGTACGTCTGATCCCGCACAAGAACCCGACTATCGTCGCCAAAGACATTCGTTGCCTGAACCGGGTCTGCACCGAAGGCTTCGGCCAGCGTCGCAAGACCATTCGCAACAGCTTCTCCAACTTCATCACCGACGCCCAGCTGACCGAGCTTGGCATCGATGGCAACCTGCGCCCGGAGAATCTCTCCCTCGAGCAGTTCGTCACGATCGCCAACTGGCTGGCCGACCAGCAACAGGCCTGATCCCATGACCCAAGCCCGGATAGTGGTCCGCCCCCACCCCAGCTATGTGGCGGGAACCGCAGATCCCTACCATTTTCTCTATCGCATCGAGATTGAGAACCTGGGTCCGGGCACGGTGCAACTGCTGCATCGACGCTGGCTCATTACGGATGCCAATGGCAAGATGCTGGAAGTGGAAGGTCCCGGCGTGGTCGGTGAACAACCCCTGATCGCCCCCGGCGAGACCTTTTCCTACCAGAGTGGCGTTCCCCTCGCCACACCGCTTGGCGTGATGGAAGGCAGCTACATCCTGCAGGATGAATCGGGGCAACAATTCGAAGCCCCCATCGCCCCCTTCACGCTGGCCGTCCCCAACATAATCAACTGAGGTTTCATGGCGAACTGTTTCGTCGGTGATATCCAGGGCTGCTACGACGATTTGCGCCGTCTGCTGGATCTTGCCGAGTTCGACTTCGATAACGACACGCTCTGGCTGTGCGGCGATCTCGTCGCCCGGGGGCCGGACTCCCTCAACACCCTGCGTTTCGTCAAATCACTGGGGCAGCAGGCCGTCACCGTGCTCGGCAACCACGACCTGCACCTGCTGGCGGTGGCCCACGGGGTCGCCCCGCTCAAGAAGAAAGACAAGCTGCAGGCGCTGATGGAGGCGCCGGATCGGGACGAGCTGCTGGAGTGGCTGCGTCACCGTCCCCTGCTGGCAGAACACCCCGACCTGCCCATCATGATGGTGCATGCGGGCCTCTCCCCCGCCTGGGACGCCCACACCGCCCGCAGTTGCGCCCGGGAGGTGGAGAGCCTGCTGCGCGGGGATCAGTACAGCTGGCTGCTGCACAACATGTATGGCGATCAGCCCGACAGCTGGAACGACAACCTGCTGGGCATAGAGCGTTACCGCTACATCATCAACAGCTTCACCCGGATGCGCTTTTGCTACTTCGACGGGCGCCTCGACTTCAAATGCAAGAAGGGCCCCACCGAATCGACCCCGGGCCTGCGCCCCTGGTTCGAGCAGCGCGAGCACCATGTGGATGACCCCATCCTGGTCTTCGGCCACTGGGCGGCCCTGATGGGCAACACCGGCAAATCCGATATCAAGGGACTCGACACCGGGTGCGTCTGGGGCAACAGCCTCACCCTGTGGCGCTACGAGGACGACGCCCTGATCGCCACCCCCTGCCCGGCCTATGCCAAGTAGAGCGGCTCTTTGCGGAACAAGGGAATGATCCGCCGTTGAGAGGACAGCAATGCCCTCTCCTGCGAAATGGAGCTGAAAACAGAACGGGCCCGGCAATGCCGGGCCCGTTTTTTCATGATGAGCGGATCAGAGCCTGCGCCCCAGCCGTTTCTCGACCTGGCGCCGCTCCCATTCCGGGCCAAACAGCTTGAAGGGCTGGAACAGGTTGATGGCGTGAGAAGCCAATCCCAACCCCCAGCCCAGCATGGGCCACCAGGCCCAGATATAATCCGGGTTGCTCAGGTAGTTGATGATGAACAGCCCCCCTATCACCAGCACATAGCTCATGAGGTGGCCGTAGAAGCCCCTGAGCCCCTCCACGAACTTCATCGCCTCCCGCTCATCCCGCGCCACCTGCACGCGTCCCCGATCTTCGCCCTCATTCCCTTTCATCTCGCTCTCCTGCAGTTGGGTCACATCGAGCTCGAAGACGGCGGCCAGGGCCTTGAGGGATTCCAGTCCAGGTTGCTGGCCCTGCTCTATTCGCTGAATGGTGCGAACGCTCAGGCCAGTGAGGGTCGCCAGCTGTTCCTGGGACCATCCCCGTTGCAATCTCAACTTCCTGACGATCATCTTGCGCTCCTTGTGGTGATTGACAGGGCCAGCATAGGGGAAGGGGATGAGAGGCGACACGACAGATGGCCGACACTCACCTGACTTCTTTTAAAAATCAAAATCTTACTACCGCGCAATCGTGGCTCTTTCGCCCGAGCAGCCAGGCTTGGCGTGCCGCTGGCGGCCAGGCGTCGCGGGGGTTACAACCCCTGCATCAGCTCGGCACCAATCTCGAAGGAGCGCAGGCGCGCCTGATGATCGACGATGGGGCCGTTGAACATCAGCTCGTCCGCTCCGGTCTCTGCCAGCAGAGCCTTGAGGCCGTGGCGTACCCGATCCGGCTCCCCCACCAGGGAGCGAGCCAGGGTCTGCTCCATCGCCATCAATTCGCGGGGAGACCACTCATCCCCCAGCGTCTGCACCGGCAGTGGCAGCTTGCCGGCATCCCCCCGGTAGAGACGCAGGAACTGCTGCTGCAGGGTGGTGAACAGGAAGCGGGCCTCACGGTCGGTGTCGGCGGCGATCAGATTCACGCACACCACCGCATGGGGTTTGGGCCAGCGGGCAGAGGGGCGGTATTGGGTACGGTAGATCTCCAGCGCCTGCAGCAACATGGCGGGAGCGAAGTGGGAAGCAAAGCCGAACGGCAACCCCATGGCCGCAGCCAGTTGGGCACTGTAGAGGCTGGAGCCCAGCAGCCAGATGGGCACATGGAGTCCCTGACCCGGCACCGCCTGCACGGCACCGACCTCGTCGCCGAAATAACTCATCAGTTCGCGTACATCCGCCGGGAAGTCATCCACCTCGCCGCTGCGCTGGCGGCGCAGCGCCTGCATGGTGCGCGGATCGCTGCCAGGGGCGCGGCCCAGGCCGAGATCGATGCGATCCGGATAGAGGGAACTCAGCGTGCCGAACTGCTCCGCAATGACCAGGGGGGAGTGGTTCGGCAACATGATGCCGCCAGCTCCGAGCCGCAACGTCGTGGTGCCCCCGGCCAGGTGGCCAATCAGCACCGCTGTGGCGGCGCTGGCAATGCCCGGCATGTTGTGGTGCTCCGCCAGCCAGTAGCGGTGGTAACCCCAGCGCTCCGCATGGCGAGCCAGATCCAGCGAGTGGCGAAACGACTCGGCCGGCAGACCACCTTCGGGAACGGGCACCAGATCCAGCACGGAATAGGGGACGACAGACATGGGACACTCCATTGGTTCACAGGGCGTTTATCAGGGGAGCAATGTAGCACGAGATATCTGAACGAATCATCTCACCACAGGGCAAGGGCGCAGCGCGAAGGCTGGCTGTTGATTTGGGGCTGAAGAGCGCAAGATCGAGTCCTAGGCTTTTTGTCATCCAGCAAGCACACTGTTAGGTGACCAATACGGCGATCGCCAGGGGACAAGGATCCGCCCATGACAAACGCAAGTCTCAGTCGCAGACCCTTTTACGTACACATTGCCACCCTTTTCATCCTGCTCTTCTCCTTGCTGGGGGGTGCCCTCATCGTGCTGCAGTTCCAGCAGGGCATGCAGCAGGGGCTGGAGCACGAACGTCAGAGCTTCCAGCAATACCGGGAGCAGCTTGCCCTCGCCATCAAGCTGAACCAGCGACCGGCCCGCATGTCCCTGAATCTGCTGCGCAGCGGCCAGCTGTCCGCCATGACAGGGCTGGAGACGCGGCTAGCCTTCCTGCCCCAGCTGGCGGAAGTGCTGGCCAACAGCACCAGTTACGGTGCCATCTATGCCGGTTACGAGGACGGCGATTTCTTTCTGGTACGCAAGCTGACCGAACGGGCGAGAGGGGCGCTGGAGGCGCCTCCGCCCGAGAGCCGCCTGCTGGTCCAGAGCCTGCATCAGGGACAGGGAGAGTTCCTCTATTTCGACCAGCGGCTGCGGCTGCTGGAGCGGCGCCCCATGCCGGATTACCGTTTCGATCCGCGAGATCGGGGCTGGTACAAGGAGGCGCGCTGGAGCACGGGCATCATAGTGACCCACCCCTACCTCTTCTTCACTACCCGGGAGCCAGGCATGACACTGGCGGTGGAGAGCGACGATCGCCGGGCGGTGATCGGGCTCGATGCGGGCGTGGAGGGACTCTCTTCCCTCATCGGCGAGTTGCCCCTGCCCGGTCGCAGCCAGCTGGTGCTGTTTGACGAGGTCGGGACCCTGCTGGCCACGGATCCCGAGCGCCTTCCAAGCTTCGAGCAACTGAGCCGCCTGCCCATGCTGTCGGCCCTCAATCATCCCATTCTCACCAGGCTGCAACAGGAGATGGCTGCTCGGCCTGCTCTGCTGCATCACCCCGCCGAGCTGACCCTGGCAACGGTTCAGGGTCAGGAGTGGCTGGTCAACCTCTCCTCCCTCGGGGAAGAGTCTCCGTTTTATCTCGCCCTCCTGGTGCCCACCGAGGTGCTCACCGCCCCGGCGCGCCAGGATGCGCTGCACAATCTCGCCTGGGCCCTTGCCGGTCTGCTGCTCCTGCTGCCCGTCATCTGGCTGGCAGCCCGGCGTACTGCCGCCCCCTTGCTGGTATTGACCGGGGAGGCTGAGCGGATCCAGCACTTCGACTTTGGCGAAAGCCCGGGGCCGGATTCGGCGATCCGCGAAATTGACGACCTCGCCCGCGCCATGTCCAGCATGCGCCTGACCCTCGGCAATTTCATGAACATGGGCCGGGCGCTGGCGGCAGAGCATCGCTTCGATTCATTGCTCAGCCGCATCCTGCACGAGACGGTGGCGGCTGCCCAGGCCGAGGGCGGCTGCCTCTTCCTGGCCCAGGAGAGCGAGATGCAGGCCGTTCACGCCATCTGGCAGGGGCAGCCGCTGGCGTGCGAACAGGTACAGTGGCAGGCGGCGCTGCTCGGCGGTCTCTACCACACGGAACGCCTCTGCCTGCCCCTCGACGAGGCACAGTGGGCCCGCTACCTCACCGACTGGGGCCCCTTCCCTGGTGCCTGCCAACTGCTGGTCGAGCCCCTTCACAACCACCGTCAGGAGCTGATCGGCTGCCTGCTGCTGATCCTGCCAGACTGCTCGGCCCGCGAACTGGCCTCGCGCATCAGCCTCATCGAGGCGCTGGCGGGCACCTCCTCCTCCGCCATCGAAAACCAGCGCCTGCTGGAGGAGCAGAAGCAACTGCTGGAAGCCTTCATCGAGCTCATCGCCGGTGCCATCGATGCCAAGAGCCCCTACACCGGCGGCCACTGCCAGCGGGTGCCGGAACTGGCCAGGATGCTGACCCAGGCTGCCTGCTCACAGCAGACGGGGCCCTTTGCCGATTTCCGGCTCAACGAAGAGGAGTGGGAGGCCATCCATATCGCGAGCTGGCTGCACGACTGCGGCAAGGTCACCACCCCGGAGTTCGTGGTGGACAAGGCGACCAAACTCGAGACCATTTACGACAGGATCCACGAGATCCGCACCCGCTTCGAGGTGCTCAAGCGGGATGCCCACATTGAGGCACTCTGCGCCCTGCTGCCCCCATCCGGGCAGCAGGCCGCCCTCGAGGCTGTAACCCCCCTCTGGCACACCCTGGATCAGGAGTTCGCCTTCGTGGCCGAGTGCAATCTGGGGGGCGAGTGGATGGCGCCGGAGAAACTCGCCAGGCTGGATGCCATTGCCAGCCGCACCTGGTTGCGCACTCTGGACGATCGGCTCGGCATCAGTCAGGAGGAGCGCAAGCGCCACCAGGAGGCACCCTCTCCCCTCCCCTGCCGCGAGTCGCTGCTCGCCGACAAGGCGGTCCATCTCATCCCTCGCCCCGAGCACGACAATCTCGCACGACACAACCCATGGGGCTTCAAGGTGCGGGTGCCCACCCACCTCTACAACCGGGGGGAGCGCTACAACCTCGCCATCGGCCGTGGCACCCTCACCGAAGAGGAGCGCTACAAGATCAACGATCACATCATCCAGACCATACGCATGCTGGAGAAGCTCCCCTTCCCCCGCCATTTGCGCAAGGTGCCGGAGATTGCGGGGGGCCATCACGAGCGGATGGACGGCACGGGCTATCCGCGCCAGTTGCAAGGGGGGCAGATGAGCATTCCAGCCCGCATCATGGCCATTGCAGACATCTTCGAGGCGCTGACGGCGAGCGATCGCCCCTACAAGTCTGGCAAAACGGTCTCCCAGTCCCTGACCATCATGGTGAAGATGGTACAGGAACAGCACATAGACCCGGCCCTGTTTGCCCTCTTCATCGAGAGCGGCATCTGGCGGGACTACGCCAGACGCTTCCTCGCCCCCGAGCAGCTGGACGAGGTCGAATGCCAGGCCCTGCTGGCAGGATCACACTGACCTTCCGCCGGCACTCGCCCATAAAAAAACGGTCAACCCGGGTTGACCGTTTTTCGTTCCACTTCGCCCCTTAGAACAGCAGGTGCGCCACACCGGCAATCACCGGCAGGGTGACCAGGGTGCGCAGCAGGAAGATGACGAACAGCTCCCACAACTTGACCGGGATCTTGCTGCCCAGCAACAGAGCGCCCACTTCCGACATGTAGATGAGCTGGGTGACCGACATGGCGGCGATCACGAAGCGGGTGATGTCGCTCTCGATAGTGGAGGCCAGCACCGCCGGGATGAACATATCGGCGAAGCCCACCATGATGGTCTTGGAAGCGGCTTCCGCCTCCGGCAGTTGCAGCAGCTCGAGCAAAGGCACGAAGGGCGCCCCCAGCCAGTTGAACACCGGGGTGTGCTCCGCCAGCATCAGGGCACAGGTCCCGACGGCCATCACCACCGGCAGCACGCCAAATACCATGTCCAGGGCGTTTTTCACCCCTTCACGCGCCACGGCGCCGAGATCCGTCATGCTGTCGGCCTTGGTCAGGGCACGATGATAGCCGTAGCTCAGCACGCTGTGCTGATGGGGGATGGCCTCCTGCTTGCGGCACAGGGGAGTACCGTCGCTGTAGACATCCTTCTTCCAGGAGAGCGGCGGCAGGCGCGGTACCACGATGGCGGCCACCACACCGGCCAGGCAGACGGTCAGGTAGAAGGGGACGAACATGTGCTCCAGCTTCACCTGGGAGATCACCACCAGACAGAAGGTGATGGAGACGGCGGAGAAGGTGGTACCGATGACAGCCGCTTCCCGCTGGGTGTAAAACTTGCCTTCATACTGCTTGCTGGTCAGCAGGATCCCGACGCTGCCATCACCGAGCCAGGAGGCGAAGCAGTCCACCGCAGAACGACCCGGCAGACGGAACACCGGACGCATGATCCGGGTCATCATGGTACCGACAAACTCCAGCAGACCAAAATCCAGCAGCAAGGGCAGCAGCAGGCCCGCAAAGATGAAGACGGAGAATAGTACCGGCAGCAGATCATGCAGCACCAGGCCGCCGGTCGCCCCTGAGCGCAGCACCTCGGGACCGGCTTCAAAGAAGGTCAACAGCACGAAGACCCCGCCCAGCACCCGCACGCAGGCCCAGAAGGGGGATACGTTGAACAGGCTGTTGAGGAAGGGACGGCGCACCAGGATCGCCGGTTTGAACAGCCAGGCGATCAGGGTCATCAGCATGGTGGTGGTGATGATGGCGCTGACCATGGCCACCAGATGATCGGCAAACACCGTTTGAACCAGCTTCGCCAGCACGGCGACGGGAATGGTGACATTGCCGTCATAGATGACCGGGGTCATGAACAGCAGGATCCCGATCAGTGACGGGATCAAAAACATCAGCACGTTGCGGCGAGTACGGATTGCCGGTGCTTCCAGGGTCTTTTCCAACATATAAACAGCCTTAAATGTGACTTTTCCTTCAGCCGGGCCGCCTGCATACTCATGCCCTCGCCCGGAAAACGGGCGCAAGAATAACCCAAAAAACTGCACAAACAAGCCGTTAATTGATCATTTCAAGCATAAATATTTTATCAGGCGAACCATCCATAAGAACAAACCAAAACAGTCATGCATATCGATTCAATTTGAATGGTTAGCATAATGTTTCATACAGGTTACATTCAGGTGCGCAGTATAATCCGCAGCCACTGTCAGGCAATAAGAGACATGAAAAATATATCTATAGGGTGATCCCGTCGATCCTCCCATAAAAAAACCGGAGCCTGTCTGGCTCCGGTCTTGTCACGAACATGATGCTCAATCGCGAACGTAAATGACTTCGACGCCGTCGTCGTCCTCATCATCCCAGTCGTCATCGTCCAGACCATCATCGAAGGCCTTGGACGCCGCCAGGGCATCGGCTTCCGCCTTGGCCAGCTGGTTCTTGTGATAGTCGTCCCACTTGAACTCCACCTTCTCGATGGCGTCTCTGGCATCTTCCGCCAGCTGACGGGGCATGGTGTCCAGCAGATCCAGGATGTCGTAGCACACCTTCTTGGTGCCTTCCTTGCTGATGGCGGTGATGGCGTAGACCGGACCTTCGTGGTTGAGGGCTGCCTTGACTCTGTCCATCACTTCCTGAGCCTCTTCTTCCAGGATCAGGTCCATCTTGTTGAACACCAGCCAGCGCGGCTTGCCCGCCAGCTCGGGGCTGTATTTTTCCAGCTCCCGGACGATGGTCACGGCATTCTCGGCAGGATCGGAGCCATCCACCGGGCAGATATCCACCAGGTGGATCAGGACGCGGCAACGCTCCAGGTGCTTGAGGAAGCGGATACCCAGGCCTGCTCCCTCGGCAGCCCCTTCGATGAGGCCGGGAATGTCGGCAATGACGAAGGAGCGGGAGTTTTCACCGCGTACCACACCCAGGTTCGGTACCAGGGTGGTGAAGGGGTAGTCTGCCACTTTCGGACGGGCCGCAGAAACGGCGCGAATGAAGGTGGACTTGCCTGCGTTGGGCAGACCCAGCATGCCGACATCCGCCAGCAGCAGCAGCTCCAGCCTCAGGGTACGCACTTCACCCGGGGTGCCGTTGCTCTTCTGGCGCGGCGCCCGGTTGACCGAGCTCTTGAAGCGGGTGTTGCCAAGGCCGTGGAAGCCGCCCTTGGCAACCAGCAGCTTCTGATCGTGACTGGTCAAATCTCCCAGCAGTTCGCCGGTGTCTTCATCGGTGGCGCGGGTGCCGACCGGTACTCGCAGGATCTTGTCCTTGCCGCGACGACCGGTACAGTTGGCACTCTGGCCGTTCTCGCCACGCTCGGCGGCGTGGAAGCGCTCGAAACGGTAGTCGATCAGGGTGTTCAGGTTTTCATCGGCCACCAGATACACGTCGCCACCATCACCGCCGTCACCGCCGTCCGGGCCGCCGTTCGGGATGTACTTCTCGCGGCGGAAGCTCACACAACCGTTACCACCGTCACCGGCATCGACTCGAATCTGGACTTCATCAACAAACTTCATAGGTAACCGTCACCTTAATTCGAAAAACCGATACGCAATTATAGTGATACGGGCCCCTTCGGGCGAGGCGCATCTGGCCGATGAGGGCTGTCAGCGCCGGCTCATCCGCGTGCCGTTTTTTCGTCAAACTCATCAGAAAAACAAAAGCCCCGCCAGGTTGGCGGGGCTTCGGATCCTTGCGGTCCGTAATTACTCAGCAACGATGCTGACGTACTTACGATTCTGCGGACCTTTAACTTCGAACTGCACTTTACCGTTCGCGGTAGCGAACAGAGTGTGGTCCTTGCCCAGACCAACGTTCTCACCAGCGTGGAACTTGGTGCCGCGCTGACGAACGATGATGCTGCCAGCCAGAACTGTTTCGCCGCCGAAACGCTTCACGCCCAGGCGTTTAGCTTCAGAATCGCGACCGTTGCGGGATGAACCGCCAGCTTTTTTGTGTGCCATCTATCGGACTCCTCTAATTAAGCGCTGATGCCAGTGATTTTGACTTCAGTGAACCACTGACGGTGGCCCGCTTGCTTACGGTGGTGCTTACGACGACGGAACTTGACGATAGTCACTTTCTCGCCACGGCCGTGAGCCACAACTTCAGCCACAACCTTGCCACCTTCAACGAAAGGAGCACCTACTTTGAAAGTGTCGCCTGCAGCAACCATCAGCACTTCGTTGAAGTCGA
Organism: Aeromonas sp. S19(2024); assembly: GCF_041402625.1. Lineage (NCBI taxonomy): Bacteria > Pseudomonadati > Pseudomonadota > Gammaproteobacteria > Aeromonadales > Aeromonadaceae > Aeromonas > Aeromonas sp. S19(2024). The sequence goes on from NZ_JBGLQU010000007.1 coordinate 119,175, forward strand.
TGGTAGCGCCAGTCTCAACGTTCAGCTTTTCCAGACGAACGATTTGACCTTCGGCCACACGGTGTTGTTTTCCGCCGCTTTGGAATACCGCGTACATTTGATTAACTCCGTAAAGGCGTGTCTTTTGCTCAAGGCCAGACACGCACAAAAACCTATAACAATGGGCGGGCATTCTACGCAGAACGATTTGCCGAGGCAAGGCCAATTTAGCAAAAAGTTTATTTTGTGCGCATATCTGCCCCCGTGAATAAACGCCTAACTGTAACCCATTGTGAAATCGTGTAGAATCCCCGCCATTGCTAAAAACGCAGTAAATGCTGCCGTCACGTTACGAGACTTATGGACCAACAGACTATCCGTGCGCTCTGTGCCGCCGACATGACGGCGGTCAATGAACTGATCCTGGCGAGACTCCAGTCCGATGTCAGCCTGATCAACCAGCTGGGTTTCTATATTGTCAGTGCAGGCGGAAAACGGATGCGCCCCATGCTGACCGTGATGGCCGCACGCGCACTGGGCTATGAGGGTGAAGATCACCTGAAACTGGCCGCCATCATCGAATTCATCCACACCTCCACCCTGCTGCACGACGACGTGGTCGACGAATCCGACCTGCGCCGCGGCCGGGAAACCGCCAACGCCCTGTTTGGCAACGCCGCCAGCGTTCTGGTGGGTGACTACCTCTACAGCCGCTCCTTCCAGATGATGAGCGAACTCTCCAACCTGAAGGTGATGGAGATCCTCTCCGATGCCACCAACACCATCGCCGAAGGCGAAGTGCTGCAGCTGATGAACTGCAACGATCCGGATACCACGGAAGAGAGCTACATGACGGTCATCTACTGCAAGACCGCCAAGCTGTTTGAAGCCGCAACCCGACTCGCCGCCGTGCTGACCCATCAGCCCGAGCCCGTCGAGCAGGCCATGACCGACTACGGCAAGTACCTGGGTACCGCGTTCCAGATCATCGACGACGTGATGGACTACTGCTCCCAGAGCGAGGAGATGGGCAAGAACGTGGGTGACGATCTGGCCGAAGGCAAGCCGACCCTGCCGCTGTTGCGTGCCATGGAAGTGGGTACCCCGGAAGAGCGTCAACTGGTGCGCGATGCCATCGAGCACCGCAACGGGATGGATCACCTGGAGCGTATTCTGGGCATCCTGGATCGCACCGGAGCTCTCGAATACTCCCGCCAGCGAGCTCGGGAAGAGGCTGACAAGGCCATCGACGCCCTCGCCATCCTGCCGGACTCCCGGCACAAGCAAGCGCTGGAGACCCTGGCCCACATGGCGGTGCAGCGCAGCGCCTGATGCCAGCCCGCGGACAATAAAAAAGAGGCCCTCTGGCCTCTTTTTTATTGTCCGAATTCGCCGTGCCACTGTCGTATCAACACAGATTCTAACGGGCCAACGCCCACAAGATGACACCACCTGCCACCACCAGACAGCCGCCGATGCGGCGCAGCTGTTCCGGCGGCAACTCCCCGAGCAGGCGCAGCATCTGCTGCCATGCCCTGGGAGCAAGCAAGGGCCCCAATCCTTCGAAGAGCAGCAGCAACCCCAGCCCCATCAACATGGATGTCAGCATCACCTCTCCTTCTCCCTGTTCCCCTGCCGGTCTGTGGCCGGCAAACAAAAGGGCCTGAATCATCAGGCCCTTGGGTCATATCAACACATGTTTACTGCTTGTTGCCGTGCGGCGACTTGAGGTAGCGGAAGAACTCGCTGTCCGGTTTCAGGACCATGAGGTCGTTGCCACCGGCGAAGCTCTTGCGATAGGCCTCCATGCTGCGCACGAAACTGAAGAACTCCGGGTCCTTCTTGTAGCTGTCGGCATAGATCCTGGCGGCTTCGGCATCCCCTTCACCACGCAGTTGACGGGCATTACTCTCGGCGTCGGCGATCATCACGGTCACCTTGCGGTCGATGTCGGCACGCAGGATCTCGGCCTGCTCGCGGCCCTGTGAACGGTGTTCACGGGCAACCGCGGTCCGCTCGGCACGCATCCGCTGATAGATGGAACTGGAAACTTCCACCGGCAGGTTGATCTGCTTGATGCGCACATCCACTACCTTGATGCCGAGCTCGGAGGAGCGCGCCATCTTCATCAGGGCATCTTCCATCACGGTACTGCGCTCGCCGGAGACGATGTCCTTGATGGTGCGGTTACCGATCTCGGAACGCAGGCCGTTGTTGATCTTGCGCTTGAGCAGGTCTTCAGCCTGGATCTTGTTGCCACCACCGGTCGCCAGGTAGTACTTGGAGAAGTCCTCGATCTTCCACTTCACGTAGGAGTCGATGATGAGGTCCTTCTTCTCGGACGTAACGAAGCGATCCGCCTGGCCTTCCAGAGTCTGGATGCGGGCATCCATCTTGCGTACCTGGTCGATGAGCGGCACCTTGAAGTGCAGACCCGGCTCGTACAGGCGCGGTTCACCGGAGTCGACCCGTTTCACCTTGCCAAACTGCACCACGATCCCCTTCTGTCCTTCATCGACGATGAAGATGGAAGAGAAGCAGACCATGGCGGCCACAGCGATGACACCAATAGCTAGCTTTTTCATCTATCAGTTTCTCCCTGTGCTGAAACGATCACCGCCACGCAGCGGGGTCGGAGTGGAGTTGGCCCCTTCGTTGGACGGCTGGGCCGCCTCGACTGCCGGGGTGCCCGCAGGACGTGCCGGTTGCACGGCATTCGCCTTGCCAGAGAGCTTGTCGAGCGGCAGGTAGATCATGCTGTTGTTGCCGGCCGGCATGTCGACCACCACCTTGTTGGCCTGCTGATAGAGCTCTTCCATGGTTTCCAGGTAGATACGATCACGGGTCAGCTCGGGCGCGGCCTGATACTGGGGCAGCAGCTCGTTGAAGCGAGCGACTTCACCCTTGGCCTTCAACACGATCTGGGACTTGTAGGCTTCGGCCTCCTGCTCCAGACGTTTGACCTGGCCACGAGCCTTGGGCTCCACTTCACGGGCATAGGCTTCCGCTTCACGGATGAAACGCTGCTCATCTTCCTGGGCGGAGATGGCGTCATCAAACGCATCCTTCACCTCTTCCGGCGGACGCGCCGGCAGGAAGTTGACGTCCACGATCTGCAGACCCATCTGATAGGGCTCGATGATGCTGTCGATCACCTGCCAGGTTTCCTGACGCACCTTCTCACGACCCGTGGTCAGCACATCGTCCATCCGGGTGTGACCCACCACGTAGCGCAGGGCGCTGTCGGTGGCCTGGCTCAGGCTCTCGTCGGCGTTGGTCACGCTGAACAGGTACTGCTCGGGATCGACCACGCGATACTGCACGTCCATCTCGACCCGTACCACGTTCTCATCCTGGGTCAGCATGAAACCGGACGCCGGCAGGGAACGGACAGACTCCACGTCCACCGGGATCACCCGGTCGATGAAGGTCGGTTTCCAGCGCAGGCCGGGATCCACGTTGTGGGAGTATTCGCCAAAGCGCAGCACCACGCCTCGCTCGGCTTCGCGAATGGTGTAGAAGCCGCTGACGACCCACACCACCACGGCCACCACCAAGGCGATGGAGAGGCCGAACTTGCCGACGTCACCACCACCGGATTTGCCACCACCGAGCAGACCGCCAAAACGACGGCTCACCTTGCGAAGCATCTCGTCCAGATCAGGGGGGCCCTGATTCTTGCCGTTGTTCCCCCAGGGGTCACGGTCTTTGCCATTGTTACCAGGCTCATTCCAAGCCATCAGCGTCTCCATTAATACATGCGGATGGATATCATCTCTATCGGGCCACAGAGGAGCGATGAAATCAGCAAACCATTTATATTCATCGACCCATCAATGCCTGATAAAGCGTTGTAAACTCTCACCTTCTTGTTTCATGAGGCGGTTCCAGTCAGCCAGTTGCAGGCGAACTTCCAGCACAAAGTCCCCCTCCTCGCTGAAACCTTCCTGCTCGATACCTTTCAGCCGATAGAGCGCACTGCGCAGTCTGGCGGCGGAAGGGGGCAGTTGCAGGGTGTGATGCACCATGGAGCCGGCCAGCAGTTCGGTCAGTGCCTGGAACAGGTATTCACTACCCTCGCCAGTCTGGGCCGACAACCAGACTCGCACCGGTCGTCCAGCCTCATCCCGTTCAAGACCAGCCGGACGATCCCCCAGCTTGTCGATCTTGTTGCAGATCATCAGTTGGGGACGGTCATCCGCCTCGATCTCGGCCAGCACACGCTGGACCGACTCGATATTCTCCTGCATCTGTTCATCGGCGCAGTCCACCACGTGCAGCAGCAGGTCCGCTTCGCGAGTCTCCTGCAAGGTCGCCTTGAAGGCCGCGACCAGATCATGGGGCAAGTGCCGAATAAATCCAACTGTATCCGCCAGGATCACATCACCCACATCCTGGATCACCAATTTGCGCAGGGTGGGGTCCAGGGTTGCGAACAATTGGTCGGCAGCATACACGCTGGCATCTGTAAGTTGGTTGAACAAAGTGGATTTTCCGGCGTTGGTATACCCCACCAGAGAAACGGTCGGCACTTCGTTGCGGTTGCGGGCACGGCGCCCCTGCTCCCGCTGCTTGGCCACCTTGTCAAGGCGGCGCAAAATGGCCTTGATGCGCTCACGCAGCAGGCGTCGGTCGGTTTCAAGCTGGGTTTCACCCGGGCCGCGCAGACCGATCCCCCCCTTTTGTCGCTCAAGGTGGGTCCAGCCTCGCACCAGACGAGTGGAAAGATGGCGCAACTGGGCCAGTTCGACCTGCAACTTGCCTTCGTGAGTGCGGGCGCGCTGGGCGAAGATATCGAGGATAAGACCAGTCCTGTCCACGACCCGGCACTGGAACAGACGCTCCAGGTTGCGCTCCTGGGCGGGGGTCAGGGCATGGTTGAAGATGACCACGTCGGCGTCCAGCATCTGGACCTGGGACGCGATCTCTTCCGCCTTGCCGCTGCCGACAAAAAATTTGGCGCTGGGTGCGCTGCGACTGGTGGTGATCACCCCCAGTGCATTGACCCCGGCCGAGCTCACCAGCATCTTGAGCTCGTCCAGATCCTCCCGCTCGCCCTCATCGCTGAAGTTGACATGTACCAGAACGGCCTGTTCACCAGCTTCGTAACGGTCAAACAAGCGCTTGCTCCTTGACAGGTATCATGATGGATCTGAGTTGGCGAGTGAACTCGCCGCAGGATATCACGCCTCGGCTTCACCCTGCTCTTCACCGGCGGCGCCCGGGGCGTGCTGGTGATGGTTGACGGCACGGGCCGGCACCACGGTGGAAATGGCGTGCTTGTAGACCATCTGGCTCACGGTGTTCTTCAGCAGAATCACAAACTGGTCAAACGATTCGATCTGACCCTGCAGTTTGATGCCGTTCACCAAATAGATAGAAACAGGAATACGCTCACGGCGCAGCGCATTCAAAAACGGGTCTTGGAGAGATTGCCCCTTAGCCATCTTTCTTTTCCTTATAGTTTGTTGTTTTTAAACACCGGATATTCAATATAACAACCTGATTATACAGGAGTGTCAAGCCGGACCAGCTTGGGCGACGACCCTGGCCAGATTGCCAGACTCACCAGATTCCAACCAGGTCACATCAGGCCAACCGCGCAACCAGGTCATCTGACGCTTGGCCAACTGGCGGGTGGCAACAATGCCGCGATAACGCATCTCATCATACTCCACTTCCCTCGCCAGGTAGTCCCACATTTGGCGGTATCCCACGCAGCGAATGGAGGGAAGATCCGGGGTGAGATCCCCCCGCTCGTAAAGCGCCCTGACCTCCTGCTCGAAGCCGCTGCCCAGCATCTTGTCAAACCGCTGTTCGATGCGCTGGTGCAGCACGGCCCGATCCCTCGGCGCGATGGCAAACTGCAGCGCCCGGTAGGGCAGCCCCTCTCCCTGTACCTGGGTCAGCTCGGTGAGGGTCTTGCCGCTGATGCGGTAAACCTCGAGCGCCCGGCACAGGCGCTGGGGATCGTTGGGGTGGATGCGGGCACCGGCCACCGGGTCGATGCGCACCAGTTCGTCATGGAGCGCCTGCCAGCCGAGGCGGGCAGCCTCTTCCTCGATGCCGGCCCGAATGGCGGGATCGGCGGAAGGCAGCGGAGAAAGCCCCTCCAGCAGCGCCTTGAAATAGAGCATGGTGCCGCCCACCAGCAGCGGAATGCGACCACGGTCGGCGATCTCTTTCATCTCCCGCAGGGCATCCTTGCAAAAATCCGCCGCCGAATAGCTCATGGCGGGATCCAGGATGTCGATCAGCCGGTGCGGGGCCTGTGCCAGCTCGGCTGGCGTCGGCTTGGCGGTGCCTATGTCCATGCCGCGATAGATGAGCGCGGAGTCCACGCTGATGATGTCGCAGGGCAGGGCCTGGCACAGTTCAATGGCGAGATCCGTCTTGCCGGAGGCCGTCGGCCCCATCAGAAAAATTGCAGTCGGCAAGTCAGCCACGTTAAACACTCCCTTCGGCCGCCCCTTCACGGGCGAGCCGGCATAAAACTGGTCATATAGATGCAGCAGACGACGAGACGCCGTCAGTTGCCATCGGCAAACTCGGCCAGCACGTTCGCCAGCGGCAACGGACGCACCATGCGAACGTCTGCCAGTTGGTCACTGAAATCGGCAACAAGTTCCGTCAACAACCGGGTGGCAGTGGCAAAATCGTATATTTTTTCGGCACTTATACCTTGTTCCACCAACCACTGGCATAGTACTCCAGCCTGCGCATCGGCATCACTGTCAGATCCGCTCTCGACCAGCTGCAACAATTCGGGTAAGAGGCGGGCCAGATCGGTCTGGCGCAGCAGGGCGGGCACCCGAGTCAGGATCATGGTGTCGCGTCCCCCGCTTTTCAACTCCAGCCCCATGCGTTTGAGCAGACGTTCCCGCTCCTCCACCAGGGCGACCAGGTTTTTCGGCAGCTTGAAGGAGACCGGCAGCAACAGAGGCTGGGCCGCCAACCCCTGGCCCCAGGCATCCAGCAGCCAGTGGCGCAACAACAGACGCTCGGCGCGCACCAGGGAGAGCAGCGCCAGCTGCCCCTGACGCTCCATCAGCAGATAGGCCTGCTCGACCAGGCTCAGGGCGCGCCACTCCCCCGTTCGGGCTGGCGTCTCGACGGCACCGCTCTCGGCTACGGGCCGGGATGCCGGCATCGCCACCTCGGGCAGGGTGGTGAGCAAGGCGCCCATGCCTCGCATGGCGGCCCGGCTCGGGGGTTCGGGGGGCTGGTAGTGTCCTCCCCTGCCACCACCGCCTTCCCGCACGCCGTCGCCATCTCGTGCAGGGGCAGGAGCCCGATAGCCGTGTTCGGCACCGTACCACTCGGTGCGCGGCGCCTGACCCGGATAGGTGATCTCCGGGCTGCCCGGCAGCTCGACCTGGGTCTCGGCCAGGGGTGCATCGGTGGCGCTCCCTGCCCCGTCCTGACGCAGGGCGGTAAACAGCGCCTGGAAGATGAAATCGTGGATGAGACGCGCCTGATGGAAACGCACTTCGTGCTTGGCCGGATGGACGTTGACATCCACCTGGCGGGGATCCAGCTCGATATAAAGCACATAGGCCGCGAAGCGATCGGCGGGCAGCAGCTCGTCATAGGCCTGGCGGATGGCGTGATTGATGAGCTTGTCCCGCATCATGCGGCCATTGACATAGGTGTATTGCAGGTCGTTCTGCGGCCTGGCCCCTGCCGGAGTGGCCAGCCAGCCCCACAACCGCACGTCGCTGTGTTCGCTCGATACCGCCAGGGCATGGTGCATGAAGGGGGAGCCGCAGACGGCGGCAAGGCGGCGCTCCTGCTCCGCCACCGTGTTGGCGGCCTTGTACTGGCGCACCACTTTGCCGTTGTGACGCAGGATCAGGGTGGCGTCGAAGCGGGAGAGCGCGATGCGGCGCACCAGTTCGTCGATGTGGGCAAATTCGGTCTTTTCGCTGCGCATGAACTTGCGCCGCGCCGGGGTGTTGAAGAAGAGATCCACCACCTCCACCGTGGTGCCCACCGGGTGGGCCGCCGGCTTGACGGTGACGCTCATCTCACGCCCTTCCGCCTGGGCCTGCCAGGCCTCGCTCTGCTCTGCCGTACGGGAGGTGAAGGTGAGGCGGGAGACGGAGCTGATGGAGGCGAGCGCCTCCCCGCGAAAGCCCAGGCTGTTGATCCCTTCCAGATCGTCCAGGGTCGCCACCTTGGAGGTGGCGTGGCGCGACAGCGCCAGCACCAGCTCATCCCTGGCGACACCGCAGCCGTTGTCACGAATGCGGATAAGCTTGGCGCCTCCCTTGTCGATGTCGATCTCGACCCGGTCGGCCCCCGCATCCAGGCTGTTTTCCACCAGTTCCTTCACCACGGAGGAGGGCCGCTCCACGACCTCACCGGCAGCAATCTGGTTGGCCAGAATCGGCGGCAATATACGGATTGGCATCGCTTGCTCCTGCAGATGAAAAAGGGGAAGAGGTGGACCTGGCGCCATCAATGCTCACCGCCCCTCCCTGCCATCGGCAGAGAAGGGCGGCGTTCTTCAGCCCGCGCTATTTTCGCGGAATATAGAGCACCTGCCCTATCTGGATGTCCCGCGACTTGAGCTTGTTGATCTCCACCAGTCGCGCCTGGCTCACCCCGTGTTTCTCGGCGAGCCGGGAGAGACTCTGGCCACGGGTGACCACGTGGCGGATCATGTTGGACTTGTCGTTGCTCTGCACGCTGGCTACCGGCGCACTCGGCTCCTGGGCTGCGACCTTGTAAGGTTTGATCACACCGGCACCGGAGGCGCTGCCGACGCTGCCGACGCTGCTGACCGGGGCGCCGCCCTCACCGACGCGATAGGGCTCGCTCGCCGGCATCCGGTTGGTCACGACCTGCTGCGTTGGCTGGGCAGCCGGCTTGCTGACGGCGACCGGCTTGCTGGCAGGCGCCTGACGCGGCGGGGCGGCAACCTGGCCCTTGCCGGTGAGCATGGGCCCCTTGGTCGGATGGCTGCGGTAATAGTTGCGGATCCCCTCGAAGATGGCCCGGGCCAGCTGATCCTGATAGCTGGCGGTGGCCAGCAGCTTCTCCTCGGCGTGGTTCGAGATAAAGCCCGTCTCCACCAGTACCGAGGGGATGTCCGGCGCCTTCAGCACCGCCAGGCTCGCATGTTCCGGCGCCTTCTTGTGCAATCTGGCCACCCGGCCGAGCGAGCGCAGGATCTGGCGGCTGACGTCATAGCCTTCGGCCCTGGACTTGTCCATGGAGAGATCCAGGAAGGTCTGCGCCAGATAGGGGTTGGGATCAGACTCGGCCAATACCTTGCCAACGCCCCCCAGCAGCTCACCCTGCTTCTCCTGCTTCTCGAGCCAGCTACCCATCTCGCGGTTGGCGCGGTTGGTCGACAGCACCCAGACGGAGGCGCCGCGAGGAGTCGAGTTGTGGAAGCTGTCGGCATGCACCGACACCAGCAGGTCTGCCTTGGCCTTGCGGGCAATCTCGGAGCGTTTGTTGAGATCGACGAAGTAGTCGCCACGGCGGGTCAGCACGGCGCGCATGCCGGGCTCCCGGTCGATGAGGGCCGCCAGCTTCTGGGAGACCGCCAGGGTCACCCGCTTCTCGTAGGTGCGGCGCGGGCCGATGGAGCCCGGGTCTTCCCCGCCGTGACCAGGATCGATGGCGATGACGATGGCCTTGCCGTGTCCCCCGACGGGAGCGGGCTGCGCCGCAGCGCTCCCCTTCTCTTCATAGGGAAGATCGATCACCAGACGGTGGCCATAGGGTCCTGCCGGCGCCAGCGGGAAAACCACCGGCTTGATGGCAGAGCCGAGATCCAGCACCAGTCGCAGGCCCCCCTTCTCCAGCGGCGTGCTCTCGCGGATCTTGCGCACCAGCTCGCTCTTGTTCTCGATGCTGGCCAGGTTGGTGGCGTTGCTCGCCCCTTTCAGGTCGATGACCAGACGGTTCGGACCGGTCAGGGTGAAGTAGTTGAAATTGGGGGCGCTGCTCATGTCGAGCACCACCCGGGTGTTGTCCGGTGATGGCCACACCCGCACACTCTTGAGCTGATTGGCCCAGGTGGGCAATGCCATCAGGGAGAGAACAAAAACAAGGATCACGCGCACTGAGATGACAACCGTTCCAGAATGGCTTCGCCGATAGCAGTGCGGGCATCAATCTGCACCTCGCGCTGCTCGTTTGCATAACTCAGGGTGATCTCGAGATCCGGGGCTGGCAGCCAGCCGTCGCCCTTCTCTGGCCACTCCACCAGACAGAGGGTATCGGCGGCGAAATAGTCGCGAATGCCCATGAACTCCAGCTCTTCCGGGTCCGCCAGTCGATAGAGATCGAAGTGATAGACCTGCCACTGGGCAAGCTCATAGGGCTCCACCAGGGTATAGGTCGGACTCTTGACCTTGCCCTCATGACCCAGTCCCTGCACCCAGCCTCGGGTCAGGGTGGTTTTGCCGGCCCCGAGGGCACCGTGCAGAAATACCGTGGTGGCCTGCTGGCACGCCTTTGCCAGACGGCCACCCAGCGCCACTGTTGCTGCCTCGTCCGGCAGTGTCATCATCAAGGTTTTTGCCATGTTCTTCTTGTTACTTGTTACTGTGTCGGATTGACCAGACGACGGATCCAGGGCAGCAGATCCGATGCCAGCATGCCCCTCTCACCCTCGGCAGCGGCCAGATCGGCGGCCTCTGCGTGGATCACGGCCCCGAGTCGGGTGGCCATGCCCGCAGACCAGCCCTGAGCCAGAAGGGCGGCGATTATACCAGACAAGAGGTCACCCATGCCGCCACTGGCCATGCCGGGGTTACCCTCGTCGCACAGGGAAATGCGCCTGCAGTCGCAGATGAGCGACCCCGCCCCCTTGAGCAACACCACACCACCGTAGCGCTGTTGCAGTCGCGAGACGGCCGCAAACCTGTCCCCCTCGATCTCGGCGATGGAGCAACCCAGCAGGCGAGCCGCCTCCCCGGGGTGGGGCGTGAGCACCCAATTATCCTGATGACGGGGGGCCTGCGCCAGCCAATTCAATCCATCGGCGTCCAATACCAGTGGCACGGCGGCTCCGATGCCCTGTTCGAACCGGGCCCGGCCCCACTCATCCTGACCGAGCCCGGGGCCCAGTACCTGCACCGATGCCCACCCTTCATCCATGTCCGCCGGGCATCCCATCAGCTCGGGTTGAACCAGGCTGGCCGCCGGGCAATCCGGGTGCTGGCGCAGGCGTACCAATCCCGCCCCCGCCCGCAGACAGGCCTGACCCGCCAGCAGGATCGCTCCCTGCATGCCGAGGTTCCCCCCCGTCAGCAGTACCTTGCCGCTGTGTCCCTTGTGAGCCGAGCGCCTGCGCGGGGTCAGCAACCCCTTGAGGCTGGGATAATCGATCCGCTCGGCAGCGGGAACCCGTTCCTCCCCCGGCGTCACTCCCAGGGGATCCCGGTCGAGGTGGCCGACTCCGTCCACCCCGTCGGCGGTGAGCATGCCCTGCTTGATGCCGATGAAAGTGAGGGTGCGGGTGGCACGCACCAGTGCGCCCATGGCGCGGCCGGTGTCGGCATGGAGACCGGAGGGGAGATCCACCGCCAGCACGGGCGCGTTCAAGCCATTGATTGTTGCGACGATCTTTGTCATTGACGAGGAGAGGGGAAGCTGGACGCCGGTACCGAGCAGTGCGTCTATGACCAGATCCGGCGGCGGCAGCGTGGCGGGCAGCAGATCCTCGGCCATGGTCACGCTCCCCCCCGATGCGAGCCACTCTTCGGCAGCCCGCCTGGCATCTCCCCTCAGCAGGCCGGGAGCCCGGGCGGCAATCACCAAAGGCTCGAGGCCGATGCGCCGGGCAAGGCGGGCCAGCACGTAGCCATCCCCACCGTTGTTGCCAGGGCCGACGAAGATCCACCACTGACGGCTGTCGGGCCAGTGGTGACAGGCATAGTTGCACAGCGCAGTCCCGGCCCGCTCCATCAGCACATAGAGGGGAAGCCCCTCCTGCTCGGCCCAGCGCAGTTCCATGCTGCGGATCTGCTCGGCCCGCCACAGGGGTTGTGCTAGACTCTCCCACTCATTTTTGCGGATAGCGTCCCCGAACACCTCTACCATGACGGCCCCCACGTTTCATCATCCCATGACCCGGCAACTGGCACGCCATATTGCCGCCCTGCGCCTGCCACACTCCTGCAGGCAGAGGGGGGATGCTGCATGACGGCTGCCGAACTTGCGCAACTGGCCCACGATATCAAGCTCTGGGCAAGGGAGCTAGGATTTGACCAGGTCGGCATCGCCGACACCGATCTCACCCTGGAAGAGCCGAGGTTGCAGGCCTGGCTGGATGCCGGTTATCACGGCACCATGGACTACATGGCGCGCCACGGCATGATGAGGGCCCGCCCCCACGAGCTGTTGCCGGGCACCTTGCGGGTCATCTCGGTGCGGATGAACTACCTCCCGTTCGAGGCGGGCTTTGCCGCCACCCTGCGCGATCCCACCCTCGGCTACATCAGCCGCTATGCCCTCGGCCGCGACTACCACAAGGTGCTGCGCAACCGGCTCAAACAGTTGGGGGAGCGCATCGAGCTGCGGTGCGAAACCCTGTTGCAGGCAGCGGGACAAACCCTGGGCGAGTGGCGCCCCTTCGTCGACTCGGCCCCTATTCTGGAACGGCCGCTGGCGGCCAAGGCCGGCCTTGGCTGGGTGGGAAAGCACTCACTGCTGATCAACGAGTCCGCCGGCTCCTTCTTCTTTCTGGGAGAATTGCTCATCGCCCTGTCGCTGCCCGTGGATGTCCCGGTGGAGAAGGAGCTGTGTGGCAAGTGCGTGGCCTGCATCAACATCTGCCCCACCGGTGCCATCATCGCCCCCTATGTGGTGGACGGACGGCGCTGCATCTCCTATCTCACCATCGAGAATGACGGCCCCATTCCCGAGGAGTTCAGGCCGCTCATGGGCAATCGCATCTATGGCTGCGACGACTGCCAGCTCATCTGCCCCTGGAACCGCTATGCCGATGCCAGCCCCGAACCCGATTTCAGCCCCCGCCCCGACCTGCATCGCCCTCCCCTGCTAGTGCTGTGGCGCTGGAGCGAGGCCGAATTTCTCAAGCACACGGAAGGCAGCCCCATCCGCCGCATCGGCTATCAGCGCTGGCGCCGCAACCTGGCAGTGGCCCTTGGCAACGGGCCGGCCAGCAACGAGGTCCTGGCCGCCCTGCAACAGGCGCTGCCTGAGGCGGCGCCCATGGTGGCCGAGCATATCGAGTGGGCGCTGGCGACCCTGGCCAGGCGTCAGCAGGAAGAGAATAAAAAGACGCGATTGCTGATCCGCTGCATCGAAAAAGGTCTGCCGGATCACGCATAAGTGATCTGGCCCTTGCCGGATCGCAGCCATTTTTTCATGCTCTGCCGACCATTGAACATCGGCACAATAAAAGGAAGATTCTGATGCAGATGCTGGGAGTAGATATTGGGGGGTCCGGGATCAAGGGCTGCCTGGTCGACACCGAAACCGGGGAGCTGATTGGCGAACGCCACCGCATCGCCACACCGCAACCGGCAACCCCGGCCGCCGTGGCACACACCCTCAAGGCGCTGGTCGAGCACTTCCAATGGAAGGGGCCCGTGGGGTGCGGTTTTCCCGCCACCATCCACAACGGCATCGCCAAGAATGCCTCCAACATCGACAAGAGCTGGATTGAGACCGATGCCGCCCACCTGTTTGCCGATGTGACCGGCCTGCCCTGCCATGTCCTGAACGACGCCGATGCGGCCGGTCTGGCGGAGATGCGCTTTGGCACCGGGCAGGATCGCCAGGGGGTCATCATTCTCATCACCGTCGGCACCGGCATCGGTACCGCCGTCTTCGTCAATGGCCAGTTGCTGCCCAATACCGAGCTGGGCCACCTGATGCTGGAAGGCATGGTGGCTGAACACTATTGCTCCGATGCGGTGCGCAAGCGCGAGGATCTTTCCTGGGGCCGCTGGGGCAAACGTTTCAACAAATACCTGGCTCGCCTGGAGTTTCTGTTCTCCCCCGACCTCTTCATCCTGGGGGGCGGCAGCGCCGCCAAGCTCGACAAGTTCATCGACAAGATTGAGACCCGGGCTCCCCTGGTGGCGGCCGCGAACCTCAACCAGGCCGGCATCATAGGCGCCGCCCTCTATGGCGCGGCCCGGCAAGGGGGCTGACCGCCAGCAACATCAGAAGACCCGGCCCGTGCCGGGTCTCTCTCATCCGGGCTCAGAGATCGTCGAGGCGATGAGCACCGTGTACCAGACGGGTCAGGCGGGATTGGGCCATGGAGGCCAGGGCTTTCAGCAGCGCCGCCGTGTCGGGCGTGGGGCACTCCCGGGCCAGACGTTCCAGCTCGCCGATGAGCCTCTCCTCCTGGCGTGACACCAGGGCCACTATCTCCGCGGGCTGGGTTGTGGCGGGCAGCGCCAGACGATCCCCCTCGGCCAGCAGATCCTCGCCAAATCCCTGATCCAGCCAGGTCTCCTTCACCGCGCTTCCCATCTGCTCGCGATAATCGTGCAGATGAGCCGCCGCGGCATCCTCCCGCCCTTGCAGATAGGCCAGCAACATCCTGCTGCGCTCAGCATCCACCCGGAGGATCTGGCGCCCGTAAATGTGCCCTTGCCGATGATGAAGCTCCTCGAGATAGAGCATCAGGTCCTTGATCTGTTGGAATCGCATCTCGCCTCCCTCCTGGCATCTACCTGCAGCCAGTATAGGGAGCTGGCATGTCGACACGGCCACGAACTGGTCATTTATTGTTCTGCATCAAGGAGATGGAAAAGAAAACAGAAAAAGAGACGGCAGGAGGAAGGGGAAACCGGCAGCGATGCAGCCCGGACGACCGGGCACCTTGTCCGAAGGGGAGACATCAAATCGACGACATAAAAGATATTTACCAGCTTATATTCGGACTAGAGTCATCAAATCGGAATCTAATATTGATACTGGTGGTGATACCTCCACACCATAGTCAAATGGCGGGAATCCTTATCCATTTTTTAGACGTCTAGACGTAAAAACATGCGTTGACACAGCCATCCGGACATCTTAGCATCATCCTCCATGATGACAGAGCTACCCAGTGAAACCTCTGCCCAATTTACCCGCCTGTAGCGCCCTGTGCTTTAAGGCTGTTAGCACGGAAGAATCCATGATTAAGTTGATCGGTCTCAACAAAGTCTACGGTAAAGGCAGTGATGCCGTGCACGCCCTGCGTGACGTGAGCCTGCATGTGCCCCAAGGCAAGATCTTCGGGGTGATCGGTGCCTCCGGTGCCGGCAAGAGTACCCTCATCCGCTGCGTCAACCTGCTGGAGCGCCCCACCGAGGGGCAGGTCATCGTCGATGGCCAGGACCTGGTCGCCCTCAGCGAGCGGGATCTGACTCAGGCTCGTCGCCAGATCGGCATGATCTTCCAGCACTTCAACCTGCTGGCCTCTCGCACCGTCTCTGCCAACATCGCCTTCCCGCTGGAGCTGGCGGGCTGGAGCAAGGACAAGATCCAGAGCCGGGTCAGCGAACTGCTGGCCCTGGTCGGGCTGGAAGCCCGTGCCCACGCCTATCCGTCCGAGCTCTCCGGCGGGCAGAAGCAGCGCGTCGCCATCGCCCGCGCCCTGGCACCGGCTCCCAAGGTCCTGCTGTGTGACGAGGCCACCTCGGCCCTCGACCCGCAGACCACCCGCTCGATCCTGACCCTGCTCAAGGAGATCAACGTCAAGCTGGGGCTCACCATACTGCTCATCACCCACGAAATGGACGTGGTGAAGGGGATCTGCGACGAAGTGGCCATCATCAGCGACGGCCGTCTCATCGAGCAGGGGGAAGTGGCCTGGTTCTTCAGCAATGCCAAGACCCAGCTGGCCCGGGATTTCATCCACTCCACCATCCACCTGGAAGTGCCTCAGGAGTATCAGGATCGGATGAGTAGCGACCGGGTGCCCGGCAGCTATCCCCTGGTGAAGCTCGGCTTTACCGGGACCACGGTGGATTCGCCGCTGATTTCCGAGGCGAGCCGCCGTTTCAACATCGACATCAGCATCCTGAGCGCAGACATCGAATACGCCGGTGGCGTCAAGTTCGGCTTCCTGCTGGCGGAACTGTTCGGGGACGAGGCCCAGTGCGAGGCCACCCAGCAGTTCCTCATCGACAACCACATTCAGCTGGAGGTAATGGGTTATGTCCGAAGCAATGATTAATCTGCTGATTTCGGCTCTGGGCGACACCCTCATCATGGTGTTTGCCTCCGCCCTGTTCGGCTGCCTGCTCGGCCTGCCGCTCGGCGTGGCGCTGCACGTGACCAAGGCGGGCCAGATCCTGGCCAATCCGCTGCTCAACAAGGTCCTGGGCGTCATCGTCAACGTCGGTCGCTCGGTGCCCTTCATCATTCTGCTGGTCGCCATCATTCCGTTGACCCGCTTCATCGTCGGCACCAGCATCGGCACCATCGCCGCCATCGTGCCGCTGACCGTGGGCTGCATTCCCTTCATCGCCCGCCTGGTGGAAGGGGCTCTGATGGAGGTGCCTGACGGCCTGCTGGAAGCGGCCAAGGCCATGGGGGCCAAGCCCCTGCAAATCATCGCCAAGGTGCTGCTGCCCGAGGCCCTGCCGGGGATCCTCAACAGCGTCATCATCACCCTCGTCACCCTGGTGAACTACTCCGCCATGGCAGGTGCCATCGGAGGCGGTGGTCTCGGTGATGTGGGTATTCGCTACGGCTACCAGCGTTTCGATCCCACCGTCATGCTGGTCACCGTGGTCATTCTGGTGGTGCTGGTTCAACTCATCCAGAGCGCGGGTGAGCGCCTGGTCAAACAATGTGATCATCGTTAATCGTCGATTTCTGACAGGAGGTTTTTATGAAATTGGGCATCAAATCCGCAGCAGCTGCGCTGCTGGCAACCCTGGTACTGGTCGGCTGCGGCCAGAAGGAAGAGAACAAGACCCTGAAGGTGGGCGCCATCGCCGGTCCCGAGACCGAGCTGGTTGAGACCGCGGCCAAGGTGGCCAAGGAAAAATACGGCCTGACCGTCGAAGTGGTCACCTTCTCCGACTACGTCACCCCGAACGTGGCCCTGAACGACGGCAGCGTCGACGTCAACGCCTTCCAGCACAAGCCCTACCTGGATGCCCAGATCCGTGATCGCGGCTTCAAGCTGGTGCCGGTCGGCAACACCTTCGTCTACCCGATCGCCGGTTACTCCAAGAAGGTCAAGGCCCTGTCCGAGCTGAAAGACGGTGCCCAGATCGCGGTGCCGAACGATCCGACCAACCTGGGTCGTTCCCTGATCCTGCTGGAGAAGCAGGGCCTGCTGAAGCTGAAAGAGGGTGCCGGTCTGGAAGCGACCGTACTGGACATCGCCAGCAACCCGCGCAACTTCAAGATCGTCGAGCTGGAAGCCGCACAACTGCCGCGCTCCCTGGAAGACGTGGATCTGGCCATCATCAACAACACCTTCGCCGGTCAGATTGGTCTGACCCCGACCGAGAACGGCCTGTTTGTCGAAGACAAGGAGTCCCCCTACGTCAACCTGATCGTTGCTCGCGAGAACAACAAGGACGACGAGAAGGTCAAGGAGTTCGTCCAGTCCTTCCAGACCGACGAGGTCTTCAAGAAGGGGACCGAGCTGTTCAAGGGCGGTCTGGTGAAAGGTTGGTAATCACTCACTCTGGAAAAAAGGCCACGTCAAGCGTGGCCTTTTTTTTTACCCCCGTTATGATAGCCAGAAGCACGGCAACACGAAAAACAGAACAACAATGAAAAAATGGTATCTGGCCTACTGCAAACCCAAGGAAGAGGCCCGCGCCCGCGCCCATCTGGCAGCCCAGGGCGTTGAATCCTATTACCCCATGGTCGAGATTGAAAAACTGCGGCGAGGCAAGCGCGTGCCCCAGCGCGAGCCCATGTTCCCCAACTATCTCTTCATCTACGTGGATCTGGAAGAGGTCACCCCGGTCACCCTGAAATCGACCCGGGGCATCAGTCGCATCATCCACTTCGGCAAGGAGTGGACCCCCGTCAGCAGCCAGCTGATCTACCGGCTCATGAGCCGGGACGACAGCGACGAGGCGCGCGCCAGCTATGCCCGTCTGCCGACCCAGGGAGACAAGGTACTTATCGAATCCGGCCCCCTCGCCGGGTTTGAAGCCATCTATCTGGAGCCGGATGGCGAAAAGCGGGCCATCCTGCTGGTCAACCTGCTCAACCAGGAGACCTGCAGCAGCTTCGAAAACCAGGCCTTCCGCCGCCTGGAGTGACCCGTCCTGCCGGCAGAAAGAGACACAGGGCAGTACACAAGACACCATCCCCCAGCTTCCGAACGGTCAGGACCGCACCTGCGGCGTGCATCCTTCCACCACCAGGTTTTCGGGCCGAAAAAAACGGGGCAGACCCAGAGGTCTGCCCCGTTTTTCTCTCCCTTGCGTCAGGCATCCAGTTCGAAGCGGCTGATGGCCGATGTCAGTCTCCCCGTCTCCCGGGTCAGGCGGGCGGCGATCTGCTCCCCCTGCTGGCCATGCTCGCTGGACTGATGGCTGAGCCCGGCAATCTCCTCCACCGTGCCCGCCACCTCCTGCGCCGCCCTTGACTGCTGCTCGGTGGCGGTGGCGATGGCGGCAAGCTGGCCGCTGAGATCCTGCACCAGCGTCGCCATCGACTCCAGGGTCTCGGTCACCGAGGCCACGGCGCCGCGCCCCTGCTCCACCAGCAGGGTGCCGCTGCCCACGGTATCCGCGGTCTCCCGGGTCTGCTGCTGGATGCTGGCAATGGTCTGGTTGATCTCCATGGTCGATGCGCTGGTGCGGCTGGCCAACTGCCTCACTTCATCGGCCACCACGGCAAATCCCCGTCCCTGCTCACCGGCCCGCGCCGCCTCGATGGCCGCATTGAGTGCCAGCAGATTGGTCTGCTCGGCGATGGTGGCGATCACTTCGGTGACCCTCCCCACTTGCTCGCTCTGGCTGCTGAGCTGCGTCATCGCCTGGTTTGCCTGGGCAATCATGGCACCAATCTGCGCCATGGTGGTCCCCATGCGGGCAAGGGCCTGCTCCCCCTCCCTTGCCTGTTGCTCGGTCTGGCGAGCCGCTCCCGCCGCGTCCGCAATGTTGCCCGCCACATCCCGGGTACTGACCGACATCTGCTCGATGGCGGCTGCCACCGCATCGAGCCGCTGATTCTGGCTTGCCAGATCATCCACGATGGCATTGGTGGTCTGGCCCACCTCGCGGCCAGCCCCTTCCACCTGACCGACCGCCCCCTGGATCTCCCCCACCAGCTCGCGCAACTGTGCCGACATCCGATTGATGGAGCCCGTGAGCCCTCCCAGCTCATCCTGACGAAGCACGGGCAAGGGGGTGACGGGGAGGCGGCCATCGGCCACCAGGCCCGCCCGTTTCACCAGGCTGGCGATGTCCCGGGTCAGGCGTCGGCTGAACAGCAGGGCCACCAGGGTGCCCAGCAGGATGACGCTGGTGGTGGCCAGCAGCAGGGTGCGGTGAATGGTCTGACTGGCGGCCGCCATCTCCCCCGCCATCTTGTCCACCTCGGCACGGGTATGGGTCACCTGGGTCGCCAGCTGATCCGCCAGCCGGGTCAGGGCGGGCTCTATCTCGGTGGCCATCAGGTGGTTGGCCCTGTCCCAGTCCGGGGCCTGGCGCTTCTCGATCACCTGGCCGACCAGCTCGGCAAAGGGGGCTGACATCTCTTCAAAGAGCGTCCAGAGCCCCTTTTGTGCCTCGGTGAAGTTGGCCTCTTGCTGCTTCAGCTCGGCCACCCGCTGCTGGTGGAACTGGTAGTAGTCCCGGTACTTGTCCAGGTACTCCTTCTCCCCCGAGATGAGGAAATCCCGCAGGGCAGAGAGCGCATTGCCCAGGCTGTTGTAGGCATCCCCCACCTGCTTGAGCAGCAGGCGCCTGTCACCGGGCAACGTCGCCTGGGGCGTTGCCACCTCTTCATTGGCAAAAGACTGCAACTGATCGAGGGCCGACTCCGCCAGAGGGCCGGCCTCCAGCAGCATCAGGGTGTGGGCGGGCAGGTTCTCTTCGGTGTGAGCCAGGGCCCACACCTGTGACTGTGCCCCCTTGAAATCCTTGAGTGCCCGGGTCAGGTCGGGGGTGAAACGCTGGCGCTCGATGGCGTGCCAGGCCTCTTCCCACTCCTGCTTGATGCGATCACCCTGTGCCGGATCCTTGCCGAGGATGAGATAGGCCCGCAGGGATGAAACGGTGGCAATCAGGGCTTTCTGGCTCGCCTCGTCCCGCTGCAGGGCGGGCAGGGCCTGGGCCAGCAAGGCATCTTGCGAGCCTTCGATCCGGCCGAGCTGATGATAGACAAGGGCGGAGGAGAGAATGATGAGCAGGTTGATAAAACAGAAGCTCAACAACAACTTGCTTGATATTTTCATGGCCATCCTTGGAATTCGTCGGGCATCCTGCCCGGGATTAGCGTCTGATGAGCGCGGGCAAACGAGCCTGCCAACCCTGATGCCATCCCATCAGCTCCTCGCGGGGCATGGGACGGGCGGAGAAGAAGCCCTGGCATTGATCGCACCCCAGCTTCGCCAGCAATTGCCAGGTCGCCTCATCTTCGACCCCCTCGGCCACCGATTTCAAGCCCAACTTGCGAGCCAGCTCGATGCTGGACTCGATGATGGCTAGGCGAGAGGGATCTTCATAGCAGCGATCCACGAAGGATCTGTCCAGTTTCAACTCGGTAAAGGGGAGCAGGGCGAGCTGCTGCATGGAGGAGTAGCCGGTCCCGAAATCATCGATGGAGAGACCAAAACCGTGCATCCGCAAGCGGGTCAGCACCTCCAGCGACTTGCCGAGATCCTTGACGAAGGCGCTCTCGGTCACTTCGAGGGTGATGAGCTCGGGGTTGATGCTCCAGCGCTGGCAGTGGCTGAGCAGGGTGTTGCACAGATCCCCCTCGATGAGGGAGGTGGTGGAGAGGTTCATCGACAGGTTCAGGGAGAGCCCGGTCTTCTCCCACAGGTGGCCGTCCCGCAGCGCCTTGCCGATGATCACCTCGGTGAGCGGGTCGATGAGCCCGTTGTGCTCCGCCAGCGGGATGAAACGGGCCGGCGAGATAAGGCCATATTCGGGGTGCTGCCAGCGGGCAAGCGCCTCCATGCCGAGCCACTCCCCGTTGTGAAAACCCACCTTGGGTTGATACCAGGGCAGTAACTGGTCCTGATCCAGCGCCCGGCGCAGATCATCCAGGGTCAGGTGATAACCATCCTCTTCCTGGCTGCGCACCTGCTGGGGCCGCCAGGCACCGATGAGCTGCGCGATCTGCTGGGGAGACGCGGGTTTCTCGATGCGCCCCAGCACCTGCAGGCCATAGGCCCGGCTCATGCGCAGCACGGCATCGACCACGTCATCCTCCAGGGCGCTGCACAGCACAATGCCGCCGCGGAACCCGCCAAGGGAGAGGCGGCGCAGCAGCGCCATGCCATCCATGCCGGGCATGCGCAGATCGCAGAACAGGATGTCGACCCTGTGGTGCTGGCACTGTGCCAGCGCCTCCTCCCCGTCCTGCGCCTCCAGCAGGTTGCCGTAGCCCAGTCCGCGGATCTGGTGCATCAGGGCCTTGCGCTGGAAGTTGTGATCCTCCACCACCATGATCGCCAACTCATGCCGTGCGCTATTCATCGAGCCATAACCCCGTTTCACCTCTGATAGAGTCCATCAATGCCTGTACCGCCCTGGCCAGGTCATCGAGCTTGTCCAGTTGTTTCAATCTGGCCGCCGCCTCCAGCCGGGCCGCCTCCTCTGCCAATGCCTGCTGTCCTACCATGCGCGCGGCCCCCTTGATGCGATGTGCCGTCTCCACCAGCGCCTGGGTATCCTGGCTGGCCAGCGCCAGCCTCATGTCCTCGCCATCCTGCTCGTTGGCTTCCAGGTATTCGCTGGCCATGCTGCGAGCCACCGCCTCATCCCCGAACAGGGTCAACCAGCTTATGCCAGGTAGCTGAACCCTGGCTTGCCGGGGCGCCTCCGAGGCGAGCTGTTCTTCCTGAGTCGGCAACCAGCGTCCCAGGGTCTGGCTCAGGGCATCCAGGCTGTAGGGCTTGAACAGCATGTCGTTCATGCCGGCATCACGCATCTGTTGGCTCGCCTCCTCAGAGGTATCGGCCGTCACCCCGATAATGGGAGCACTGTCCCCGGCATCCCGCAAGGCTCGCGTGAGGGCATAGCCATCCATCACCGGCATGTGGCAGTCGGTCAGCAGCAGGGCGAAGTCCTGTCCCTGCCAGGCGCGCAGCGCCTCCTCGCCATCTTCCACTACCTCGGATTCGAGCCCCAGGATAGCGAGCTGCCTCGTCAGCAATGCCCGGTTGACGGGGTGATCATCGGCCACCAGCACCCGCCCCCTGAGCTTCTCCCCCTCCATCCCCTTCGACTGGCTCGCCTGCTGGTTGAACAGTGACTGGCAGGTTTCCAGCAACAGATCGGGGTAGAGAGGCGATTGTCCCAGTCGCCACCAGGCGTCGCCCCCCATGCGCCCCCGCAGGGCCTCATGGGGAGAGAGTACTATGCCCTTGAGGTTCGAACGCTGCAAACAGGCCAGCCAGTCACTGCCAAGGGCCTGTTCCAGGTGATTCTCCTGCGCCAGCAGATGCCCCTCGAGGGGCTGCTGCCAATGGTGTGCCTCCATGCGAACCAGTCTGGCGCCCAGCCTGGCCATCACCGATTCCAGCCCCTCATCCTCCCCAAACCACCACCATACCTGACCGGTCAGGGGCGGCGCTTCCCACTGGCACTCGGCCAGGGGCAGCGTGAAGGTCACGCAGGTGCCCATTCCGGGGGTACTTTCCAGGGTCAGGCTCCCCCCCATTTTCTGGGTGAGTTGATGACAGATGGCCAGCCCGAGCCCGGTGCCGCCAAACCGGCGATTGGTGTCGGACTCCACCTGCTTGAACGGGATGAAGAGGGTGCGCTGTTGCTCCAGGGCGATGCCTATCCCGGTATCCCGGACCCGGAAGGCCAGCCGGTCGTCTTCATAATCCACCTGGATGGCGATCGCCCCTGCCTCGGTGAACTTCACCGCGTTGTTCAACAGATTGGAGATCACCTGCCCCACCCTTATCCCGTCGATGCAGGCCAGATCCGGCACCGTCTTCCCCCACCGCAGCGTCACGTTGAGCCCCTTGCCATAGGCCAGGGCCGCATGTCCCCGGATGACATCGCAAATCACCGAGGTCAAGCGGCAGTGATGGGGGTGCAGTTGCAACTGCCCGGCTTCCATCTTGGAGAAGTCCAGGATGTCGTTCACCAGATAGAGCAGATGGTTGGTGGAGGTCGAGATATTGCGCAACATGTAGCGCTGATCGTCGTCCAGCGCGCTCATTTGCAGCAGCTCCAGCATGCCGTGCATGCCGGAGATGGGAGTGCGAAGCTCATGACTCATGGTGGCGAGGAAGCGGCTGCGCGCCTGGGTCGCCTCCTCCGCCACCCGCCTGGCCTGGCGCAGCTCCAGCTCCTGGCGCTTGAGCTTGGTGATGTCCTGCACCACGCCGTTCAATATGACCCCTTCAAGCCCCTCCTGGTGAACGAAATGACCACGGATCTGCAAATAGCCCGCCTCCCCCTGACGCCGGATCTCCACCTCGAGATCCAGCGGCTGCATGCTCAGGGCATGACGATCCACCGTGGCCACGAAGTCCTCGTGCGCCTTGCCTGTCAGCCCCAGGATGGAGGCACCGGTGACAGCCATGCCGACCAGGTCCTCTTCCACCCCCACCATCTCCCTGACCCCTTGCGAGGTGTAGAGGAAGTGCCCCTTGCCCGGCCCAAGCCAGTGATACTGATAGACCAGACCCGGCATGCTGTCGGTGATCTGGGTCAGCCGGGTCTGCGCCTCCTGGGCCGCAAACCGCGCCTGCTCCAGCTCGGTCACGTCGGTCAGCACTGTCAGGATCCCGAGCCGCTTGTCATCGGGCCCCGCAAAGAGCCGCTTGGTGTAGATCATCTGGTGCAGGCGATCGTCATCAAACCGGATCTCGCCCCGGCCATGAAGCTCCTCTCCGCTCTCCCAGACGCTGGCATCCTCCTCCATCACCCTGGCACGGATCGACTCGGGCAATCGATTCTGGAGCAACCGCTCATAGGAGCCTGTCAGATTCTCCCCGCCGAGAAACATCTGCCGGTACGCCCGGTTCGTCATTGCCACTTCATAGCGCTCGTTGGTCAGCACCACCTGGTTGGGCAGGGCATCCAGCATCATCTGGACAAACATCAACTGCTCCTCGAGCCGCCGCTCGGCCTCCCGCCGCTGGCTGATCTGGCGGCGCAACGTCCGGTTCCAGCCCATGAACAGCAAGAGGCAGAGCAGGAAGATGCCGCCGCCAAGGGAGGACCAGAGCAGCACCGTCTTCGGATCCAGTCCCGTCTGTATGGTCAGGGAGAGCCACTTTTTCTCCAGGGCGGAGAGCTCGTCGGGGGGAATGGCGATCAGCACCTTGGTGAGGATCTGCTGCAGCATGGGATCCTGCAACTGGGTCGCCATGGCGATGGGTACCCGCAGGTCGCTGCCGGAGAAGACCACCTGGTAGCGGTCGCTGAATCCCTTTTGCAGCGACTGCTCCAGGGTGGTGGTGCTCATCAGCACATAGTCGACCTTCTGCTGGTCCAGCAGGGGCAGCAATTCGGCATCGCTGGCCACCGGCACGGCGATGGCCCCCACCTTGTTCAGCAAGACCTGCTCCACCGAGCCCCCTACCATGCCCACCCTGTGCCCTTTCAGTGCCCTGGCGGCGGTGAGCTCGGCCATCCCCTGCCTCGCCACGACCACCCGGTTGATCGACGCGTAGTTGGGGGTAAACCGGGCAAACTGCTGACGCTCCGCGGTGGGAGTCATGGCCGGGATGAGATCCAGCTTGCGATCCTGGAAGAGCGCCATGCTCTGGGCCCAGCTCCGGGTCGGCACCAGGGTGAACTGGAGCCCGGCACGCTGGCTCATCAGTGTCAGCAGATCGGCAATGAGCCCCTTGAGCCGCCCCCTGTCGTCCACCTCGCTCATCCCGGGCCAATCCGGGGCAACCCCGTAGCGGATGACCGGATGTGCTTGCAACCACGCCTGCTCCTGCGGATTGAAGACGATCTCCCTGCTCCTTTTCACCAGGGCATAGTCGAGGATATCCCCCGCCTCCAGAATGGCGCGACGCTCGAGGGGAGAGATATCCTCGAGGGCCCGCTCCAGCAATCCCTGCAAGACATTATTCCTGGGCGCCACGGCCATGGCGAGGGAGGTATCTCTCATCCAGTCGATCCTGGCCAGCGCCATGCCCGCCATGGCTTGCAGCCTGTTCAGCATGGGCAACTCGGCCAGGTAGGCATCCGCCTTGCCCTCCTTGAGCATGAAGATCGCCTCGTCCCGGCTGTCGGCCGTGATCAGGTTCGAGATCCCCAGGCGCAGCAGCTCATCGCAGGCGCTGACACCGAAGACGCAGACCCAGCGCACCCCATAGGCCTCCTCCAGGGAGAGGCTCTCCCGCCCCCCCGTCAGCAGCACGGCGCGGGGCAGTGCCATCAGCTCGGAGGTAAATTGCATCTGCAGGGTGCGGGTCGGGCTCGGTGCCACCCCGATCAACATGTC
Organism: Aeromonas sp. S19(2024); assembly: GCF_041402625.1. Taxonomy (NCBI): domain Bacteria; kingdom Pseudomonadati; phylum Pseudomonadota; class Gammaproteobacteria; order Aeromonadales; family Aeromonadaceae; genus Aeromonas; species Aeromonas sp. S19(2024). Next base: position 144,720 of record NZ_JBGLQU010000007.1, read on the forward strand.
GACCTTGCCATCCAGCAAGGCCTGCTGGACCGCCGCATTGTTGGCATAGGCACGGTAGCGAAGGCTCACCCCCAGCCTGGCTGCAATCTGGGAGGCGAACTCATCCAGGGGGCCGGTGAAGTTGCCGCGCCCATCGGTATAGACATAGGGTGGCCAAGCCGCCGAAGGCATGCCGACGACCAGTTCATCATGGGTGGCAAGCCAGTGCAGTTCGTCCAGGGTGAAGTTGCTCTGGTCCAGTTGCGCCGGCGCAGCCGCAACCATCAGGCTCCAGAAAGCCAGACCACATAGCAGGATGAGACGACAGCAGCGGCGGAACATTATCAACTCCCATACGAAACGGAGGGGGATCATAGAGTGTTTGGCGCAATGTGCGACAACTAAATTGAGACAATGCTCATCAGGAAAGAAAAATGGCAGGCCCAGGCCTGCCATCCACCAGATCGGGGGCCATGCCCCCTCCCATCAGGTTATTCGATTCCCGAGCCGGAAACCGGTTTGAAACTCCCGCTCACGGATGTGGGCGATCTGCACATTTTGCCCTTCCAGCCCGATGTCTTTGAGCAGGGCAGGCGAAAGGTGCAGGTAGCTGACGCGACGCTCCAGCCGGGTGATCCTTTTTTGAACCAGGGTCTCTACGTGGCGCAGCAGGGCGAGTTCGATAGACATAATATTCTCCAGTTGAACGTGCGGTTCCCCCGGAGAGAGGTGATCACCCTGCGGGACAACCGCGGGTGATGAAAAAAGCAGGTGTTACCTGTCCCCTCCACGCGGCAAATAAAGAGCACGAGTCTTCGCGCTGCCAGAGCAGCGATCGAACGCAACGTTGAACATGGAATGTTGCATGGTCGTCTCCTTACCGTGTGAAAGTTGAACAGGTTGCCGCAGTGTAAAAAAACACCGAATTTTACGCAATATCTCTCCCACCCATATGGGTGGAATACGGCCAAGAAGAGGTTCAGTCAAATCCCTGACAACAGCCGGAACTCCTCCAGCGCATAGGTATCCGTCATGCCGCTCACATAATCGAGCAGCAGCCGCACCCGGTAGTACCACTCCTGCTCGCTCTCCTTTTCGAAACGGGGATCCCGGCTCGCCACCGCCAGCCGGTACGCCTTGAGGTGGCGGGCAGAGAGGCGGTGGAACAGCCGCCGGGCAAAGAAGAGCTCGCTCCCGCCGTTGCCTGCGAGCAGCCGCTCGAACTGGCTGGCGGGCAGGGCCAGCAGGCAGGCGTAGGTGGAGAGCACCCCGCGCAGGGCGGCATAGCCTTCCAGCTCCAGCGCCTCCACCTCCGGGCGCATGAACACCAGCTCGCGAGCCACCCGCTTGAGGGTATCGAGTACCCGGGCTGCCGGAGCCTGACCGTGCAGCAGCGCCTGGGGATAGGCCCCGCTCAGGATCTGATCGTGCTCGGCCACATAGGTATGGGCGGCCAGCGCCACCAGATCCCGGGTCAGATGCTGGCGAAAATGGGGGAAGAACCCCCGACCGGAGGCAAGCGCCTCATCGAGCAGGTCGGCCATGTAACCGCCCTCGTCCGCCTCGCGCAGAGCTGCCAGCAGCTCGATCTGGGTGAGGATGCGCCTGTCCACCGCATCCTCGAGATCGGCGATGCAGTAAGAGATGTCGTCCGCCGCCTCCATGATGTAGACCAGCGGATGACGGCACCCCTCGGCCAGCCCCAGGCTCTGGCCGAGGGCACGATAGAGGGGTTGTTCGCTGAAGAAGATGCCGCGCTTGCTGGTCCAGCCGTGGTGCTGACCATAGCCCTGGGGATGGTGCAGGCCCGGCAGGGGCTGCTGCGGGTATTTGCACAGCGCCGCCAGCTGCCCCAGGGTGAGGTTCAGCTCATGGAGGCTGTGCACCAGTCGCAGGCTCTGGGCATTGCCGTCAAACACCAGCAGATCCTGGCGAAGGGTTGCCCACTGGGGGCTCGGCAACTGGTCGTGGGCACGGGCGAAGAGGCCGTCCAGCTCCTGGGCAAGCCACTGACTCATCACCTGCTCGCCGAAATGGCCAAACGGCGGGTTGCCGACATCGTGCAACAGGCAGGACATCTCCACCAGATTGATGAAGGCCCCCTCGCACACCACTCCGGCCGGCAGCGCCGCCAGGATGCGGCGACTGATCTGGCGACCGGTCTCCTGCACCTCCAGCGAATGGGTGAGACGGCTGCGCACCGAGGCTTTCACATCGAGCGGGAAGACCTGGGTCTTCTGCTGCAACCGACGCACCGGCGCCGCCTGCACGATGCGGGTGCGGTCCTGCTCCGTCGCCTCCAGCAGGTCTTCGTCTCCCCAGGGGTGAATGCGCTCGGGGGGGATCAAACGGTCATACATGTCGTGGCTCCTTGCCTGAGGCGTCGTGTCTACGAGAGCAGCCAGCGCCGCAGGCGGGCGATGTCACCCGGGTATTCCCGGCGCAGGGTTTCAATCCAGTCTTCCACGTTCTCCCACCAGGCGGGGTGATCCGGGCTCTGGATAAGCTGGGCCGTCTGCTGCAACCGGCGCAGGCCGATGGAGCCCGCCGCCCCCTTGATCTTGTGGGCCTCCTCCACCACTCCGGCCTGATCCCTGGCAATCATGTTGGAGTCGAGCACCGCCATGTAGTCCGGCATCATCTTCTCGAACAGCTCGACGCTGGAGAGCAGCACCGGCTTGCCGACCGTGCTGGCGTAATCGGTGAGGAAGGGCAGATCCAGCAGGGCATCCTGATGGTGGACATCGTCCTGCTCGTCCGCCTCGTCCCCGGCGAGATCCGCAAACAGGTGGCCTATCACCTCCCGCACCGCCTTGGAGCCCAGCGGCTTGTTGATCACATCCTGCATGCCGTGATCCCGGTAGTACTGGCGATCGCCGGTGGCGTTGGCGGTGAGCGCCACCATGGGGGGCAGGCTGTCGCCGTAGCGCGCGAGCAGTTGCTCCGCCACATCGAACCCCGTCATATCCGGCAACTGGATGTCGAGCAGGATCAAGTCGAAATCATCCGGGTTGGCCATGGCCAGCGCCTCTGCACCATCCCGCGCCACCTTGACCTGATGGCCGAGCTTGTTCAGCAGGGCGCAGGCCACGGTGACGTTCAGCTCCACATCCTCCACCAGCAGGATGTCGAGGGAGGGCATCTCTGGCTCCGGGGCTGCGGCCCTGGGCTCGACGCAGTCCACCTCCAGCTCGGCGGTGAAGCAGGCGCCTTCGCCCGGGTCGCTGTCCACATAGAGTTGACCGCCCATGGCCTGCACCAGCTGGCGGGAGACCGCAAGGCCGATGCCGGTGCCGGTGGCGTGCTTCTTGCCCTGCACCTGATAGTACATGGCGAAGATCTTCTCCTGCTGGGCGCGGGGAATACCCACCCCGGTGTCTTCCACCTCGAAGTGCAGCGCCAGCTTGCCCGGTTCATCAGCGGCGTGGGCGAGACAGCGTATGGTGACGCCCCCTTCATCGGTGAACTTGACCGCATTGCCCACCAGGTTCCACAGCACCTGACGCAGCCGGGTGCCGTCCGCCATCACGAACTGGGGCATGTCGCCGTCCCGGTCGAAGTGCAGGTAGAGCCCCTTCTGCTCCGCCTGGATGCGCGACAGCGTCTCCAGCTCGTCGAGGAAGGCGGGCAAATCCAGCGGAGCCGGCGCAATCTCCAGCCGGCGACGGTCGAGCTTGTCCAGATCGATGATGTCGTTGAAGATGTTGCCGAGCGTCACCGCGCTCAGGTGGATGGTCTTGAGCTGCTGCTGCTGTCTGGCATCGAGGGGCGTATCCATCAGCATCCGGCTCAGGCCGACGATGCCATTGAGCGGGGTGCGCAGCTCGTGGCTGATGGTGGAGATGAAGGTGGTCTTGTCCCGACTCGCCTTCTCCAGCTTGTCCTGGTACTGCTTGCGCTCGGTGATGTCGCGACCAAAGCCGAGCAGGCCGAGCCGCTTGCCGAAGCGGTCGAAGAAGGGCACCTTGCGCAGCTCGAAGTAGGCCTTGCGGCCATCGGGATACTCCAGCCACTGCTCATAGGTGAGCGGCTCGTTCTGGGCGAAGACCTGCTTGTCGGTCTCCACCACCTTGCTGGCGATGTCGTGCTTGTAGACATCGAACGGGGTCAGGCCGATGAGTTCCGCTTCCACCTTGCCGGTGAGCTCCTCCATGGCGCGGTTGCAACCGGAGAACTGCTCGTCCTCGTTGCGGTAATAGACCAGATCGGGGGAGCAGTCGATGAAGGAGCGCAAGAGGGCGGTACGCTCCCCCAGATGCAGCTGGGCCTTCTCCCGCTGGAACACTTCGTTTTCGAGATCCTCGATGGCTTGCTGGCGCAGGGTCTCGGCCCGGTTGGTCTCGGCGATCTGGGCATTGAGGCGGCTGATGTTCTCCTGCAACTGGCTGTTGAGCTCGAGATCCCGCTCGCGCATGTCTTGCAACTTGCGCACCATCCGGGTCAACCGCTGGCGGGAGTCCTCCAGCTGATCCACCACGATGGAGAGAAAATAGACGGCCCAGGGGGTCACCAGCAGACCGAAGAAGACAGAGCGCACCAGGTCGACGATGTCCACGGTGCCGCGCAAAAACAGGGTCACCCCCATCTGGATCGAAACGGCCAGCACTATGATGGCGGTGGCCAGGAACATGCTGAAGCGCACCAGTCCCAGCTTGGTCATCAGGTCGACGTAATATTGCGCCCAGGATTTGATCTGCTTCATCTCGTTGTTTTCTCCCCTTTTCTTGCGCAAACAGGATACCAGTACGGCGCCATGAACTCTTGTCCGTCGCGTATTCAATTATTGATTAACGTCACACTCCGGCTGGGGTAGCATGCCTGCCATGCCTCAGTCAGCACCGGTTCCACCGGAATACCGGGGCACACTGTCACCCTTCTCATTCGTTATGTCAGGAGCATACCCGATGCGAAATCATGTTCTGTTGAGCCTTGGCCTGCTGGTCGCCACCACCGCCCACGCCGATCTGGGGGAGATCCCCCGCCAGACCGGCTGGTCCGGTTTTCTGCTGGGCGGAGTCAATGCCGGCAGCCACAAGTCCAACTTCTATGCCGGTGACGACAGCAACAGCCGTATCGATGATCTGGGCTCCCCCGGCCGCGAAAGCGGTCTGAGCCCGCTGCTCAATGCCGATATCCGCTACACCTTCGCCGATACCCGCACCCAGGTCTTCCTCGGCAACCTCATCCAGGACGCGGTGCGCTTCGACTTTACCCAGCAACTCGGTCTGCGCCAGGAGATGGGTGACAAGGGTATCGTCGCCACCTCCCTGGTGTTCAACCTCATGCCGGTGGAAGTGTGGAGCGATCCCTTCGCCACCGGCGTGGACCGCAGCGCCACCGATCTCACCTCGAAAGGGGTGCGCTTTGCCTGGGACAGGATCTGGGGCAGCAACGTCTACGCCACCCTGACCAGCCGGGAAGTGGAGCTCGACGAGGAGCGCAGCGGCCAGCAATATGACCTGACCCACGGCACCCACTACGCCTCCATGCTGAGCCGCAACGGCAAGGTCCACGACCTGGCTGTCTCCTACCAGTACCACTTCGGCGGCGACCAGCTGCTGGAGCCCGCCTTCCTCTACAAGGAGGCCCGCCTGGACGGGAGTGCGGAGAGCTTCAAGAACACCGGTCTGCAGCTGACCTATGCCAAGCGCGCCTCCCAGTGGTCCATCGTGAGCAACCTCTACGCCGGCAAGCGCAAGTATGACGAGGCGAATCCCCTGTTCGGCCAGCGCGCCGATGCCAGCGAGTTCGCCCTCAATGGCACCTTCTTCTGGCACAACCTGTTCGGCATCAAACCCCTTGCCGCCACCTTCACCGCTGCCTACTCCAGCGCCGACTCCGACATCGACTTCTACGATGCCGAGGCGCTTCGCTTCAGTACCGGGCTGCTTTACAACTTCTGACCCGTACCAAGCAAGGAGGCCACCCCCGGGGTGGCCTCTTCATTTGCACAACCCTCGACCATCAGATGCCGAGGGAATCCAGCAGATCGTCGTGCTCGTTGCTCGCCGGCGCGGCCGCCGGTGCCGGTTTGGCTGACTGCTTGGCCTGGGCGATCAGCTCGTCGGGATCCACCTCCTCCTGCACGCCGCCATCATGGATCCGGATAAACTCCGTCTTGTCCATGGCCAGCTCCAGATAGAAGATGTTGTTGCTGGCGGTGAAGAAGGTCACCCGGCGGGTCTCGGGATTGTCGAGGTTGGTGTCGACGCTCAGCATCACCTGCTTGTTGAGCGCCAGCATCTTGGGCTGGTTCTGGGTGATGTGGGTCTGCAGCTCGCGCCCCACCTTGGTGGTGAAGCTGCCGACGATCTGGTTCATCAGCTCGCCCATGACGTTGCTCACCTCGTCCGAGGTGTGGGAGATGGCAAGATCCTCCTTGGAGAGCCCCATGCTCAGCATGTAGCTCTGGTAGAGCTCCATGGCCGCGGCGGCGGAGAAGTTGATCACCACCAGCCCGGAGAAGCCGCCGTCAAACAGCACGAAACAGCCGATGTCAGGCTTGAGGCAGGTCTTGCTGATCCGCTGCACCATGCCGGAGAAGCGCACCTGGGTCTGGGTCGCCGCACTCAATACGCTCGTCACCGAATTGCACAGGCTCAGCAGTACGTCCTCTGTGGTCAATACGGCATCATCCTCGGATCTTGTCACTATCATGGAACCTTCCTGCTGATCGAAATAATGGGGCTGTCACTCGTGTCGCCCATGTCACCATGCACCGGCGCGATACGCTAACAGATTGCGTGATCCCGGTGCCCAAAGCGCGAGCCACCTCTCACTTGACTGGATTATCAGTCAGAAATGGCTGAAATCCATCCAGGGTAGCCAGACGGGTTTGCCAACTGGCAGCCGCCCCTTGCAAGGCCTGCTCCTCATAGGGAATGGCGGGACAGGCACCCCAGATGGGACCGGGCCAGGCCGCATCCGAGCTGAAGCGGGCCACGTGGTGCAAGTGCAGCTGAGGCACCAGATTGCCGAGGGCCGCCACGTTGATCTTGTCCGGGCCGAGTGCCCGCTCCATCAGGGTGGCGACGGCGCAGGACTCCTGCATCAACTGCTGTTGCTGCTCGGGGGCCAGATGATGGATCTCCCGCAGGTTGGCGACCCGGGGCACCAGAATCAGCCAGGGATACTGGCTGTCTTTGGCCAGCAGGACGCGGCACAGGGGCAGATCCCCGAGTATCCGGGTATCCGCCTGAAGGCGGGGGTGCAATTCAAACATGGGGGCCTCGCTGATCAACATGGGCACATCGGGAATCAAACATGTGCCCACGTTACTGCAACGGGGAGCAAACTTAAAGGCGCGGCACGGCCCAACCGATGAAGCGCTTGCGAAGCGCGGGGTCCGCCTGCAGGAAAAGCTGTTGCAACTGCCCTTCCAGGGCGCTGGCCGGCACGGAGGAGGCCCGGGGCGTCGCCACGGCGGCCGCAGCCACATCCGCCGCACCGGCGAGCACGGCAGGCCCCTCGCCACGGTTGTACTCCATCAGCCTGGCATGCCAGTCCATACCGATCTGCATCCCCTGCACCATCAGCGTATCCTGGCGCACCTCGAGGGGCTGTCCCCCCGCCACCAGGCCCAGGACAGGGGCCCTGGCGTAGCGTTCCATCCCGGCCTCGTCCGCAGGCACGGGAGCCTGCAGGCGCACCGACTGCCCGCGGGCCTCATAGCGAAGCACCTGGGGCTCGGAGCGAACCTGGCGATCGTTGTCGCTGCTGTTGCGACTCGGGATCACCCCCTCGTAGCGCACCAGCAGTTGCTGCTCCCCGTCGGCCAGCACGGCATGCTGCTCGTCCTGCACCTTGCCTGCGCTCACCGCCAGGATCTGGAAATCCCGGGGCACCTCGACCCTGACCTCGGCCTGCACACCGCCGCAGCACAGCAGCGCAACCCCTGCCCAACCCTGATGACGATTCATTCCCTGACTCTCCTTTCGCGATGAAGGGCGCAGGGTAGCAGCCCCAGATGACAGAAAAATAACGGGATGCAGGCTCACCCCAGCAGATAATGGGGTCGCTCGGCAAACCACTGGGCCAGCACCTGCTTGAACAGCCGGATCTTGCGCGGCACCCGGCGCTGCTGGGCGTGCAGCACATGGATCGGGTGCAGTCCGGTCTGCCACTCCGTCAGCACGGCCACCAGCTCCCCTCGGGCCAGGCAGGCCTCCACCAGCATCAGTGGACACTTGGTAAAGCCCATGCCCGCCCGGGCCAGTTGCAGCAGGGTGCTGTAGTGGTTGGCCCGCACTCGCCCCTGCACCAGGATGTGCGCCTCCTCCTCCCCCTGGCGAAAGTGCCACTGCTCCCAGTCCGGGTTGTGGCCCTGCAGCAGGCAGGAGCGCCCCCCCAGTTCATAGGGAGTGGCGGGGATCCCCTCCCGCGCCAGCAGGGCGGGGCTTGCCACCACCACATCCTTGAGCCTGCCGAGCGGCAGGGCCACCAGGTTGTCGGGGATCAGCTCCATGGCCCGCAGAGCGATGTCATTCTCCCCCTGGCTCATGTCGATCATGGCATTGGTGAAGTTGAGCTCGACCTGGACGCCGGGGCAGAGCTCGGCAAAACGGGCGAGCAGCTCGCTCACCATGCGGTCCCCCGTGCTGACCGGGCAGGTGAAGCGCAGGCGGCCGCTGTCCTCCTCGGTCAGGGCGCGGATCCCCTCCTCCGCCTCCCGGGCCAGGGCGAAGATCTCGCCGGCCTGCAGGTGAAGCACCCGCCCCGCCTCGGTCAGGCTGAGTCTGCGGGTCGTGCGCTGGAGCAGCTGGGCATTGAGGGCGGACTCCAGGGCGCTGACATGGCGACTCAGCATCCCCTTGCTCACCCCCAGGGCATCGGCAGCGGCGGAGAAACTGCCCCGCTGCACCACTTCATAGAAACTGGCCAGGTGAGTGATATCCATCATTAGCACCAATATGGAAACAATGGGTTCATCATAAGCGCTTTTTCTCCCTTTTTATCCCGCTATCATCAACTCATCTCAACCAGGAGCGATAGATATGAAGATTGTGATTGTGGGTGCCTCCGGCACCATTGGCGCCGCCGTCAGCGAACTGCTTGCCCAGGATCATCAGGTGATCCGGGTCGGTCACAGCCAGGGGGATGCCAGAGTGGACATGCGCGACCCCGCCTCCATCCGGGCGCTCTTCGAGCAGGTCGGGTCCTTCGATGCCCTGGTGGTCGCCAGCGGCAGCGTCGCCTTCAATGCCCTGACCGAGATGACGGACGAGCAATGGCAGGTGGGGCTTCAGAGCAAGCTGTTGGGCCAGATCAACCTGACCCGGGCCGCCATTGCCCACCTGAGCGACCGTGGCTCCATCACCCTCATCAGCGGCATTCTGAGCGAGGAGCCCATCCACTGGGGGGTGAGCGCCACCACCATCAACGGTGCCATCGAGCACTTCGTGAAAGGGGCCGCCTGCGAGCTGCCAAGGGGCATTCGCATCAACGTGGTGAGCCCCACCGTGCTGGAAGAGTCCATGGGCAAGTATGCCGACTTCTTCCCGGGCTTCGTGCCGGTACCCGCCGCCCGGGTGGCCCAGGCCTACAAGAAATCGGTACTGGGGGTACAGACCGGGCAGATCTTCCGGGTCAATGGCTGAGCGCTCCGGACAACCCAATGAAAACGGGCCCCGTCATGGGGCCCGTTTTGTCATCTGCGTTGCAAGCGCCTCGCCTGCCACCGGCAAACGTTTGTTCGCCTGCGGCAAAAAAAGCGGTCGGCCTCAGTCGATCAGGCCGTACTGCTCCCGCAGTACCTCGATGATCTCCTGCTTCGGATTGGCACTGCGTACCAGCGGCTGACCGATGATCTTCTCAGCGATCCCCACATAGGTGCGGGAGATATCCATCATCACCTCGGTGGGCAGCTTGTTGTCCCGGGCCAGGGCGAAGCGCTCGGGCATGCGGTTCTTGTTGAGCAGGATGTCCGGATCCGGGAAGTGGTTCAGCAGCCACTGGCGGAAGCCCTCTTTGGACTTCTCGATGATCTCGCCGCCGCGAAGGGCTGCGCCGTCCCAGATGCGGGAGCTGTCGGGGGTGCCCACTTCATCCATGTAGATGAGCTTCTCGCGACCGGCGGCATCGGTCACGTAACCGAACTCGAACTTGGTGTCGACGAAGACCTGATCCAGGGCAGCCAGCGCCTCGCTGATGACGTTGAAGCCCTCTTTGAGCAGCGCCTCGTAGCGGTCGATGTCCGCCGGGGAGCGGAAGCCGAAGGCCTGATGGTGGCGCTCGATGTCGCCGCGGGAGACGTTGACGTCGTCCGCTTCCGGCACGCCATCCAGCCCCTTGAGGATCCCCTTGGTGGACGGGGTGATGAGGATCTCGGGCAGCTTCTGATCCTTCTTGAGCCCTTCCGGCAGGGTGATGCCGCAGAATTCCCGCTCACCATCCTTGTAGGCACGCCACATGGAGCCGGTGATGTACTGGCGGGCAATGGCCTCGATCATCACGGGACGGGCTTTTTGCACGATCCAGACGAAGGGGTGCGGGATGTCCAGGATGTGGCTGTCCGCCAGCCCCTGCTCCTTGAACAGCTTGAACCAGTGGCTGGAGATGGCATTGAGCGCCGCACCCTTGCCCGGCACGCCGTTCAGACCGTCCACCCCTTGCCAGATGCAGTCGAAAGCCGAGATGCGATCACTGATCACCATGAGGGCCAGGGGCGTATCGGCCGGCACATCATAGCCTTTCTCCCGAATGAGCCGGGCACTGTCTGCCGGGGTCAACCAGTAGACGCTGCGCACTTTGCCGGAATGGACAGGTTTATCGGTACGGATCGGCAAATCGTCGTTCACCGCCAATACTTGATCTGCAAGACTCATGGCTAATAACACTTCCTGTTGTGGGACTAGTTAGGCAGGGGCACCAGACCCCTGTCTGTGGGGGATTCACATCATCAGGTACTCAGGCCCGGGGCAACCGGCTCGGCACGCTGGCCCTGCGGCAACCCGGACATAACAAAACAGGGGCGCGAGGCCCCTGTTTCCATGCTTACTTCGCCCCCTGATCGGCCAAGCCCTTGGCAAAGGCCTCGGACAGGCTGATGTACATCTGGGAGATGACACCGGATGCGACAGGCTTCTTGTCCTTGTCGAACAGGGTGATGGAGGTCTTGCCGCCCGTCATCTCGCCGAGCTGGAAGCGATACTTGTCTTCCTCGAGCTTGAAGGGCTCCGCTCCCTTGGCCTTCCAGAACTCGCTGTCCGGCTCGTCGTACTCCACGTCGATCCAGCCCAGGGACTGCTGGGTGTCCTTGATGGTGAAACCATAGGCAGGCAGCACCTGATTGAGGCGGCGCCACACCTGGTCAAACGACCCTTCGGCAATCCAGGCGCTCAGCTCGTTGTTGTCCAGACCCAGCTCCAGCCCCATGCCATCGCTGGACTTGTGCTGTTCACGGGCCTTGAGCTGCTTGTCGTAATAGAGGGAAAACTGGTTCAGGGCGCGGGTGGCATAACGCTGGGCGTCCGCCGGCGTCAGCACAGTGCTGGTCTCGCCGTCGATGGTCTCTTCGTGATCCAGCACCCGTACCGACATCTTGATGGCGTGACGCTGCACATCGTTGCGCAGGGTGAACTGGTAACGCTGACGGATCTTGAAGTCATCGTCATCTTCCGCCCAGCCATCGAGCACCGCCGAGTTGTCAAACCAGCCGGTCTGCAAGACGCCGTCCTGTTGATCCAGCTTCTCGGTAGTGACCTTGTGTTCGGCCAGGAAGTTCATCAGGAAGGCCCAGGTATCGCGCTCCACGCTCTGGGAGGTGCTGAGGGCATAGAAGGCGACGGTTGGCTCGCTGGCATTGGCCACCACCTGGCTGCCGGGCACCACGGTGAGCAACTGGGCGGGCGGGCGCACGTCCACCTTGGCCCCGAGGGCGCCCTCACGGCTACTCTCGGGCAGGGCCGGAATGTCGAAATTGCTGTTAAAGGCGGGGGTACTCAACCCGGCGGGCACAAGGAAGGCGCGGCCTTCGAGGCGGCTCTCTTCATACTCGAAGCCACGGTTGGCCATTTTGCGTTCCTGGGGTGAGCTGCAGGCAGCCAGCACGGCCACCGTCGCGACACTCAGTACCAGGCGCACTGCATTTCCCTTTCCATTTGCTTTAAACACTCGCCATCAACTCCGCAGTCGTCAGTGCTCGCGCCATCGCCGCTTCCCCCTCGGGGGTGAGATCGGTCAGGGGCAGACGCAAGGTCGCCGTCGCCATCAATCCCAGCCGGGCACAGGCCCATTTCACCGGGATGGGACTCGGTTCACAGAACAGAGTCTGATGCAACGGCATCAATCGATTGTTGATGTCATGAGCCTGCCCGGCATCACCGGCCAGGGCAGCACGACACATGTCGGCCATCTGGGGCGCCGCAATATTGGTGGTGACCGAAATGACACCATCGCCCCCTTGCAGCATAAAATCACATCCGCTGGCGTCATCGCCACTATAAAGCGCAAAATCCGGCCCGCACAGTTCGCGCAGCAGCGGGGTACGGCCAAGATCGCCAGTCGCTTCTTTCAAACCTATGATGCCGGGCACCTTGGCCAGACGGGCCACCGTCTCCGGTTTGAGGTCACAGCAGGTGCGACCGGGCACATTATAGAGAATTTGAGGCAGACCACTAGCCTCGGCGATCGCACAATAGTGACGATAGAGGCCTTCCTGGGTGGGTTTGTTGTAATAGGGTGTAACCGAGAGACCCGCCACCACGCCCATGGTGGCGAAACGCCGGGAGAGGGCGATGGCATGAGCAGTATTGTTGGAGCCGCAGCCCGCGATGACGGGAATGCGTCCGGCGGCGTATTCCACCGTCTTCTCAACCACGGCGATATGTTCCTGCTCGCTCAGGGTGACCGACTCTCCCGTGGTTCCCACGGCGACGATGGCGCTGGTCCCGGCATCCACATGATATTCCACCAGCGCTGCCAGACTGACCCAATCGATGTCGCCCGAAGGCAGCATGGGGGTAACGAGCGCAACAATACTACCGCGTAACATGGATAATTCTCCCGATTTTCAGGGGCGTAATGGTAAAGCTGCCCCTTTTGAAAAACAAGGGAGGCACGGGACAAGCCGTGTTACCATCCGGCACAAAACGTATGAATGCACGAGCGCACAAGAGGCCTCACGGCAGGGTGCCGGCACCCGCGGTCAACGCATTCTCAATAATGGACGAGAGACGATTTATGACTCACTACCTGGTCGTAACGGCCATCGGCACGGACAGGCCTGGCATCGTCAATGAGGTGACCCGTCACGTCAGTGGCTGCGGTTGCAACATTGTCGACAGCCGTCTTGGCATCTTCGGCAACGAATTCACCTTCATCATGCTGCTGTCCGGTGACTGGAACAGCCTGATGCAACTGGAAATCAGCCTCCCACTGCGCAGCCAGGAGTGGGATCTCATCACCATGATGAAACGCACCGAGCGCCACCACTCCCTGCAATATGACATCAGCGCCAGCGCAGAGGTGCTAATCCGGGATCAGCCGGGCATCGTAAGTCAGTGCACCCAGTTCTTCAGCGATCACGGCTGGGACATCCAGGCCATGCAGACCATCACCCTGGAACAGCAGCCCTTCAACCTGCTCAAGGCGAACTTTCAGTTGAATCTCTCCAAGCAGGGAGAAGAGCCTGGCTCGAAGACAGCCTTCGCCGATTTCTGTCGTGGACTGGGCGCCGAGTCGTTCGAATTCATCGTCAATCACAAGTACGCCTGACGGCGTTTATCCGAGGAGACCCCATGTCACCACTAGAAGCTGGTACCCAGGCCCCCGATTTCTCCCTCTCCGATCAGGACGGCAATCAGGTTCGCCTCGCCGACCTGCGCGGCAAGAAGGTGCTGATCTATTTCTACCCCAAGGCGATGACCCCGGGTTGCACCACCCAGGCCTGCGGTCTGCGCGACGTCAATAGCGAGCTGGCTGCCCTCAATGTGGTGGTGCTCGGCATCAGCCCGGACAGCGCCAAGCGCCTGAAAAAGTTTGAGGAGCGCGACAACCTCAACTTCCGCCTGCTGGCCGATGAGGATCACGCGGTGGCCGATGCCTTTGGCGTCTGGGGCCCGAAGAAGTTCATGGGCAAGGAGTATGACGGCATTCATCGCCTGAGCTTCCTCATCGATGAAGAGGGCAAGGTTGCCCATCGCTTCGACAAGTTCAAGACCAGCGATCACCATCAGGTGGTGCTCGACCTCGTCAAGGGGTAAGCCACCAGCGGCATTGTTGCAGGGCTCGCCATGGCGGGCCCTGCTCGTTTCACCACGGCATCAGCCCCCACTCTCTGGCGGCTCACCAGAGCGCCTCTCCCCCCTTTTCTCGCCAACCTCCCCTCTCAGATCAAAAAATTCATCCTGGATATGGGTTAACGTGACCCCAGATTCATTTTCCAGCGAGACAGCCCATGAACATGAGCCACACCGAACGCCTGATCCTGAGCAACCAGTACGAGATCCTGGCCAAACTCAATCCGGAAAAGGCGGCGTTTTACCAGCGTGCCAGCACCATCGTCGAGCGCGGCTACTGCCTGCAGATCCTCGAGCTGGAGAAGAGCTTCGGCCATCTGGATCTCGCCACCTGCCAGGAGGTGCTGGACACCCTGGAGCTGCACCATGCACTGGCCATCTCCTGGGGCAACCTGGATGCCAGCGCCCGGGCCGATGTCAACGAGAGCCGCCTTGCCTTCAACGGCTACAGCCGCAGCCAGGAGCGGGAACTGGCGGATTACGTCTGCTTCCTGCTGGAAGTGGACAAGCGCTTCCCCGAACTGCCCTGCCCCTGCGATGAGCTCTCCAGCGACATCGCCATGCGGGACAAGTACCAGCGCATGCTGGCGGTCTGGCGTCAGTGCCCCCGTCAGTACAAGCTATCCATCCAGGAGATCAGCAAAGTGCTGGCCGCCTGAATGTGAAAAAGGCGCCTGAGGGCGCCTTTTTCATCAGTCTGACTTCGGAAAGTCATTCGTAGAGGAAGGATTTGTCCAGCTGCTTGAAGGCGGCGTTGAGGGTATCGGCCAGCTCTTCGTAGCGGGGACGGGCCACCAGCTGACGTTGACCGCCCTGCTCGTTCATCTTGCCGTTTATCTCCCGATACCAGGTGGCGAGGGAGGGGGGTAGCCGGGTATCGGCGCGCTGGCCGAGCCAGTAGTACCCTTGCAGCGGCAGGCTGAGCAGGAAGAGCACGGACGCCATCACGGAGGGCCAGTAATGAAGCTCGCCAAATTGGAACTGCACCATGACGCTGAGCACCGCCAGTGCCGGGATCACCTTGAGGGCGAATTCGGTGGCCTTGATCACCCGATTCTCCGGGAACATGGAATTAAGCTCGGGACGGCGCGGCCAAAGAGTCATATAATGACGGCCTTGCTGTAATTTAGTTCCAAAAATGTTCATGCTCATGCTACCTCCGAGCTCTTTTCGAACGCATTAACGGCAAAACCTCGACAATATTTGAGAGGCAATAACAAAGGTTGAGGATGACTTTGTTATTTTTCAACAATCAGGTTATCCTTTGTACGCCCATTTTTACGCTGGGGCACGGCCACTGACCAGTCAGGGACGTCTGAATTTCGGGTCTTGTATCACTATACAAGGGGCAAGCAACAGATTGCCAACCCTCATAAGGATAAGTTGATAGTTTTTGGACGCACCGCGTCCGGCGCATCCTCCAACCCAACCCAATCTGCGATAGGATTTATTCATGAGTAAGCTGGTTCTTGTTCTTAACTGTGGCAGCTCGTCCCTGAAGTTTGCTGTCATTGACGCAACCACCGGTGATGACCTGCTGTCCGGCCTGGCCGAATGCTTCAACCTCGACGACGCCCGCATCAAGTGGAAGCTGAACGGCGAGAAAGGCAACGCTGATCTGGGTGCCGGTGCCGCTCACCAGGAAGCGCTGGACTTCATCGTTCACAAGATCCTGCCGCTCAACCCGGAACTGTCCAAGAACCTGATCGCCATCGGCCACCGCGTGGTACACGGCGGCGAGCGTTTCACCTCCTCCGTTCGCATCTGTGATGACGTCATTGCCGGCATCGAAGCCGCCATTCCTTACGCACCGCTGCACAACCCGGCTCACCTGATCGGTATCCGTGCCGCCCTGAAGGTCTTCCCGGAACTGGCCGAGAAGAACGTCGCCGTGTTCGACACCGCCTTCCACCAGACCATGCCGGAAGAAGCCTTCCTGTACGCCCTGCCGTACAAGCTCTACAAAGAGAACGGCATCCGTCGCTACGGCGCCCACGGCACCAGCCACTACTACATCAGCCTGGAAGCGGCCAAGCAGCTGAACAAGCCGGTGGAAGAGCTCAACATCATCAACTGCCACCTGGGCAACGGCGGCTCCGTCTGCGCCATCAAGAACGGCCAGTCCGTCGACACCTCCATGGGCCTGACCCCGCTGGAAGGCCTGGTGATGGGTACCCGTTCCGGTGACATCGATCCGGCCATCATCTTCTTCCTGCACGACAAGCTGGGCATGAGCGTTGCCGAGATCAACACCATGCTGACCAAGGAATCCGGCCTGCAGGGTCTGACCGAAGTCACCTCCGACTGCCGTTTCGTTGAAGACAACTACGACAGCAAGGAAGAAGCCAAGCGCGCCATGGACGTGTACTGCTACCGTCTGGCCAAGTACATCGGTGCCTACGCCGCCGCCATGGACGGTCGTCTGGATGCCGTGGTCTTCACCGGCGGCATCGGCGAGAACTCCGCCCCGATCCGTGAGATCACCCTGAACAAGCTGGGCCTGCTGGGCTTTGACGTCGACCACGACGCCAACCTGAAGGCTCGCTTCGGCAAGGGCGGCGAGATCACCAAGGCTGGTTCCACCAAAGCCCTGGTTATCCCGACCAACGAAGAGTGGGTCATCGCCCACGACGCGCTGGAACTGGTCGGCGCATAAATTAGCTGTAGAGCAAGGCCGCCCCAGGGCGGCCTTTTCCTGATCCCAAAAAATGAACAAGGGGTAATAAGTGGCACGCACTATTATGCTCATCCCGGTCGGCACTGGTGTCGGCGTAACCTCCGTGAGTCTTGGCGTCGTTCGCGCCATGGAACGTCACGGTGTCAATGTCAGCTTCTTCAAACCGGTCGCCCAGCCGCGTCCGGGTGAAACCGGTACCGAGCGCTCCACCGCCGTGATCCGCGCCGCTGCCAACATCAACCCGCCCGAGCCGTTCGCCCTCTCCTACGCCGAGAACATGATCACCTCCAGCAACACCGACATCCTGCTGGAAGAGATCGTGGCCCGCTTCGAAGAGCACGTGAAGACCAGCGGTGCCGAAGTGGTGGTGATCGAGGGCCTGGTTCCGACCGACAAGCAACCCTTTGCCAACAAGCTGAACTACGACGTCGCCAAGGCGCTGGACGCCGACATGGTGTTCGTGACCCATCCGGGCAACGACTCCAGCCAGAAGCTCAAAGAGCGCATCGAGCTGGCCTGCTCCAACTTCGGTGGCGTCAACAACCCGCGCATCGTGGGCTGCGTCATCAACAAGGTGGGTGCCCCGGTTGACGAGCACGGCGTGACCCGTCCCGACCTGACCGAGATGTTCGAAGCGCACCACCACGGCGCCGATACCGGCCACAACCTGGAAGTGCTGCAGGTCTTCGGCAAGAGTCCGCTGCGCATCCTCGGCTGCATTCCCTGGAACACCCAGCTGATCGCACCGCGCGCCAAGGATCTCGCCAAGCACTTGGCCGCCAAGATCATCAACAAGGGTGAGCTGGAAAGCCGCCGCCTGCAGACCGTGACCTTCTGTGCCCGCTCCATCCACAACATGATCGAGCACTTCCGTCCAGGCAGCCTGCTGGTGACTTCCGGCGACCGCTCCGACGTCATCGTCTCCGCCTGCCTCTCCGCCATGAACGGCGTCAAGCTGGGTGCCCTGCTGCTGACCGGCAACTACCACCCGGAACCCCAGGTGATGGCACTGTGCCAACAGGCCATGGCCACCGGTCTGCCGATCATGATCACCGGCACCAACACCTGGCAGACCGCCGTCAGCCTGCAGAACTTCAACGTCGACATCCCGGAAGATGACCGCGAGCGTATCGAGCTGGTGCAGGACTACGTTGCTGGTCACATCGACAAGCACTGGATCGAGTCTCTCTCCGCCAAGTCCACCCGTTCCCGTCGCCTGAGCCCGCCGGCTTTCCGCTACCAGCTGACCGAACTGGCCCGTCAGGCCAACAAGCGCGTCGTGCTGCCGGAAGGGGAAGAGCCGCGGACCATCAAGGCTGCCGCTATCTGTGCCGAGCGTGGCATCGCCCGTCCGGTCCTGCTGGGCAACCCGGAAGAGATCCGTCGTGTTGCCGAACAGCAGGGCGTGGTACTGACCGACCGCGTCGAGATCATCGATCCGGTTGCCGTACGCGAGCGCTATGTGGCTCGTCTGGTCGAGCTGCGCAAGAACAAGGGCATGACCGAAGTGGTTGCCCGCGAGCAGCTGGAAGACAACGTGGTACTGGGTACCATGATGCTGGAGCGCAACGAGGTCGACGGTCTGGTATCCGGCGCCGTGCACACCACTGCCAACACCATCCGTCCGCCGATGCAGATCATCAAGACCGCCCCGGGCTCTTCCCTGATCTCCTCCATCTTCTTCATGCTGCTGCCGGATCAGGTACTGGTCTACGGTGACTGCGCGATCAACCCGGACCCCACTGCCGAGCAGCTGGCCGAGATCGCCATCCAGTCCGCCGACTCCGCTGCCGCCTTCGGCATCGAGCCGCGCGTGGCCATGATCTCCTACTCCACCGGCACCTCCGGCGCCGGCGCGGACGTGGAGAAAGTGCGTGAAGCCACCGAGCTGGCCAAGGCCAAGCGTCCCGACCTCATCATCGACGGCCCGCTGCAGTACGATGCGGCCATCATGGAGAACGTCGCCAAGTCCAAGGCACCGAACTCCCCGGTTGCCGGCAAGGCCACCGTGTTCGTGTTCCCGGATCTCAACACCGGCAACACCACCTACAAGGCGGTACAGCGCTCCGCCGAGCTGGTCTCCATCGGTCCCATGCTGCAAGGCATGCGCAAGCCGGTCAACGACCTCTCCCGTGGCGCCCTGGTGGACGACATCGTCTACACCATCGCCCTGACCGGCATCCAGGCAGCACAGGCCGAGTAATCGACCCGCAGTCCGATACAATGAAAAACCCGCCGAGAGGCGGGTTTTTTTATGGCTCGCGCCCAGAAATGTTGATCCGCAAGATCAGGTCGGGATCCCGTCCGGATCTACAGACAGATCCGCGCTCCGCCCTTGGCAAGGCACGAGGGATAAGCAAACGCTCACACCCTCGCCAGGGGATTGCACAAATGCGATCCAGCCAGGATCAAATTGAAATATCCCTTTAAGATCATGCGACTAACGCCAGACACACCGCTAATCTACAGAGTTTTCCACAGCTTTTGTGGATAGTTTACCGATCATTTGAAAGAAAATGACAGGTGAAGACCCTCCCTTCCCCCTTCTCTTTCACCCCCTCGATAACCTCCTGATGCTGTGGCCTGCATCCCTACCGGCCCCCCCACTTGCCCGCAACGCTGCCAGACACGAAAAAGGGCTCCGAAGAGCCCTTGAACAGCTATTTTCACATCCGGCCACATCAGGGACGCAGGGATTTGTCCGCCCGGGAGATGCCACAGACACCGGAGCGCACCACTTCGATGATCTCGTTGGTCTGGGCAGCCGTCTTGATGAAGGCGTCCAGCTTTTCGCTGGTCCCGACGAGCTGCACCGTGTAGAGCTCGGGGGTGACGTCGACGATCTGGCCACGGAAGATGTCCGCCAGCCGCTTCAGTTCGTCACGTGCACCACCGGCGGCGCGCGCCTTGACCAGCGCGATCTCCCGCTCGATGTGCTCACCCTCGCTCAGGTCACACACCTTGAGCACGTCCACCAGCTTGTGCAGCTGCTTCTGGATCTGCTCCAGCACCCGCTCATCCCCCATGGTGACGATGGTCATGCGGGACAGAGTGGGATCCTCGGTGGGGGCCACCGTCAGGGTCTCGATGTTGTAGCCGCGCTGGGAGAAGAGGCCTACCACACGGCTCAGGGCGCCGGATTCGTTCTCCAGCAGTACTGAAATGATGTGTCTCATCAGGTTCTCTCCGTCTTGCTCAGCCACATCTCGTCCATGGCGCCAAATTTGATCTGCATCGGATAGACGTGCTCGTCCGGATCGACCGAGATGTCCATGAACACCAGTCTGTCCTTCATGGCAAAGGCCTTCTCCATGGCGCTCTCCAGCTCCGCCGGATCGCTCACCGCGATGCCGACGTGGCCATAGGCTTCCGCCAGCTTGACGAAGTCAGGCAGGGATTCCATGTAGGAGTGGCTGTGGCGGCCACCGTAGAACATCTTCTGCCACTGCTTGACCATGCCCAGCGCACGGTTGTTGATGGAGATGATCTTGATGGGCACCCCGTACTGCATGCAGGTGGAGAGCTCCTGAATGTTCATCTGCACCGAGCCGTCGCCGGTGACGCAGCAGACCACCGCATCCGGGTTGGCAAACTGGGCGCCCATGGCGGCCGGAATGCCGAACCCCATGGTGCCGAGACCACCTGAGTTGATCCACTGACGTGGTTTGGCAAACGGGTAGTAGAGGGCGGCAAACATCTGATGCTGGCCCACGTCGGAGGCGACGAACGCCTCCCCCTTGGTCACCTTGTAGAGGGTCTCGATGACCTGCTGCGGCTTGATCAGGGTGGGATGGGTTTCGTAGGCCAGGCAGTTGCGGGAGCGCCACTGGTTGATCTGCTCCCACCAGTCCGCCAGCGCCTGCTTGTCGTTGTCAAAGCCGCATTCGCGGATCACTTCCAGCATCTGTTCCAGCACGGTTTCCACCGAGCCGACGATGGGCACATGGGCCTGTACCGTCTTGGAGATGGAGGTGGGGTCGATGTCGATGTGGACTATGGTGGCGTTGGGGCAGAACTTGGCCACGTTGTTGGTCACGCGGTCATCGAAGCGGGCACCCACGGCGAAGATGAGATCCGCGTTGTGCATGCTCTTGTTCGCTTCGAAGGTGCCGTGCATGCCGAGCATGCCGATGAACTGCGGATGGGTGCCAGAGAAGGCGCCCAGTCCCATGAGCGTGGTGGTCACCGGCAGGTTCAGCAGCTCCGCCAGCTTGGTCACCAGGTGATCCGCATTGGCGTTGATGGCGCCGCCACCCACGTACATGACCGGGCGGCTCGCCTCGGTCAGCAGCTTGGCAGCCCGCTTGATCTGGCCCTTGTGTCCCGCCTTGGTCGGATTGTAGGAGCGCAGGGAAACGGACTCGGGATACTGATAGGGGAACTTCTCTTTCGGATTCTGCACGTCTTTGGGCAGATCCACCACCACGGGCCCCGGGCGGCCACTGGCGGCAATGTAATAGGCCTTCTTGATGGCCTCGGGAATGTCGCTAGCTTTCTTGCACAGGAAGCTGTGCTTCACCACCGGGCGGGAGATGCCGATCATGTCGGTCTCCTGGAACGCATCCTCCCCGATCATGCTGGTCGGCACCTGGCCGGACAGGATCACCAGGGGAATGGAATCCATGTAGGCGGTGGCGATCCCCGTGATGCAGTTGGTGGCGCCGGGACCCGAGGTCACCAGCACAGTGCCCACCTTGCCGGTGGAGCGGGCGTAACCGTCCGCCATGTGCACTGCGGCCTGCTCGTGCCGCACCAGGACATGCTCCATCTTGCCGTTTTCGAAGAGAGCGTCATAGATGTCGAGCACTGAGCCACCAGGGTAGCCGAAAACGTGTTCCACTCCCTGATCTTCCAGCGCTCTAACCACCATCTGGGCGCCTGATAACATCTCCATGATAAAGCCCTCCAGGCTTTGCTCCGTTAAGCGAAAGCTATCGACAGTCCGCTGCTTCCCGGCAGCGCCGATCCGAGTCTTGTTGTTGTCTGCAGGCAGATCAGGCGAGTTCGGAGCCGTCGATAGTAGAAAAATAGGGGTTTTCCATCATTCACCCGAAAAGCGGGTGAAAAACCAACTTAACCCGCCCGTGAACGCTTGTCCACGGCTTTGTCTGGCCATAACAGTCATAAATTTCAAACAGCTATTAACATTCAGTGACTTGGCCACCAGACGGGCAACAAAGAGGGGCCCTGGGGGGAACAACCAGCGGATCATGCTGCCCGCGTCGGTCAGGAACAAAATAAACGGCCCACCCCGAGGGGGTGGGCCGTCAAAAACTGGCTGGTTTCACTGCTCGTCTTCGGGTTCTGCCAGCCAGATCTGCTGATCCGGATCCGTCTCTTCGCAGACCGAAATGCTGACACCCATGTCGAGCAGCTCATGCAGGGTGAGATTGTCTGCCAGAGTCATGGTGTCGCCGTTTTCATTGGTAAAGCGCATGGTGTCCGTCCTCTCCGTGGTGGGATCGACTCAGTTTAGTCAAAGGCGCTGAGTTGGGATAACCAGGGACGCTCCTGGCCGGTGCGGCTGGCAAGCTCCCCCAGGCTGTCACACACCTCCTCCGGAAAGAGGGTCCTGCCCCAGAGGCGGCGGGAGAGCGCCCCCACCTCCTCCCCGGCCCCGGCCAGCAACCAGTCGGCCAGCTCTCCTGCCACATCGGGATAGCGTACCCTGCCAGGAGAAGGGGCCTCCAGCCAGCTTCGCACCGCATTGGCATCCAGGCTGTCCATCAACTGGGCCAGCCCCATCAGCTCCAGGGTCCTGCCGTTGGTCAACTGCTCGAACTGGCCACCCAGGGGTTTGACCAGCAGCTTCTTGCCAAGGGAGAGCGCCTCGGAGGCAAGCTCGAATCCCGCATTGCTGATGACCCCGCGACAACCGGCCAGCGCCAGCTTGAACCCCTCTCTGGCCTGAGGTTCAAAGCAGATGTTGCGCCACTCGCTGCGCTTGCGCACCTCGGGATGGAAGCAGATGAACGACTGCGGGCTGAAACGCGACAACAGGGCCGCGATCGTCTCTGTCTGCTCGAATGGCAGATAGACCAGGATCTGCTGGTTGTCCGGCACAGGCTCGAGGGGATCGACGATGGGAGGCAGCAGGGGCTGGCCGAAATGGAACCAGTGCAGCCCCAGGGACTGGCGTACCGGCGCAAAATGGCGCATCAGCTGGCGGTTGAAGCCGCTCTCTCCCCAGCGCGGGATCGGCCAGTCGAAGCTGGCCTGATGGCTGATGGTGAGGCTGGGTTTGCCCCAGCGGCGAGCAGCATGGGCAGTGAGCGGCTCGAAGTCGCTGATGACCAGATCGTACTCGCGACAATCGAGGGCACGCAGATCTTGCCAGAAACGCAGGGGAGAGAGTCCCTTGAGGGTGCGCCAGCCCGAGATGCGCCCCTGATGGCTGGCGAAAGTGATACCGGGGAAGGTGCGATAATCCCCGAACTCTCCCATCTCGAAGTAGCCGTCAGCGGCGCGCCCGCTGAACAGATAGTCCACCGCCACGCCCCTGCTCTTCAATGCGCGCGCCAGGGTCCGGCTACGACTGATATGACCGTTGCCGGTCCCCTGAACGCCGAACAGTATCCTCATCCCTGGCTCCAACCCAGCGCCCAGAGGGCGCAACCACCGCCAAGCAGCGCCCCGGCCACCAGATCACTCAGATAATGCACCCCGAGCAGCAGGCGGGACGCCCCCACCAGCGCGGCCCAGACAAACAGCAGCGGTGCCCAGAGCGGGAAACTGGCGGCCAGTACGGTCGCCATCAGAAAGGCAGCCGAAGTATGGCCCGAGGGTAGGCTGTAACGATCCGACGGGGTGATGAAGACAGGCAGCCCTGCCGGGCGCTGGCGTTTGAGGGCATTCTTGAGCAGCAGGTAGAGCGGCAACTCGAGGGCAAACGCCCAGAGCGCCACCCTGACCGCCTCCTGTCCGGCGCTCCCCTGCCACCAGAGCAGGCAGGCCGCCACGGCATAGAGGGGGCCGTCACCGGTACGGGAGACAAGCCGGCTTATCCTGGCCTGCGGCTGATTGTAGGGGTGGAGCAGGCAGACACGGCACACCCGCAGGTCCCATTGCTGGATCTTGTTCATCACGGCCCTCCCTTGCATCCTGAGTGCAGACTAGGAGGGCGGCATGACACTTCGTTGACGCCCAGATAACAGATTGATGAAAAAAAGGGCCCAGGGGCCCTTTTTCATCCGTCATCCCGAAAAAGTCAGTTCAGGGCACCGCGCAGGCCGTTTTCCATCAGGCGGCAGTTGTGGGCCGCGAGGCGGCTCATGAAGTGCTCGTCCACCGTCAGACCAAACACCTGTTCGTAGAGATCCTTCATCACGAAAGGCTGCCACATCATGCTGAGGAAGGAGATCTTCAGCATCTCGGGGTCCAGGTTGTCCGCCAGCTGGCCGTTGGAGCGCATGGATTCGAGCAGGGCATCGAACTGGGGAAGTTGGCGATCCAGCAGGCGGCTCAGCACAAAATCACGCCCCGGGCTCTTTTCGGTGGACAATGCGCTGGAGATGGCGGAGGTCAGCTCGCTGTTGGGCGCCATCACCTGATAGTAGGTGTTGAGCAGATCGGTCAGGCTGCGGTTGCTGCTCTCGTCGTGCCAGGCTTGCTCGAGGGGCTCGGCCACATCCCCCAGCACCGCCTTGTAGAGGCCTTCCTTGCTGCCGAAGTAGTAGTGGATCATCGCCAGATTGGAGCCTGCCAGCTCGGCAATCTCGCGGGTCGTCACCTTGCTGTAGGGGGTGTTGAGAAAACGTTCGCGTGCGGCGGCAAGCAGCTTGTCACGAATGTCGGAACGTCCGACTGGACGGCCAGGTCTGCGTTTTTCCATGGAATACCTCAGATAATTCAGCAAGGGCTGATAAGTCGATCTGATTGTGCGGGTGATCGAGTACAGCAGGAATGACCAGATAATCAGGCATGAACCGAATATGGGACAAGAGAATTTGCACTCCTTTACAATCCGATTAAATAAACCAGTGGATTGAACCTGTCCATTCCGGTTGACACAGCATAAAAATCTCGTTATTGGTAGTAGCGTTATCGACTGGAAGGATTGAGACATCATGCGTATTGCCGCTCCGCTACTACTTCTCTCCCTAATCGCGACTCCTCGCGCGGGATCCTTGTAGCCGGGCTAAGGCATAGCCGGAATTTACAGAAACCCGTGCACCCCGCACGGGTTTTTTTATGCCATGCAGGATGCACGCAGCGAACTTAGGAAGAGGGAAGTCACATGTCAGATCGGGTCATCATATTCGACACCACCTTGCGTGATGGTGAGCAGGCGCTGTCGGCCAGCTTGACGGTCAAGGAGAAGCTGCAGATCGCCCAGGCGCTGGAGCGGCTCGGTGTCGATATCATGGAAGTGGGTTTCCCCGTCTCCTCCCCCGGCGATTTTCAATCGGTTCAGACCATCGCCCGCCACATCAAGAACAGCCGGGTCTGCGCCCTGGCTCGCGCCCTGCAAAAAGACATCGATGCCGCCGGCGAAGCCTTGAAAGTGGCAGAGGCGTTTCGCATCCATACCTTCATCTCCACCTCCTCCATCCACGTGGAGAGCAAGCTGAAAAAGAGCTTCGAAGACGTGCTGGAGATGGGGGTCGGCGCCATCAAGCACGCCTTGCGCTACACCGATGACGTGGAGTTCTCCTGCGAAGATGCGGGCCGCACCCCGATAGACAACCTGTGCCGCATGGTGGAAGCCGCCATCAAGGCCGGCGCCCGCACCATCAACATTCCTGATACCGTGGGCTACACGGTGCCGACCGAATTCTCCGGTATCATCCACACCCTGTTCAACCGGGTACCCAACATCGACAAGGCCATCATCTCGGTGCACTGCCACGACGATCTGGGCCTCTCGGTGGCCAACTCCATCAGTGCCGTGCAGATGGGGGCCCGCCAGATCGAGTGCACCATCAACGGCATCGGCGAGCGTGCTGGCAACTGCTCCCTGGAAGAGGTCGCGATGATCCTGAAGACCCGCGCCGACCTGCTCGGGGTACACACCAACATTCGCCACAGCGAGATCCACCGCACCAGTACCCTCGTCAGTCAAATCTGCAACATGCCGGTGCAGCCCAACAAGGCCATCGTCGGCGCCAACGCCTTCTCCCACAGCTCCGGCATCCATCAGGATGGCGTGCTCAAGGCGAAGAACACCTATGAAATCATCACCCCCGAGAGCATCGGTCTCACCCAGAACAACCTCAACATGACCTCCCGCTCCGGCCGCCACGTCATCAAGCACCGGATGGAGTCCATGGGCTACGCCGAGAGCAGCTACGACCTCGACGATCTCTACGCCAAGTTCCTCACCCTGGCCGACAAGAAGGGCCAGGTGTTCGACTACGACCTGGAGGCCCTCGCCTTCTTCAGCCAGATCCACGAGGAGCCCGAGCACTTCAAGCTGGAGTACCTCGGCGTGCAGAGCGGCAGCTCGGTGCTCGCCACCGCCTCGGTCAAGCTCAAGGTAGGCCAGGATCTGGTGTGCGAGGCCGCCACCGGCAACGGCCCGGTGGATGCGGTCTACCAGTGCATCAACCGCATCACCGGCTACGAGATCCGCATCGACAAATACGAACTCAAGGGCAAGGGCGAGGGCAAGAACGCCCTCGGCCAGGTGGACATCGTCGCCGAGTACAAGGGGCGCAAGTTCCACGGCATGGGGCTGGCCACCGACATCATCGAATCCTCGGCCCAGGCCCTGGTCCACGTGATCAACAGCATCTGGCGCGCGGACCAGGTCGCCGAGCAGATGGAGCGCAACCACACCATCAAATCGGAAACCGTCTGAGCCCGCCGCCGGACAAGATGACAACATGACATGGGGAGGACCGGGGCCAGGGCAGTGGCCCGGACCGGCCTCCCGGATGAAACGGAATCACACTATCAAGACGGAGAGAGTATGAGCAGTTATCGGATCGCAGTATTGCCGGGTGACGGCATTGGCCCGGAAGTGATGGCTGAGGCCATCAAGGTACTGGAAAAGGTGCAGACCAAATTCGGCTTCTCCCTCGACTATGACCGTCACGACGTCGGCGGCATCGCCATCGACAATCACGGCACACCGCTGCCCCAGAGCACGATCAAAGGCTGCGAAGCGGCCGATGCGGTGCTGTTCGGATCGGTGGGTGGCCCCAAGTGGGAGCACCTGCCGCCCAACGATCAGCCGGAGCGCGGTGCCCTGCTGCCCCTGCGTGCCCACTTCAAACTGTTCTGCAACCTGCGCCCGGCCCGCATCTACACCGGTCTGGAGCAGTTCTCCCCGCTGCGTGCCGACATCTCCGATCGCGGCTTCGACATCGCCTGCGTGCGCGAGCTGACCGGCGGCATCTATTTCGGCCAGCCCAAGGGGCGTGAAGGGGAAGGCGCCACCGAGAAGGCCTTCGACACCGAGGTGTACCACCGCTTCGAGATCGAGCGCATCGCCAAGATAGCGTTTGAATCGGCCCGGGTGCGCAAGTCCAGGGTCACCTCCATCGACAAGGCCAACGTGCTCGCCTCCTCCATCCTGTGGCGCGAGGTGGTGACCGAGGTCGCCAAGTCCTACCCGGATGTGGCCCTGAACCACATGTACATCGACAACGCCACCATGCAGCTCATCAAGGATCCGTCCCAGTTCGACGTGCTGCTCTGCTCCAACCTGTTCGGCGACATCCTCTCCGACGAGTGCGCCATGATCACCGGCTCCATGGGCCTGCTCCCCTCCGCCAGCCTCAACGAATCCGGCTTCGGCCTGTTCGAGCCGGCCGGTGGCTCGGCCCCGGATATCGCCGGCAAGGGGATTGCGAATCCCATCGCCCAGATCCTCTCCGCCGCCCTGATGCTGCGTTACAGTCTCGGCCAGGAAGCCGCCGCCCAGGCCATCGAGCAGGCCGTGGCCCAGACCCTGGCAGAAGGCTATTTCACCGCCGACCTGCATCAGGCCAGCGCCACGCACCCGGTGCAGAGCACGGCCGACATGGGCAGCCAGATCGCCGCGCGCATCTGATCCCACGGCATCGATAACAAGGAAACCGAGCAATGTCCAAGACCCTCTATCAGAAAGTGTTCGACGCCCACGTGGTGCGGGAAGTGGAAGGGGAAACCCCTCTCATCTACATCGACCGTCATCTGGTGCATGAAGTGACCAGCCCCCAGGCATTCGACGGCCTGCGCGCCATGAACCGCCAGCTGCGTCGCCCGGATCTGACCTGGGCCACCATGGATCACAACGTCTCCACCACCACCAAGGACATCGCCGCCTCCGGCGAGATGGCCCGCATCCAGATGGAGACACTCGCCGCCAACTGCAAGGCGTTCGGGGTTCGTCTCTATGACTTGAACCACAAATACCAGGGCATCGTCCACGTGATGGGCCCCGAGCTCGGCATCACATTGCCCGGCACCACCATCGTCTGCGGTGACTCACACACCGCCACCCACGGCGCCTTCGGGTCGCTCGCATTCGGTATCGGCACCTCCGAAGTGGAACACGTGATGGCCACCCAGACCCTGAAACAGGGCCGCGCCAGGACCATGCGTATCTCTGTCAACGGCAAGCTGGCCGCAGGCATCAGCGCCAAAGACGTGGTGCTCGCCATCATCGGCAAGGTGGGTCACGCAGGCGGGACCGGCTACGTGGTGGAGTTCGCCGGTGAAGCCATCGAGGGGCTCACCATGGAAGGGCGCATGACGGTGTGCAACATGGCCATCGAGCTCGGCGCCAAAGCGGGCATGATTGCCCCCGACCAGACCACCATCGACTACATCCGTGGCAAGGAGTTCGCTCCCAAGGGGGAGGCGCTGGAGCAGGCCATCGCCTACTGGCTGACCCTCAAGAGCGACGAAGGTGCCCACTTCGATGCCGAAGTGGTGCTCGACGCCGCCGACATCGCCCCGCAAGTGACCTGGGGCACCAACCCGGGCCAGGTGATTGCCGTCAATGAGCCCATCCCTGCCCCGGAATCCTTCGCCGATCCGGTGGAGCAGCAGTCCGCCCGCAAGGCCCTCGCCTACATGGACCTGCAACCGGGCCAGAAGCTCTCCGACGTGGCCATCGACAAGGTGTTCATCGGTTCGTGCACCAACAGCCGCATCGAGGATCTGCGCACTGCCGCCGCCATCGCCCGTGGCCGCAAGGTCGCCGCCGGGGTACAGGCCCTGGTGGTGCCGGGCTCCGAGCAGGTGAAGGCCCAGGCCGAGGCCGAGGGGCTGGACAAGATCTTCATCGAGGCAGGCTTTGAGTGGCGTTTGCCCGGCTGCTCCATGTGTCTGGCCATGAACAACGACCGGCTGCAACCGGGGGAGCGCTGCGCCTCCACCAGCAACCGCAACTTCGAGGGGCGTCAGGGTCGTGCCGGTCGCACCCACCTGGTGAGCCCGGCCATGGCCGCCGCCGCCGCCGTCACCGGCCGCTTCGCCGACATTCGTGCGCTGTAAGAGGGGTTGAGGATGAAAGCATTCAAACAACACGGACGGCCCTTCGCCGTCACCGACATCATCTTCGCCGACATTCGTGCACTGTAAGAGGGAACGTACATGACAGGTTTCAAACAGCATAAAGGGATCGTCGTTCCCCTCGACAGCGCCAACGTCGACACCGATGCCATCATTCCCAAGCAGTTCCTGCAGAAGGTGAACCGCATCGGCTTTGGCAAGCACCTGTTCCACGACTGGCGCTTCCTGGACGATGCAGGGGAACAGCCCAACCCGGAGTTCGTACTGAACAAACCGCAATTCGCTGGTGCCAGCATCCTGCTGGCCCGCGAGAACTTCGGCTGCGGCTCGAGTCGTGAGCACGCCCCCTGGGCGCTGGCGGACTACGGCTTCAAGACCATGATCGCTCCGAGCTTTGCCGACATCTTCTACGGCAACGCCATCAACAACGGCATGGTGCCGGTTCGTCTGAAAGAGGAGGAGGTCGACGCCCTGTTCCAGCTGGTCGCCGCCCAGCCGGGTATCGAGATCGAAGTGGATCTGGAGGCCAACCAGGTGCGTGCAGGCAGCCTCACGTTCAGCTTCGAAATCGACGAGTTCCGTCGCTACTGTCTGCTCAACGGGCTGGATGCCATCGGTCTGACCCTGCAGCACGAGGCCGCCATCAGCGCCTTCGAGGCGAAGCAGCCAAGCTGGATTTGACGAGCCAGCGACAAGAAAGCGAGTAGAATCAACAGGGAGCCGAGGCTCCCTGTTTTATTGTCGGGTCGCTGTACAAAGCCCGCCACCTCTGCATGTCCGACAGGAGACACCTATGTCCGCAAGGGGCGCCCTTTCATTGCTCTGCATGCTGATCAGCCTCCCGGCCCTGGGCGGGCAGACCTCTTTCACCAACAGTGGCGGTCAGCTCAACGTCGGCTGGCAGGACAGGGAGGGCAAGGCGCAGCAGCTCAGCTACCGGCTGGAGGCGGGCAAGCTGCCCCCTCTCATCGCTTACCGTCCGGCCAGGATGCAGGAAGACGTACTGCAAAGCCTGCTGCAACAGGCCCCCCTGGCGTTCCCCGAGGTGCAGTTCTCCCTCGTTCGCCCCGCCATGAGCCTCAGCATCAAGAGCCGCAACGCCGACAAGGCGCGGGAGGCCTCCCAATGGGTCAAGCCCGAGCAGGCCAAACTGGAGGCCGCCTGGCTCACGCAACACTACTTCCAGCCCTTCACTGCCCCCGACGGCGCTCCCGCCATCAAGCAGGATCATGTGCGCATCGCCCTGGAGAGCCGGGACGAACTGGCCCCGTTGATGGAGCAGCTCAAGCAGGAAGGGGCCACCGAGACCGAGGCGCGCCAGAAGACGGTGGCCCACATGCTCGACTTCATCCAGGCCATCCCCTATCAACTGCTCGACAGCCAGTCGGGCCGCTCTGGCAAGGGGTTTCTGAGCCCGCGCCAGGTGCTGGAGCAGAACCGGGGGGATTGCGACAGCAAGGTGACCCTGATGGCCGCCCTGCTGGCCCAGGGGTATCCCGATCTCAAGCAGGCCATGGTGTTCGTGCCGGGACATGCCCTGCTGGGGGTGGCCCTGCCAGCCAAACCGGGGGACGCCACCTTGAGCCGGGCGGGGGAGATCTACCTCCTGATGGAGCCGACCGGCCCGGCCCAGCTGCCCATGGGCCAGCTCGCGCCCACCAGCAAGACGCTGGTCGACAGCGGCCAGTTGAGCGTGCAACCGGTGCAGGATGAGGGGAAATGAGACAGGCCAGCCCATGGCTGGCCTGTCTCGAGGAGGACGGGCGCCCGGGTCTCAGGTGAGGGAGAGAAACTCCAGCGCCAGCAGGAGACCGTCTTCTTCCTCCAGCACCCGCACGATGCGGGCCTGGGCCTCGAAGGGAGGCAGCAGATTGCTGCTGGTCGCCAGGCTCACCCGGATGGGCTGGGCCAGATCGAACTCGTGCTTGTTCACCTCGACGCCCATGCCGTTGGCGCTGAGATCCCGGCAGACCCCCTCCAGCACCTGCTGATGCTGGAACAGGGTGACGGGGGCATTGATGACCATGCGCTGGAAGGCACGTCTTTCCTTGGTGCTGGTGATCACTGGGGACTTCCTCCTTGGTGGTGGCTCGCACGATGCGGCCCGTGAAACATAGTGCTGGCCTCCCCCCAGGAACGCCAATACAATGCGATGCGTTGCTCAAACGGGGTGCGGTTTACCGCTGAGATTATACCCGTGAACCTGATCCAGATAATGCTGGCGGAGGAATTTGAGGCATGGCGCGTGTTTTTTGTGCCCTCATCCGCCGGCGCTCACCACACGCGAGGTGCCATTGATGAGCACCCCGACATCCACAGGAGTGCCATTGATGAAGACCCTGCTGCTGATCGCCACCAGCCTGCTCTCTGCCCAGGCGTTTGCCGCCGACACCCTCACCGTCTACACCTACGGCTCCTTCGCCGCCGAATGGGGGCCGGGCCCCAAGATCAAGCAGGCCTTCGAGAAGGAGTGCGGCTGCACCCTCAATCTGGTACCCCTCGAGGATGGCGTCGCCATCCTCAACCGGCTGCGGCTGGAAGGCCTGCACAGCAAGGCCGACATGGTGCTGGGGCTGGACGATGCCCTCATCAGCGAGGCCAAGCAGAGCGGCCTGTTCGCCCCCCATTCCACCAGGCTCGATGACCTCAAGGTGCCGGGTGGCTGGCAGGACGACACCTTTGTCCCCTATGACTACGGCTACTTCGCCTTCGTCTATGACAGCAACAAGCTCAAGCAGCCCCCCAAGAGCCTGAAGGAGCTGGTGGCGCGCCCCGATATCAAGGTGATCTATCAGGATCCCCGCACCTCCACCCCTGGTCAGGGGCTGATGCTCTGGATGAAGTCGGTCTACGGGGATGAGGCACCGACCGCCTGGGCGCAACTGGCCAAAAAGACGGTCACCGTCACCAAGGGGTGGTCAGAGGCCTACGGCATGTTCCTCGACGGCGAGGCGGATATGGTGCTCTCCTACACCACCTCCCCCGCCTATCACCTGATCGCCGAGAGCAAACCCCAGTACCGGGCGGCCGCGTTCGAGGAGGGACACTACCGCCAGGTGGAAGTAGCGGCCAAGCTCAAGGGCGCCACACAGGGCAAACTGGCTGACCAGTTCCTGCAATTCATGGTGAGCCCCGCCTTCCAGAACGAGATCCCCGGCGGCAACTGGATGTATCCGGTGACAGACGTGGTGCTGCCCAAGGGGTTCGAACAGATGATCACCGTAGCGAAGCCGCTCACCTTCAGCTCTGACGAGGTGGCCGCCAACCGCAAGGGGTGGATCCGCGAATGGCTGCAAGCCGTCACCCAGTGAGTTCAGGTCGTCGTTCCCTCTGGTGGCTGCCCGGCAGTGCAGCCACCCTGGTCATCCTGCTGCTCTCCATTGGGCCGCTGGTCGCCCTGTTGTGGCAGGCGGGGGCCCTTTCCCCCCGCGCCCTGCTAGGCGATCCCTACCTGCGCCACGTGCTGGGTTTCAGCCTCTGGCAGGCACTGCTCTCCACCCTGCTGAGCCTGGGGCTTGCCATCCCGGTGGCCAGGGCCCTGGCGCGACGCCGTTTCACCGGACGCCGCCTGCTGCTCAAGCTGTTCGGCCTCTCCCTGGTGTTGCCGGTCATCATCGCCATCTTCGGCATGGTGGCGGTGCACGGCCGCCAGGGCTGGCTGCCGCAACTGCTGCACGGCCTGGGCATGGATCCCGGCAACTACCTCTATGGCCTGTTCGGCATCCTGCTGGCCCATGTCTTCTTCAACATGCCGCTGGCCGCCCGCCTAATCCTGCAGAGCATAGAGAGCATCCCCGAGTCCTCCTGGCGCCTCGCCAGCCAGCTCGGCATGCGCTCCTCCCACATCTTCCGGCTGCTGGAGTGGCCGCTCATCCGCGGCATATTGCCGGGGCTCGCCAGCCTCATCTTCATGCTCTGCTTCACCAGCTTCACCACAGTGCTGGCGCTCGGGGGCGGCCCCAAGTCCACCACACTGGAGGTAGCCGTCTACCAGGCGCTGCGCTTTGACTTCGATCTCGCCACCGCTGGCGGGCTCGCCCTGGTGCAACTGCTGCTGACCCTGGCCCTGCTCCTGCTGCAACACAAGCTGCAGACCACCCCGGCCAGTCGCCTCACCAGCCGTCGCCCCTGCCTGCGTCCCGACAGACACCAGAAGGGCAGCGCGCTGGTGGATGGCCTGGCCCTGACCATGGGGCTCGCCATCTTCCTGCCGCCCCTGCTGGCCATCGTGGTCGCCGGGTTCAACCCCGGTCTGCTGGCAGCGCTCGGCTCACCCCGGCTGTGGCAGGCAGGGGGGCAGTCTCTGGGCATAGCCCTGGCGGCGGGCTCCCTGGCCACTTTGCTCGGCGCCGGGCTGCTGCTCACCAGCCGGCATCTGAGGGTGCGGGATCGCAAACGGCGGGCCGCCGCCCTGTGGGAGGCCAGCGGCTCCATGATCCTGATGATCCCAGCGGTGGTGCTCTCCACCGGCCTCTTCATCCTGTTCATGCCCTTCACCGACGTCTTTGCCCTGGGCCCCTGGCTGGTGGTGCTGGTCAACGCCCTGATGGCGCTGCCCTATGTGCTGCGTACCCTCTCCGCTCCCATGCAACTGGTGGTGCGCCAGTACGATCGGCTGGCGGACAGCCTGGGGGTGCGCGGCCTGCATCGCCTGCGCCTGGTGGAGTGGCCCCTGCTGCGCCGCCCGCTGGCCCTGGCCATGGCGCTCTCGATGATATTGTCCCTCGGGGATCTCGGGGCCATCGCCATGTTCGGCAGCCAGACCCTCACCACCCTGCCCTGGCTGCTCTATCAGCAGCTCGGCAGCTACCGGCTGACCGAGGCGGCCGCCACCGCCCTGCTGCTGCTCACCCTCTGCTTCTCCCTGTTCTGGCTGGTGGAGCGGGGACTGGGAGGCAGACATGTGGATCACTGATCCCCGGCGGCATTGCCGCCCCCCAGCCCCCAGGATCCGGCCGGGCACGCCCCTGGGGCGCCCCTTGGGGCAGTCACTCACGCTGCCTTTCATCAATTTTTCTTACTTGTTGTTCTATAAAACGACATTCAGGAGCCAAACATGCTGGTAATTGAGGAACTGGTCACCAGTTATCCCGACTGGCAGGTGACCTTCAGTGCGACCTTGCCCAAGGGGGAGATCACCGCCCTCATCGGTCCGAGCGGCGCCGGCAAGTCCACCCTGCTCGGCATGATCGCGGGCTTCGTGCCGGTGGAGTCGGGCACCCTCACCTTCGACGGCCAGGATCTGCTGTCACTGGGCCCCGCCGAGCGCCCGGTCACCACCCTGTTCCAGGATCACAACCTCTTCCTGCACCTGTCGGTGTTCGACAACATCGCCATCGGCCTGCATCCCGGCCTGCGCTTGAATCCGGCCCAGAAAAGGCAGGTGCAGGAGGCCGCTGACAAGGTGGGCCTGGGGGAGATGCTGACGCGCCTGCCGGAGCAGCTCTCCGGCGGCCAGCAGCAGCGGGTGGGGCTGGCCCGCGCCCTGGTGCGGGGCAGGCCGCTGCTGCTGCTGGACGAGCCCTTCTCGGCCCTCGATCCGGCCCTGCGCCGGGAGATGCTGGCGGAGGTCGCCCGCCTCGCCTGCGAGCAGGGCATCACCGTGCTGATGGTCTCTCACAACCCCGAGGATGCCCAGCTCATCGCCGATCAGGTGCTTTTCATCGACGCAGGGCGCATCGCCTTGCAGGGCAAGCCGGATATCCTGCACAGCAGCGATCACCCCGGGCTGCTGCGCTACCTGGGCCGACCGAGAGAGGCATGAGATAGGCGGGATCAAAAAAGGGGAAGCCGTCCGGCTTCCCCTTTCTCATGCAGAGATCCCGTCAAATCAGAGATTTTCCTCGGCGAACGAAGCCAGCCTGCTGCGCACCACCCCGTTCAGGAAGATGTTGGCACTGCCGTCGAAGTCCTTGAACCGCTCGACGATGTAGGTCAGACCCGAGGTCACCGGGCTCAGGTAGTTGGAGTCGATCTGAGCCAGGTTGCCGGAGCAGACGATCTTGGTCCCCTCCCCGCAGCGGGTGATGATGGTCTTGATCTGGGACGCGGTCAGGTTCTGGCACTCGTCCAGCAGCACGAAGGTGTTCTGGATGCTGCGCCCGCGCATGAAGTTGACCGATTTGAACTGGATATTGGCCTTCTCCATGATGTAGCTGAGCGACCCGCTCATGTTCTCGTCCTGCTTGTGCAGCACCTCCAGGGTGTCGGTCACCGCCGCCAGCCAGGGCATCATCTTCTCCTCCTCGGTGCCGGGCAGGAAGCCGATGCTCTCGGCAATTTCCGGGGTATTGCGGGTGACGATCACCTTCTCGTAGATCCCCTTCTCGATCACCAGCTCCAGCGCCGCCGCCATGGCGAGCAGGGTCTTGCCGCAGCCCGCCGGGCCGGTCAGGATCACCAGGTCGATGTGCGGATCCAGCAGGGCATCCAGCGCCATGCCCTGATAGACGTTCTTGGGGTGCACCCCCCAGGCCTTGCGGGACATCAGCCGCTCGCGGCCGAGATCTTTCAGGCGGATCTTGTTGCCGTCGTGGCTCAGTACCCGCGCGGCAAAGAAGTTCTCCTCGTCCAGCAGGTACTGGTTGACGTGGACTCCCTCCAGCAGGTTGGCATCGATGACGTGGACCGTATCGCGGCCATGGGTTTCGCTGTCGCACTCGCCGACCCGCTCCCAGAAGCTGCCGGGCACCACCTGGAAGCCCTTGGCGAGCAGGCGGATGTCGTCGATGAGCTGGTCGCTGCGGTAATCCTCCACATGGGCAAGACCTGCTCCCTTGGCCTTGAGGCGCATGTTGATGTCTTTGGTGACCAGCACCACCTGACGCTTCATCTCGTGCTTTTGCAGATAGAGGGCGGCGTTGATGATGCGGTTGTCCGCCTCCTTGTCGGTGAACACCTCGGCATCCTGGGGCAGATGGTGATCGCTGAAGATGGAGATACGGCCGCTCGCCTCGCCGGCCAGTGCCACTCCTTGCACTATCTGCTCCGGAGTCGCATCGCGGAACACATCTTCCAGGGCACGGATGGCGATGCGGGCATCACGGCTGACGTCCTTCTGGCGATCCTTGATGTTGTCGAGCTCTTCGAGCACCGTCATGGGGATGAGCACGTCGTGCTCTTTGAAGGAGTAGATGGCGAGGGGTTCGTGAAGCAGAACGTTGGTATCCAGGATAAACAGCTTTCGGTCCGTGTTGTCCATAAGCATCCTCCTTGGCACTGAAGGTGCCACGTGTGTGAATCTCAGATGTCATTGAAACCACACGGCCGTGACAGTTTTATTACCCCCAACGCTACGCCCGAATTTACCGGTGCGCAACAAATCGCTGCCATCACGGGCGTCGTTCGAACATAAAATCAGCAACGAAAAGGCCGGCATGTTGCCGGCCTTTGGTGGCAATCAGCACCTCAACCGCACTTGGAATCCCCGCAATTGAGACAGGTCATGCAGCCATCCTTTTGCACCAGCGCCTTGGTGTGGCACTTGTAGCAGAGCGCGGCACTGGGTGGGAAACCGCTGCCCGCCGGCTGCTCTTCTGCCTGTTGCTGTGCCTGCAATTGCGCCTGCTTCTCGGCCAGGAACGCCTGCTGGTGCTCGTCCAGCCCGGGCACCTTGAGCATGCCGATCTCGGTGAGATGGGTTTCGATCACGTTGCCAATTTCGGCGATGAGAGAGGGCACGTACTTGCCCTTGTTCCAGTACCCCCCCTTGGGATCGAACACGGAGCGCAACTCCTCCACCAGAAAGGTGACGTCCCCTCCCTTGCGAAACACCGCCGAGATGATGCGGGTCAGCGCCACTATCCACTGATAGTGCTCCAGGCTCTTGGAGTTGATGAAGATCTCGAACGGGCGCCGGGTCTCGTGCACCGTGCCCTCGTTGAGAATGATGTCGTTGATGGTGATGAACAGCGAGTGCTCGGAGACATGCTCCGGCGTTTTCAGCTTGTAGGTGGTGCCCATCAACCGCTCCGGGCGCAGCACGGTTTCATGCATGTGCACCACGTCATCCTTGGGCGTCGGCGCATCTTGCGGCTCATCCCGGGTTTTTACCTTGTAGGCGACGATTTTTCTGTCGATCTTCTTGACCATGTCTCGTCCTCAGAACTTGCCGTAATAGCCTTCTTTCAAGGCGTCATAGAGGTTGGCGGCGGTGTGCAGCTCGCCATCGTATTCGATCTCCTCGTTTCCCTTCGCCGTGATGACGGTGCCATCTTCCAGGGTGAACTCGTAACTGGTGTTCTCCAGATCCTTCTCCTTCACCAGCACGCCCTGGAAGGCGGCCGGGTTGAAGCGGAAGGTGGTACAGCCCTTGAGGCCGGAGTCCGAGGCATAGAGGTAGATATCCTTGAACTGCTCGAACGGAAAATCGGTCGGCACGTTGGCGGTCTTGGAGATGGAGGAGTCGATCCAGCGCTGAGCCGCCGCCTGGATATCCACGTGCCCGGTCGGCGTGATGTCGTCCGCGGTGATGAAGTAATCCGGCAGGCGGCTACCCTCCTCCTCGGCATAGGGCATGGCGGCCGGGTTCACCAGCTCCCGATAGGCCAGCAGCTCGAAGGAGTAGACATCCACGCTCTCCTTGCTCTTCTTGCCCGGTTTGATGACATTGCGGCTGTAGTGGTGGGCAAAGCTCGGCTCGATGCCGTTGCTGGCGTTGTTGGCGAGCGACAGGGAGATGGTACCGGTCGGCGCTATGCTGCTGTGGTGGGTGAAGCGTCCACCCACCTCGGCCAGCTCGGCTACCAGAGCAGGATCCACCTCGGCCACCTGCTGCATATAGCGGCTGTAGCGGGCATGCAACACCTTGCCCTTCACCTTGTCGCCGAGCTTGATGCCATCTGCCGCCATTTCGGGGCGCAGACGCAGCATCTTGCCGGTGACTTCGAACTCCTGCTCCATGATGGGGGCCGGCCCCTTCTCCTTCGCCAGACGCAGAGACTCCTGCCAGCCGGTCATCGCCAGCTCCTGGGAGACCTGTTCGGTGAAGGCGACGGAGGCCGCAGAGCCGTACTTGATGCGCAGCATGGTGAGGGTCGAGCCCAGCCCCAGGAAGCCCATGCCGTGGCGACGCTTGGCGGTGATCTCCTCGCGCTGCTTGGCCAGCGGCAGCTGGTTTATCTCCACCACGTTGTCGAGCATGCGGGTGAAGATGGCCACCACCTTGCGAAACGCTGGCCAGTCGAAGGCGGCCTGCTCGGTGAAGGGATTGCGCACGAAGGTGGTCAGGTTGACCGAGCCCAGCAGGCAGGCCCCATAGGGCGGCAGAGGCTGTTCACCGCAGGGGTTGGTGGCACGGATCTCTTCGCAGAACCAGTTGTTGTTCATCTGGTTCACCTTGTCGATCAGGATGAAACCGGGCTCCGCATAGTCGTAGGTAGAGGTCATGATGACGTTCCACAGCTTGCGCGCGGGCAGGGTCTTGTAGACCTTGCAGGCCACCTGGCCCAGCT
Organism: Aeromonas sp. S19(2024); assembly: GCF_041402625.1. Taxonomy (NCBI): domain Bacteria; kingdom Pseudomonadati; phylum Pseudomonadota; class Gammaproteobacteria; order Aeromonadales; family Aeromonadaceae; genus Aeromonas; species Aeromonas sp. S19(2024). The sequence goes on from NZ_JBGLQU010000007.1 coordinate 183,509, forward strand.
CGTTGATCACCACACCCTCCTTGTTGGGCCAGTCCGCCCAGACCACCCTCGCAGGGTCATCCAGCGCGATGCCATCCTGCTCCACCTCCTTGGCGGTGTAGGGGAAGATCAGTTGCCAGGGTGCATCCTCTTTCACCGCACTGACGAACTCTTCGGTGATGAGCAGGGAGAGGTTGAATTGACGCAGCCGACCATCCTCCCGCTTGGCCTGGATGAACTCGACGACGTCGGGGTGACGGATATCCATGGTGCCCATCTGGGCGCCACGACGGCCACCGGCAGAGGAGACGGTAAAGCACATCTTGTCGTAGATATCCATGAAGGAGAGCGGCCCGGAGGTATAGGCCCCCGCTCCCGAGACGAAGGCTCCACGCGGTCGCAGGGTCGAGAAGTCGTAACCGATGCCGCAACCCGCCTTCAGGGTCAGCCCCGCCTCGTGCACCTTGCCGAGGATATCGTCCATCGAATCCTCAATGGTGCCGGAGACGGTGCAGTTGATGGTGGAGGTCGCCGGCTTGTGCTCAAACGCCCCGGCGTTGGAGGTGATACGGCCCGCTGGAATGGCACCATTGCGCAGGGCCCACAGGAAGGGTTCATACCAGGTGTCGGGTTCGCGCTCCTGCGCAGCCAGCGCGCGAGCGACACGCTGGTAGGTCTCGTCGATGGAGCCGTCGATGGGGGCGCCATCCTTGCTCTTGAGACGATATTTGCTGTCCCAGATCTCGAGAGACGTCTCCTGCAGAGGGATCTGGCGGCTGGCGGTGACGCCCTCCAGTACCGGAATGGATTTAGCCATGGTCAATCAACCTCCTGTGAATGGGGCAATATCGTGACAAAAATACTACCAGTAGTAAGTTTAAGGACTTAAAACACAATATGTTGTGATTTATCCGTCGTAAGGGCGCCGATTCTATCCTAAAAAAATGCCCCGGCCAGCAGATTTCTGGGCCAGGGCATTTAACCGGTTCAATTTCCGAGAGATTTAAAGCGAGAGACTATCTCAGGGTTTCTTGACGTATACGCTCGGTGTCTCACCCGCCATATTCAGATAGAACTCATAGACGCCATCCGCCTCGGGCGAGAACTTCATGTCCTCATACTTGGAGCACGGGTTGACCGGTACAGGTTCCCCGCCGAGCACGGCAACGCCATCGCTCGGGCTCTTGTAACCGAAGTTGGTGCCACAACTCCAGCCGGAGTCGGCAAACTTGAACTTGTAAGGAGCCCACTCTTTCTTGAGCGTCCCCTTGGCCATGTAGAGCTTGTCGGCAACCTTGACGACCTTGCTTTCGTCGGTGGCCATCCAGTCGTTCATCTCACCACGCAGGTAGATGGACTTGCCGCCGAAGTCACTGTTGTCCGCCGCCGCCTGCTCTGCAGCACCATTGGATGCGCAACCGCCTAATACCAGGGTTCCCGCCGCCAGCATCATCGTTACTGTTCTTTTGAACATGTGTCCATTCCTCAAATTATTGTGATTCCTTGGTCCATCGATGTGGACCCGGGAATTAAACCAGAGCAGGCATGACAAGAAAGGTAGAAGCATCACATTCTGTGCTTTTTATATCCAGAACGCAGGCTTTCGAATAGATGTTGAGCAGAGACAAGCCACAAACAAGTCGATATTGGCTGGGATGATGAATGCGAGTATCAGAAAACACGGCGAGAAACAGCACCATAGTGCCCGTTTGCCCTCCAGTGAGGGCTGAATTTCAGGCAATAAAAAACCCCGCTCGAGTGAGCGGGGTTTCTTGTATTGGGTGCCTGGCAGTGTCCTACTCTCGCATGGCGAATGCCACACTACCATCGGCGCTA